>JAZDFF010000016.1:0-2906 GCA_043808095.1 Candidatus Omnitrophota bacterium
CTAAGACTAAAGCTGCGACGATTCCCAAGCTAATCACCTGAAGAATTCTACCTCTATGCATCAGGAGTATTTAGTTATGGCCGATACATAAGCGCTGCATAAGCATCTACTATACCATAGCCGTAGTCTTTATCCCAACCAGCAGGGCCTTTATCTTTAGCCGTAAACTGTAAGGCTGCTTTCACTTTATCTGGAGTGTTCACCACGCCATGAGCGATTACTAAGGCAGCTACTCCACTCACATGAGGAGCAGCCATGGAAGTGCCTTGATAGAACCAGTAGCCCCAATCATTATAGGTATTGCCGAATGTCTGCTGAAGAATACCATCAGCATAGCCATCTTTATTTTGATCCACACGTAAATCTCCGCCCGGAGCAACTAAATCTAAGGAGGGGCCTCTATTAGAATAATAGGCAACTGTTTCATCATAGCGGGTCGCACCCACAGCAATGCAATATGCATCATAAGCCGCAGGATAACTAATGGTATTGGGTGAACCATCGTTGCCAGAAGCAGCAACAATAGTTACTCCTTTATTATAGGCATAGACAACTGCGTTTTTCAGGGTAATCGAATCGCTGGAACCTCCTAAGCTTAGATTGATAACCTTGGCTCCTTTGTCAGCTGCAAAGCAGATGCCATCAGCAACATTGGCATAGGTACCACTACCATTTTTATCCAATACTTTCACCGGCATAATTGAACAATTGAATGCAACACCAGCCACACCCAGCCCATTATTAGTGCTCTGCGCAATAGTCCCTGTCACGTGCGTGCCATGTCCCTCATCGTCATTCGGATGCGTATCCTTATTCACAAAATCATATCCGGGGACGAATTGGGTCTGTGCCAAATCAGGAGCTAAATAATAGCGTATTTTTCTGCCGCGTATAGTCTGTGTATAATTTTCATAGGCAACTCCGGTATCAACCACCGCAACAACGGCACCTGTATTTCCTGCCTCAATGTTCCAGGCCTCCTCGGTTTGAATTCCTCCATATTGAGAATTGTCTAAATTCCACTGGTAGCGATAATAAGGATCATTGGGTATCCAAAATGCATAGGCGATAAAGTTGGGCTCAGCATACTCAATATTGGGATTTTGCTTATACAACTCAACCATTTCAGAGACTGTTTTTCCCCTGGGAACCCTCAATCTCCTAAAGCCGGCAATTCGGCTAGTATAGAAGCTAACCGTGCCATGTCTTGAAGTTAGATTGGCAATCGCATCCTCGCTCACCCCGGGTTTAAATTTAACAATGATCTCTCCCGGAACATACTTCTGGCCAACCGTGGTCATTTCTCTTTCCAAAATTTCCTCCGCAGCCTGACCCATCTGGTTGAAAACTAAAGCGCACAAAAATGTGATTCCTACTATCAAACATATCTTTTTCATCTTCTGCCTCCCTTGGTGTGTTCTCCTCTCTTATTTTATATTATTCTTGTTTAAGATTATATACCATTTTATCCGGTAAAGTCAAGAAAAATCCAAATCTATAAAAAATAAATCTCAGAGCTATATCTTGTTGTTTATAATTTATCGTAAGCGGCATCATTTTTATCGTCCCACAATTTCTTTAAAACAGGGTCTTGATCTAGATGTGCAGTTAAAGCTGATAATTCTTTCTTTTCGGCCTCTTTGCGTAAATCCTCCCACACACATCTAAGGGCATATCTTTGCATTGTTTTATCCCCCCGAAAGGGGTAAATTACCGAACTTTTCTGTAGAGCTAATAGCTGGCTTAAATAACTCAAGAAACGGCCAGCGATAGCTTGTCGTCTATTAATCTAATTAAGAAATTATGCGTGCAAGGCTTCCATGACTGTTTCTGGATTAGCTTCTGCTACCTTAAGCAAAGCCAATGCCGGGCCTTCGGGCTTCCTTCTGCCCTGTTCCCAATTCTGTAAAGTATCAACGCTAACCCCAATCATATGGGCAAACGTAACTTGAGATGCGTGAAGTTTCATCCTTATCCTTTTTACAATTATAGGATGAAACTTAAAAACTCTAGCAGTTTTTAGTTTGCCAGCATTTATCTTTCTAGCTTGATCGATACTCGTTAATAAATCTCTAAAATCTCTGTTTTTCATAGCACACCCTCCTTTACGTACTCATTCAATATTTTTATCTGCTCCTTTGTTAAATCATCTTGCTCTGACTTCTTGTAAGGAAGCAACATATATATCTTTTCATCTCGCGTATACCAATAATATATAATCCGTAATCCGCCCCTTTTTCCTCTCCCGGGGATAACCCATCGCAATTTCCTTAAACCTCTACCTCCAGGGATAACTACCCCTGCTTCAGGGTTAATTACCAATGCCCATTGCAACTTGCTATACTCATCATCAGAAAGAACGTCTTTTATTTTCCTAGTAAAAATAGGGGTTTCAACAATCTCCACATTTTTCTCCTTCCAGTTAAAGTATACGCCATTGACGTATACTTGTCAAGTCTTTATTTTCTTCAAAATCCAAATCTCATTTTTAAATTAGAAAATAAAAAATAAAGGGGACGGTTCTCTACAAGAACCGTCCCCTTTATTATACCACTTTAATTACGCAGCTGGAGCTAGCTTCTTTCGGGAGCTCTCTCCATTTAACTCGCCCAAGCACTACGCAAATTTAAAATTCCTATTACCCTTAACACCTCTTGAGTTTCCCTGTCGCCCATTATGTTTGCTTCCAGGGGCTCATCCCTGCCGACCTTCTTTATCACTATTTCGTATCTATCTTCGTCTCGCTGTTCTATTCTTTTCATCTCGCCTCCTTGGGGTCAGAATTATTTTTTAAGACTTAACCTCATAGAGAAAAAATAATTCTGACCCCAATATTAACAAAAACAATATTAAAGGATAATTAAATTAAAATTAAATTTTTTAATCTAAATCGGGAGGGTAACTGT
>JAZDFF010000017.1:0-37847 GCA_043808095.1 Candidatus Omnitrophota bacterium
TACAGAGATACATTGAACATCAGGGGAGAGAAGACAGCGGACAAGTGGAACTTGAATTTTGATTTGAATGCTATGGCCGTAAGGCCATAGATATTTACTTCGCCCCTGCTGATTCGCTTTGATGAGCAAAGCGAATCAAAGCGGCAGGGGCTCATTGAAGAAAGGAATAAACTATGAAAAAAAACTATTTACTCACTCCCGGACCAACGCCGTTGCCGCCTGAGGTCTGTGAGGCCTTGGCCCGACCCATAATCCATCATCGCACCCCGCAGTTTCAGAATATCTTAAAAGAGGCCCAAGAGGGCTTAAAATTACTTTTTCAGACTAAAAATGACGTATTTATTTTAACCTCTTCCGGGACCGGGGCAATGGAAGCAGCAGTAGCCAATTTGCTTTCTGCAGGGGATGCCGCCATCTGTGTGCAGGGCGGAAAATTCGGCGAAAGATGGACCGAGCTTTGCGCGGCATATGCAATTAAACCCGTAATTATAGACGTAGAATGGGGCCAGGCAGTCAGCCCCGAGGTTATCAGCCAGCATTTATCCCAAAATAAAAATATTAAGGCGGTATTTGTTACGCTTTGCGAGACCTCTACCGCAGCCGGTGTTGACATAAGGGCCATCGGCGAGGTTGTGGCTAAAACCGATGCAGTCCTGGTGGTAGACGCCATAAGCGGTTTAGGCGTAGTGGATTTACAAGCCGATAACTGGAATGTAGATGTAGTGGTCTCAGGTTCACAGAAAGGCCTTATGCTTCCGCCGGGACTTGCCTTTATTTCAGCGAGCCCCAAGGCCTGGAAATTAGTTGAGGCTTCAAAATCAAGCCGTTATTATTTTGATCTTCGCTCGGCTAAGAAGGCCCTAGCCAAGACAGACACGCCTTTTACCCCGGCAATCGGACTTGTGATAGCGCTTTGCGAAAGCCTAAAAATTATAAAAACCGAGGGCCTTTCTAATATGTTCGTTCGACATAAAAAGATGGCCCTGGCAGTACGCAGTGCAATGCAGGCCTTGGGCCTAGAATTATTTACTAAGGAAGATGCCTTATCCGATGCAGTTACTGCAGTCAAAGTTCCGCCTGGAATTGACGGTGAAAAATTGGTCAAGACTATGCGCGATACTTATGGCGTAACCATTGCCGGCGGCCAGAGCGAACTGAAAGGAAAAGTATTTAGAGTTGCCCATATGGGTTATATCAATGAATTTGATATCATCCTGGGCATCTCGTGTTTAGAAAAGGTTTTAGTCCAGATGGGCTATAAGTTTAATCTGGGTCAAGGCGTAAAGGCGGCAGAGGAAGTATTTAATAAGTGAGGACATAACTTATGGAGCGTAAGCGAACATAAGTTATCTGTCCGAACTTACCCCCACACCAATTTTTGAAGATGTGCGGGATTTTCATTAAAAGGTTAATCTTATATCAAAGCTAAATCTATACCACCAGACCAATTATCCCGAATGTTGTTACTTATAGCAGTTATACTTCGGGATCCCGATGTTACTCTTACGAAGTCGCTACATTCGGGGCAAAAAGTGGTGGGGGGTCAAATTCGCCCCTGTCGTTTTGTTTCGTTTTGTGAAGCAAGCGAAACAAAACGAAACAGCAGGGGCTCATTTGAGGAGGCTACATGATTCGTATTCTCGTCAGCGACAAATTGTCAGAAGAGGGCTTAAAGATTCTAAAGGCAGAGGTTGAGTTTTCCGTCGATGTAAAGCTTGATTTAAAACCCGAACAATTAAAAGAGATTATCGCAAATTACGATGCCCTGGTAGTAAGAAGCGGCACGAAAGTCACCAAAGAAATCATTGAGGCGGGCAAGAACCTAAAGGTAATCGGCCGGGCAGGCGTAGGCCTTGATAACGTGGATTTAGAGGCAGCCACCAAAAAAGGTATTATCGCCATGAATTCTCCTGCCGGTAATACTATCTCTACCGCCGAGCATACGATGAGCATGATTCTTGCCTTATCCAGAAACATCCCTCAGGCTGATACCTCGATGAAGAAGGGAGAGTGGCTGCGTTCAAAATTTATGGGCGCTGAACTTTACGGTAAGACCTTAGGCATTATTGGTTTAGGCAGGATTGGAAAAGAGGTGGCCAGGCGCTCAAGTTCATTCGGGATGAAGATTATTGCCTATGACCCCTTTATCTCGGAGAGTGCGGCTAAGGAGATGGAGGTAGAATTAGTAGAATTAAAGGACCTAATTTCACGTGCTGACTATATAACTTTGCATATACCATTCACCGACGAGACCAAGAATATGATTTCCGAAAAAGAGTTGGCGTTGATGAAGAAGAATGTGCGCATCATAAATTGTTCCCGGGGCGGGATAATCGACGAGAAGGCCCTGGCTAAGGCTGTTGAGGAAGGCCGTATTGCAGGTTGCGCCTTAGATGTTTATGAGACAGAGCCGCCTAAAGACTCTCCCCTTTTAAAATGCAATAATTGTGTCCTGACCCCGCATCTGGGTGCATCCACCGAAGAGGCGCAGGTGAATGTGGCAGTTGAGATTGCCGAGGCAGTACGTGATGCGCTTTTAGGAAGAGGCATCAGGAATGCCGCCAATTTTCCGTCGGTTGAAGCCGAGGCCTACAAGACCCTTGCGCCATTTATAAACCTGGCCGAAAAATTAGGGTTATTGGCCAGTCAACTGACTGAAGGTAGAATCAGTCAGGTAGATATAGGTTATAGCGGCGAGATGACCAGACACGACCTCACCAGCCTGACCCTTGCCCTGATGAAAGGGATACTTAGTCCGATGGTGGGCGATACCGTCAATTTTGTCAATTCTCTGTCCCTGGCCCAAGAACGCCAGATTAAGGTCCAAGAGACCAAATCTTCAAAGATAGAACAATTCGCCAATCTAATTTCTGTGGAATTAAAAACTGATAAGACCAAAACCCAGATTCAGGGGACCCTCTTTACCAATAGCGAACCCCGTATCGTTAAGATTAACCAGTTTTACGTCGAGGCGCTTCCTTTGGGCTATATGCTGGTCATTCATAACCAGGATAAGCCCGGTATAATCGGGGCCCTGGGAACTATTCTGGGAAAACACAAGATTAATATTGCCGGAATGACCTTTGGAAGAGTCATCCCGGGCGGCGATGCGATCTCGGTCTTAAATGTAGACAGCCCCCTAGCGCAGAATGTCCTCGATGAGATAAAGCATACTCCCAATATCTCTTCGGTGAAGTTGATAAGATTGTAGATTCTTCATAAATTTATGATTATCCCGAATGTAGTAATTTTCTAGGCTATTCTTTCCCGAAGGAAGCTATTCGTAGAAGTAAATCTTCGGGATCCCGAAGATACACAAAAGCAGTTACTTCATTCGGGACGGGATCCCGAAGAGATACTACAGAGAATAACATCATTCGGGACAGTGATTTTAAAATTGATTCCAGTGATTTCAAAAAGTAGATTACACAGATTTGTTATTATAAACAGAAGAGGCCAAGATGACAAGAAGAATTAGATTAGGAATTGCAGTCTATTTTCTATTTTCGATCTTCTATTTTCTTTGTTTCAGTATCTCTGCCTTTGCTCAAGCTGAGTCCGTAACCCTCACCACTTACTATCCTTCGCCGTATGGGGAGTATAACCGGCTTAAGGCAAACAGGCTGGGAGTGGGCTCAACAGCAGCAGTGCCGGCAAATGATGGTGATATCAGTGCAACCGGGAGTGCGGCTGTAACCGGGGATATTACTTCCGGTGCTAAAGTTACAGGCAGTCAATTATGCATCGGGGCGAGTTGTCTCTCAGCCTGGCCTACCTCATTCATCCCCGATCCAAATGCGGCAGAGTTCTTTAATTTTAACTGCGCAGATCTGGGATGTCCGCCTCAGGCGGTTGGTATGAATATGCCCCTAATTGATACAAGAGAATTTAATAATAGTGTTTGCTGGCGTTATTCGGCTATCGCTAATTGTCCTGCTCCTTGTGGCGCAATAACCGCAAACTGTTATCGCTCGATGTATCCAAATGCATTCGTGGGCTGTGGTCCATAGTCAACAAGAAGAATAATTTTGATATATCTTTGGAATAGCTCAAGATAAAAAAGGAGGCCAAGATGACCGGAAGATTGAGATTAAAGATAGGAATTCTTTTTCTAGCATCTAGTATCTGGCATCTGGTATCTGGCATCTCTGTTTTTGCCCAGGCTGAGTCTATCACCCTGACTACCTATTATCCTTCGCCAGCAGGAGTGTATCAGAATTTAAGGCTGAATCCCCAGAATGTCGACCCCTTTGCCTGTAATGCCGCAGTTGAGGGGACGATGTATTATAATACTGTTTCTAATACCCTGCGTTATTGTGATGGCGCTACCAATCCTTGGCCGACCTTAGGTGGTGGTGGCGGGCCTTGGACAAGGACAGACACTGATGTGCACCTGACTAATATTGGTGATAATGTGGGCATTGGGATAGCGATTCCGAACGAAAAGTTAAACGTGGCAGGAAGAATTATGCTAGGAAGTAGTACACAAGGTGTACATTTGGTCCACAATTTTCCTGCAACAGGTGAAATTCCGGCTGGCGGATATCTCTCGAGTTTAGGCAATAGTAGCAGTATTTCCTTGCTCCCGGATACGAATACTGGCGCCGCAGGCTTAAGGGCTGTAATAGGGTATTTCAATGGGACTCAGTATAATTCTGCCCTGGAAGTAGCTAATGTCTCATCAGGAGTGGGTAATTTACTCCTGATGAAATCAGGCGGCAACGTTGGCATCGGCACCACGACACCTGGTGTAGCGTTAGATGTAGTAGGAGACATAAGATCAAGTTTGAACATAACATCATCCGGCGGTAGTATATCAGCACCCACTGGTGATATAACTGCTTCTAATTTGAGAGCTACTAATAGGATCTTTATGCAGGCTCTCTCGGCTGGTGCTCCACCAGCTGGGAAGTATGTTTATCCTGACCTCGCCGAAGACATTTCTTCTGCTAAAGGCGTGGAAGCAGCAGATGTGGTAGTCATTGACCCCCAAAATAATGAACGCGTAATAAAATCTTCAAAGCCATACGAGACGACAGTCGCCGGCATAATTTCTACCAATCCTGCCTTTCTAATTGATATGAAAGACAGTGATACTCCTTTGGCTTTAGCAGGCAGGGTAAAGTGTAAAGTCTCTACCGAGAACGGCCCGATAAAAAGAGGGGATTTATTGGTTACCTCTTCCAAGCCCGGCTATGCTATGAAGGCATCGCCGGAAAAATTAGGCTTTGGCATGGTTATCGGTAAGGCCTTAGAGCCACTTGCTAAAGGCGAGGGAAAGATTACGGTTTTAGTGAATGTGAATTAGCCCTGTTAGTATGAATAAATTTTTTATTGTCTTAACAATAGTATTTTTCTGGCTCAGCCCATCTTTTGCCCAGTCCCCCAAACTTTTTTTAGAAAAAACCGTCATTGACCTGGGCCGGGTAAAAGAAGGCAAAATTTATGATGGCAGTTTCCGGGTAGAAAATCAAGGCGATAGCGATTTAGTCTTAAAGAGCGCTCAGGCTAGTTGCAGTTGTGTGCAGATTAAAGATGAAAAAGAATATACTTTAAAACCGGGACAGGAACAAGAGATTAAGTTTAGTTTTAACTCAACCGGTTATAATGGCCAGGTCACTCAGTTTATTTACCTTAATACCAATGACCTTGAAAATAAAATTGCAAGCATCCAGATAAAGGCAGAGGTCCTGGCAGAAAAAAATTCCATGCTCGAGCGGTTTAAGTCTTTTAGCCCGGGAGTAATTATCGGTGCCGGCTTAGTCGACGGGATAAATCCCTGTGCCTTCACAGTGCTGGTATTTTTTATCTCCTTTATGACTTTCGTTGGTTATAGCAAAAGACAGACCATTATTACCGGCTCGAGCTTTATCTTTGCTGTATTTTTGACTTATCTGTTGTTGGGTTTTGGTCTGTTTAGTTTTATCCATCAACTGGGGATATTCAGGACACTATCCCGGGTGATTTATATTGCCACCGGACTTCTGGCAATAATTCTGGGGATTTATAGCTGGTATGACTGGCGCATCTATCGCAGGACTAAAAACCCCGAAGACATAAAATTGAAGCTGCCGGATGCGGTTAAGAAAAAGATCCAGGGGCTAATCCGCCAGAAGACAGATATCCGCACGCCCGAAGGCAAAGAACGCACCAGGGGATTAAAACTAATCGCCACGGCTTTTTCTTGCGGTTTTCTTGTTTCTTTGCTGGAGTCTGTCTGTACGGGCCAGCTTTATGTACCTACTATTGTCTATGTCTTAAAAACCCAGGGCCTGCATTTAAAAGCGTTCTTTTATCTTTTAGTATATAATCTTATGTTTATCCTGCCCTTGATTGTTATTTTTATCCTTGGTGTTGTCGGAGTCGGTTCGCAAAAATTCTCCGGCTTCGCCCACAGACATTTAGGCATGGTAAAGCTCATAACCGCCTTTGTCTTTTTTTGTTTGGGGGTAGCACTTCTTTTAATAAAATAGGAGGCTGTTGTGAAAAAAATAGTTTTAGTACTTGTGGCAATCCTGGGTCTATTTTTTTATCAAGAGGCTTATTGTCAAGATATAACCATTGTCTACACCGGCTCAACCCATGCGGCGCTCCTGCCTTGTCATTGCCCTATGGCCTCCAATGGCGGGATAGCCAGAAGACACACGAAACTCAAAGAATTGCGCAGAGATAATCCCAATCTATTACTGCTTGATTCCGGTTCAATATTTGCCGGAGGAAAGCTCGACACTAGCAATAAGTCAGACGACTTAAATAAAGAACGCACCAAAATTTATTTACAGGCCCTGGGTATTATGAAGTATGATGCTATAGGTATAGGCGATGAGGAATTTAATTTTGGTGATGATTTTTTATTTTGTGCAAAAGAAAAATATAATATTCCATTCATTTCCTCTAATATATCCGCCACAAATCGTGGCGGACCCGCCTCGCCACAAAACGTTGGCGAGCCGTCTAAGAGTCATGGTGGCAATATTTCTGGCGGGGAGTCAGATAAGATTTTACCCTTTATTATCAAAAAAATTGGTAAGGCCAAGATTGGAATTCTGGCCCTGACAGACCCCGTACCCAAACCAAATTCAAAACTAGAATTTAGCCAGCCAATGGAGGCCATTAAAAAAACAGTGGCAGCTTTAAAAAAGGAAAATCCGGACCTGATTATTCTCTTAAGCCAACTTGATGACACAAGTACGCGGAAACTTATTAAAGAGACAGGAGATATCAACCTGATTATAAGCGGACAGTACGGCTCCGGGAAAGACCTTGTGGAGAAAATCGATTCTACAATCCTGGCTTATCCTCGATGGGAGGCAAGAAGTCTTGGCAGGCTCAACCTAAAGCTAAAGAATTCTAAAATTGTCGATTATAAATTTACGGAAATCCCCTTAGACAACAAAATCAAGGACTCGCCGGAAATGCTTTCGCTCCTGCCGGAATGCCTAGGTGACCTTGACTGCAGGAAAGCAGGTTTTATCGGTAAATGCGAAAATATCGGCAAAAAAAATAGTCGTTGTGTATATACGAAGGCAAAAGATACGCCCCTTACTATTATTAGACCAAAAGACTGCTCAACCTGCGATATACCCAAGGTAGTTCTGTACTTAAAGAATAATTTTCCGGGAATTAAAGTTACATATCTGGATGATGCCTCAGCCAGGGCCAATGAGTTGATAAAGGAGTTGGATATCCGCATGCTCCCTGCCTATATATTGGATAAAGGAGTAGAAAAAGAAGCTAATTTTAAACAGCTTTCGCAGGTGATGGATTTAAAGAATAACTACTATATCCTAAGGCCTGCATTTACCGGGGTATCGTTCTTTTTAGGCCGGCCCCAGATGAAGGGTACATTAGATATATTTGTCGGCTTAAATCAAAAAGATATTTATAAGTTTTTGGAGGCCCTGAAGAGTTTTGAGCAAAAACACAAAGAGGTTAAAACGAGTTTACATTTTTTTGCCTTCCTTGACGAGAATAACCAATTTAAAAATCCAGGCGGCGCTTTTGAAACTGAGGAGTATTTAAGGGCGCTCTGTGTCAGGAAATATTACCCGGAAAACTTCTGGGATTATCTAATCTGCCGGGCGAAGGATATAAACACTTCTTGGTGGGATGACTGTGCCGTTAATTTTAATATCGATCCGGCCAAGATAAAATCTTGTGCTCGGTCTGAGGAGGGCAGAGGGCTTTTAAAAGAGAATATTGATCTGGTCGGTGAATTGAACATCTATTCTTTACCGAGTATTTTGTTGGATAATCAGGAGATAGTTACCGGCTCAAGCGAAACGAGCCTCGAGGAACTGGAGAGACTGATCAGAAAATAGATACTATCAATCGGATTGCGTATTAAAAAGGTTAAGGTTACGTTTAAAAAGTATCGTCTAAAGAGGTTACGGTTATTTCTAAAATATTTTTAAACCGAATGACGTAGCCTTTTATAAAACGATACGGGCTTCTTGATCCTAACCAAATAACATAAACAACAAGTTAACATAAATAAAATAAACAAGAGGGACAGAATATGAAAAACCCAAAAATTTATATTGTTGATGTCACAAACCGTGACGGCGTGCAGACCTCGCGTATTTGTCTATCTAAGTTAGAGAAAACCATGATTAACATGTATCTTAATCAAATGGGGATATATCAGTCGGAATTCGGTTTTCCGGCCACTCATCATGAGACCAATTATTTAAATGCTAATTTGGAACTGGCGGAAAAAGGCGTACTTTCACCAATTCACTTAGGCGGATGGCTGAGGGCAACCAAGGAAGACGTCGCCGCTACCTTTAAATTAGCCCCTAAGATTAAACACTTGAATCTTTCTATCTCAACCTCTGAACAGATGATTATTCATAAATTTAAGGGCAAACTTGACCACAAAAAAGTAATTGAGGAAATGACAGAAGCGGTAAAATTGGCTAAGAAAATGGGCGCAGTATCTATCGGCGTCAATGCCGAGGATGCCTCGCGCACCAGGATGGAATATCTGATTGAATTTGCCCATGCCGCCAAAACTGCCGGCGCAGACAGGATCCGCTATTGCGATACCCTGGGTTTTGACAGCCCGTTTACTATCTATGACAGGATAAAGCTATTGGCTGAGGCAGTCCAGCTTCCCATTGAGATTCACGGGCACAATGATCTGGGGATGGTGGTGGCTAATTCCATCGCCGGGGCAAAGGCAGCGCTGGACGCCGGCGTGGATGCTTATATTAACACCTGTATTAACGGTATGGGCGAGCGCGCCGGAAATGCGGACCTGGTAAGCGTGATTTTGGCGGTTAAATTCGCCAGTGAATTTAAAGATAAATACTCGCTTGATGAGCGCGTTAATTTAAAGCTTGCCTTTAGGATTTGTAAATACGCCTCTTATGCCTTTGGTGTTGCCATACCTATAAATCAGCCGGGAATCGGTTCCAATGCCTTTGCCCATGAATCCGGCATCCATGCCGACGGGGCCTTAAAAGATAGGCGTAATTACGAGCTCTATGACTTTGAAGAGTTAGGCAGGGGCGAACCTGAGATTATCGAGACCGGCAGAAAGATTACCGCCGGAGAATATTCCGGCATCAAGGGTTTTCGAAACGTCTATGAAAAATTAGAAGTCGAATTTAATGACGATAGCGAGGCCACTAAGGTTCTTGAATTGGTGCGTTATGCTAACGTGCATAACCAAAAGCCTTTGACTGATGAAGAATTGAAGTTTATTGCCACATACCCGGACATCGCGCGTAAGATTTTTACGATGTCACCATAAATTAAACTGCTAAACTGCTAAATTGTTAAACTGTTTTAGCAATAGGGTAGTTTGGCAATTTAACAATATGACAATTTAACCATGAATATCGTAGTCGTCGGCCTACAATGGGGAGATGAAGGAAAAGGTAAGTTAATTGATATCTTATCCAAGGACTCTGACTTTATTGTCCGTTATCAGGGCGGAAATAATGCGGGGCACACCGTGGTTGTCGATGGAAAAGAGTTTATCTTTCATTTAGTCCCTTCTGGCATACTGCACAAGGATAAGACCTGTGTTATTGGAAATGGCGTAGTAGTTGACCCCCAGGTGCTTCTGTCTGAGATAGGGGATTTAACCCGACAAGGAATTTATGTAGGAGACAACTTAAAGATCTCAACAAGCTGCCATGTAATATTCCCTTACCACCGTATCTTGGATAAATTAAGGGAGTCCAGAAGGAGTTTCCGCATTGGTACGACTGGCCGGGGCATTGGCCCTTGTTATGCGGATAAAGTCGCCCGTTGCGGGATAAGGATAGTAGACCTTGAAAACCCCAAGATATTCAAGAAGAAGCTGGAAGATAATCTTAAAGAAAAAAATGAGATCTTCAAGAAAGTCTACCGTCATCCAGGGTTTTCATTTGCCGAGATTTATCGAAACTATCTTGCTTATGGGAAAAAATTATCCAGATATTCCTGTGATACCTCTTTATTATTGGATGGGGTAATTAAAAGTCATAAGTCCATTCTTTTTGAGGGAGCACAGGGGACTTTTCTTGATATAGACTTCGGCACCTATCCATATGTTACCTCATCAAACGCTACGGTAGGAGGGGTTTTTACTGGCTGCGGTATCGCCCCCACTGATATTGATAAGATTATTGGAGTGGTCAAGGCGTATACTACGAGGGTAGGAGAGGGCCCTTTCCCAACTGAGTTTGACCAAAAATTTGCTCATCTTGTGCGCGAACTCGGCCGCGAATACGGGGCTACCACCGGAAGGCCCAGGCGCTGCGGTTGGTTTGATGCAGTAATGGCAAAGTTTGCCATCCGCATAAACGGGATATCAGGCCTTGCCGTAATGAAACTGGATGTCTTAGACAGCCTTTCTGAAATTAAAATCTGCACTGGTTATCAGTTTAAAAATAAAATCTTTCGCGAATTTCCTGCGGACTTAGAAGTCTTAAGTAATTGTAAACCCGTCTATAAGAAATTCTCCGGTTGGGGGGCCTCGACCTCAGGGATAAGAGATTACAAAAAGTTGCCAGAAAGAGCCCGTTTATATATTAAGGTATTAGAGGAAATGCTAGGGGTCCCCATAAATATTATCTCTGTGGGTTCAATGAGAAAGGAAACCATAGTAAGATAACCCGTTTTTATCTTATGTCTATAGTTTCCATAGTCTTTGCTTCCTTTTTAAATAAGTGACGCTAATTTTCGCGAATCCCTGTCTGCCGACAGGCAGGAAACGCCAATCTCCGCGAATAAAAAAAATTAGCGTAAATTCGCGTTACCTGCCTACACGCTTTGTGCTTCGGCAGGCAGGCCTGCCCACCGAAGCCTAATAAGGCGAAGGTGGGAATTAGCGTGTATTCGCGTTAAACAAATAGTCCTTGACTTGTGTTCTTTCTTATGATATTTTAGTAACTTGCAAGTTTAATTTCATTAAAAAAGGCTTAAGGCAGGAGGATGGTTATGAAAAGAGAGGCTAAGTTTTTGAGGATATTATTTATTTTGATATTAGGTATAACGTTATCTAGTTGCACTTTTATATTTCAGGCCGGACGGCGTTCTGATGTTGAAAAGATCGGCTCATTAAGCAGCCAGTTAGACGAGTTGTCTGCGGCCAAACGCCTACTTGAGCAGAGGTTCAAACAGGAGATTGCTGATAAACAGGTAAGGCTTGAAATGGCAGACAGAGGCCTTATTGTAACCGTAGTGAACGAGGTATTGTTTGATTCTGGCAAGGCAAAATTAAAGAGTTCAGCCATTCCTATCCTCGATAAGGTTGCAGATATTTTAAATGAAAATGTCGCGGATATGGCGATTGGAGTTGAGGGCCATACGGATAATGTGCCGATTAAAGTTTCCGGATGGAAATCGAACTGGGAATTATCTGCGGCCCGTGCAATGAGCGTCCTGCATTATCTTGTGGACGAAAAGAAGGTTAACCCAAAACGCATCTCTGCAACTGGCTATGGTGAATATAAACCGGTTGCTTCAAACGATACCAGAGAAGGCAGGCAGCTAAATCGCCGAGTGGAAATTGTAATCTTACCCAAGATTAGCAAAGGGACAACTGTCCGGGAAAAAGCCGTACCCAAAGAAAGCAAAGAGAATCTGAAATAAGTGAGGCTACAACTTATGTCGCTGGCGCTCCGTAAGTTAAACCTTCATTAAAGGGAGGTCAAATGGATTGGCTTAAGAATAATTTTGTAATCGGATTTTTAGTAGTATTGGTGGTTATCTGCCTGGTATCTGCAGTCGGCATGGCCTCAAAACTGACCCAGAAAGATAAGGAATTAAAAAAGGAAATCGCGCTTCGCCTTCAGACCGAAGAGCAAAGTCAAGGGATCTTCAATGAAAAAGCCGACTTGGATAAAAAGATTCAAGAACTGTCTAAGGCCCTCGATGAGGAAAAAATTCTTCACGCCGCAACAAAGAAAGAGCTAACCCAAGAACAATTGGTAGTAAAGGCCTTGAAGGAAGAACTGGAAAAAACAGTTAAGCAAAAAGAAAGCCTCGAAGGTAATCTGAAAGGCTCCTCAGGTAAAAAATAAGCCCTCATTCGAATTATAGAGATATTCTATGAATAATTATTAGCAAATAGATACCTAGATATAACGACCCTGAGTATTTTTGGGCGACAGAGGGGGCAGAGAAGACAAGTCCCCTTTTTTGTTAAATGAAGACATCCTTGACAAACTTGTTAAGGATATATACGAAATAATCCCGACGTATCATCGGGACTTATTTGAGGGGGTGCAATATGAATAATAATAAACCTCAAGGCAAGAAGGACAAGCTTTGGTTTCAATTGAAGAAAGGGTTTCAGAAATTAGGCGGCTATAAGATTTCTTTACCTAGAGCAAAAAAACAGACAACCGCAAGACAGGAGGCGTCAAGAGAGTCCCTTTACACCGAGAAGATTGCCGTTGAGGGAACCAAATTCCACGCCGGAGGTGCTGCAGCAGTCCAGACTAGGAGAACAATAACTGAATTGCCGGCTGGATATGACAAAGACAGAATTGTCCTGCAGACCAGGGATCCCTGGTGGTTGCATACCTATTGGGAAGTTTCTGAATCAACGTGGACAAGGTTAAGGCACGAACTGCGCGAGCAATTTTTGACAGCAAAAAAGGCGCTTCGGGTTTATGATGTTACTAATATAAATTTTGACGGCACCAACGCCAATCGTTACTTTGATATCGACATAAACGTTGAGGCCAACAATTGGTATATTGATACATCCGGACCTGGAAGATCATGGATAGTGGATTTTGGCCTTAAAATCGATAACCGTTTTATCACGATTGTGCGTTCAAACTGCGCCTTTACTCCGTTAGACGGCCCCTCCTGGATTACCGATGAAGAGTGGATGATCCCGGATGATTTGTTTGCCAGGCTCTATGGCTTGGCTGTTGGTTTTGGCAGCTCTCCGGTTAAAAAACCCCTTGCTGAAAGATTACGTAGCCAGTTTGCCTCCGGAGGATTATTTTCTATCAGCAGCCCGGTCAGGAAAGGTCAGGAAAAAGGTTTTTGGCTGGTGGTCAATACCGAATTGATCGTCTATGGCGCCACCGAACCTGACGCTAAAGTTACGGCGCAAGGAAGGTCGATAAAATTAAGAAGCGATGGAACATTTAGCCTGCGCTTTGCCCTTCCAGACGGAAAGCAGGTTATTCCGGTAAAAGCAGTGTCTTCTGATAATGAAGACGAACGTACCATCACGCCGATAGTAACCAAAGAAACCAAATAACGCGAATATTCGCAAATTCCTACATTACTTTGGAGGAAAACGCTAATAATCGCGAATTTTTATTTGCGGAAATTCGCGAAAGATATAGCGTAAATTACGAAAATGCATAAAGGTTATCTGTGTTTAGTACTGCATAGCCACCTGCCTTATGTAAGGCACCCCGAGCACGAGCATTTCTTGGAGGAAGATTGGTTTTATGAGGCTATAACTGAAACCTATATTCCTTTGATATTCGTGATTGAGAAGTTATTAGCGGAAAATATTGACTTTCGTCTCGCCTTCTCAATAACTCCCACCTTGAGCTCAATGTTTATTGATGGGTTACTGCAGAATAGGTATATGACTCACATCAATAGATTAATCGAATTAGCCCATAGAGAGGTTGAACGTACGCGTTGGCAGCCGGATTTCCAGAATCTGTCGTTAATGTATCTTAATCGTTTTTATCTGGCCAGAGAAGTCTTCGAGCGGTACAATCGCAATTTAGCAATTGCGTTTAAAAATTTTCAGGATTCGGGTAAGGTCGAAATTATCACCTCAGGGGCTACTCACGGATACCTGCCGCTTATGGCAGTAGCCAGGCCTTCTGTTCGCGCACAAGTAAAGGTTGCTGCAGCCCATTATGAAAAGATATTTGGACGAAGGCCTAAAGGCATGTGGCTTCCTGAATGCGGTTATAATCCCGGGGATGATGTTATACTTAAAGAAGAAGGCATTAATTATTTTCTTTCTGACGCCCATGGTGTGCTTCATGGTTCGCCGCGGCCTAAATTTGGGGTGTTTGCGCCTGTATATTGTAAATCCGGAGTAGCCTGTTTTGGCAGGGACCTTGAGTCATCCAAACAAGTCTGGTCTTCTATTGAAGGTTATCCCGGTGATCATAACTATCGAGAATTTTACCGAGATATTGGTTTTGACCTTGAGTTTGATTATATAAAGCCCTATATTAACCCGGACGGCATCAGGATAAATACCGGCATTAAATATTACCGTATTACCGGCACTGCTAATGAAAAACAGCCCTATATACCGCATCTTGCAACTGAAAAGGCTGCTGAGCACGCCGGTAATTTTATGTTTAACCGCGAAAAACAGGTTGAATATCTTTATTCGATTATGGGAAGGCAACCCATAATTGTCTCTCCCTATGATGCCGAATTATTCGGACACTGGTGGTTTGAAGGGCCTCAATGGCTTGATTTTCTGATCCGTAAAATCTATTATGACCAAAAGTCGATTAAGATGATTACGCCTTCCGAATATCTCGCCGAGTATCCGCGTAATCAGGTAATCACCCCGTCTTTATCAAGCTGGGGCTGGAAAGGTTATAGCGAGATGTGGCTTCAAGGGCCTAATGATTGGATTTATCGGTATTTACACGAGGCCTCGGAAAGGATGACAGAGCTCGTGCGTATGTATCCAAATGCTAACGGGCTCAAACAACGTAGCCTTAATCAGGCATTAAGAGAATTACTCCTGGCTCAGAGTTCGGACTGGGCCTTTATCATGGCAACCGGTACTCATGTCTCCTATGCCCACAAGAGAACCAAAGACCATTTATTGCAATTTACTAGACTTTACGAAGATATCAAAGACAATTCTATTGATGAAGGCTGGCTAGCTAATATCGAATCTAAGGATAATATATTTCCCGAGATAGATTATCGTGTGCATCAATAGAAATAGATAACAGAAACCAGAGAACAGTAACCAGTAAATAATTTTTTATTCTGGTTTCTGTAAACTGGTTTCTGGTTACTTTATAAGATGTTAAACGAAAACAACATCCCCAAACACATCGCCATAATTATGGACGGAAATGGCCGTTGGGCCAAACAAAGAGGTTTTACGCGCACCGAAGGCCACCGACAGGGAATGAAGGCAGCCAGGGAGATAATTAAGGCTGCTGACCAGTTAGGCATCAAAGTTCTTACTTTATTTACCTTCTCTACCGAGAATTGGGATCGGCCTAAAAAGGAAGTTGAGATGTTAATGAGGGCTCTGCGCAATTATCTAAAGTCAGAAAGAGGCACCTTAAAGAAGAATAACATCAGATTTAATAGTATTGGCCAGCTTAAGAAGTTGCCTGATAATTTACAAAAAGATATCCAAAATACAATTGAGTTTACCAAGAAAGAGACTGGCATGGTTTTAAACCTTGCCTTAAATTATGGAGGTCGGCTTGAGATAGTGGAGGCGGCTAAAACTATCGCTAATTTGGCTAGAACGAATAGACTAGATCCCGAGATGCTGGACGAAGATGTCTTCAGCGGGTTTTTATATACTAAGGATTTGCCTGATCCGGATCTATTGATTCGTACAAGCGGGGAAAAGAGAATTAGTAATTTTCTTCTTTGGCAGTTATCCTATGCCGAACTAATTTTTGTTGATAAATACTGGCCGGATTTTAAAAAGGCAGACTTAGAGGAAGCTATCTTTGAATTTCAGAGAAGGAAAAGGAGATTTGGAAGGGTTTAGATGGTGCTTTATAAAAAAATGAAGAACATACCTTATATTTAATTTGTAGGTCAATAAGATGTTAAACAAAAGAATACTCAGTTCCCTAATCTTAATTATAATTACTGTATTAAGCATCATCTATAACTGGTTATTGATCATTGTTGCTACGACGCTTATTGTCCTGGGACTACTGGAATTTTACAACATGGCCGAGAAAAAAGGTATTCCGGTATATAAGTATTTTGGCGTTGTTATTGGCGCCACAATTCCCCTATCTATATTTTTTAAATTTGAGCTGACCAAAGGCTGGGAATTGCTTTTTGTAGTTTTATTATTAGTTGTATTATTTTTATTGCAGTTTTTACGCCGGGACAATTCTGGGGCAACGGCAGGAATTTCAGTGACTTTATTCGGCATTCTTTATATATCCTGGTTTTTCAGTTTTGTTTTAAAAATAAAAAATCTTGCCTTCGGTAGCGGCGTATTGGCCTCGCTTATCTTTATTACTAAATCCGGCGACATCGGGGCTTATTTAATAGGCTCAAAATGGGGTGTTCACGCCTTAATCCCGCGGATCAGCCCGAAAAAGTCGGTTGAAGGCACTATGGGGGGACTGTTATTTAACGTATTAGCCGCCATGGGTTCTAAGATATTTCTGCCGTTTTTTTCTTATTTTCATCTGGCCTGCCTGGGATTTCTTCTGGGGATCATCGGGCAATTCGGGGATTTATCCGAGTCACTTATAAAACGAGACTGTCAGACTAAAGACGCAAGCGGGGTTTTTCCGGGAATGGGCGGAGTTTTAGATATTCTAGATAGTTTACTTTTTACGGCGCCCGCTTTTTATTTTTATATGAGCATCATGTTAAATAAGTAGCGAGTAGATAGTGACGGGTAGCGAGAACGAAAATTCCAAATTACAAATCACAATGACCAAAACTTTAAGTTTTTTGTAATTTCGATATTGGGTATTGTATATTGTTGGAATTTGTAGTTTGTTTATTGTGATTTTATTCTCTCTACTTGCTACTCGCTACTTTTTGATTATGAAAAGAATAGCTATACTTGGTTCGACAGGCTCAATCGGGGTTAATACCTTAGAAGTAATCTCCTATTTTCCCCAGGAATTTAAAGTTGTCGCTTTAACTGCTAATTCAAATCTTGAACTCTTGAGGACCCAGATTAAAACATTTAAACCAAAGATGGTTTGTTTTGGCAGCGAAGATAACGCAGATTTACTGATAAGAAAGGGCAACATTGAAACTAAGGTTTATTTCGGCCAGGACGGAATAAAAAAGATGCTCCGGGACAAAGGCCTTGATTTGGTGGTGGTAGCAATAAGCGGCAGCGCTGCACTATTGCCGCTTTTAGAGGCCATAAGAAATAAGAAAGACGTTGCCCTGGCCAACAAAGAGGCCCTGGTAATGGCAGGCAGTATTATTATGAAAGAGGCGCGTAAATCTAGAGTCCGCATAATTCCCATTGACAGCGAACAGAGCGCGATCTTTCAGTGCTTAGAGGGAAAAGACAGGTCTGAATTAAGAAAGATATACCTGACTGCCTCCGGCGGACCGCTGTGGGATAATCATTTAGCTGATTTTGACAAAATTAAACCCTCGGATGTATTAAATCATCCGCGCTGGAAGATGGGTAAAAAAATAACCGTTGATTCCGCAACTTTGATGAATAAAGGGCTTGAGGTTATCGAGGCAGGCCATTTGTTTTGCCTGGATGTAGAAGATATCCAAATAATAATCCACAAGCAGGCAATCGTGCATTCTATGGTAGAGCTTATTGACGGGGCCATTATTGCTCAATTAGGGATTACGGATATGCGGCTGCCTATTCAGTACGCCCTTAGTTTTCCTAAGAGGCTGCCTAATCCAGGATTTGCCCTGAATCTCGGCGAGTTGCAGAGTCTTACTTTCGAAGAGCCGGATCTGGAGAGATTTACCTGTCTTGGCCTTGCGTTTTGGGCGGCAAAACAATCCGGCACCGCTCCGGCGGTTTTAAATGCCGCAAACGAAGTGGCAGTAGACGCATTTTTGAACAACCGTTTGAATTTTTCCGGTATTCCCAGGATAATCGAAGAGGTCTTAAAAACGCATAAAATAAAACCTGCTCCAGGCCTGGATGAAATTTTATCTGCTGACCAATGGGCAAGGCAAAGATCGCGCATGTTAATTGCAAAGACCCAAGAACTTTGTTCAATAGGCAATTGATATGATCTCTACATTAGTCTTTATAATTACCTTAAGTGTCTTAATCATCGTCCATGAATTCGGCCATTTTATCGTTGCCAAGAGGCTCGGCATAAGGATTGAAAAGTTTTCTTTAGGGTTCGGCCCCGAGATTTTTAAGGTAAAAAGAGGCGATACCCAATATATAATTTCGCTTATTCCTTTAGGCGGTTATGTTAAGATGGCCGGAGATAACCCCCAGGATTTCAAGAATAAAGAGGATGAGTTTCTTGCGCGCAGTCCGTCCGAGAGGGCAAAGGTAATCTTTGCGGGGCCTCTCTTAAATTATATCCTGGCGTTCTTATGTTTCTGGATGGTATTTTTTATCGGCTATCCGACTCTTACTACCAGGGTCGGTGAGGTAATGAAGGGGTATCCTGCGCAAAAGAGTGGGATATTAGAGGGCGACAGGGTTTTGATGATTGACAATCAGCCGGTGAAATATTGGGATGAATTGAGTGAAATTATTCATAACAAGAAATTTCAACCTGCCGAGCTTTTGATTCTTCGCGACAGGCGTCCGATAAAGTTGACCCTTTATCCCAGGGTAGAAAAGATGAAAAACTTATTCGGAAAAGAAGTCACTATCGGGCTTATCGGGATCAGGCCTTCGGAAAATATGATTATGGTCAGGCATGGTTTCTGGGCCTCGTCTTTTTTGGGCCTTCAAAGATTATTTAGCTTAACTGCCATAACCTTTAAAGGGGTCTTTTATATGGTTACCGGAAGCCTTCCCTTTAAAGAATCCGTAACCGGGCCTTTGGGGATATTTAATATCTTAAGCGAAGCCGCGCATATGGGTTTATCGATTTTGATTAATGTAGTCGGGGTACTGAGTATGAGCCTGGCTATATTCAATCTCCTTCCTCTGCCGGTCTTAGACGGCGGGCATATCCTTTTCCTGCTTATAGAAAAAGTCCGCGGCAGGCAAATGAGCGAAAAGGTCGAAGACGTGATTAACCAGGTTGGTGTTAGTTTCCTTATCTTATTGGCCATTTTTATCTTTTATAACGACCTGGTAAGATTCGGGGTTTTTGAAAAGGTCATTAAATTCTTAAAGGGTTAATTCTTAAGATAGCCCTGTCAAATAAATAAAGGTATGATTACGGTGATTAAAAAGATAGATTACGGTGATTACCTATCGTCGCTAAAATCACTGTAATCTTAACTCAATCACTGTAATCAATGCAATCCTTATTTT
Organism: Candidatus Omnitrophota bacterium; assembly: GCA_043808095.1. Taxonomy (GTDB): domain Bacteria; phylum Omnitrophota; class Gorgyraeia; order JAZDFF01; family JAZDFF01; genus JAZDFF01. Next base: position 19,619 of record JAZDFF010000017.1, read on the forward strand.
GTTTATGAAGCAATATGCAGATAAAAAGGCGCAAAACCAAAACTATTAAAATAGGCAAGGTTAAAATAGGTTCTGGACATCCGATTGCCGTTCAGTCTATGACCAAGACCGAGACCGAGGACATAGATGCTACCATAAGCCAGATTCACGCTTTAGAAATCGCCGGTTGTCAGATTGTCAGAGTTGCAGTAAAAGATAAGAAAGACGGCCGGGCCATCAGAAGAATAAGACAAAATATCCATATCCCTCTAGTAGCAGATATCCATTTTGATTATAGGCTGGCCTTAGAGGCCATTGATAGTGGGGTGGACAAGATTCGTCTTAATCCAGGCAATATCTACAAAAAGGAACAGATAAAAGATGTGGCCAGGGCGGCCAAGCAAGCCAAGATTCCAATAAGGGTAGGGCTAAATTCGGGATCATTGCGCAATACCAATTCTCGTTCTCTAAAAGCTGCCCATATGGTTGGCAGTGCGCTTGATTATATTAAGATTTTAGAGAGTTTCGGGTTTTCTGATATTGTTGTATCGTTAAAGTCATCAAACATTTTTGATACTATTGAGGCGTATCGCAAGATGGCCAAATTTTGTGATTATCCTTTTCATTTAGGCGTTACTGCCACAGGTTTGGCTTCGCAAGGCATAGTGAAATCTTCAATAGGAATTGGTGCGTTGTTAGCCGATGGCCTAGGCGATACCATAAGGGTTTCTTTAACTGACGATTCTATAAAAGAGGTTGAGGCTGCAAAGTTAATTTTAGAGGCCTTAAATTTAGCGCACCATGGCCTTGAGATTATCAGTTGCCCTACTTGCGGACGTTGCCAAGTTGATTTAGTAAAGCTGGTTAAAGAATTCCAAAAGAGAATAAATTCCGCCAACTGTAAACTGTCAACTGTAAACTCCGAGCCCTTTAAGGTTGCGCTAATGGGTTGCATGGTTAATGGCCCAGGCGAAGCAAAAGAAGCGGACTTAGGAATTGCCTTTGGGGGGAATAGTGGAATATTGTTTAAGAAAGGTAAAATTATAAAAAAGGCTAAATATAATCAGGCAGTTGATCTATTGGTTTCAGAGTGGAGGAGACTATGTTAAAAAAGCTAAAGGATGAAGTCAGGGAATTCCTGATTTCAAAATACGACTTAGCTGCTTTAGAAGAGAAACTTAGCGGCCACGAACTGAATAAGTTTATCACTAATGTTATCAAAGAGGTGGCCGCAAAAAAGGAAATTATTTTAAGCCCGCAGGAACACGCTAAATTATTAAACGAGATTATGGATGAGTTGGTGAGCCTAGGGCCCCTTAAATCCTTAATTGAAGACCCTAAGGTTACCGAGATTATGGTTAACGGGCCTAAACAGATTTATATAGAACGTAACGGCAAGATGGAAGTCACCAATATAAAATTCGAAAGCGGTCAGCATCTTTTATATACTATTGAAAAGATTATTTCTCCAAGCGGCAGGCGTGTTGATGAATCAAGCCCGTATGTGGATTTTTCTTTAACTGATGGCTCAAGGGTAAATATAATCCTGCCACCTTTATCTTTGGTTGGGCCGGTTGTGACCATAAGAAAATTTTCTCCTGAGATTTCTAAGGTTGAGGATCTTGTCAGACTTGGGTCTTTAAATCAAAAAATGGCGGATTTTTTAGTGGGAGCGATAAAGGCAAAATTGGATATAATATTTTCCGGTCCAACAGGAGCCGGCAAGACCACGGCCTTAAATGTCTTGTCTTCTTATATCCCTGACGATGATAGGATTGTAACTATAGAGGATACTGCTGAACTGCGTTTACACCAGCAGCATATTGTGCGCCTTGAATCAAGGCCGCCAAATATCGAGGGTAAGGGTGAGGTTTCGATTCGAGACCTTTTTAAGAATTCTCTGCGCATGCGACCTGACCGTGTTATTATAGGAGAAATAAGAAGTGCTGAGGCCTTGGATTTACTGCAGGCAATAGAAAGCGGTCATACCGGCTCTTTGGCCATTATCCATGCCAATTCTCCGCAGGATGTAATCTCAAGATTAGAGATGATGATTTCATTATCTGGGATAAATCTCCCCATCTGGATGATTAGAAAACACATCGTCAATGCCATTGATTTAATCGTACACCTTGAGCAATTGACTGACGGCTCTAGAAAAATTACTTATATTACCGAGGTTAGAGAGATGAAGAATGACGAGATAATGCTAGAGGATCTCTTTCGTTTTAAGCAGGAGCGCATAGAACCTGATGAGAAGGTAGTCGGCAAGTGGGGTGCCACAGGGACAAAACCGCTATTTCTATCGGAATTTAAAAGATTGGGAGTTGGTTTAGCCGACGACATATTCAACCCATAATAAGAATTGTTAAAATGTTATCTGCACAGATGGGCACAGATATTTTAAAGTAGCGAGTAGCTAGTAGAGAGTAGAGAGATTTTTTTATTCCCGCTACTTGCCCCTCGACTTCGCTCGGGATGGTTCTCCTTCACATTCGTTCTGGATCCCTCGAAGGATCCCGAGTACAGCGAGGGAGAGGGATGATGAGCTTGTCGAACCACTACTCTATACTCTCTGCTTTATCTTAGTCTGTGATAATTTGCGTAAAAAAACAAATGTATTGGACTAAAACCTTTATACCGACATTAAAAGAAGCGCCCGCCGATGCAGAGTCTATTAGCCACAAGCTGATGCACAGGGCAGGCCTTATCCGCATGCTTATTTCAGGGGTCTATTCTTATTTACCACTGGGTCTTAAGGTCTTAAATAATATCGAGCATGTAATCCGGCAGGAATTAGATTCAGCCGGTGCCGAAGAGCTGCTCCTTCCAGTTTTACAGCCTATAGAGCTATGGAAAGCAACGGGCCGCGATGAGCAGTTGGGCGAGACCATGATACGCTTTACTGATCGAAGGGGACGGCAGCTGTGTCTTGGTCCGACGCATGAAGAGGTCATCACTGATCTTGTGAAAAACCATGTCCAGTCTTATCGGCAGCTGCCGATAATTTTATATCAGATCCAGACTAAATTTAGGGACGAGCCGCGTCCGCGCTTTGGCCTGATGCGAAGTTGCGAATTCGTTATGAAAGATGCCTACAGTTTTGATAAGGATGAGGCAGGCCTGAAGGAAAGTTATAAATTAATGTATGATGCTTACAACAAGATTTTTAACCGCCTGGGTCTTGCGTTTGTTATTGTTGAGGCTGACCCCGGGGTAATGGGAGGAAGTGTTTCTCATGAGTTTTTAGTTCCGGCAGAAAGCGGTGAAGATCAGATTTTGCGTTGCCCTAACTGCAATTTTGCCTTGCCCGTAGAAGATACAAAAGAAGCGGCCAAATGCGCCAAATGCCAGGGTAAATTAGAGAAAATAACTGCCATAGAAATAGGCCATGTCTTTCAATTAGGCACAAAATATTCTAAGACTTTAAACGCAAACTATCTGGATAAGGACGGCAAACAGAGGCCGATTATTATGGGTTGTTACGGCATAGGCGTGAGCCGTCTTATCTCGGCGATTATCGAACAGCATAATGACGAAAACGGTATTATCTGGCCTAAGGAAGTAGCTCCTTATGAGGTAATAATTTTGCCGCTTAATACCAGTGATCCCAAGACTCAAGGTACATCGCAAAAAATATACGAGGATCTAAAGAAAGAAGGCGTTTCGGTTATTTTAGATGATCGGCCAGAACGCGCAGGCGTAAAATTTAAGGACGCGGACCTTATCGGAATTCCGTTAAAGGTTATTATCGGAGAAGAGAATCTGAAAAAAGACAAAATAGAACTAGTGCTGCGCAAGACCAAGGACAATTTTCTTACGGATATTAATTCTGTGCTAGAAAAGGCAAGGCAATTATTACAGGCGGCATAAGATTATGGAAAATTTAGAATTGTTAAAGCAGATAGAAGAGATAATTGCGCCTATTTTAGAGAAAGAGTCCGCAGAATTGGTGGATATGATTCTGCGTCGTGATTTTAAGGGAGGGTTATTCTTAAGATTATTGGTGGACAAGCCCTACGGCGGTATAAGTGTAGATGAATGTGTGTCACTTAATAACCAGATAAGCAATTTATTAGATACAACTGATTTAATCCAGAGCCGTTTTATTTTAGAGATTTCTTCACCCGGGGCAGATAGGCCATTAATCGCAAATAAAGATTTTAAGCGCGCCATTGAAAGAGAAGTAAGGCTTTTTCTTTCTGAGCCCCTTGATGGCAAAATGGAATTTGTGGGAAAAATTATTCAGGTGTGGGATGATTGTTTGGTCCTTGAGATAAAAACAGGGCCTAAAAGCGTCCCTTTTGAAATTATCGCAAAAGGCAAACAAATAATCTGAGAAAAATGATTACAGTAATTTTTCCCGCCACAAAGATTGGCGGGAAAAATCTCTGGAATCATGCTTTTTAAAAATAGGATGGTAAAATGAACGGAGAATTATTAGCGGTACTTGAACACATCGAAAGAGAAAAAGGTATTAAGAAGGAGATTTTGGTTTCTGCGGTGGAGAGCGCTCTGGTAAGCGCAGCCAAGAAAGTTATTGGGGCAAAATCCGAGGCCGAGATACGCGTAGTTTTGGATCCTGAAACCGGTAAAATCAGCGCTTATGCAGGAAAAGAGAAAATTGAGTCTGAGAATTTCGGTCGTATCGCTGCCCAGACTGCAAAACAGGTGATTATCCAGAAGATCCGCGAAGCGGAGAAAGATGTAATCTTTAATGAATTTAGCACCCGCGTGGGAGAGATCGTTACTGGCACTGTGTACAGATTTGAGAAGGGTAATATCATTGTAGATCTGTTAGGTAAGACAGAAGGGTTATTGCCTAAAAGCGAGCAGTCTCCTAAGGAAGAGTTTCGTCAGGGACAAAGGATCTGCGCCTATGTCTTGGACGTAAAGAAAGAAACCAAAGGTCCGCAGATAATTTTATCAAGAATCCATCCCAATCTCGTTAAAAAACTGTTCGAACTAGAAGTTCCCGAGATATATGAAAGCATAGTCGAAATAAAGTCCATTTCCCGGGAGCCTGGTGAGCGCACCAAGATTGCTGTCTGGTCCAAGGATGAAAAGATTGATAGCGTCGGAGCATGCGTTGGTATGCGTGGCAGCCGGGTAAAAAATATTGTCCAGGAACTCCACGGCGAGAAGATCGATATCGTACGCTGGTCGGGTATTCTACAGGAGTATATCGCCGCAGCCCTAAGCCCGGCCAAGACCTCGGAAGTAAAGATTGATAAAGAGAAAAATACAATTGAAGTTATTGTTGAAAATGATCAGCTTTCCTTGGCTATTGGTAAGCATGGCCAGAATGTTAGGCTTGCTTCTAAGCTATTGGGCTGGAATGTTGACATCCGCACCAAGGCGCCTGCCGCGTCCAAAGAGGAAAAGGCCACTGATTTACAAGAGCTGCCTGGTATCGGTAAAAAGACTGCTGAGGCCTTAAAAGAGGCTGGTTTTGATAGTCTAGAGAAGATTGCCAAGGTAAAACTAGAAGAACTCACTAAGGTCAAAGGCATTGGAAAGAAAAAGGCCGAAACATTCATTGAACAGGCAAAGAAATTAGTAAAAACATGATTACAGTGATTATAAAAAGAGATTCCGGTGATTATTTTTAATGAGTAATCGCTGTAATCATTTTTGAAATCACTGTAATCAATAATAATCAATTTATTAGGAACAATAATGAAAGTACACGAATTAGCTAAAGAACTAGGCCTATCCAGCAAAGAGATTATTGCTGCGCTTAGTGAACTCAAAGTAAAAGTCAAAGGCCATATGAGTGTCATTGAGTCCGGGGTTGCGGATTTGGTTAAGAAGAAATACCTCAAAAAATCTATGGCAAAAAAGCCTGCCTCGGCCACCAAGATGATTCCTACAAAAAAAGAGGTCAAGAAAAAGATAGAGGCGGCAAAGGAAGAAGCTCGAGTAAAAGAAGCCCCGGTTAAAAAAGGGCCCAAGAAAAAGCCGGAAGTCGGCAAGAAGGCATTACCGGCCCAAGAGGAGCCGCTAAAAAAAGAATTGAAAAAGAAAATAGAGGTTGTTCTAGAACCTCCGGAGCCAAAAGAAGAACTGCCTAAGAAAGAGCACAAAAAGAAAATAGAGGCTGTTCTAAAACCGCCAGCCCCAAAACCAGCCCCCAAAGAAGAATTACCCAAAAAAGAACTCGAACTCAATCTGCCTATCTCTGTAAAAGACCTGGCTATTAAACTGCAGGTAAAGATAAGCTTTTTAATTAAGAAATTGATGGATTTTAGGGTGCTTGCTAACATAAACCAGACCCTCTCTGAAGATATTGTGAACAAGGTTATTGACTCTTTTGGCTACAGACTAAAAGTACTTGCACCCGAAGAGGATATCCTTTTAGCCATCCATAAAGAGGAGGATAAAAAGAATTTAAAGAGCCGTGCCCCGGTAGTTACCTTAATGGGCCATGTGGACCACGGCAAGACTTCGCTTTTAGATGCCATCAGAAAGACCAATGTTACCGAAAGAGAGCACGGAGGCATTACCCAGCATATCGGCGCATATGAGGTTACCTTACCTAAGAGCGCATCTCCGAGCGGCAAAAATAAAATTACCTTTCTTGATACTCCCGGCCATGAGGCCTTTACCTCTATGCGTATGCGCGGGGCAAATATCACCGATATCGTAATCCTGGTCGTAGCGGCTGACGATGGCATTATGCCTCAGACTATTGAGGCCATTGACCATGCCCGCGCAGCTAAGGTACCAATTATCGTGGCTATAAATAAAATGGATAAGCCGCAGGCAGACATTAATCGCGTTAAAAAACAATTAGCCGAGTTAGATTTAGCATCTGAGGATTGGGGTGGCAAGACCATAACCGTGCCTGTTTCGGCAAAGACTGGCGAAGGAGTTAACAATCTACTGGAGATGGTTCTTTTGGAAGCCGAGATGCTGGAGCTTAAGGCAAATTTTGATAAACCGGCGTATGGAGTCGTGATTGACGCCAAATTAACTCAAGGCAAAGGCCCGGTTGCAACAGTCTTAGTGCGTAGCGGCAAGTTGTCTTTGGGGGATTGCATTATTGCCGGACTTCACTATGGCAATATTAAGGCCATGTTTAATGACCAGGGCCGCAGTATTACCGAAGCTTATCCGGTGAGGCCTGTTGAAGCATTGGGTCTTTCCGGGACTCCCCAGGCAGGCGAGGAATTTTTTGTATTGTCCGATGAAAAAAAGGCACGCGAGATATGCCTCAAACGCCAGGAAAAAGAAAAACAGAACAAGGTTAAGCCCATTCAGCGAATTAGCCTTGATGAATTGTATAGTCAGATTAAAGAAGGCAAAATCAAGGAATTGAATATCATCTTAAAGGCAGACGTGCAGGGAAGCCTCGGTGCGCTTAGAGATTCATTGGCCAAATTGCCTACTAATGAAGTCCAGTTGAAAATAATCCATTCTGGAGTGGGGGCAATTAACCGTTCCGATATAATTTTAGCCGCCGCTTCCAATGCCGTGATTATCGGATTTCACGTCGAGCCGGATACCGATACTACCAAAGAATTTGCCGAGAAAGAACTGGTAGATATCCGTTGTTATCGCATAATCTATGAGGCGATTGGTGACATTAGGGCCGCCCTTGAGGGGCTGCTTGAGCCCAAGATTAAGAAGGTCTTTATGGGCAGAATCGAGATCCGCAAGGTCTTTGATCTTTCCCGGGGCGGCAAAGTCGCGGGTTGCTTTGTTCAAAAGGGAAAAGTTAACCGTTCCACGGCAATTGAGGTTATTCGTAACGGCGAGATACTCTTTGAAGGCAAGCTCTCTTCTTTAAAAAGATTCAAGGATGATGTCCGGGAGGTTACCGAAGGCCTGGAGTGCGGTCTGACCATCGGTGGTTTTGACGATATAAAAGAGGGTGATATCGTTGAGGCCTACGAATTACAGAAAGTAGCTCGTACTTTAGAAAAATGATTCCGGAGATTATAAAATAGATTTCGGTGATTAATCGCTGTAATCATCTTTGAAATCACTGGAATCATTTCTGTAATTTATTGAAGGTGTAAATATGAAAGAAAGGCTCTTAAGCGGGATGCGACCTACGGGAATTCTGCATTTAGGGCATTTGGTGGGCGCTTTGAATAACTGGGTAAAACTGCAGGATGATTATACCTGTCTTTTTATGGTTGCCGACTGGCATGCCTTAATGAGCGAATATAAAGACCCGTCTAAAATCAAGGAATACTCCATTGATAATGTCATTGATTGGCTGAGCTGCGGCATAGACCCGAGGCGTTCAACAATCTTTATCCAATCGGATGTCAAGGAACACTTAGAATTAAATATGATACTAGCCTGTATCACTCCTTTAGGCTGGCTAGAGCGCTGCCCCACCTATAAGGAACAACTGAGAGAATTAAAAGATAAAGATATCTCTACCTATGCCTTTTTAGGCTATCCTGTGTTACAGGCAGCGGATATCTTGCTTTATAAGGCAGGGGCTGTTCCGGTAGGTGAGGATCAGCTTCCTCACCTTGAACTGGCCAGAGAAATCGGCCGGCGTTTCAATCACCTTTATAAATCTATATTTGGCGACCCTAAAGCCGTTTTGACATCATTTCCCAGGTTACTCGGAATAGACGGCCGCAAGATGAGTAAGAGTTATCAAAATTTTATCGGCCTGTCAGAAAAAGAAGAGGCTGTTAAGAAAAAGATTGTTTCCATGTTTACCGACCCCAAGCGCGTAAGATTAAAGGATCCCGGCCATCCCAATGAATGCAACGTCTGTTCTTACTACAAGATATTTTATCCCGAGAAACAAAAAGAGGTCTATAACTGGTGCACGAGAGCAGAGGTTGGTTGTACGGATTGTAAAAACGAATTAGCCCAGGCAATTATTAACATACTCAGGCCGATCCAGGAACGCAGGGCGAAACTTTTTCACGATAAGTCCAAGGTCTATGGTATATTAGAGGAAGGGGCAAAGGCCGCCGGGCATATTGCTGCCAAGACCCTACAAGAGATAAGGGACATATTTAATTTAAAATAAAATAATTTTTTTCCGGATGCAAACAGATGATTACGGATTTCGTGGATGAGAAATAAACAATCCGTTTAAATCCGCTAAAATCCGTATGCATCCGCGGCAAAAGACAAGAAAATGAGCTATAAAGTAAAACTCGCGATATTCGAAGGACCTTTGGATTTATTGCTCTATCTTATAAAGAAAGATCATGTCAATATCTATGATATCCCTATTGCCCAGATTACCAAGGAGTATCTTGAATATATAGAGCTGATGTGCCTCTTGGATCTAAACATTGCAGGAGAGTTCCTGGTGATGGCTGCGACCTTATTAGAGATAAAATCAAAGATGCTGCTTCCGCCTCCTGAGATAGTAGCTCAGGAGCAGCTCGAAGAGCTTGATCCGCGCGCAGAGCTGGTTAAGAGATTATTGGAATACGGAAAGTTCAAGCAGGCTGCTGGGCAATTAAGAGGCAAGGAGCAGGCACAGCAGTTTTATTTTGGACGCAGCCCCAAAGAAGATGAGGTTGTGGCGGATAGCGAGATATTTTTTGAGGCAGGAATTTTTGATTTAATAGCTGCTTTTACTAAGGCCTTAAAAGATGTCCCCCGAGACGTATTCTATGAAGTTGTCAAGGATGAATTTACCGTCGAGGATAAAATACATACGATTCTGCATCTCTTACTGGTCCAGCAACATATTCAATTGTCCAATTTATTTGGCAGTGCAAAAAATAAGTTGGAGATCGTGGCCTTATTTTTAGCCATCTTAGAATTAATCAGGCTCAAAGAAATAATTATCCGCCAGAAATCCCTTTTTGGCGATATAGAGATTACGAGAAACAGCCAAAACATCTCCCCCTATGGAAAACAATCGCGAGAAACTGCTGATACAAAAAGAGAGTGAAGAAGACATAGTCTTTAATCTGTCTTTAAGGCCGGAACGTCTTTCGGATTTTGTCGGCCAGAAAGAGGCTATTGAGAGTCTTAAGGTTTCACTTGAGGCAGCCAGGCAAAGGCACGAACCCCTGGAACATATATTGCTTTCTGGTCCCCCTGGACTAGGCAAGACCTCGCTTGCCCATATCATCGCCCATGAGATGAAGACAAAAGTTACTTCTACATCGGGCCCTGCCATAGAGCGCGCCGGAGACTTAATCGGCATCTTAACCAACTTAGAAAAAGGGGATATCCTTTTTATTGACGAGATTCACCGACTCTCTCGGGTAGTAGAAGAATTTCTTTACCCGGCCATGGAGATATTCCAGATCGATTTTGTGATTGATAAAGGGCCGTATGCCAAGACCATCAAATTTAATTTGAAGCAATTTACTCTTGTGGGTGCAACTACAAGAAGCGGGCTTCTTACAGCGGCCCTGCGGGGCAGATTCGGGATGTTTTTTCATCTGGACTTTTATAACCAGGATGATTTAGCCTCGATCATTAGGCATTCGGCAGACATCTTAGGCGTTGATATCGATAATGCGGCTTCTCTTGAGATTGCCAGGCGTTCCCGCGGTACGCCGCGTGTTGCCAATAGGCTCCTAAGGCGGGTGCGCGACTGGGCCCAGGTTAAAAAGAGCAATAAATTAACCCAAGATATCGTCGATAAAGCCCTAGTCTCTTTAGGAATTGATAAGGCCGGGCTTGATGAACTTGACCGGAGGTTCTTGAAGGTAATCTTGGATAATTATAAGGGAGGTCCTGCGGGTGTTGAGTCTATTGCCGCGACCTTAGGCGAAGAAGAAGACACGCTAGTCGACGTAATTGAGCCGTTTTTGCTTAAGGCAGGGTTCTTAAAACGCACCTCCCGCGGAAGGGAACTGACGGAACTTGCCTTTGGGCATTTTAATTTAGCCTTTCCAACGGCTAAGAAAGACGCCCAGAAAGAACTTTTTTAACCCTCCCTTTTAAATGACTAATTCCTAAACCATAATTACTGTACTATTCAAAAGTCAGGTTAACAATCTTTTGGTTTCGAAGCTCGGTTTTTCGGTATGGATGCTTGTATCGATGCTTGTCTTTAGAGGCTCGTATTTAAGATATTTTTCGAGCATCGAGCTTCCAGTTTCGATATCCTTCGATTGCACTCAGGATATCGTCCTGAGCCTGTCGAAGGACGATATCAGCATTGATAACATTAGACGAGTATCGATACCTTGACTGTTATGGTACATATTTTAAACACATCTCTTGAATTATACAGCCTAATTAGTTATTAGAAATTAGAAAATTCGGCATTAAATCAGGGTCAATTTAGCTTATGAAAATTCTGTTACATATCTGTTGTGCGCCGTGTCTAATCCATCCTTTAGAGGTATTAAGAAAAAAAGGATTTTCTGTAACCGGTTTATTCTTTAACCCCAATATCCATCCATTGGCCGAATTCCACAAGAGATACGAGGCCTGTAAAATATTTACCAAAGACTCACAATTAGAATGTCTGGAAGCGCCTTATGATCCCAGGGTATTTTTCCGGGCGATAAACCCTGTTAGAGATTTACCAAATCTTGCGGTAAATGTTGATGGTAATATCCAATCACAGCCAATTTCTTTATCTTTGCCTTTGAATTCTTCGTTGGATTCCTCTAACAGGGTAAACGAAAAAGAAGAAACGCCTGGACGTTGCTTGCTCTGCTGGCGGCTGAGGCTTAAGAAAACAGCCAAAATTGCCAAAGATAAGGGTTTTGGATATTTCACCACGACGCTTCTCGGTAGCCCTTACCAGGATACGAAAGCTATCGAAAGAATCGGGCAAGTAGAGGCAGACGCCTTTGGCCTCGTGTTTTTAGTCGATGATTTTAAGACAGGATTTCGTGCCGCCCATCGAAAGGCAAAAGAATCCGGCATGTATTGCCAAAGATACTGCGGTTGTATTTATTCTGAGATAGAAAGGGATAAATCTAGACACAAATAAACACGAATTTCCTACCTGCTGTTGAGGCAGGCACACGAATTAACACAAATGTTGATAATATTCGTGTATATTAGTGTGTAATTTGTGAAAATTAGTGTAAACAAGATGATTAATCAGATAGCAAAACTCCTGATTGTTTTGGGTCTATTTTTAGTTATTCTTGGGGCAGTCATCTATATTGTTTCAAAGATACCCGGAGCAGGAAAGCTTCCCGGAGATATTCTTATAACTAAAAAGAATTTTACCTTTTATTTTCCTCTTGTAACCTGCCTTTTAATCAGCCTGATTTTGAGTCTTATAATGTTCTTATGGTCACGAAGATGAAAAAAATTATTGCCTTGTTAATTTCATTTTTTATTTTTTCGGTAATTGCAGGAAGCTGCGTCTTTGCAAGTAGCCTTAGGCCCGCATACGAGATGCGGAATATCCGCGTGGCCATTTTAGACGGGGTGACATCTTTTAATCTGGCAATTAACGGGCCGTACTCGCTGTTAGGCGCAGATAATAAGATGCTTTTTGAGGGTGATTATTTAAACGATGCCAAGGTATTAATTAAGGGCGCCATTATAAAAATCGGTAATTCAGAATTCGATATTAGTCGCATAAAGGTAATACCTCAGGCTAATGATGCTATTTCAGTAAATGCAAGGAGATTCCGCGGCAATATCGAGATCATTATAAAAAAAGATAATAAATTTCTGGTAGTTAATCATCTGGTTGTTGAAGATTATGTTAAGGGTGTGCTTTACCATGAGGTCTCGCATTTCTGGCCGATAGAGGCAATTAAGGCCCAGGCGGTATTAGCCAGGACCTATGCCTTGTATGAAGCAAAGGTAAATAAGGCCCTTGATTACGATTTAAAAACCAATACCGCCTCCCAGATGTACGGCGGCAGGACCTCGGAGAAATTCCGTACCAATATGGCCGTGGCTGCTACTAAAAGAGAGGTGCTCACCTTTGAGAACGAATTATTCCCTACCTATTATCATGCTACCTGCGCCGGACACACTGAAGATGCCGCAAACCTTTTTAATATTAAGATACCGCCTTTGGCCGGAGTGACTTGTGGTTTTTGCAGGCGCTCGCCGCATTTTAAATGGCAGGCAAAGGTTTCATTAAAAGATATCCTAGAAAAATTAAAGGGCAAAGGCTTTAATCTAGGCGTTATTGGGGATATCAGGATTAAGGGGGTTAACGCCTCAGGCAGGATTTCGCAATTAGAAATCGAAGGCCGGGATAAAAGCATTTCCCTTTCAGGAAAAGACTTCCGAAATGCCGTCGGCCCGAATTTAATCCGCAGTACAAATTTCCAGGTAAAAATCGAGAATGGCTTTGCTGATTTTATCGGTTTTGGATGGGGACATGGCGCGGGCCTGTGCCAGTGGGGAGCCTATTTTATGGCTAAAGAAGGCAAGCGCTATGAAGAGATTATTAAATACTATTATCCCGGCGCAGAGCTTAAAGAATTAGAATATTAATGGTTAATAAGACTATCGTTACCGCCAAGACGCCAAATTAAATTATCTAACAATAAGGCATCCGCCAAAACGATTTTTTTTTGGCGTTTTAGACCCGACAGTTGATAGGTAGAATTTTTGGCGTTTTTGCGGTATCACAAGTTGAAAATAAGTGAAATTATCCGATTTTGATTATTGCTTGCCTAAAGAATTTATTGCCCAGTTTCCATTAAAAAAACGCGACCAGTCGCGGCTTTTAGTAGTAAATAGATTTACCGGAGAAATTTTTCATCATAAATTTAGCGATTTAACTCAATTTTTAAATCCCGGAGATTGCCTGATTCTCAATAATACCAAGGTATTGCCTGCGCGACTTTTTGCAAAAAGAATTACAGGCGGTAAAGTAGAGATCCTGCTTTTAGAGAAAAAATCCATTAATACCTTCCGTTGTCTATTAAAACCCGGCCGCCTTAAGATAAACGAAATCATTTCATTCGATAATAATCTAAAGGTGAGGCTTTTATCTAAGGATAGTAGCGGGTATCTGATCCGATTTATAACAGCAGGTGATATCAGCTCAAAGATTAAGGCACTCGGCGTTATGCCACTTCCCCCTTATATCAGCCGTCCGGGGCAAGACTCTGATTTTAGCGCCTATCAGACGGTTTATGCCAAGCATGATGGCGCAGTAGCTGCTCCCACTGCGGGGCTGCATTTTACGAAGCTCCTGTTGGGCCGGATTAAAGCCCAGGGCATCAAAATCGGGTTCCTGACTCTGCATGTGGGCTGGGGAACATTCAGACCCATAAAGGCAGAGGATATTAAAAGCCATGAGATGGAGAGCGAGGAGTTCGATTTACCCAAAGAGACCGCAGATTTAGTCAATCAGACTAGAAAAGATGCGGGCAGGGTTTTTTGCATCGGGACAACCACTGCGCGGGCCCTGGAGGCAGTTTGCGATGATAGAGGAATGATTCATAGCCGAAAAGGTAAGACAGGGCTTTTTATCTATCCGGGTTATAAGTTTAAGGTAGTAGACTGCCTTTTAACTAATTTTCATCTATCCAAGTCAACCTTATTCTTGTTAGTCAGCGCATTTGCCGGCAGGGATCTGATTTTTAAGGCCTATAAAGAGGCAATAAAAGAACGATACCGCTTCTACAGTTACGGCGACGCGATGTTGATTTTGTAGGTGGCATTATGAACCTGGCGATTTTCTCGCTCAGGGTCGATTTTTTCCCCGCCGAATCGGGATCCCGCAAAATGCGGGAAACGCCAAAGGTCTTTCGCATTTTCGGTGGCTGCGGAACTCGCTCGTCGGGGCTTCCGCCCCAGGATGAGCTCAGACATCCTCGCCATCCGAATGCTTTCGCGTTCGGATTCCCGAAAATGCTCAAGCTGCTTTGGCTAAAATCTCCATTCGCTCGAAAATCCCAGGTTCATTCTTAGGAGACAAGGAAACCCTAAAATTTCCAAGGGAATAGGTCAGAAAAATGCAAATGGAAGAAGATTTTAAAAAAGAAATTGAAGCGTTCTTTACTGGGACTAAAGTTTCTCGAGATTTCGCAACAGATGTTATGATTCCTCGTTTAGAGGGGTTATTAAAGTTATCAAAAAAAGATAAAATCATAGTCAGTATTTATTACCGCATGTTCTTATGGATAAATTCTTTAGTTATACTTAATCAGATAAGATGTTTTCAAGCAGTTGCCGCAGGGACTCGTTCGATATTCGAATTACTTTTAGATTTAAAGCTAATAATTGAAAATAAAATTAACAATGCAGTAGAGAAATACTATGTTTTTACCGATATTGAAAGGGCCCGCGTTGCAAAAGATCTCGTTGATTATTTAGAAATACACAAAGATTCCAAAATTAAAACGAAGGTCTATAAGGATTTTTTAAACGGAGATGGCGAAAAGAAAAAGATCGATGCTTTGATTGTTAAATATTGGGGAATGGACAAAGATGGACAGCCAAAGAAGATAAAACACTGGTCGGGATGGAGCGTTAAAACAAGAGCAGAAAAATTCGAAGGGATTTATTATGAGTTTTATCTTCAATCTTATCCTCTTTTAAGTTGGCATTTGCATTCAGTCGCAGGTGCCGGTTATCAGCGCGTAGACGAAAAAGGTTTTAGAACACTTTATGGAACCTCTCATCGTTTAGCACACCAAATGTTTATCGAAGCGACTGTTTTGGTTGCCAAAGAATTTCATTACTATAAAGTCGAACCAAGTTTTAGAGAGTGGATTGAACAAATTAGATTAGTTCCCGGTCTTGAGTTGCTGAGGAAGCATAGAAAAGAGTTTAATACACAAGGAAACCAGGCCGTTTCCAGATAACATTTTGAAATAACTAGAGTTATGGCTGAAGCGTCGCTATTGATATTTAAAATTTGAATTTTGAGAATTTCAAAATTGTTTCGCCTGCCTGACGTCAGGCAGGGATTTCGAAATTCGGATTTCGGGTTTAACAAGTAGTTTACGAGACACGATTTCAACTAGCATCCAGCTTCGATACCAGCATCGACAACGAGAGACTAGAATCTAGCATCTATCATCTGTTATCTATCATCTAACAAATGTCCTTTAAACTCATCCATCCAGATAAACCTACACGCGCCCGCCTGGGAAAATTGATAACTGCCCACGGCGAGGTTGATACGCCTTGTTTTATGCCTGTCGCCACCCAGGCCTCAGTCAAGGCCCTTTCCAATCAGGAATTGTTGGAAATGGATGTCCAGATGATTCTGGCTAATGCCTATCATCTTTTTTTAAGGCCGGGTTTAGAAATTATCAAGAAGGCCGGAGGCCTGCATAAGTTTATGGGCTGGCACAGGCCGATACTCACTGACAGCGGCGGTTACCAGATATTCAGCATGTCTATGCCCGAGAGTAAAAAAGGTTTTAATAAGGATAGGGCTGCGCTAATTAAGGTAACCGATAAAGGCGTCAATTTTCAGTCTCATTTTGACGGGACCAAATATTTTCTCACCCCTGAGGAGGTAGTTGATATACAGATAACCCTGGGTTCAGATATTATGATGCCTTTAGACGAATGTGTTCAGTATCCGACGCCTAAGGATTATGCGGCTATTGCCATGGATAGGACAATCGCCTGGGCAAAGCGCTCAAAAAATCAGATTGAAGAACTAAGAGCTAAGAACTCAGGCAAAAAGAACCTGTTGTTTGGAATTATTCAGGGTGCCACTTATGAAGATTTGCGCCAGGAATGCACCCAGAAACTTTTGGAGATTGGCTTTGACGGCTATTCTGTAGGCGGAATAAGTGTTGGCGAATCCCGGGATTTACGGTATAATATGATGGATTTTGTCCTGAAAGATCTCCCTCAAGATAAACCCTGTTATCTTATGGGTATGGGTACTCCCGAAGATTTACTCCAGGCAATAAGCCTTGGCGTAGACCTTTTTGATTGTATCATTCCTACCCGTTACGGAAGAAACGGCACTGCCTTTACTTCAGGAGGCAAACTAATAGTCAGGGACGCGCCTTTTAAGGATGATTTTAGGCCCTTAGATGAAGATTGCCTTTGTCCGGCCTGTCGAAATTACAGCCGCGCCTATTTAAGGCATTTGTTTAATACGGCTGAGATTTTGGGGCTCAGGCTTGTGTCTTTACATAATATCTATTTTTACAATAAGCTTATGCAGGATATAAGGGCGTCGATAAAAGAAGATAGGTTTGGTGAGTTTAGAAAAGCATTTTTGTATAATTTTTCGAGCATGCAGAACAATACAAAAATGTCTAATGACTAATGTCGAATGGTTTTGTTCTATTCAAAAGATATATTGACAATTTTCTTTGGTTTAGAAGCTCGGCCTTCGGTATGGATGCTTGTATCGATACTTGTTATAGAAGCTCATATTATGTTTTACCTAGCTTCAAGCATCTAGCTTAGATACCAGCATCGATAACTAGAGACGAACATCGATGCCTTGAATATTTATATTAGTCATTGATCAGCCGATATGAGAATAGATATCATTACCATATTCCCCAATATGTTTGCCCCCGTATTAAATGAGTCGATAATAAAACGGGCGCAGCAAAAAGGTCTGCTTAAAATAGATATACACGACCTCCGGGATTATTCGCTTGATAAGCACAAAAAAGTAGACGACCGCCCTTTTGGCGGCGGGCCGGGTATGGTAATGCGGCTCGAGCCAATTTTCAGGGCAGTTGAAGCAGTAAAACGAGGCACGAGAGACGAGGGACGAGGGACTAAGGTTGTTCTACTTAGCCCGCAGGGGGGAACCTTAAATCAAAAAATTGCCAAGCAATTAGCAAAGAATAAACATCTCATCTTAATCTGCGGACATTACGAAGGTATAGATGAAAGGGTAAGGCAGGAATTAGTCGATAAAGAGATTTCTATCGGAGATTATGTCTTGACCGGCGGAGAACTTCCGGCCATGGTTTTATTGGATGCGGTTTCAAGATTTATCCCCGGAGTATTAGGCCATGCGGATTCAACAAATGAGGAAAGTTTCACTTTGGGGCTGCTTGAATATCCGCATTATACCAGGCCCGCTGATTTCAAGGGCTTAAGGGTGCCGAATGTTCTTTTAACCGGAGACCATAAAAAGATAGCCAACTGGCGAAAAGCCCAGGCTTTGGAGGTAACCAAAAACAAAAGACCGGATTTATTAATGAAGACACGACTTAGCGAACGATAGTGAAGCTAAGTCGTCTGGCTGAATTATCCCTTGACATCAGAGATGTCAAGGGTCCAACACCCGTTCGGGAATCTACGGGCGTAAGCCCGTAGAGGGATAGAACAATCCGCTGTCGTCCTTTGATATGGTAGAATAGCTCTGTGAAATATAAGAAACTGGGGCATTGCGTTTATTATGCGAAATATCACCTCGTGA
>JAZDFF010000018.1:0-3926 GCA_043808095.1 Candidatus Omnitrophota bacterium
AATACTACCCAGCGCAATTAAGTCTCGCGCAACCTCTTTAAGCCATGCCTTTTCCATCTCTCAAAACCCCCTCCGTCCGTTTCTGATTATGACGCTAAAAAATGGTGACAAAAAAAATGGTGTCAGAATTCGGAATTTATTTAAAAAGTGGTCGGGTGGTTCCTTCGACTTCGCTCAGGACTCCCTTCGGTCGCAAGGGTTCAAAAAAATAGGGCCGTCCCCATTATTTACTGACAAGTAGAATTTGTTACCGCTACTTAATTTGCTAAGTTATAAATAACTAATGAGGGACGTCGCTGTACCTATAGAACACACCCGCATGCGAGCAAGATGTCTCTTGTCTAAAGTAAACCCATTTTTTTTTGCTGTGAGGACAAGTAATCATGCAACAAGGACGGCTTATGGGACAGGAACCATCCGCTCCCCAGGTCGAGTTATACCGTAGTCCCCAAGTCTTTCCATCTCCAATGGGGTCATCACCAGGCCAAATAGGATGAGGAGGAGGATTATCTAATAATGAGAATAGGTCTCTTCCATTACCTAAGGGATCTCTCCCCGCCTCTGAAGGCCAATAATCATTCATAGCTTTAAATAATAGCACCGCTGTTTTTAAAGAATCAATCGTTGCTTCTTCTTGCACAGGTATAGCCTTCTTACTCATATCAATAAATTTGGGTATAGCCACTGCTGCCAATATGGCTAATATAACAATAACTATGACTAATTCTATTAAAGTAAAACCCTTTGTTCTATGCATTTTTTCATTCACCACATCGGAAAATTTAGGTTTTCCCTCGTTACACTCGGGACTCCCTTCGGTCGCAAGGTTTCTAGGTGTCAAGGGTTCAAGGTTTCGAGGCAAAAAGTGCGTGCCAGTAGAATCAAATCCCGGGGTTTTCAGCATAAACTTTTTTTATCATGGCAGCTCCGGAAGAATCAATCACGACTTCAACGCTTACCGAGCTTTTGCTTCCCCGCATACTTCTTTCTATATCTTGGCCCTCTCCCTCAGCCACAAAATAACTCTCAATCCCATAAGTAACTTCTGCGCTCTTACCGTAATTATACCGGATCCTTCCCCGAATGTAGAGGCCATTATCGATACTCTTCTTAGTCTGCACTGCTACCGCTTCATAAAATTTGCCTTTGGGTTCGAGTTTCACATAAATGACTTCTCCGCTATTATAAAACGCCTTCTCGCTATTTAACTGGTTCAAATACAGCCTGTTTATTTTATACCTTAAAGTAACGTAATCGCCCCTTAAGAAATCCCGCGGGTCAACAGGAACGGTTTCTAAGACCGCAATTCTACCCGTCTTTAAGGTATGCTGTTTTGAAATAACCATGACCGCAGCAATCGCAATCCACAAAAAGATTATAGAAAATAGAATTATCTTCTTATTCATTTTGCCTCATCCTTTCGATTACTTTTCTCCTCTGTTTTTCCAAAAACACTCCCAGAGACAAAATAATAATCCCGCCGATTATAAAAAATAAGGATTTCTCTTTGAGCTTCCATCCTACATCAATGAAGCGCGTAATAATAAATAGGGCAAAAATTACTATGCCCGTGGTAAAGATAGAGGGTTTTTTAATTTCTACTCCCAAAAAGATATTGATAATAGCAAAGGCCACTAAAACGGCATTTGCCGCCAGCATCCCGATAAATACTGAACGACTCAGTAACAAGATAAGGTTTCCCGCCAAGGCAAGAGACAGAGCCAATAATTCCAGGTTTACGGCCTTACTCTTAAAACACCCTTTTCTTACTTCATCAATCATCAAAAGCGCCATAATCCCGATTAAGGACAGGCAGCTTATGAAATATACATTGTTTATTCTATGCGCCGCGCCCAGTCTCACCATCGCCTCAAAGGATAAAAGGTAGACGCAGGCAAAGGTAACCACGTAGCCGAATATTTTATATATTTCAGAAAATAAATATTTCCTGTTCTTCGAAATTATTCCTATGACATAAATAGCCATACCCGCCAATGATTGCAGGACCACAAAATTTGTTGTATTGAATTGATAACCGAATATCCTGGAAAATGAGTGAAGAGATAAATTTAGCCATACCAGAAAACCCAGAATTAAGATAGCTAAATTTTCCCTTATTTTGTCTTTATAGGTCAGATACGTAATCAGCGCCAATGGGATAAGAAAATAGAAATTCGGCTGCATTTCCCTGACCGTAAAGAACGTGATAGTCCAGAGCATAAATGAGAATGTTCCGGCAAGAAGATAGGCAAACTCCTCTTTCTCGATTAGATAATAGGCCAATAAACCCACGCTGATTAAAAGTGACAGCCACTCGTATTTATAAAAACAGCAATAAATACTGGCTATTATCAGGCCTATAACGTTGATCCTGCGGCTGATGATTAATTTTTTTGCCGTGGGTAACATAAGGGCAAAAATGATTATGGGATAATAGTAGTTGGCTGCATAGTTATTAACAGAATAAAGAAAATTCCAGATTAAAAACAAGGCCGAGGCTAAAATATGCACATAGTCGTTATTAAATAATATTGCAATGGGGATGATAGGAAAACCCCATATCAGCATAATCAGCCAATTCTGCGAAACAGGGATATTATAAATCTGGCCGATAAGCGCGACTGTGCCTCCCCAGAAAAGCGAGGCCAAAAGCAACAGGCTCTTACCCAGATAAGGGAATCCTTCTTTCTCATAACTAAAGAAGTAGCCGATATAGAGGGTAATAATGGTCACGGACATAATCAGGATGGTCCTAAGGTGCGCGGGAATCTTCTGCCAGTTAGAGGCAACGAAGAATATTACCCCGACTCCGATAAATATTGCGCCAATCAGGGTCAAGACCTTGATTAAATCCAGCTTTGTTTTCGTCCCGGCTCTCTTTAATTTGTATAGGCCAAGAATAGAATTACCTTGTTCAATATTAATAATATTCTTTTGTTCCCATAACGGAACTTCCGTCTGCAGCCAGCGGTAACGTCTTCTATGCCTGCCAGACAACCCTCTTACTACTAAGTAAATAATCACACACCAAAAAACTAAACTAAATATCATTTATTCCTCCTCAATGAGGCCATAACTTATGGAAACCAGTGAACATAAGTCATCAGGCCGAATTGATCCCGAGCTTAAGCGAGGGATAAGTTAACTTTGACTCCATATTTAAATCAGTGTCCGGGTGAAAAAGTGCGTGTCCCAGTAAGTTAGATACTAGATGCCAGATACTAGATAACAAGATACTAACTTTTAAGACAAGTGGCGATACAAAAAAACAGGACCGTGCCCTATTTTCGAAATTTTTGAATCCCCCCGACACTCTCATCAATAATCGAATCTCTGTTTTTCTTTCTGAATCTTAATGTGCATATGCAGATATAGATAAAATAAATTCCCAAAAGAGCTATTCCTGCGCCAAAATAAGCAATAAAACCAACAAACTTATCTTTGCTTTTTTCCGAAATGAATATCCATATCATTGAAAATCCGAGTAATGGTAGAGTCAAGAATATTAAAGTGCAAAAAATAATCGCCTTATTTGTCAAATTATATTGTTTTATGGCCCATTTACGCAATTGTTCACCTGTTAATTGAGACAATTTACGCAATCGACTGTCTGTCAATTTCTTAAGAGGTATGGCTATGATAATAACCGATAGTATCGATATAACTAAAAGAATGATGAATAACTTCGGAAATGGGAAGAAAATCATTAGTCCTAAGAATAGTATAATCGAACTTATAATAATCTGAGGCAGCATAGTTTTAAATGTGGTTTTCATGAGTTAATTAAGTGCGTGTCCCCGGAATTCTCGCCGGATTGACGCTTTTTAAAAGAAAAACAACCTCACGATTTCATAGCCTATGCCTGTGCTTATGCCTCCCAGCAAAATCCCTTTCAGTATTTGGCTGCGACCCATTTTAAGGTAAAA
>JAZDFF010000019.1:0-50286 GCA_043808095.1 Candidatus Omnitrophota bacterium
TACAGAGATACATTGAACATCAGGGGAGAGAAGACAGCGGACAAGTGGAACTTGAATTTTGATTTGAATGCTATGGCCGTAAGGCCATAGATATTTACTTCGCCCCTGCTGATTCGCTTTGATGAGCAAAGCGAATCAAAGTGGCAGGGGCTCATTAAAGGAGTAGCAAGATATGCAAAGGACATTTTTTACTTCTGAGTCGGTATCCGAAGGTCATCCTGATAAATTATGCGACCAGATATCTGATGGGGTTCTGGATGAGATTATAAAACAAGACCCTAAGTGCCGGGTTGCCTGCGAGACCTATGTTACCATGGGGCTTTTAATTGTCGGGGGAGAAATTACTACCTCTGGCTACGTGGATATCCATAAACTTTGCCGCAGTATAATTAAAGAGATCGGCTATAATCATCCCCGTTATGGCTTTGATTACGAGACCTGCGCAATACTGAATGCCATACACACCCAGTCTCCGGATATCGCCCAAGGCGTTGACATGGGAGGAGCAGGAGACCAGGGCATTATGTTTGGTTATGCCTGTGACCAGACCCCTGAACTTATGCCCTTACCTATAACCTTAGCCCATAAACTGGTTAAGAGGATGGGTGAGGTGCGTAGACAAGAGATTTTAAAATATCTTGGGCCAGACGGGAAATCTCAGGTAACCGTAGAATACGAGGGCGAGAAGCCAATAAGGGTTGATTCCGTAGTTTTGGCCTGTCAGCATACCGATGAGATCTTGGATAAAAGCGGCAACGCCATTACCCAGAAGGCCAGAGAAGAACTTATAGAGGCAATCGCTAAACCTGTTTTAAAAGAAATGATTGATAAAAACACAAAATATTATGTGAATCAGACCGGTAAATTCCTGATGGGAGGGCCGCAGTCAGATACGGGCATGACCGGCAGAAAGATTGTGGTTGATACTTACGGCGGAACAGTCCCGCATGGAGGCGGGGCATTTTCCGGGAAAGACCCGACAAAAGTTGACCGCTCAGCTGCTTATATGGCCCGCTATATTGCCAAAAACATCGTGGCTGCGGGAATAACTAATAAATGCCTCATTCAATTATCCTATGTAATCGGTTACGAAAATCCTCTGTCGATCTTAGTTGAGACCTATGGAATATCTCAATTGCCGCAGGAAAAAATGATTAAATTAATACGGGATAATTTTGAACTTACCCCAAAAGCCATAATCAAATCCTTGGATTTGTTACGTCCTATATTTCGAAAAACCGCCTGTTACGGACATTTTGGGAGAACTGAGCCTGAATTTACTTGGGAGAAGACGGATAAGGCAGAGGCCTTAAAGAAACAGGCAGCAAGATTATAAATTCAAAAATCAAAATGCAAAAATCAAAATTACATATCAAAATCCAAAATTATTTTTAAAAAAATTTTAAATTTTGGATTGTCATTTTGATATTTGATGCTTCGATTTTACTCAGCATCAATCCTGAGCGTAGTCGAAGGATTGATTTTTGATATTTGCATTAATCGATGGAGATTATATGAAATATGATATAAAAGACATGAAGTTGGCAAAGAAAGGCGCATTGCGTATTGAATGGGCAGCAAACAACATGCCGGTCTTGGGATTGATTTATAAGCGTTTCCAAAAAGAAAGACCGCTTAAGGGCCTAAAAATAGCTTGTTGTCTTCACATTACTACGGAGACTGCGGTTTTGGCCCAGGTGCTTAAAGTCGGCGGTGCGAGCCTTTATTTATGTGCTTCAAATCCCTTATCTACTCAAGATGATGTTGCGGCTTCGTTAGCCAAAGACCTAAAGGTGAGCGTATTTGCCATTAAAGGCGAAGACACCAAGACTTATTATAAACATATTGTAGCAGTGTTAGGTATAAAACCCGACATTACCATGGATGATGGTGCGGATTTAGTCAGCACTATTCATCAGCGTGTGGCCTCTCAACATAAGAATATTATCGGCGGGACCGAAGAGACAACTACCGGGGTAATCAGGTTAAGGGCCTTGGCGAATGAAGGTAAACTGCGTTATCCCATTATCGCGGTCAACGACGCTATGACTAAACATCTTTTTGATAACCGTTATGGTACGGGGCAGTCTACTGTGGACGGAGTGATTCGCGCGACCAACAAATTACTGGCCGGGGCGACCTTTGTGGTCTGCGGCTATGGTTGGTGCGGAAGGGGCGTGGCGATGCGGGCAAAAGGCATGGCCAGCCGCGTAATTGTCGTTGAGGTTGACTCTTTGCGGGCATTAGAGGCAACCATGGACGGATATGAGGTAATGCCCATGGGTGCGGCTTCTAAAATCGGAGATGTCTTTGTGACCACTACCGGAGATACGAGCGTAATCCGCAAAGAGCATTTTAAGGCAATGAAAAATGGGGCGATTGTGGCTAATTCCGGGCACTTTAATGTGGAGATAGATATCCCGGCCTTAGAAAAGTTAGCCAAATTGAAAAAACGCATCAGGGATTTTGTGGATGAGTATGTTTTAAAAGACGGCCGTAAACTCTATCTATTAGGAGAGGGCCGACTCATAAATCTGGCTGCAGCCGAAGGCCATCCAGCCCAGGTCATGGATATGTCTTTTGCCAACCAGGCCTTGAGCGTAGAATATATCAGTAAGCACTACAGCCAGCTTGAAAATAATGTCTATAAAGTACCTGAAGATATTGATAAAAAGATTGCGGATTTAAAATTAAAATCCATGGGGATTAAGATAGACACATTGACTTCCGAGCAGAAAAAGTATCTTACCAGCTGGGAATTAGGCACTTAATTCAAATGAAGCCCAAACTTACGAAACGTAAGTTTGGGGCTGAATTTGACCCTTAACATTTTTTGAAATGTGGCTGGGTAGTAAAGATAAGCCTTAAGTCAAAAATTGTCAAGGGTTTAATTCCGACAAACAACTTATGTCGTAAAAGCTCCATAAGTTGTGTCGTCATTAAAAAGCGGAGGTGTAAGATGAAAAAAATAGGAATTAGAGTAACGGCGCTAGCTGTTGTCTTGGCTTTCTTAATCCTTTTATCGCCTGGCGTATCAGTCTTTGCAGGCACCCTGCAGGAGCGGATACAGAGCAGAATAAAAGCTCCCAAAAATATGCAATATAATTTAGATGTGGGCGAACAATATAGCGTAACGGGACAAAGTGCAATTGCACCTCAACAGCCCAGGGACGGAAGAACAGATTCAAAACGGCCAGCTTCAGATGAGGCAAGAGTATTAAAAGAAGAGTCAACAACCGCACCGATACTTTCTTCGTACGCAGTATATAAAACCGATTATCAGGCCGAAATAGAAGAGGATATAGCTACGGTTGAAGGAAGTATTCTTTTTGAGGTCTTCAAAAAAGGCTGGACCAAGATTCCCCTGGTGCGCAGTTCCGTCGGGCTTATTGACGTGAGTATAAATAAAGGCGCTTCTTTTGTAGTGGCCGAAGGTAATAAATATTATCTTATGGTGGATAAACCCGGAAGATACAACCTGGAGATAGAATTTTTGATTAAGGCCTCCCGTGAGCGTGAAGGCGGCCCGGGAAGTTTTAATTTTGAGACTATCCCTGCCCCGATTTCCCAGTTTGAGTTTACCATGCCGGAGTCGGGTGTTGAGATATTTGTTGAGCCGGCAATCAGGGTAGAGCAAAAAGCCGAGGGT
Organism: Candidatus Omnitrophota bacterium; assembly: GCA_043808095.1. Taxonomy (GTDB): domain Bacteria; phylum Omnitrophota; class Gorgyraeia; order JAZDFF01; family JAZDFF01; genus JAZDFF01. The sequence continues at coordinate 3,650 of JAZDFF010000019.1, forward strand.
AAAAAGACTGTTGCCTGGGCAGTGATGCCAAATACAAATTCCATAACCGTGCGTTGGACCAAGGCCTTACCCAAAGAGACAATTACCCCGGTTAAATTAGAGCCCAAGGTCTATGCTGAGACAGCTACTTATGCTGCGGTGGGCGAAGGATTTATTCGTTGCCAAACCAGTTTAAGTTATTCTATCCTGCAAACGGAGATTTCTAATCTACGCATTGTTCTACCTGAAGACATAAGCGTATTGGAGGTAAATGGCAGAAACCTGCGCGATTGGAAGGCCTCCAGTAAAGACGGCCAACAATACCTGGATGTCTATTTTAATTTCGGGGTTAAAGGGAATTATGTCATAAATTTAAGCTATGAAAGAAAGATAGGCGAAGGTTCAGTGGTTGCGGAAATCCCTTGGGTTAAGGCAGCGGGCGTTGAGAGGGAAAAAGGATATGTGGGTCTGGCTGCGTCTACTAATGTGGAATTGGCAGTGAATAAGACCGAACACGTCACGCCTATCGATGTAAAGGAGCTGCCTTCATCAATCTGGGGTAGTACCGCTAATCCGATATTATTGGCATTTAAGTATTCTACCCAGCCATTTGCTATTGCTATTGATGTCACCCGGCACGAAGAGCTACCGGTCTTAGTTGCCGCAATTGACTCTGCGGATTATATAAGTCTGGTAACTGACGAGGGCAAGAACTTAACCAAGGCAATTTATCAGGTAAGGAACAATGTTAAACAGTTTGTGCGCCTGATTTTACCTAAGAAAGCGACTATCTGGAGCGTATTTGTTTCCGGAAAACCGGTTAAACCGGCAAAGGATAAGACCGGAAGTATTCTTATACCTCTTGAGAAATCCCGGATGAGCGACTCAGGTCTTAATCAGTTCCCGGTCGAGATTGTTTATTTGGATGATGTCTCCAAGATGTCTCTATTAGGAAATCTCAGGTTGAATTTACCCAAGAGCGACATCCCCATAAGCAGCCTGAACTGGTCGGTGTACCTGCCGATAGATTTTACCTATTTTAATTTTGGCGGGGATGTAAAGCCTGCGCAAAGAGCAGCTGTTCGGATTGCCAGTAGGTCTATTTCCGGAAAGTTAGGCGGTGAGAGGCCATTGGAGAAAAAGTCCGGGCATATCTATGATAGGGAAAGCCAATTCAGCCAACAACAAGCCCAGGTGTTTTATGATGAAGTTCAGTCAGCCAAGATGAAAGGGGTATTGCCGATTAGGATAGATATCCCCCGGGAAGGCCGGCTGTATAATTTCTCTAAACTCTTAGTAACGGAAAAAGAAAGCCCCTGGCTGTCGGTAAGTTTTATTACCGTATTCAAGAAATTGCATAAATTATTCTGGCTTGTGGTATTAATTTTTGTTTTGGTCAAGGTATCTAAAAGAATATTTAAGAAGAAGGCCTGATTAATTGATTGCAGAGATTACTTAAAAAGATTTCAGTGATTATTTTACTCTAATAATCTCTGGAACCATGCATTAATGAGATGAAAAAAATCGCAGTCTTAACTGCCGGAGGCGATGCCCCGGGAATGAATGCGGCTATCCGCAGTGTGGTGCGCTACGGCTTATATAGGAAATTAGAGGTGTTCGGCGTATCTCGCGGATACTGGGGCCTGATTAACGAAGAGATACAAATGCTGGATCATCGTTCGGTCTCAGGTATTATTAATCAGGGCGGCACGATTTTAAAGACTGTGCGCTGCCAGGAGTTTCATACCGAAGAAGGCCAAAGGCGGGCGCACGAGACACTAAAGAAGAACTCTATAGACGCAATGGTCGTCATAGGCGGGGATGGTACGTTTCGCGGCGCGCATGAATTTTATAAAAGATATAAGTTCCCCTGCGTGGGAATACCGGCATCTATTGATAATGACATAAACGGCATTGATTCAACCATTGGTTTAGATACCGCGATTAATACCGCGCTATTCGCCATTGATAATATCCGCGATACCGCCACCTCTATGGAGAGGATCTTTGTGGTTGAGGTAATGGGAAGGTTATCCGGTTATATTGCCTTACAGATTGCTCTTGCCGGCGGTTGCGAAGATGTGATTATACCTGAGCGCAAATTTGATTTGGAATCTGCCTGTCACAGCATTGTCGAGGGGAACCTGCGCGGCAAGATCAGCTGGATTATTGTAGTAGCTGAGGGCGCAGGAAGCGCACTTGAAATTGCTAAAAAAATCAATGAGATTACCTCACTTGATAGCCGGGCAGTGGTTTTGGGCCATATCCAAAGAGGGGGCCGGCCTACTGCGGCCAGCCGGATTTTAGCACTGCGTTTAGGTGAGGCAGCGGTTAGCTGCCTTTTAAAGGGAGAATCCGATAAGGCCGTGGGAATGAAAGACGGGAAAATGATCTCTGTGGATTTTGAATTTGCCATAAAGAAGAAGGAATTAGAAGTTGAAAGTCTTTATGATTTGATTAAGGTATTGACATAGAGAACTGTTAACTTAAAATGTAGTTTAAATTCGAATATCGAATTTCGAAATCCGAAATAATTTTATAGTGACCGAAATCCTAATGACCAAAAAAGTTTAGAACATTTGAAAATTAGAATTTGTTTCGAATTTCGTGCTTCGGATTTCAGATTTAAATTTATGTAAGTTAATAAAAGCAACTTTAGAGAGGAGTATGAAACATGGGTAGACGTCCGCTTGATATCGAGCATATTGCCATGGATTTGATTTTAACTGATGATGCCGCATTAAAAAAACAATTGGCTAAAAAAATATTCGATTTGGCTTATAAAAATGATATTTATCCATCGAGTATTCATCAGTTTTATATGGCCCGGGGAAAAGGCGAATTCAGTGGTTTTACTGTGCCGGCAATAAATCTAAGGAGCATGACCTATGATTTGGCCAGGGCAATATTTCGGGTGGCGAAGTATAATAATTCCGCCGCCTTTATCTTTGAGATTGCCAAATCCGAGATGGGTTATACTGCTCAGCCTCCGGTAGAGTATTCAAGCGTGATTTTGGCCGCCGCCATAAAAGAAGGTTTTCAGGGTGCGGTTTTTATCCAGGGCGATCATTTTCAGGTCAATGCCAAGAAATTTAGCGAAAATCCCGAAAAAGAAATTGAGGGCCTGAAGGCCTTAATCAACGAGGCAATCGAGGCGGGATTTTATAATATTGATATTGATTCATCTACGGTAGTAGATTTAACCAAAAAGAATGTTAAAAAACAGCAGTTTTCTAATTATGATACCTGCGCAAAACTTACCCAGTTTATCCGTCAGATCCAGCCGCGCGGGGTCGAGGTTTCTGTAGGCGGTGAAATCGGCGAAGTAGGAAGCAAAAACTCTACGGCCGAAGATCTCCAGGCCTTTATGCAGGGTTACAAAGAGAGGCTGCGTAAGGGCAGGGCCGGTATCAGTAAGATCAGTATTCAGACCGGCACTTCTCACGGCGGAGTAGTTTTACCCGACGGAACAGTAGCCCAGGTAAAATTGGATTTTGAAACCCTAAAGACATTGTCAGAGATAGCCCGAAAAGAATATGGCCTTGCAGGAGCGGTCCAACATGGTGCATCGACTCTTCCAGCTGAGGCCTTTCATAAGTTTGTCGAGTGCGAAACCGCAGAGGTGCATCTTGCTACGGAATTTCAGAATATGATTTACGAAAGCAAGCATTTCCCGCAGGAATTAAAAGCAAAGATTTATGACTGGTTAAAGGTTAATGCCGCTTCCGAAAAAAAAGAAGGCGAGACCGAAGAACAATTCTTCTATAAGACGCGCAAAAAAGCGCTTGGTCCGTTCAAGAAAGAAATTATGAGTCTTTCAAAAGATGCGCGCGATGCCATTTCAGCCGAGATAGAGAATAAATTTGATTTTCTTTTTAAGCAGTTGAATGCCGTAAATAATAAAGAAATAGTTACGAATTTTGTTGGTTTAAAACGCGTGATAAGCCGTAAACGGCAAGCAAAGCAGGCCGTTGTTCACGACGGCGAAGGCGCAGACTAAAAAAAGTCACCAAGACACCAGTGAAGATGGATTAAATCTGGTGACCTTGTTACTTTGTGACCTGGTGACGCAGTAAAAGATTAACGGGGGCAAAATATGCGTTCAGATAAGATTAAAAAAGGAATAGAAAGAGTTCCGCATCGGGCGCTTTTGCATGCTACAGGTTTAAGCCGAAAAGACCTGGATAGGCCGTTTATCGGCGTGGCCACTTCTTTTACGGATTTAATCCCCGGCCATATCGGGATGCGCGACCTGGAGCGTTTTATCGAACGCGGCGTCTGTTACGGCGGCGGGGTGCCGTTTTTCTTCGGTGTGCCCGGAATCTGCGACGGTATTGCCATGGGTCATTTAGGGATGTGTTATCCCCTGGCCTTAAGAGAGATTGTGGCGGATACGATTGAAACAGTGTGTAATGCCCATAGCCTGGACGGGATAGTGTGCCTGACTAATTGCGATAAGATTACTCCCGGCATGCTTATGGGTATTGCCCGTTTAAATATCCCGGCGATTGTGGTGACAGCCGGGCCAATGATGACCGGCCGTTTGCGCCAGAAGAAACTGGCCTTTGTGCATGATACCTTTGAGGCCTTGGCTCGTGCCAAAAAAGGCGAGATTTCCGGTGAGGAACTTACCTGTTTAGAAATGGAGGCCTGCCCCGGAGCAGGTTCTTGTCAGGGGTTGTATACGGCAAATACCATGGCCTGTATTACCGAGACCATGGGCATGTCTTTGCCGGGATGCGCTACTGCCTTGGCAGTGTCAGCCAAAAAAAGAAGGATTGCCCAGGCAAGTGGCGAACGCATTGTAGAGTTAGTTAAAAAAGATATAAAACCTAAAGACATCATCAATAAAAAATCCCTTGAGAACGCTATTATCGTGGATATGGCCTTAGGCGGCTCATCGAATACGGTCCTGCACCTTATGGCTATTGCCCATGAAGCAGGCATTGACTTGGATTTAAAGACCTTTGACAAGATCAGTAAAACAACTCCCCATATCACTAATATCGAGCCGGCCGGCCCTCACTTTATGGAGGACTTAGAGTATGCCGGGGGGATCCCCGCGGTGTTAAAGAGGTTAAAAAATAAACTTAATGACACGCAGAATGTTAGCGGCGAAAAGACCTCTGCCATTGCTGAAAGCGCTGAGATTTATGATGACGAAGTAATCCGTGCGCTTAACGCGGCATACCATAAACAAGGCGGGATTGCGGTTTTATTCGGAAACCTTGCCCCTAGTGGCGCAGTGGTGAAACAATCGGCAGTCAGCTCCAAGATGATGAAGTTTGTCGGCCGGGCTAAAGTCTTTAATCGCGAAGAAGAGGCGATGAAGGCGATACTGGCTAACAAAATCAAAAAAGGCGATTGTATCGTGATCCGTTATGAAGGCCCTTCAGGCGGCCCGGGTATGCGCGAGATGCTCGCCCCTACCTCCGCGATTGTGGGTATGGGCCTTGCTGAGGATGTTGCCCTAATTACCGACGGAAGATTTTCCGGCGGTACCAAGGGTCCTTGTATCGGCCATATCTCGCCTGAGGCTTCATCCGGCGGGTCGATTGCTATTTTAAAAGATAATGACCAGATTATCATTGATATTCCCGGACGCAAACTCGAAGTTAAGTTAACTAAGAATGAAATTGCCAGGAGATTTAAAAGCTGGAGACCAGTAGCGCCCAAGATCAGGACAGGGTATCTTAGCCGCTATTCTAAATTAGTGAGTTCTGCAGATAAGGGAGCAATCTTAAAATGAAAATTGCCATAAAAAGAATTGTGCTTCTGGCTGTAATGCTTACTTTTAGCAATTGTTTTGTTTTTGCACAAGAAGCGGTTTTAAAAACAGACAACAGCACTCTAGAAAAGAAGGCGCCTGCCAAAACACAGGCACCCGTATTCGGAGGACATCCTGATATTGCAAAATATAAGGCATTAATTCAAAAAGAGCCTGATAACTGGGAATATTATCTTTCTCTTGCCAGTTTGTATGCCAGCCAGGGAGAAGGCGATTTGGCAGTAGAATATGCCCAAAAAGCGATAAATTTAGATGCCAAGGGTGCCGCAAGTAAAGATGCCTATATGATTGCGGCAATGGGTTCATATTATGCCGGAAAACCTAAACAAAGCTACGAATATGTCACAAAAGCGCTCCAGGCAAAACCCGGCGACAAAGTTGCTGCAGGTTTTAAAAATATGCTCGATTCCATGGTCAAAGAACAATGGCAGGGCCAACTGCCGGAGAATATTAACTTTGGAGGTTACAAAACTGCTGCCGAAGCCGGACGCGCATTAATGAAACGCGGCGCGGTTAATCTTGGTGATAAAGAGGACAGATTTATTAGCGAGGACTTGAGATTTAAAGTTAAAAGCCCAGCGAATTGGGTTAAGGCATCAGAATTCCTAACGCCCCAAGGGGCCAGGGCTTTAATAATATATTCTAAATCAAAAGAAAACCCGATCCCTATGATTGCCATAACAAAAGATGCGGCTAGCCCCGACGACAAGACTGCGCTCGATTTTTCCGCTAAAATGAAGGGTTTTCTTTATGCGAAATATCCACAGATGTCGTTTGACGGGCCCTATCCTATTACTTTAAATGGAGAGCCCGCTTCCAGAATGCGGTTTAAGATTACGGGTTCTAAAGGCGAGCTGCATACAGAGTGGTATCAATTTTTACATAATCAAATTGTCATTACGCTTGAATACACTAACTGGAAAGAACAATTTGATAATGAATACGGAAATTTTAAACAGGTCGTAGATAGTTTTACAATTGAATAATTCCATAAAAAAATGAAAGGCGCGCAAATCCTCATAGAGTCTTTAATTAAAGAGAAGGTAGAGTGTATCTTCGGCTATCCGGGAGGATCGGTTTTACCTATATTTGATGCCCTCTATGATGCCCCCATTAAATTTATCCTTCCTCGGCATGAACAGGCCGCTGCTCATGAAGCAGATGGCTATGCCCGTGCCACAGGCAAGGTAGGGGTGTGTTTGGCTACATCCGGTCCGGGAGCAACTAATTTGACGACGGGAATTGCGACCGCCTATATGGATTCTATACCTATTGTTGCTATAACTGGCCAGGTCAAGACTCATCTTATTGGTAATGATGCCTTTCAGGAGGCAGATGTTACGGGTATCACCCGTCCGATTACCAAACACAATTATCTGGTGAAAGATATAAATGCTCTTGCCCCGACCATTAAAGAGGCATTCCATATCGCCTCAACTGGCCGGCCTGGGCCAGTTGTCATTGATATCCCTGTAGATATCCAGATGCAGGAGGCAGAATTTGATTATCCTGATGAAGTCAAGATCCGCAGTTACAATCCAACTTATTTCGGTCATCCCGGGCAGATCAAGAAGGCAGTAAAATTAATAAGAAAGGCCAAAAGACCGATAATCTATGCTGGCGGAGGAGTGATTTTATCCAATGCACATAAAGAATTGAGAGAACTGGCCGAAAAAATCCAGGCACCTGTCACTACTACGCTTTTGGGCTTGGGTGGATTTCCCCAGGATAATCACTTATCTGTGGGTATGTTAGGCATGCATGGGACAGCCTATGCCAATCATGCGATTATGGGATCTGATCTAATTATTGCCGTGGGCGCAAGATTCGATGACCGGGTAACCGGAAGGATTGATGCCTTTGCCCCACATGCTAAGGTTATCCACATTGATATTGATCCTGCCTCAATTAGTAAGAACGTGCATGTTGATATACCCATTGTAGGAGATGCAAAAAATATCTTAGGCGAATTATGCGAGATTATCCAGCCGCCCAATACAACCGAATGGCTAAAACAGGTTGAGGCCTGGAAGAAGAAATACCCCCTTAGCTATAAAGACGACGGAAAGCTTAGGCCCCAATATGTTATTGAAGAGATTTATAATGTGACGAAGGGTGAGGCGATTATTACGACAGAGGTAGGCCAGAATCAAATGTGGGCAGCGCAGTGGTATAAGTATAAAGAGCCGCGCACATTTATTTCTAGCGGCGGCTTAGGGACGATGGGTTATGGTTTTCCCGCAGCGATTGGTGCAAAAATCGGTTGCCCAGGGAAAATAGTTTTTGATATTGCCGGAGACGGCTCCATTCAAATGAATATTCAGGAATTGGCTACCGCCGTAAATAACAAAGTGGCAGTCAAAGTAGCCATTCTCAATAACTGTTATCTGGGTATGGTCAGGCAATGGCAGGAGCTATTTTATAAAAAGAGATATTCGTATACGCATTTATGCAATCCCGATTTTGTAAAATTAGCAGAGAGCTACGGTGCCGTAGGCATTAAGGTAACTAAGAAAGAAGAAGTTAAGCCTGCGCTGAAGAAGGCACTCTCAATAGACAATACAGTATTTATCGATTTTCATATCGAGAAAGAAGAGAATGTCTTTCCCATGGTGCCTGCGGGCGAAGCCATCAATCGGATGATAGGTGGGATGGCGTAAATCACGAATATGCACGAATTGCACACGAATAAACACGAATAAAATATTCGTGTAAATTAGTGTTTCCTGCCTGCCAGCAGGCAGGGATTCGTGAGAATTCGTGCTAAGAGGAGCGAACCCATTCGACTTCTCTCAGGGTTCGTCCTGAGTGAAATCGAAGGACGAAGCGACGAATGAAACATACAATCCTAGTCCTAGTTGAAAATAAACCCGGAGTCCTGGCGCGTATCTCAGGTTTATTCAGCGCCCGGGGTTTTAATATCGACTCCCTTGCCGTAGGCGAAACAGAAGATCCTACGGTTTCCCGCATGACAATCATTGTCGATACCGCGGATGAGAAGATTTTAGAGCAGATCAAAAAGCAGCTGCATAAACTCATCGATATAATTACTGTTGTAGATCTAACCAAAAAGGAATTTCTCGAGCGGGAATTAGTGCTCTTAAAGGTAAATGTTGGCGCAAAGGACAAGGCAAAGTTAAATCAAATAATTGATAAACTTCCCATAAGGATTATCGAGACCAGTGCTGAAAATGTAATACTTGAGATAGTTGGAGATTATCCAATCGTTAAAGAGTCGCTCGAGGCCTTAAAACCATTTGGGATAAGTCAGTTAACCCGAACCGGAAGGGTTGCAATTTCTAAGAAATGAAAGAAAACATACTTTTCAAAAAAATCTCACTTACCTCAGTAAAGGATGAATCGATTTTGCGTAAATTCACCATATTCTTTGTGATTATGTCATTCATCCCATTACTAATTATTTTTATAATCTATAAAGAGATTGATTTTTCCCGGTTTAGCCTTTTGGATAAAACTTCTTTCGGTGCCTTGCTCTTATTCTTATTTTTCGCGGCCCTGGCAGGGTTTTGGGGAACGCGCAGGATGCTTATCTCAATATTAAGAATAACCAAGGCTGCCCAAGAAGTAACTGAGGGCAAACTTGGCGAGGACATCAAGGTAAAAGAAAAAGACGAATTAGGAGAGCTGGCCCATTCTTTTAATGAGATTACCCGCAGGCTTGAAAAAAATATTGAGCAGTTAAAGAGTTCAAAAAAAATTCTTCAGGATGTATTATTTAGGGTGAGTTCCGGAGTTTCTTCGACACGGGATATCGGTTCTTTCTTAGATTTAATTATAGAGACCATTGTCAATGCCTTGGATGGCGATGTCGGGGCGCTTTTGCTTTTAGAGCCTCAAACTAATGAATTATATGTACGGTCCTCTTACGGCATAGATAAAAACAATGCCCAGGCTATTAGAATAAAGATTGGCGAGGAGGCAGCAGGTTGGGTAATGAAACAGGCCAAGCCTCTTTTAGTGCCTAAGCTTGCCAGTCAAGAAGAGCCGGTTGATCCCAAGGTGATAAATCTATTTCGCTCTCCGTTAATCTGCGTACCTCTTGTATACCAAGACAGGGTTATCGGTACACTTTCAGTCAGTGGAAGAAAAAATAAAGAAAATTTTAATGACGACGATTTGATATTGCTTTCTAACCTTGCTTCGCAAACCTCGGTTGCCCTTGAGAATGCGCGCCTGTCTGAAGACATGGAACGGACTTATTTTGAGACGGTCTCTGCCCTGGCTATCGCAGTCGAGGCCAAAGACCCTTATAACCGGGGCCACTCTCAACACGTGGCAGAATATAGCGTAAAGATTGCTCAATACTTAAATTTAGACAAAGAGACTATCGAGATAGTGAAAAATGCTGCCATGCTTCATGATATTGGGAAAATCGGCATAGGTGATGAAGTTTTAAAAAAACCTAGTGAATTGACAGATGAAGAGCGCCAGGTTATGCACAATCACCCCTTGATTGGAGAAAGCATAATTCGGCCCATTCATTCCCTGGCGCGATTACTGGATCCGATTAAACATCATCATGAGTTCTTAAACGGGAGCGGATATCCCGATCACTTAAAGGGCGATGATATTCCGCTTACGGCACGGATATTGGCTGTAGCGGACAGTTTCGATGCCATGACTGCAAATAGGCCCTATAGGAAGGGAATGAGTTTTGAAGAGGCAAAACAGGAACTCAAGAAGTATTCTGGGATCTATTACGACCCTAAGGTCGTTGAGGCGTTTTGTAGCGTAGTTTAACTAGTTGGTTTAAATAGAATAAATTCTAAATCCAAAATCCTAAATTCTAAACAAACTCAATTGTTAAAAATCCAAAGCTCAAAACATGAAGTTAAAGTAAGAAATTTTTCAGGTTTGAATATTTGAGTTTTGGGTTTATTTAGGATTTTCCCGTTTTGCGGGATCCCGCTAGATTTTACAAGTTGTGCGGGAAGAGTTTAGTGCTTAGAGTTTAAATTTTGTTAAGGAGGCTGATATGTTGAAGATTTACTATGACAAAGACGCAGACCTGGACTTATTAAAAACCAAGACTATCGCCATAATCGGTTATGGAATTCAGGGCCGGGGCCAGGCATTGTGCCTGAGGGATTCTGGTTGTAATGTAATTATTTCTGAATTAGAAGGAACGCCTAATTACGAGCAGGCCAAGAAAGACGGCTTCAATCCGGTTCCGGTAGCAGATGCAGCCGCCAAGGCTGATATCATTCAGATATTGACTCAGGACCACGTCCAGGCTAAGGTTTATAAAGAAAGCATCAAGGCAAATTTAAAAAAGGGCAAGGCGTTGTGTTTTTCTCATGGTTTTAATATCCGGTTTAAACAGATCAAACCTTCTAAAAATATCGATGTCTTTATGGTTGCGCCCAAAGGTCCGGGGGCTTTGGTAAGGAGGATGTATGAAGAAGGGAAAGGCGTACCGAGTTTATTAGCAGTTTTTCAGGATGCAACCGGTAATGCAAAACAATTGGGTCTGGCCTATGCCAAGGCAATCGGTGCCACACGCGCCGGCGTGATTGAGACGACCTTTGATGAAGAGACAGAGACCGATTTGTTCGGCGAACAGGCAGTTCTCTGTGGTGGGGTTACCGAATTAATCAAGGCAGGTTTTGATACTTTAGTCGAGGCCGGATACCAGCCGGAGATTGCCTATTTTGAGGTGCTACATGAATTAAAGTTGATTACGGATTTGATTCAGGAGTATGGTATCAGCGGGATGCGCAGGCGCGTATCTAATACTGCCTGCTATGGAGACCTGACGCGCGGTCCTAAAGTGGTTAATGAAAAGACCCGCAAGGTTATGAAGAAACTCCTAAAAGATATAAAGTCCGGAAAATTTGCCCGCGAATGGATAAGGGAAAATGAGGCGGGACGGCCTGTATTTAATGAGTTACTTAAAAAAGGCGACGCTCATCCGATAGAGGAAGTGGGAAAGAAGTTACGGGAAATGATGCCGTGGATGCGAACCGAGCGATAGCGAGGTTCGTCCCGAGCGTTAGCGAGGGAACAGAATAAGATCCCTCGTCGCTTCACTCCTCGGGATAAATTCGCACATATAACTTATGTCGCCACTACCTAATTGATCGAATACTCCATAAGTTATGTGCTCATTTATGCCGTGGATGCGCAGCGAACGTAAGTGAGCGAAGTCCCGAGCGACCGAAGGGAGTCGAGGAAAAGAAATAAGGTATTTGAGTTAAAGCTATGGACAAACTAATCATATTCGACACAACTCTAAGAGACGGGGAGCAGGCTCCGGGTGCGAGCCTAAATTCCAAAGAGAAACTGGAGATTGCCGATTCTCTGATTAAGCTGGGCGTAGATGTAATCGAGGCAGGATTTCCTATTTCTTCAGCTGGAGATTTCGACTCGGTAAAATCGGTGGCTAAAAAGATTAAGAGCGCAACTATCTGCGCACTGGCCCGGGCAATAAAGGCGGATATTGATGCTGCAGCAAATGCGCTGGTGCCAGCCAAAAATAAACGTATCCATGTTTTTCTGGCTACTTCTAAGATTCATATGCAATTTAAATTGAACAAGGCCAAGGAAGAGATACTGCGTTTGGCTGTCGAGTCGGTAAAATATGCCAGGACCAAATGCGAAGATATCGAGTTTTCACCTGAAGATGCCTCGCGCACTGAACGGGAATTTTTATTTCAGGTTATTGAGTCTGTCATCAAGGCAGGCGCCACAACTGTCAATATCCCGGATACCGTCGGGGTCAGCGAGCCGGATGAATTCGGTTCCCTCATCGGCGCTATAAAGACAAATGTGCCCAATATCCATAAGTGCGTCATCTCGGTGCATTGCCATAATGATTTGGGTCTAGCTGTGGCCAATTCGCTTTCCGCAATTAAAGCCGGTGCCCGGCAGGTAGAGTGTACCATTAACGGAATAGGCGAGCGCGCAGGAAACGCCTCGATGGAAGAGCTGGTTATGGCGGTTAAGACGAGGCCTGAGATTTTCCCGGTGAATACATCGATTAATACGAAGCAGATTTTTAATGCCTCGCGACTTGTAAGTAAGCTAACCGGCTTTGCGGTTGCCCCTAATAAGGCTATCGTCGGCGGTAATGCCTTCAGGCATGAGGCCGGGATTCATCAGGATGGCGTCTTAAAGAAACCCATTACCTACGAGATTATTAAGCCAGAAGATGTAGGTTTTATCGGCACAGGCCTAGTATTAGGTAAACATTCTGGCCGCCATGCCTTTAGCGAAAGGATAAAATCCCTGGGCTATAATTTCGATAAGAGTGAAATTGAAAAGCTCTTTACCAGATTTAAGGCGATTGCCGATAAGAAAAAAGAAGTTTTTGATGAAGACCTTGTCGCCATTATCGAAGACCAGACCAAGGTAGTGCCTGAGTTTTGGCAGTTGGTGAGCCTAAGCGTCAGTTCTGGGACGCAGGTTTCACCTCAAGCAACAGTTAGGCTTAAAACCAAAGGCAAGGTCCTTGAGAAATCATCTACGGGCGACGGTCCTGTCGATGCCTGCTATAAGGCCATCGACAAAATAACCGGGATAAAAGGCAAACTCCTTGATTATTCCATTCAGTCGGTAACCGCAGGCAAAGATGCCTTAGGTGAAGTAAATGTGAAGATTAAGACAGGCGCAAAAACTGTTATCTCGCGGGCATCGAGCACTGATATCTTTGAGGCCTCAGCCAAGGCCTATATCAACGCCATTAATAAGGTAATCTTTCAAAATAAATAATGACCACCCGGGACAGGATTGCCGTAGCTTTGATTGTTCTCTTAACTATAAGCATCCCCATAATTCTTACCAGCGTCCATCCTGATAGAGAGCGTGTCTCGATTTTTAAAAAGCGGATTGAGGTTTTAAGAAAAAATTTAGAAGACGAATTTTTCCCCCAGGTTAGAAAGCCGCTTTCTACTTATCCCGCCGAAGAAAAATTGGTCAGCTATTTTCCGGATCCTTTTAGTAATTTCTCAAAAGCCGACTGGGATAAATTCTGGAGCTTTATTTACAGGCTCCATGATACCGATGACTATGGCAAAGATTTTTCCCCCAAAAGAAAAAGGCAGCTGACGCGAAGCGAACTCGAAGAGGCGCTTTCCAGAGAATACCCTATGCCGTTTGGTTATTTTAAGAGAGAGCATTGGGAAGAATTCTGGAGAGATATTATTAAATATGGCAAATAATCCCAAAAAGATTTTTGGTTTAGTCGGCTATCCGGTTAGACATAGTCTTTCTCCGGCAATGCATGACGCGGCATTTCGTCATCTTAAGATTGATGCAGAATATAGATTATTTGAAGTAAGGCCCGAGGAGCTGGAAGGTTTTTTAGAAAATTTAGACAAGGAGAATATCTTTGGCCTGAATGTGACTATCCCTTATAAGATTAGGGCAAGAGAAATTTTAGAAAAAAAATTCCCTTTTGATCAAAAAGCCGTATGGGTCAATATTGATTTATATTATGTGAGGTTTACTGGAGCAGTAAACACGGTCAAGCGAGAAGGAAGCGTTCTAAAATATTGGAATACTGATGCCGACGGTTTTTTAAAGTCGCTAGAGGCTGATTTAAAATTCGTAACTAAAAATAAAACCGTACTTCTTATTGGTTGCGGAGGAGCAGGTCGAGCAGTTATCGCGGCACTAAGCTGGATAAATGTTGGGATAAAGAAGATTTTTATTACTGATATTAACCTAGACGCTGTCAATTCCGCAAAAGAGCATTTCTTCTTTAAGATTCCTCAGGCCAAATATCTGCCTAATAAATTAGAATTTATTTCCCCTGGAGATGTCGCTAAGGTTATTAAAGATTGCGATTTGTTAGTTAATGCCACTCCAATCGGAATGAAAGAAGGGGATGGTTCTGTTATAGGTAAGAATTTATTACATGATAAGTTATATGTATATGATTTGGTGTATAATTGCGATACCCAATTAATTAAAGATGCGCAATCGCTCAAACGGCCTGCAATAGGCGGCTTGCGTATGCTGTGGCGTCAGGGCATTCTCTCTTTTGAACATTGGACGACGGAAGAAACAAAAGAAAAAGCTCCCCAAGAGGTTATGTGGGAAGCATTACAGGAGGCTTTAGCAAAATGCCAGAGATAGTCATCAAGTTCTTCGTTTTTGCCTTAGGGTTAATCGTAGGCAGTTTCCTGAATGTCTGTATCTACAGGATGCCGCGTAACCTTTCTATAGTTAAGCCGCGTTCTTTTTGTCCGAATTGCAAAAAAACCGTTCTATGGTTTGATAATATCCCGCTCTTAAGCTGGATAATCTTAGGAGGAAAGTGCCGCCATTGTAAGGCGAAGATTTCCATCCAGTATTTTATCGTCGAGGCGTTGACCGCCTGCGTATTTTTAATCTTGTATAAATATTTTGGCTTAGGCGCGGTATTCTTTATCTATCTGGTTTTTGCCTGCGGTCTAATTGTGGCCTCTTTTATTGATATCGGGCACAGGATTATTCCGGATGAAATTTCTTTAGGCGGAATTGTCCTGGGGTTATTGTTGAGTATAATGTTTACTTCTTTACATAACAAGGCAACGCATCTGGCCTCCGGATTCAGTTCTCTTCTTGGGATATTAATCGGCGGCGGAATAATTTATCTAACCGGGATCATCGGAGATTTTATCTTTAAGAAAGAGTCAATGGGCGGCGGCGATGTAAAACTTTTAGGCATGATCGGTGCCTTCTTAGGCTGGCCGCAGGCACTACTTTCATTGTGCCTGGCCTCGGTCTATGGCTCAATCGTAGGCGTAATAGTTAAGATTATAACTAAAGACAGCCTGATTCCTTTCGGGCCGTTTCTTTCGCTTGGGGCGCTGACAAGCCTGTTTTTTTATGATAAGATAATAATGTTAATATTTCCATAGGGAGGTAAAAATGCTCAGATTTCTTACTGCAGGAGAATCTCACGGTAAGGCCCTTGCTGCCATTTTAGATGGGATGCCTGCCGGGCTAAAAGTAGATACCAAAGATATCGATAAAGAGTTAAAACGAAGGCAGTCCGGATATGGACGGGGCCCCAGGATGCAGATTGAATTTGATAAAATAGAGATTTTATCCGGTTTAAGAAAAGGTATCTCTATCGGCAGTCCCATTGGCCTTATGATCTCTAACAAAGATTCTAGCATTGATGAGGCGCCGACCCTGACTGTTCCCAGGCCCGGCCATGCGGATTTAGCTGGCGCCATAAAATTCGGATTTTCCGATATTGCTAATGTCCTGGAACGGTCCTCAGCCCGGGAGACTGCGATAAGGACTGCAGTGGGAGCGGTCTGTAAAATATTTCTGGATGAATTTAAGATAAAGACAGAAAGTTCCCGGCTTAGTGTAGGTGGTGCGTCAACCGAGGCCGAGATTAAAAAGCGCATAGACGAGGCTAGAAATAAAAAAGATACCTTAGGAGGGATATTCGAGGTTAAGGCCACGGGTCTGCCGGTTGGTTTAGGCAGTTATACCCACTATGATTTAAGGCTCGACGCCAGGCTAGCTGCGGCGCTTATGTCTATACCGGGTATAAAATCAGTCGAGATTGGCTTAGGAATAGGATATGCCGATAAATTCGGCTCCCAGGTCCATGATGTAATATATTTTTCAAAAGAAAAAGGTTACTTTCATAAAACCAATAATGCCGGAGGCCTGGAAGGCGGCATGACTAACGGCGAAGACTTAGTTGTACGTTGCTGTATGAAGCCCATAGCAACTTTAGCCGAGCCTTTGGATTCGGTTGACATAATAACCAAGGCGGCTGCCAAGGCCCCGATTATCCGCGCAGATGTCTGCGCGATTGAGGCTGCCGGAGTAGTGGCTGAAGGCGCAGTTTCTTTTGAATTAGCCAAGGCCTTCTTAGAGAAGTTTGGCGCAGATACCTTGGTTGAAGTTAAGGAAAATTTCAAGAGATGCCAGGCTAGGTAACAAATATCTAACTAGAGCAAGGGATTTAGCCCGCTGTAATAACCGGCGGGCTTATTTCTTTTTCCGCCTTCGTGCATAGGGTTATTCAAGATAGATAGCCTTCGGCGGATAAATGTTTGACACAAACATAACTATATGTTAGAATTCAGGATATGAAAAATATTTACCTTATCGGCTTTATGGGTACCGGAAAAACCGCAGTCGGGAAAGCTTTGGCCAAGCGGCTTAACCTTAAATTCCTTGATTTGGACAGCCTTATCGAAGAAAAAGAAGGCCTCAAAATAACTGAAATCTTCAGCCAGAAAGGCGAGCCGTATTTCCGTAAGGTTGAAAAAGGAGTAGTCAAAGAGATTTCTCAAAAAAGCGGCTTGGTAGTTGGCTGCGGAGGCGGGGTGGTCTTAGATAATGAAAATTTAGATAATCTTAAAAAGACAGGAATCATAGTTTGTCTTAAGGCAAGTCCCCGGGTTATTCTAAGCCGCACTAAAGACACCAGATACCGGCCGCTATTGGACGTTTTAGACCCCAAAGCTAAAATCGCAGAATTACTAAATTTACGCGAGCCTTTTTATGCCAAGGCCGATTATCAGATAGATACCTCTTCCTTAACTATCGATGAGGTAGTGGCGAATATCTTAAGGTTAATCCAATGACTCATCAGGAGATCCTCATCGGCCTGAATATGGTTGTGGACCTTGGCAATATCAAATTAAAAAGATTAGTTGAGACTTTTGGTTCTCCTGAAGAAATTTTAAAAAGCTCTAAAGGAGAATTAAAGAGAGTTGAGGGAATTAGTGACGGAATCTGTGATGCAATTACGAAGATCAAGGAAAATAGAGAATTAGAAAAAGAACTAGGCCTGATTAAAAAACATAAAGTTGATATTATTACCATTGTAGATAGCGGTTATCCCCAAAACCTGAAAGAGATTTATGACCCGCCGACTGTGCTTTATGTAAAGGGTGGTTTTAAGAAACAGGATAGCCAGGCCGTAGGCATAGTTGGCTCGCGGCGGGCATCTTTTTACGGGTTATCCGTTGCCGAGAAATTAGCCGGGGATTTAGCCGGTTTAGGCATAACAATTGCCTCAGGAATGGCCAGGGGCATTGATTCAAGTGCCCACCGGGGAGCATTAAAGGCAGGGGGACGCACTATTGCGGTCTTAGGTAGCGGACTTTTGCGAATTTATCCTCCGGAAAATAAACCTTTGTTTAACCAGATACAAGATAATGGCGCAGTAATCTCGGAATTCCCCCTTGAGACTGAGCCTTTTGCCAAAAATTTTCCCCGGCGCAACCGTATTATCAGCGGCCTGTCTCTGGGAGTGGTGGTGGTTGAAGCGGCGCGTAACAGTGGCGCGATGATTACTGCAGATTGTGCCCTGGAACAGGGCAGGGACGTATTTGCCGTCCCAGGCAAAGTAGATTCCAATACCTCCTGGGGCACGAATAAACTTATAAAGCAAGGCGCAAAATTAGTTGAGGATGCTCAGGATATCCTCGAAGAATTAAAAGGTGAGCTTAAATTAAAATTAAAAGAAGCCAAACAAGAGAAATCGACGAAAGAAAAAGAAACGCCCGGCAGCGCTCCTTCATTAAGCACAGAGGAATCCGCTATTTTTGATTTATTAAGTTCAAAGCCCAGTTATATTGATGAGATTATCGATGGGGCGGGCATTGAGGCAGGAAAAGTTATGTCAGTTCTTATCAAACTTGAGATAAGGCATTTGATTAAACAACTCCCAGGCAAGATGTTTGTAAAAGTTTAAGGAGACTGATGAAAAAACAATCCAAGACAACCAAGCCGAAGAAAACCGCTAAAGCTGCGAAGACCATTAAAACCGCTAAAGCTGCTAAGGCCGTAACAACTAAACCCTTGGTTATCGTAGAATCCCCGACTAAGGCCCGGACCATCGGCAAGATTTTAGGCAGCGACTATGTAATCGAATCCACCATGGGCCATATTATTGACCTGCCCCAGAAGACTATGGGTATTGATATTAAGGATAATTTTAAGCCCGAATATACGGTTTTAGCCGGAAGAAATAAGATACTTTCAAATCTGAAAAAATTAGCCGCTTCCGCCGAAAAAGTCTATTTGGCTACTGACCCTGACCGCGAAGGCGAGGCGATAAGCTGGCATATCGGCAATTATCTAAATAAAAAAGGAAAACAGTCCTTTCTACGCGTCAGTTTCCATGAGATTACCCCCCGGGCATTAAAAGAGGCCTTTAGTAAACCCCAAGAATTAGACCTAAATAAAGTAAATGCCCAGCAGGCCCGCCGTATCCTCGACAGGCTCGTGGGCTATCTCTTAAGCCCGCTCCTGTGGAAGAAGATTGTCCGCGGTTTAAGCGCAGGCAGGGTCCAGTCCGTTGCATTAAGGCTAATCGTCGAGCGCGAAGAAGAGATTGAAAAATTTATCCCCAAAGAGTACTGGGAGATTCAGGCGGAACTTTCTAAAAAACAGGGTGCAAAAGAAAAAATTACGGCAGAATTAAAAACTATTGACGCTAAAAAGGCCGAGATTCAGAATGAGGCAGAGGCTCAAGCCATAGTCCAGGAGATACGCGGCAAGAAATTTTTCGTGGCTAAGGTCGAGGAGAAAAAGAGCAAGAGATACCCTACTCCCCCTTTTATCACCAGCACCCTTCAACAGGAGGCCTTTAACAAATTAAGATTCACCGGACAGAAAACCATGATAATTGCCCAGCAATTATATGAAGGTATTGAATTGGGAGAGCTTGACGCAATCGGTTTAATTACCTATATGCGTACCGACTCATTTAATGTATCTAAGGTAATGTTAGATGAAGTCCGCGATTATATTGTAAAGACTTTTGGAAAAGATTATTTACCTTCGGAGCCGAATTTCTATAAAGCGAGAAAACTTGCCCAAGAGGCCCATGAGGCGATAAGGCCAACCGAAACCCAATATACACCAGAGAAAATCAAAGAACATTTGACTAGTGACCAATTTAAGTTATACGAGTTAATCTATCGAAGGTTTCTGGCCAGCCAGATGACCCCGGCAGAGTTTTCATCTACCTCGGTTGATATTGCCGCGGATAAATTTATGTTTGGGGCATCCGGCTCAAAAATGATTTTTGACGGGTTTTTAAAGGTCTACGATTCAACTTCGGAATTAAAGGTCCTGCCGCCATTATCGGTGGGAGAGGAATTGGAACTTTTGGAACTTTTACCGAGTCAGCATTTTACCAAGCCGCCTGCTCGATATTCGGATGCGTCGTTAGTTAAGGCCTTAGAAGAAGACGGTATCGGCAGGCCTTCGACCTATGCGCCGATAATACAGACTATCATTTTCCGTTTTTACATTACCAGAGAAAAGGGTTATTTTCATCCCTCGGAATTAGGCAGAAAGGTAAATGCCATGCTGGTTGAATATTTTCCGGAGATTATGGATGTGCAATTTACCGCCCATATGGAAGATGAGCTTGATGAGGTTGAGGAAGGCCATGTCGAATATCACACCATCTTAAATGAATTTTACAAGCCGTTTAATCAGAGGCTCGTGTTTGCCCAGGAACATATTAAGAAAGAGGTTGAGCTAAGTAATGAAACCTGCGATAAATGCGGCCGGCCTATGGTCTTTAAATGGTCGCGCAAGGGAAAGTTTTTAAGCTGTTCAGGTTATCCTGAATGTAAAAATGCCAAATCCATCACTACTGGGGTAAAATGTCCTCAAGCCGGCTGCGGCGGAGAGCTTATCCTGCGGCGCTCAAGGCGAGGCACATTTTACGGCTGTTCGAATTATCCCAAGTGTACATATATTGCTAAGGAATTGCCTGTGGCAGAAGCAAAGAGTAGCTAGAAAATTAAAATAGACACCCCGCGCCTAATGGAATTGCGCGGGTGTTGTCTTCGTAGACAAGGAGATAAAAATGAATAAAGAAAGACTAAATTATGCCTGGTCAAAAGGTCTGACCCTGGGGATATATTTTGCCATAACCACTATTTTGATCGACATCTTTTATTATAGAGTAAAGGGCGTTGTGATATTAAAAAATGTATTATATTATCTTTTATTTTTTGCTGTCGCAGGTTTTATCTGGGCATATTTTGAATACAAGTTGTGTTCGCATAAGCAGGAAGAGAAAAAGAAAATTTAAATGGGTCATTCCAATGTCCGTTATTTAGCAATAAAATTCCTTACGCTCGCAGCAGAGGGATGTAATGAACCCGGCGATTTTCTCGCTCAGGGTCGATTTTGCCCCTTTGGGGCACGCCAAAGGTCTTTCGCATTTTCGGTGGCTGCGGAACTCGCTCGTCGGGGCTTCCGCCCCAGGACGAGCTCAGACATCCTCGCCATCCGAATGCTTTCGCGTTCGGATTCCCGAAAATGCTCAAGCTGCTTTGGCTAAAATCTCCATTCGCTCGAATAATCACCAGGTTCATTTTTTAGAGAAGTAAGATTGAGTTTATCGAAGGGCCTTGTCCTGAGTGAGGCCAAAGGCCGAGTCGAAGGACTAAAATTTTCAAGGGGATTGAAGAATATAACGGGGGGGTAAGAGATGAAAAAGATTTTAGTATTGTTGCTATGTTCAGGGCTATGTGGGTGTGCTGCAAATTCAGGAGTTGTCCCAATTGGGCAAGACACCTTTATGGTTTCTCGTCAGGCGGCCACAGGGTTTTCCGGTTCAGGCACTCTTAAAGCCAAAGCGCTCCAAGAGGCAAGCCAATTTTGTGAAAAACAAGGCAAGAAGTTGCAGGTGGTTTCTACCAGTGAGGCCAGCCCCCCTTACATCCTAACTAATTTCCCAAAAGCAGAAGTTCAGTTTATGTGCCTTGATGTAAATGACCCACAGTTTCAACGAACACGTTTAGAAAAATCCCCCGATATGGTTATTAAAAGAGATGATACCGTCAAAGCAGATGTCGATGTTCGTACCAAAGAAGAAAGTAATAAAAGCCCTGACCTTTATACGGAATTAGTTAAGCTAGAGGATTTAAGAAAAAAAAATATTCTTACCGAAGCAGAATTTCAAGCTCAAAAGAAATTACTACTTGAGGAACAGAAATAAAAGCCTAACTTGTAATTATATGTCATGTTCTTCATTATCTATGGCACTAAGGACATTAAGTGAGAGATGAATAAAAAAGAGTGTATGATAGATAAAGAATTTATAGAATCTTGGAGTGTTAAGTATGATACAGAAGAAACCAAAAAATTCAGGGATTTGTATGAACAGATAATGAATAAATTGAAAGAATTATTTCCTGATGGCAAAATAAGACATATAACGCTGGATATATTGCGGGATATTGTTAGGTGGAAAGCCCCGAGAGTTATAAGGAGAGCTTTGAATAATAGCGAAGAATTTGTCAAAGAAGTAACGACCCATTTTGCTTCCTCTAAAAACGAACAATTTAAAATTGAAGTATTGATGCTTCTTAAAGGCGTGGGCCAAAGGGTTGCTACTGCCATATTGCATTTTTGCTTCCCTTCGGAATATACGGTTATGGATTTTAGGGCTTGGTGGACATTGCAACAACATAATTGTCTTCCAAAAGATTATCCTATAAAAAATGACTTTGAACATTGGCAAGAATATTTGAAAGTTTGTAGAAAAATACGCAAAAGATGCGATTGCAGCTTAAGGAAATTGGATAAAGCGTTATGGCAGTATAGCAAAGAAAAGCAAAATAAATGAATAAAAAACAATCAATGGTTATTTGGAGGGAGATATGAGAAAAATTTTAGTTTTATTGCTATGCTTAGGGTTAGCTGGATGTGCAACTTTAGAAAGGTCAACTATTAATCCCAGAATGTTGCTACATGGAAATTTTCCTGAACGAGTAGGGGTATTTCCTTTTACAGGTCAAGAGCCTTATGCAAGCCAAGCTACCGATTTGTTCTCAATGGGGCTTATAAGCATCCCTTATTTTCAAGAAGTTGTAGAAAGAAATAAGATAGGACAAGTGTTACAAGAATTAGGCTATCAATATAGTGGATTTGTTGATGAAAAAACAATTACTGAATTAGGAAAGCATTTGGGATTAGACGCAATTTTCACTGGCAATGTCGTGCCTCATAGCGATATGTTATTTTTTAATTCCAGAATTACTATTAAATTGATTGATGTAAAAACTGGAATTATTCTTTGGGGATGCAATGCTCAAGACGAACGGATGTTCGGTATGGTAAATGATGTTTCTATATCTACTGAGCAAGCAGTTAAGAATGCTTTAAGAGACTTAAAGAAAGACTTAAAAAAAATAAAAAGGATTGATGGAGAAATCAAAGAAAACATCAATTCAAAGCAAAATAAAGAAGATTCTACTTGATAATTAAGACAAAAACTAATCAGTAATCAGCGAAAATGACCTGCGCAATCTATAGAGGAGTATTTGCTAAACAAAAATTTTAAATTTTTACTTGTCATTTTCCTGCCTAGCGGCAGGCAGGGATTTTTGATTTAATTGGCTAATCGGCTTATCGGCAAATTGGCTTATTTGTTAATCTCTTTTAACTAGCATCTAGTATCTTGCATCTAGAATCTGGTATCTAAGCCATTAAAATTTAGCGAACAAAGTGAGCGACTATGCAACGCTATATCGAAAAATTCCTGAGATACTTGGAGATTGAGAAGAATTACTCAAAGCACACGCTTTTAAATTACCGTATTGATTTAAAAGAATTTGCCGCATTTGTAGCGGATATGCCTCTTGAGAAGGTGGATTATATATTTTTAAGGAAGTACCTGGTCCATCTTAAGAGCAAGAACTTAAGTAAGAGGACCGTTTCCAGGCAGTTGTCGTGCCTGCGCTCATTCTTTAAATTCTTAAATCGCGAGGGTTATCTAAAATCAAATCCGGTCTTACTTATTTCTTCGCCTAAACAAGATAAGCATCTTCCCGCTTTTTTAACCGAAGAGGAAGTAGGGAAATTACTTGATGCCCCGCCCCAAAGTCCTGCGGGCCTGCGCGACAAGGCAATTTTAGAGACGCTTTACAGCACCGGCATGCGCATAGGGGAGTTGGTGGGTTTAAATGTAGAGAGCGTTGATGTTGTGGGTGGCTGTATCAAGGTATTGGGTAAAGGTAAGAAAGAGCGGCTTGTGCCTATCGGAGACCGGGCCCTGTTAACTATCCGGAATTATCTTGATAAGAGAGAAGGAAAAAGTGAAGCGCTTTTTTTAAATAAAAATAAGCGGCGCCTCACTGACCGCGGCATACGCATGATGATGAATAAATATATAAAACAGGTAAGCCAAAAAGAACATATTTCACCGCATACTCTTCGGCATTCATTTGCTACTCATCTGTTAAACCGGGGCGCGGATTTGCGCTCGGTTCAGGAATTATTGGGGCACGCCAATTTATCTACGACGCAGATTTACACGCACCTGACTACGGAAAGACTAAAGGCGATTTACGATAAAACCCATCCTCGAGCATAACTGCAGAACTAAGAGCTAAGAAATGTTTATTATTTATGATTTAATTTTTCTGATACTCGGCATTTTATATTTGTGCTCGTATGCCATTAGGGGCAAGCTGCATAAAGGCCTTTGGATGCGTTTTGGGGTCTTTCCCAAAGATATCAGAAATTCTCTGGAAAGTGGCAAAAACAATATCTGGATTCATGCAGTAAGCGTGGGCGAGACTGTCTCGCTTAAAAAATTAATTGAAAGTTTACGGGAAGAATTTAAAGATTACCGGCTGATTATCTCTACTGTGACAAGAACCGGTAACGATATAGCCAAATCTTTAGTCAAAAATGATGAACTGGTAATATTTCTGCCTTTTGATTTAAGTTTTATTACCAGAAGAACGGTTCAAATCATCCGGCCAAAAATATTTATCCTGGCAGAAACGGAGATCTGGCCGAATTTAATCACGAATTTATCGAGAAAGCATATCCCGATTGTCTTAATCAACGGCAGGATTTCGGATAAATCCCTAAGAGGCTATCGGATCATCGGATTATTTGTAAAAACCCTTTTCCATAAAATTTCCTATTTTTGCATGCAGACCGACAGTGATGCTAAAAGGGTTATCTCTCTGGGGGCGCCGCAAGATAAAGTGAAAACCTGCGGCAATATGAAGTTTGATAACAGTGATTACGGTGATAAAAAAATAGATTACAGTGATAATTTAAATCTTGGACGAGAGGAAAAATTGTGGGTCTGCGGCAGCACCCATCCGGGTGAGGAAGAAGTAATCTTAGAGGCGTATAAAAGGCTGCTTAAGGATTTTACGGATTTAAGATTGTTGATTGCGCCCAGACATGTTGAGCGCACGCAAAATATAGAAGGCCTAGTAAAGAAATATGGTTTTACTCCTTTACGTATTTCTAATTTGAATCCATTAACCATTAACTATAAACCATCAACTATCTTCATCCTCGATACTATGGGCGAACTTCGTCAATTTTATGCCTTAGCAACAATGGTCTTTGTAGGCGGCAGCCTGATAAGAAAAGGCGGGCATAATATCATTGAACCTGCGTCGCTTGGTAAACCCGTAATCTTTGGGCCGCATATGTTTAATTTTGCCGATATTGCCGGAACATTTTTAAATAAAGGTGCCGCGGTTATGGTCAGAGATAAAGATCAGTTGTATTCAAGTCTAAAGGGATTACTCGATAATCCTGACAAGGCAAGGCTTTTAGGAGAGGGTGCCAAGTCCGTGTGTTTAGAAAATCAGGGAGCGACTGGCCGCGTTTTGGAAGTGATAGGAAAGCAAATTTAATTGGTTAATTGGCTAATCGGCTCATCGGCAAATCGGCTTATCCGTTTATTAACTCGCTAACTCGTTAACCCGACAACTCGCTAACTTATTTAATATGCGCGATTATATTTATAACTTAGCCCACGATAAGAAAAACGATTCTCTTTTCCGGATAACCAAGGCGTTTTTGCTTGTTCTATCGTTTTTTTACGGCCTGGCAGTCTGGTTTGTAAAGGCATGCTACCGTTATAAAATATTTAGAAAATATTCGCTGGGCTGTAAAGTTATCTCAGTAGGTAATATTACCTGGGGAGGCACAGGTAAAACTCCGGCGGTTGAATATATCGCCAGAAAGCTATCCGGTCAGGGTAGGAAAGTGGCAATTTTAAGTCGCGGGTATGGGAAACGAGGGACGAGGGACGAGGGACGAGGGACGAATTATGAAACCATGGGCGATGAACCCTATATGCTTAAGAAAAATCTGCCTGAAATCCCGGTTCTCGTGGGCAGGGACAGAATAAAAAATGGAACGCTCGCTATCAAAGAGTACGGCGCTGATGTCATTATCCTGGATGACGGCTTCCAGCATTGGCGCGTCAGACGGGATTTGGAAATTGTGGTTATCGATTCTACCAACCCCATTGGAAATGGCCGATTAATCCCTCGGGGGATTTTGCGCGAAGATATTCTTTCATTGGACCGGGCAGGCGTATTTTTATTAAGCAAAGTCAATCTGACGAGCCGCGGCTGCGTCGAGGCCTTAAGAGAGAGGTTAAATAGGATTAATCCCCGGGCTGTAATTGCCGAGGCTATCCACAGCCCTTGTGGACTATATGATTTTAGCGGTGCCAGCCGTTCGTTTGATTCTCTAAGGGGAGCAAAATTGTCTATCCTCTCAAGCATTGCTGAGCCGGATTCATTTAAAAAAGTAATTTTAGGCCTGGCTGCCGAGATTTGTTTAGAGTTTAAGTTTGCCGACCATTACGCCTATAAAGAAGAGGACCTGGGAAAAATTTTCGAAGCCTGCCGGCAGAAAGACTTAAAAACCCTGATAACTACCGAGAAGGACGCCGCAAGACTTGGATTTTTGAAAAACAAAAAACTCCCCCTGGATTTACTGGTTTTAAGGATAGAATTAAAGGTGATTCAAAATGAAGAAGAGTTTTTACAGAGATTATTTTCTTTTTAGCCTGGCTAGGGTAATCAGCTTTTTGCTATTCTTGATCCCGATACGGATTTCGTTATTTTTTGCCAGGGCCATGGGGTGCCTGGTCTTTCATTTAGATAGCTGGCACAGGAAAACCGCCTATCTGAATTTAAAATTTGCTCTCGGGGATACTAAATCGAGAAAACAGCTTTTTTCTATTGTAAAAAAATCCTACCAGAATCTCGCCCAGAGCATACTTGAGGCGCTTTATTTGCCAAGAATTGATAAACCATATTTAGATAAATTTGTAGAGTTCGAGCAAAAATCCATTGTTGAGGAGATATTAAAACAAAATAAAGGCCTGATTTTTCTGGGGATCCATTTGGGTAGTTGGGAATTGTCAAATTGTATAGGTAGCCTCTTGTTTCCTCCCCATAAGTACAATGTGATTGTCAAAGAACAAAACCGCTACGGAAAATTAGACCTTTTGTTAAACAGTTACAGAGAGTCAAAAGGCGTAAACATTATCTCAAAAGGCATAGATACCCGGGAGTTAATTCAGGGCGTAAAAAACCACGAGATCTTAGCGATGGTTGGCGACCAGGGCGGGAGAGACGGAACCCTGGCGCATTTATTCGGTCGCCTTACTTCTTTTCCCACCGGAGCGATACGCCTAGCCTTGAAATACGATATCCCCGTTATCCCTGCATTTACTATCCGAAAATCCGGGCCGTTCCATCGGGTAGTAATTTATCCCCGGCTTAATTTAAAAAATACAGGCAATATAGAGAATGATGTCTTGGATAATCTGGAGAATTTTAATCGCATTGCCGAAGATATAATCCGCAAATACCCAGCTCAATACCTCTGGATTTATAAAATCTGGAAGTATTCGCCCGAACGTAACATCATAATCCTAAGCGACGATAAGACCGGCCATATTAGACAATCCCAGTCAGTGGCCAAAATTCTTAGAGAGACATTAGAAGAGAGTGGCCTTATCCCTAAGATAAATATCAGCCAGGTAATATTTAAAAATAAATTTTATAAATTATTGCTTAATGTATTGGGGGCCTGCGGACTCAAACTAGCCCTTACTCCCGCAAGCTATAAAGAGCTGTCAATTGCCTCGGCGGATTTCATTATTTCCTGCGGGACAGCCACTTCCTTGGTTAATAAGGTCCTGGCTAAAGACAGCCGCGCAAAATCCATACATATTATGCGTCCGGCGGTTTTTACGGGGGGAGAGTTTGATTTAATAATTTCACCACGCCATGATAAAGCACAGGTGCGGAAAAATACGGTAGTTACCGAGATTGCGCCTAATCTTGTTGACGATAAATATCTTGATGCCGAAGTTCGCTCGCTAGTTACAAGCCGCGAAGGATTAGACTCGGCATCTATTAAGGTAGGCCTCTTGCTTGGCGGGGAGACAAAAGATTACGTTGTTTCTGTCGATGATTTATCCGTCCTCATCAGAGAACTTAAAAATTGCGTCCAGGATCTAAGCCTTGAATTATTAGTCACTACCTCAAGAAGGACCTCTGTGGCAACCGAGGGACTAATCAAGGGCCAATTGCAGGATTACCCGCGGTGTAAACTCTTAATCATTGCCAATGAAGACAATATACCCCAGGCAGTAGGGGGAATCCTGGCCTTAAGCTCTATTGTGATTGTTTCAGGAGAAAGCATCTCTATGATTTCCGAGGCAGTAAGTTCAGGCAAACACGTATTAGTTTTCCCTGCAAAAATAAAATCACCCACATTTGACATAACCCGGCATCAGAGATTTTTAAACAATTTAGCCCAAGGCGGCTATATAAAAATGATCCAGCCCAAAGATTTGGCTGGAGAGATTAAGAGGATATTAGAGACCCTGCCGCCGATAAAAATGATCAGGGATAACGAGATAATCAGAGAAGCAATTAGGAAAATAATTTAAAAACATAATATTATTTAATGACCAATAACCAATTTCCAATATCCAATAAAATCCCAATGTCCAATTACCAATTTTAATTGGAAATTGGCTAATTGGAGAATTAATTGGGATTTGGTAATTGGTGAATTGGAAATTTAAGAAGCTAATTTCAAAGTGCTTAATTGAGGTAAATATGAACATCTTACAGATTTTGCCGGAACTAAATGTCGGAGGAGTGGAAAGAGGCGTGGTGGATTTATCTCGCTACTTAAAAAGACAGGGCCATAAAATAGTGGTTGTCTCTGCCGGAGGAAGATTAGTGGCGGATTTAGAAAAAGAAGGAATCCGGCATTATACACTTGCCGTACATAAGAAGTCGATTTTCGTGATGATCAGGATGGTCAGGGAGCTTTCTAAGATAATAAAAGAAGAAGATATCCAGATTGTGCATGCGCGTTCCCGGGTACCTGCCTGGATAGGCTTAGGCGCGGTCTATTTTACTGAAAAGGCATTTATCACCACCTGTCACGGCTATTACAGTCGGCATTTTTTTAGCCGGGTGATGGGCTGGCCGAAATTAGTGATTACCCCCAGTGTGGTGATTAAAAATCATATGTGCGAAGGCTTTATGGTTCCTGAAAAAAGAATCAGGATAGTGCCCCGCAGCGTAGACCTGGAGCGCTTTAAATTTTCACCGGCTAAAAGAGAAAATAAGGAGATAATCGTGGGTATGGCTGGAAGAATTGTCCCGCTTAAAGGCCATATCTATTTTTTAAAGGCCATGGCTAAAATAATCAGGACAAACCCTTATGTCAGGGTATGGATTGCAGGCGATGCGCCGGAAAACAAAAAAGATTACAGAGAAGACCTGGATACCCTTATCAGGCGCCTGGGGCTATCTTCTTATGTTGAGTTTTTAGGAGGCCGGGAAGATATTCCACAAATCCTCTCTAAGATGCATGTATTTGTCTTTGCCAGCACCAAGGAAGAGTCATTTGGCCGGGTGATTATCGAGGCCCAGGCAGCAGGCTCTCCGGTTGTGGCTACAAAAATCCAGTCGGCAACTGAGATAATCGAAGATGGCGTAAACGGGCTCTTGGTTAATCCCAAAGATAGCGATGCCCTGGCCGAGGCGATAACGAGGTTGATTAAGGATTATGAACTCAGCCGTAAACTAATTGAAAACGGCAGGAAACTTGTCGAATCCAAATATACGCTTTCAATTATGGCCGAGGAGACGGTTCGAGTTTACAAAGAGGCATTGGATGTCACAAATATCCTGGTTATAAAATTAGGCGCTATCGGAGATGTGATTTTATCCGGTCCGTCGCTACGCGCTATAAGAGAATATTTCCCCAAGGCAAAAATATCTTGTCTTGTGGGAGCGCGCTGTCAAGACATCCTGAAAAATTGCCCTTATATCGATGAATTGATTGTCGATGATTACCGGGGAAAAGATAAAGGGATTCTGGGGATGCTTAGGACAGCCAAAAAATTACGTCAGTTTTTGCCTGAGATAATTGTTGACCTTCAGAATAACCGCAGGAGCCATCTTTTAGGTTATTTATCCTGTGCCAGGAGCCGCTATGGCTATGACAACGGTAAACTCAGTTTCCTCTATAACCATAAGATAAAAGACCCGGATACAAAAATCGGGCCGATCGAACACCAGGGGAGGACCTTAGGGATGCTTGGTATAAAGATGCAGGCTTCTTTTTTGGAATTATGGCCGGATAAAGAAGATGAGTTTTATGTAAACAGGCTCCTTGAAGAACATGGAATAACCGGTGAGGATATCTTAGTCGGATTAAGTATCGGCGCAAGTAAACGATGGCAGACTAAACGCTGGCCCCTGGAGAATTTTTCTGAGATTATTAATAAGTTAGCCAAAGATAATATCAAGGTGATTATTACCGGAGATTATGACGACCTAGATGTTGCTGCAAAATTAATATCAATGTCGTCTAATCAGGCGGTTAGCTTATGTAATGAAACTTTCGTCAATCAGTTATATTGCCTGATTAAGAGGTTTAGGGTGTTTGTAAGCGGCGATTCCGCCGGCCTTCATGTTGCGGCAGCGGCGGATACTCGGTTTGTGGCATTATTCGGGCCCACAGATTCTACAAGGCATGCCCCGTCGTCGAAAGCCGCCTTTCGTATCATTGAGAAAGATATTGATTGCCGGCCATGCTATAAGGCCAGCTGTAACGATATGAAGTGTATGAAGACTATCAGCCCCGAAGAAGTTTATCAGGCGATTAGGGAGTTATTATGAGAATATTACTACTGGCCACTCACCTGAATTTTGGCGGGATTGCGCAATATGTGTGCTCTCTGGCAGGCGCGCTCAAAAAGCGCGGGCATGAGGTTTGTGCCGCCTCAAGCGGCGGACAGATGGTCGAAGAACTCGACAAACAAGGGATAGAGCACATCAGTATCCCTATTAAGACCAAATCCGAGGCCCATCCTAAAATATTGTTAAGCGCATTTTTATTAAAGACGAAGATAAAAAAATATAATATTCAGATTATCCATGCCAATAGCCGGGTAACTCAGGTTTTGGCATGGTATTTGGCTAAATTGAGCCAGGTAAAGTTTGTCTCGACCTGCCACGGATTTTTTAAATTACGTTTTAGCCGTCGGGCATTCCCCTGCTGGGGCGAGAAGGTAATCGCCATCAGCCAGGAGGTAAAAGACCATCTTGTTGATGATTTTAATATACCCCTGGATAAAGTGGCGCTTATCTACAACGGGATTGATTTATCTAAATACGAGGCGCAGATTATTAATGATAAAAACAGCCTGAAAAAAGAATTTGGCTTATCTCGCGGCCCGGTAATCGGGATTATTGCGAGACTTTCCTCGGTCAAAGGACATAAGTATCTAATATTAGCCTTTAAAGAGATATTAAACACTTTCCCGGATGCACAGCTTTTGATGGTCGGCGACGGGCCTTCAAAAAATGAGCTGACGGCTTTATCTAAGCATTTGGCAATCGACAAAAATACTTATTTTAGGCCTTCGTCTATTAATATCGTTGATTATCTATTTCTGATGGATGTATTCGTCATGCCCTCGATTATGGAGGGGCTGGGCCTTTCCGTAATCGAGGCCCAGGCAGCAGGTATTCCTGTGGTGGCAAGTTGTATCGGAGGAATTAACAGCCTGATTGAAGATGGCGTAAACGGCCTATTGGTTCCTGTGGGGGATTACCAGACGATTGCCAAGTCTGTAATTTTGTTGCTTCAGGATAAAGATTTGGCTAACAGGATATCCCTTGAAGCAAAAAATAGAGTATCCCAGCGGTTTTCTCTTGGTTTAATGGCTGAGCAGATAGAGGATTTATATAAGGCAGTTTTAAATAAATAAACAAGATACACAGATGGGCACAAGATAGTACATTAAATACACATTTTCACAGATGGGCACAGATTACTTAAACAAGGTAATTAGGTGATTGGGGTATAGGGTTTTGGATATTGGGGTATTGGGATATTAGTGATTTCTCCCCTAATCCCTAATTATCCTAATCACCAAATCCCTGCCTGCCGGCAGTGCAGGTTGCATCTTTTTCCGCCACAATACGTTAGCGGACCCGCCAATTTTTGTGGCGGGCATCTGCGCTAATCTGTGTAACAGTTAGTTTTTGCTTAATAATGAAATGGGAAAATTATCGGATAGAAAGAGAATTCTTATAGTCAATGTCAATTGGTTAGGAGACGTGCTTTTTTCAACGCCTGCGATAAGAGGCATACGAAAGGCATACCCGGATGTTTTTATAGCCTCGATGATTGTCCCGCGGGTAGAAGAGGTTTTGACGGAAAACCCCAACCTGAATGAACTGATTATCTTTGACGAAGAGGGCGAATACCAGAAGATTAAGGCAAAATTAAGATTCGCGGCTTTGCTTGAAGAAAAAAAGTTTGACTCCGTCTTTCTATTTCACCGGTCCTTTACCCGTACGATGGTTACCTATATTGCCGGCATCCCGGAAAGGATAGGCTATGGTACCATTAAAAGGGCATTTCTGCTTACCCATAAGATCAGCCCTCCCAAAATCCCCATGCACCGTGTCGATTATATCTCCAATATTGCCAACAGCGTCGGGATAGAAACCGACAACACCTACTGTGATTTTTATATCAGCCAGGAGGACCGGGAATACGCGCAAAAATTTTTGATAGATATGGGCATATCGAATAAAGATATTGTAATCGTTCTTAACCCGGGAGGCAATTGGCTGCCTAAGCGCTGGCCTTTAGGAAATTTTGCCAGGCTTGCGGATGTCCTGATAAAGGAATTCGACCTTAAGGTGATTATCTCCGGCGCAAAGTCCGACCTTCCTCTTGCCGATGAGATTACCCAGATGATGACTCAAAAACCCATTATCGCCTGCGGAGAACTTTCCCTAAAACAGTCAGCTGCCCTTTTTGAGAAATCCACTATCGTTGTTTCCGCAGATACCAGTCCGCTGCATATTGCCGCTGCAGTAGGCGCAAGGGTTATCGGGCTTTTTGGCCCGACGTCGCCTGAGATCACTGGTCCTCGGGGAAAAGGCCATATCAAGATTATCCAAAAGGACACAAATTGCAAAATCCCCTGTTACGACCAGGAATGTTCGGATTATCGCTGCATGAAGGCAATTTCTGCACGAGACGTGCTCGAAGAAATTTATAAAGTGATTAAACCATAATTGAGACGCCCAAGGGTTAGGAAAGGTTAGTATGGGTTAGAGTGGGTTAGTAAGGGGGTTTAAAAATTCCCCTTACTTACCCTACTGCCCCTTACTACACCTTGCTATCCCCTAAACGTGAATAAAACGATGATAAAATGTTAGATAAATCCAGAATAAAGAAAATACTCTTTATCACCCTGAGCAATATCGGTGACGTAATCCTGACTCTGCCGGTTTTAGACGTATTGGCTAGCACTTTCCCCGGGGCGCATATTACGGTTTTAGTCGGGGGCCGGCCAAGTGACATATTTTACGCAAAATCAAATATATCAGTAATTATTTTTAATAAGCAATCTCTCCTGTCCGAAAAAATTAATCTCCTTCAAAGATTAAGAAAAGAAAGGTTTGACCTAGTGGTTGATTTGCGTAATACCTCCTTGGGTATTCTTTTGATGAGCCGTTATCACACCAGCCCGTTCTTAAAGATCCCCAATTCAATAGTGCATATGAAAGACAGGCATATGTATCGCCTGGAGTCAATTCTCGGGGTTACTGCGCAAATGCCCGCGCGAAAACATTTTGATATCAGCGCCAAAGATTATGATTATATCGAGAGCACTTTATCCGAGAATAAAGTCAGGCCCACGGATAAAATTATCGTGATCTCACCCGGCGCGCGCAGCCACATTAAAAGATGGAAGAAATTCGGTTTTATTAATCTTATCAACAGGCTTATTGAAAATAGTAATCAAAAAGTGGTTTTAGTAGGAGACGAGTTTGATGCCGAGCTCTGCATTGATATCGCAAACAAGGTTGATAAAAGGATTTTAAATCTTTGCAATAAAACCACCTTAAATAAATTAGCCTGCCTGATAAAGAAGGCAAAGTTAGTGATTACTAATGACAGTGCGGTTATGCATCTGGCCAGTTACCTGGATGCGTCGGTCTTAGCCATATTCGGGCCCACAGACCCGGCAAAATACGGGCCGTGGGCTAAGACAAAATCCGTCATAAGAAATAAGATTAATTGCTCTCCCTGTGAAAAAGGCGACTGTAAATTGGCCCATGAGTGCATGAACTTAATTACGCCCCAGGAAGTATTTGTTGCAGCCAGAAAATTTTTGGAGGCATGATGCAGAAAGAACCACTGCGCATCCTGGTGATTCGTACGGATAGAATCGGGGACATATTGTTGTCTACCCCCGTAATCAAGAATCTGCGCCTGGCATATCCGGATGCCTATATTGCCATGATGTGCAGGTCCTATACCCTTGATATTGTAAAATATAATCCCTATCTTAATGAGGTAATTGCCTATGATCAGGATAATCTTCATAAGGGATGGTTTTCCTCGATGAAATTTGCCCTTATGCTTGGTAAGAAAAAATTTGATCTGGCCCTGATTTTACATCCTACTAACCGGGCGCATATCCTGGCGTTTTTTGCCGGCATACCCAGGAGGGTGGGTTTTGACCGCAAACTCCCGTTTTTGTTAACCCAAAAAATAAAAGACACCAAATTTGAAGGCGAAAAACACGAGATGGAATATGCCCTGGATGTCTTGCGTGCAATCGGCATAGAGCCTAAGGATAAGACCCCATTTATGCAGATAAGTAAGGCTGACGACGACTGGGCAATTGAGTTTTTAAAAAAGAATAATGTCCGAGATGAAGAGCTTTTAGTGGCGATTAATCCCGGGGCAAGTTGTCCTTCAAGGCGCTGGCCCGTCGAACGTTTTGCCGAGGTGGCAGATGCCATTATTAAGGAATATAATGCCAAGGTCTTGGTTATCTCCGGCCCCGAAGAGGTCGGGTTGGGCGAGAAGGTTATCCGTCTTATGCATTATCCTGCAATAGATGCATCCGGAAAGACAACTGTAGCTCAACTGGCTGCCTTGTTAAAACATTGTAAACTTATCATTTGTACAGATACCGGCCCAATGCATATTGCCGCTACTTTTGGGGCATCAGTTATTGTCATGTTTGGACGCAACCAGCGGGGCTTAAGCCCGCTACGCTGGGGCCCTTTGGCTAAGAATAGCACAATCTTACATAAGGAAGTGGGTTGCATTGAATGCCTCGCCCATAATTGCACAAGAGGATTTAAGTGTCTTAAGGCAATCACAGTCGAAGATGTTTTAAGTGCTGTAGAGGAAATTTTAAAAGGACCATAGTTAATTAATTTTAGAGAAGAGAGCTCTGAAAAGGCTAAAAATATACAGAGCTCTCTTGATTACAGTGATTAAATTTAGATTACAGTGATTTGTTCTCGTTGGGATAATCGCTGTAATCTTTTTAGAATCTCCGTAATCAGAGGTCTCTGATATAGATTTAAAGGGTTTTTCAGAGACCTCGAGAATTGACTTGACAACTTGTGATATTTATTGTATACTTTAATACAGATAATTGTATAAATTCATACAAATTATTGTATGGAATATCGAATAGATAAACAAGGGCTGTTAGATAGAATCAGCGCCTGGGATAGTTTCTTAAAAAAGCGGGTGCATCTCATTGTCTGTTCAGGTACTGCCCTTACTTTTTTGGGAGTAAAGGCCTCTACCAAGGACATTGATTTGATTGTGCCTCAAATAAAAGAGTATGATTATCTGGTAGAGACTTTAAAACAACTTGGCTATAAATCGGCAAGCGGCTGGGGCTGGTCGCGAAGCGATGGCTTTATCTTTGATTTATTTAGGGGAGAGCGTGTGCATACAACAGAATTATTAGAATCACCTTTAAGAGAAGGAAATCATATCTTGATAAAGGAGTTTAGCCATATTTATTTGGGAATACTTAATGATTATGACATTATTATCACAAAAATATTCAGGTCTGATAGTATAGACTTAGAAGACTGCCTTGCTCTAATGAAACACAGGGCAAAGTATATAGATATTAATTTGCTGATTAAACGTTTCAAAGAGACGGCGTCTTCAAATGTCTCGGAAGATAAGATAAATAAGAACCTGGGGTATTTCTTAAATTTACTGAAAAAAGAAGGTCTATACAATGCAAAATGATAAGCTATTATTCAGGAGAACGGGCGCTTTAGGGTTTCCCTTATTTATGACTGAAGACACAGAGGATGCTAATTTGACTTTAGCAGATGTGGTTAAAAGTAAAGATACTCGTCTTTGGGAAGGTTTCCCGGTGGTCTTGGCTAACAGCGCCGAAAAAGGATTATTTAATTACAATAAGACAAACCAGTATCTAAAAAACCCCGCCGAGAAAGCACATCTGGCTTCCCTGACAATGATGTCGCTTGCCCTTTATAAGACCTTAAATTTAAAATTTTCCTGGGCGGATAGGTTCTATAGGTATCTTTCCAAAGAGACAAAAAAAGATTTCAAGAGTTTACTCAAGAAGCTTAGAAATAATAAGGAATTGAAAGTTGCGGGTCGGGTTATGTCGAGCCAGAGATTAAACTCCGTATTTAACAATTACTTTACACAAACCAAGACTAGATTAAACGATTTACTATCTGTTAAGGAAGAGTTAAGTCTGGAGTACGCATTGTCTCAACTTTTTTCGCCCAAACAGAAAGAATTGTTCTTAAAGAAACTTAGAAGTGAGAAATTAACCAAGACTGAGCGGGAGTATTTTTCTCGGGTGGTAAAAAAGAAGGTTTTAGCCCTGGCTAATCCACAATTGCATCAATTATCCCAGAAATTATTAACTTCTTGAGCACGAAGGGGTATTGCGAAATAGTTATTAAGAGGATGATGAGAAGAAAGTAAAATTAGTTCAAAGGTTTAGGGGGATGGGATGAAAAAGATAATAATATTGTGGTTTGTATTTTTATTTGTTACATCAATAGGTTTTGCCCAGGATACTGCAACCCCAGCCACGCCGCAACAATCCCTTGTGCTCACCATCAAATCAGATAAGCAAGTGTATGAGGTGGGTGGAGGAATTAACATTAGAGCGGAGATTATAAATATTTCAGATAAACCAGTTAAAGTAAGCGATTACTATAATCCAATTGATTTTGTTGTTTATTTGAATAATGAATACGGACAAAAATGCATATTGAATTATTCGGATGTTTTAAGGAGAATAATGCCAGTTGAAATTAAACCCCATGAATCCATAAATACAGATGGAGTTACTTTTAATCTTCCCAATAATGTTACAGAGCACGAAAATTACAAAATAATGGGAAAACATTCAATTTATATGGTAGACGGTAAACTTACCTCCAATACCATCACCATAGAGGTGAAGGAGAAGAAAAAACAATCCTCTGCCACAATATATAAGTTTGCATATGACTGTACTGAATTACGTAAGCAGATTTATGAGTCAATAGAAGAGGCAAATTATTGCCATGCGGATTCTGATTGTATTATATCAAAAACCCCTTTTGGATGTTATCATCTCTTTAACAAAGATGCAGATTTAGCTCTCATAAGGAATAAGATTGAAAGATACAAAAGCTTGCCTTGCGCCCTAGCAGCATATGAATGTACGGCCTTGCCAGAATCAGAAGATATTAAGTGCCAGAAAAGTAAATGCGCCGTCATCAAATAGATGGCCTTGACCATAAATCCAGTTGATTTAAGCCTTGGGATATGCTAAAATAATTAATTTGTATGATAGATATGAACAAAGTAAAGACATATTCAGTTTTAAAGCGAAAGAGCAAGGTAAAATTGGCTGATTTTGCCCGGCCGCCAGCCAGAAAAGCGAGCTTTCTGACTTTTTATAAGTCCCTGCCGAATATTTTAAAAGCAAAAGATCTAAACGAAGTCGTTAATGCCATAGTCATGGCCAGAAAGAAAAACAAGACAGTTATCTTTATGGCCGGGGCGCATGTCATAAAATGCGGGCTTAATCCCGTACTTATTGAACTGATAAAAAATAAGATTATTACTTGCATTGTCTTAAATGGTGCTGGTATCATCCACGATTTTGAGATTGCCTTCCAGGCTAAGACCTCAGAGGACGTCGCCGAAAACCTAAAAGCCGGAAAATTCGGCATGGGCAAAGAAACCGCAGATTTTTTAAATAATGCCGTCAAAGAGGGTGTTAGTGAAGGTTTAGGATTAGGGGAATCAATTGCCGCCAAAATCGCTAATTCTAAATTATGCTATAAAAATTTAAGCCTTATCTTTAACGCCTATAAATATAAAGTTCCGGTCTGCGTATCCGTAGCTATTGGCACGGATATTATTCATCAGCATCCTTCATTCGATGCTTCGCTTACCGGCGAGGGAAGTTTTCGCGATTTTCAATTACTGATGCAAAATGTTTCCCGGCTAAATAATGGCGGAGCGGTGTTAAATTTTGGTTCGGCAGTAATTTTACCTGAGGTATTTTTAAAGGCCTTGAACCTGGCGCGTAATTTAGGCAATACCGTAAAAAATTTCACTACTGCAAATTTTGATATGATTTATCATTATCGGCCGCAGGAGAATGTCGTGCACAGGCCGGTTTTATCTGGCGGAAAAGGTTATTATATTGTCGGTCATCATGAGATAATGCTTCCGTTATTGGCTCAGTCGGTGATTGAGAAGATATGAAAAACCTAAAAACAATAATCGAAAAATTCCCTAAGGCCAATGTCCTGGTGCTCGGGGACCTGATTTTAGATGAGTATATCTGGGGCAATGTAGACAGGATTTCGCCTGAGGCCCCGGTCCCGGTGGTCTGGGCGAATAAAAGGACGTATCTTCCGGGCGGGGCAGCTAATGTGGCGGCTAACTTGCGCAGTCTCGGAGCAAAAGTAAGCCTTGCCGGCGTAGTTGGCAAAGACCATAACCGTGAGATTATGTTTTCCGGATTGCATGAGAACGGCATTGATACCAAGGCTATTTTTATCGAAGAAGGACGACACACAACTTTAAAAACCCGGATATTTGCCCGCAGTCAGCAGGTGGTGAGGGTCGATTGGGAGCACATCCACGAGTTAAAAAAACAGACCCAGGAAAAATTCGCTGATTTTATTGATAAAAATATCAGGAACTTTGATGCCATAATTATTGAAGATTACGGAAAAGGAGTGATTGAGCCGTCTTTATTGGATAGGGTTGTCTCCCGGGCGCGCCAATACAGTAAGGTCATTACCGTCGATCCTAAAGAGGACCATTTGGAATATTATCGCGGTGTCAGTGCAATAACCCCGAATCGCAAAGAGGTTGAGAATGCCATCAGATATTTGAAGATAAGAGATAAAGAAAATAGATTCAAGATTTATCATGACGGCATAAGTTCTCATAGCGACCTAAAAAAAGCAGGGCATGCGATTTTAGACCATTTGGAATTGGAATGTTTATTGATTACCCTCGGCGAAGACGGAATGTGGATTTTCCAAGCAGGCAATAAAGATTACCATATCCCTACAGTAGCGCAGCAAGTTTTTGATATTACCGGCGCCGGAGATACGGTAATTGCGACCTTCACCTTAGGTCTATGCTCCGGGGCAAGTAAATTAAATGCCGCCTATGTCGCCAATCAGGCTGCTGGTATTGTTGTGGGTAAGATTGGCGTAGCCACGGTCACCAGAAGAGAATTACTGGAAAAGATATCAGATTAATATCAAAAATCAAACATCAAATATCAAAATGACATATCAAAATCCAAAGATTTTTTAATAATTTTACATTTTAAATTGTGATTTTGATTTTTGCATTTTGAATTTTGCATTCTGACGAACGATAGTGAGGAAGTAATGGATGTAATCGGAGTAATTCCTGCCAGATACGGCGCTACGCGTTTTGAAGGAAAGGTCCTGGCGGATATATTGGGCAGGCCCATGATCCAGCATGTCTGGGAACAGGCCAAGAAGGCGAGGCTCCTCAATGATCTTGTTATTGCCGCTGACGACGAGAGGATCATTAATGCAGCCAAAAAATTCTCGGCAAAGACTGTTTTAACTGCCAAGGGTCATACCTCAGGCACCGACCGGCTTACCGAAGTGGTGAATCAGTTGGACGTAAAAATAGTCGTAAACATCCAGGCGGATGAGCCTCTGATTAATCCGACGATAATCGATAGATTAGCAGGCGTCTTGTTGGATGATCCTAACATTTATATAGCCTCTGTTATAAAAAAGATTAAATCTAAAGACCAGATAAAAGACCCCAATGTAGTAAAGGTGGTGGTTGACCGCCAGGGATTTGCTTTATATTTTTCCCGGGCAGCTATTCCTCATTGCCAGGATGATAAGAAATCGGGCGCCGTTTATTATAAACACTTAGGTCTATATGCTTATACCAAGGATTTTTTATTTACCTACACTAACCTGCCGCAATCAGCCTTGGAAAAGAGCGAACATCTTGAGCAGTTAAGGGCGCTGGAAAACGGTTACCGGATTAAAGTTATTGAGACCGAATATGACAGTATCGGCGTAGATACTAAAGAAGACCTGGAATTAGTCAAAAAGATCCTTTTGAAGAAAAATGACTAAAGAGATTTTGGTTAAAAATATTAAAATCGGAGGCGGCTCGCCGCTGGTATTGATTGCCGGTCCCTGTGTTATTGAGGATAAAAGTTCTTGTCTTGAGACCGCCCGCAGACTAAAAAAAATTACCCAGAAATTGCGGATTCCCTTTATCTTTAAATCCAGTTTTGACAAGGCCAACCGCTCATCGATAAGTTCTTATCGCGGTCCGGGCCTGAGTAAAGGATTGGCGGTCTTAAAAGAGATAAAAGAAAAATTAAACATTCCCATATTAAGCGATGTCCATTGCCGCGAACAAGTAGTTGCGGCAGCCAAGGTTTTGGATGTCATCCAGATACCCGCATATCTAAGTCGCCAGACGGATTTAATCATCGCCGTCGGTAAAACTCAGAAAGTCGTGAATGTCAAAAAAGGCCAGTTCATGGCTCCCTGGGATATTAGTCAGACTATTAAAAAGATAGAATCAACAGGCAATAAAAAGATAATCATTACCGAAAGAGGGGTAAGTTTCGGTTATAATAACCTGGTTTCTGATTTAAGGTCTCTTTACGTAATGCGCGCATTCGGTTATCCGGTTATCTATGATGCTACCCATAGCGTTCAACTTCCCGCCCAAAAGGGAGAATTCTCATCCGGAGAAAGGCAGTATGTCTTGCCTTTATCCCGGGCAGCAGTTGCCTTTGGTTGCGACGGATTATTTCTTGAAACACATATCAATCCGGATAAGGCACTCTGCGACGGACCGAATATGATTGATCTGAAGGATTTAGAGAGGCTTTTAATTCAGGTTAAAAAAATAAGAGAAATATTATGAGGATCGACGCTATTAAACGGGCAAAAGAAGTTTTGGATATTGAGACGCAGGCAATACGGGCCTTAAAACCCCGTATAGGCAGGAGTTTTAAGCGATGTCTGGATTTGATCCTAAAAACCAAAGGCAGGGTTATAGTAAGCGGTATGGGTAAAACCGGAATCATCGCCCAGAAATTTTCTGCCACTCTTGCCTCCACGGGAAC
Source organism: Candidatus Omnitrophota bacterium (assembly GCA_043808095.1). Classification (GTDB taxonomy): domain Bacteria; phylum Omnitrophota; class Gorgyraeia; order JAZDFF01; family JAZDFF01; genus JAZDFF01. The sequence continues at coordinate 45,184 of JAZDFF010000019.1, forward strand.
ACCCAGTCTATTTTTGCATTGCGCAGAGGCAGTGCACGGAGATTTGGGCAAGGTTACTTCGCAGGATACAGTGATAATAATTTCTAATAGTGGCCAGGGCGATGAGATTAGGCAACTCTTGCCTTTATTAAAGAAAATCGGCTCTAAGATTATCGCTATGACCGGAAATACAAATTCGTTACTTGCCAAATACAGCGATGTGGTATTGGATGTGTCTGTTAAAAAAGAAGCCTGTCCTTTAGGCCTGGCACCCACGGCCTCCACGACCGCCACCTTAGCCATGGCCGATGCCTTGGCGGTGTGCCTCCTGGAACTAAAGGGTTTTAAGGAGAAGGATTTCGCCTTCTACCATCCTGCGGGATTACTTGGCAAAAAACTGATTTTAAAGGTTGAGGATATTATGCGCACAGGTGTTGCCAATCCAGTTGTGAATGAGAATAAGACGGTAAAATTTGTCCTTTTGGCGATTACCCGCGCTCGCGCAGGCGCGGCTTCTATTATAGATAAACACGGAAGATTAGTCGGTATTTTTACTGACGGAGATTTACGTCGGCACATCGAGACGAAAGAAGCCTTGACTTTGAAAAAGATCAAAGAGGTAATGACGAAAAAGCCCCTTGCTATTAAAAAAGATAGGCTTGCGGTTGAGGCATTATTTATTTTAAAAGAGAAAAAGATTGATGAGTTGCCGGTTGTAGATAACCATGGCCGTCCTATCGGCATGCTCGATGTGCAGGACTTGCTTAAAGCAGGCCTGGTATAATAAATCCCAAAACCCAAAAGGTTTAAGGGTTAGGAAGGGTTAGTATGGGCCAGGAGGGGTTAGTAGGGGTTTTTAAAATCTCCCTTTCTTACCCATACTATCCCTTAAAAGTAGATTTTGATATGCTATTTTGGATTAATGCAAACCGTTAAACAAAGAGCGAAAAAGATAAAGTTATTGCTTCTGGACGTAGACGGAGTCCTGACCGACGGCCGGATTATCTATGATAATCAGGGAAGGGACTTAAAAGTTTTTGATGTCCATGACGGTATGGGCATATACCTCTTAAGCAAGTTAGGGATAAAGACCATATTAATCAGTGCCCGCTCCTCAGGGACGATTCATAAAAGGGCCAAGGATATGAGCGTATATAAAGTTTTTGAAAATGCCCAACCTAAATCCAGGGTCTTGGAAACGATTTTAAAATCTTTAAAAATAAAATCAAGCCAGGTTTGTTTTGTAGGAGATGATCTTGTGGATTTATGCCTGATGCGACGGGTGGGGTTGTCTGTTGCAGTGAAAAATAGCTGTCCGCAAATTAAGTCACACGCCCATTATATTACTAAGAAAACTGGCGGCAGAGGTGCAGTCAGAGAAGTAACGGAACTTATTCTAAAGGCCCAGGGTAAGTGGGCTAAGGCAGTTGAAAGTTATCTTAAGCAATAGTAAGTATAGTCGATTTTCGCACCCTAGTTAAATGTCTAATTGCGAATAAATGCGTGAATTTCCAATATCCAATATATACCAATAATACCAATGAATGTCCAAATTAAAATAATTACCAATGACCAAAAGCTAAACAGAAGAAGACAAAAGACAACTTATAATTGGAAATTGGGATTTGGGGTTTCATTGGAGTTTGGTATTTATTGGTAATTATTGGGAATTAAAGAGTCTTTTATGCCATTGAAGAATTAGTCATTCGGCATTCAAGAATTCGACATTGAAAATTTAATGAGAAGCCTTATTTTATTAGTTGTCTTCAGTTTAATTAGCGTCAATGGTTTTTGCGCTGAAGAGGCCGATCAAAACATCGTGGATTTTAATCTTTCCGGTTTCGGTAAAAAAGGAGAAAAAACCTGGGAAATAAAAGCCAAGTCTGCGGATATATTTACTGATGAAGTAAGGTTAAACGATATCCAGGCCCTTATATATAGTAAGGACCAAGATTTAACCCTGACCGCGGATCGAGGAAGTTACATAAAATCAAAGGGCGCGATGCATGTAGAGAGCAATGTCGTTGCTACTACCGCCGACGGCGCCAAGATGACTACTGATTCCTTGGACTGGTCAGAGAAGGCCCAGAAAATGACCGCCCCGGATTTTGTGAAGGTAGAACGTAACAACCTCTTAACTACAGCTACTGGAATGGAGGCAAAGCCCAGTCTTAAGAACATTGAGTTTAAAAAAGATGTGACGGTACAGATTTTGCCCGAATCCAGCCCGAAGACAGATAATCAGCAGGATAATCAAGATAATAAAGATAAAAAACCCACAATTATTACCTGCGACGGACCGTTAGAAATTGATTATGAGAAGAATATTGCAACTTTTTACGAAAATGTAAAGGTGGATAATGACCAGATGAATTTATTCTCGGACAAGATGGATGTCTATTTTGTCTCTGGCGCAAAATCTGGTCAAGAGACAAGCCTTTCGAATTCTCTGAATCAGTCCAATATTAAAAAGATAGTGGCCCGCGGCAACGTAAGGATTGTGCAAGGAGAAAATCAGACTTTTAGCGAAGAGGCGGTTTATACTACCGACGACAAAAAGGTAGTCTTAACCGGAAGGCCAAAATTAATTATTTATTCAACAGAGGGCTTTAAAGATGCTATTATTGGAAACTAAGGGTTTAGTCAAGTCTTACGGCGGCAAGCGAGTTGTTGACGGGGTAGATTTAAAAGTGGGCCGCTCAGAAATAGTCGGGCTCTTAGGACCGAATGGCGCTGGCAAAACCACGACATTTTATATGATTGTGGGGGTCATAAGCCCTGAGGATGGAAATATTGTTTTTGACCAGCAGGATATTACGGCCTTACCCATCCACAGACGCAGCCGTTTTGGCATTGGCTATCTTAGCCAGGATTCCTCTGTATTTAGAAAACTCACCGTAAAAGAAAACATCCTGGCGATTTTAGAGACCTTGCCTATATCGAGCCGGCAGCGTAAGAAGCGCCTTGAGGAATTGCTCGAAGAATTAAAGATTAGTCATCTAGCTAATCAGAAGGCCCATAGCCTTTCCGGAGGAGAAAGAAGGAGGCTTGAGATAACCCGGGCCCTGGTGACGCGTCCGTCTTTTATTTTATTAGATGAGCCTTTTTCCGGGATCGACCCCATTGTAGTGGCTGAGGCCCAGGATATCATCCGCGAATTAAAGAATAAGGGTTTAGGTATACTGCTTACCGACCATAATGTGAGGGAGACATTATCCATTACGGACCGGGCCTATCTTATTGCCGATGGTAAAATACTTATCTCCGGGACAGCCAGCGACCTGATTAATAACCCCCGGGCAAGAGAAATTTATCTGGGTGAGAAATTCAGGATGTAGAGTCGCGAATTTACACAAATTTTTATCGAATCTACACGAATATTTTTTAATTTTATTCGTGCTAATTTGTGTGCGATTCGTGAGAATTCGTGTGCCATGAAAACAGAAGTCAAAAAAGTTGACGCAACAAACGTGCAAATATCAGTAGAAGTCCTTGCTGAAACGGTTTCTAAAAAGCTGGATGAGATTTACGGACATATCGCAAAAGAAGCCAGGGTCCCGGGATTTAGGCCGGGTAATGCACCGCGAGCCATGCTTGAAAAGTATCATGCAAATACAGCCCGCCAGCATTTACTGGAAGAATTGATCCCTGAGGTCTATCAGAAGGCAGTCGAAGAAAATAAACTGGCAGTTGTAGATGCGCCGACCATATCTGATATTAATCTCTCGGGCCTAAGCCTTTCTTTTAAGGCTAAGGTAGAGGTGCAACCTGAGTTTAAACTCGATAAATATAAGGGACTTAAATTAAAGAGAAAAAAGATTGAAGTAACAAAAGAAAATATCGAGGAACTCATTTCTAAATTAGCCGAGGAAAGATCTACGCCTGATAAAAAGGTATATACCGATGATAAGTTTGCCAAAGCCCTCGGATATATAAATCTAGACCAAATGCGCTCGTCTTTAGAAAAACAATTGTATCTTTCATTTGAAAATAGGGCAAAGTCCGATATTGAAAATCAGCTTATCCAGCAACTTCTTGATAAAACCGAATTTTCCGTCCCGGCCTCTTTAATCAACCGGCAGTTAAAAAGGCGCCTTGATGAGCTGAAATGGAACTTAGAGCTTCAGGGAAAATCCAAAGAAGAGATCGATAGTGTTGAAAAAGAGAGAGAAAAAGAATTGCATGAGATTGCGGCCAGAGACGTAAAGCTCTTTTTAATTTTAGAGAAGATTGCACGACTGGAAAACATTCCTCATAATAACGAGAACATCGGGCAACGTGCGATAGAATTTTTATTGAGTGAAGCCGAATTAGAAGAGGCATAATTTTTAATAACAGGAGGCCAAATATGGATATAAGAAACCAGACCCTGGTTCCGATGGTGGTCGAGCAGACTTCACGCGGTTATGAACGCGCCTATGATATCTATTCAAGGCTCTTAAAGGACAGGATTGTATTTATCGGCACTGCCATTGACGACGTGGTCGCCAATCTCGTGATTGCCCAGATACTATTCCTGCAGATGGAGGATGTCAATAAAGACATCAACATCTATGTTAATTCACCGGGCGGCTCAATTACCGCGGGCCTTGCGGTTTATGATACCATGCAGTTTGTAAAACCCGATATCTGCACCTATTGCCTCGGCCAGGCAAGCAGTATGGGCGCATTGCTTTTGGCTGCCGGGACAAAAGGCAAGCGTTTCTGCCTGCCGCATGCCCGGATAATGATTCATCAGCCCTGGGGCGGGGTCCAGGGACAGGCCGCGGATATTTCAATTCAGACCAAAGAGATTTTAAGGCTGCGCGATAGGATTAATGAGTTATTATCTTCACATACCGGCCAGCCCCTTGAGAGGATCCAGAAAGATACGGACCGGGATTATTTTATGTCAGCCCAAGAGGCAAAGGATTACGGCTTAATCGACGAAGTGATTGTTAATAAGAAGAAGTAAATGACCCCGACTTATCGTCGGGGGAATTTACCCGCCACTAATTAATGGCGGGTTCAACACCCGTTCGGGAATCTACGGGCGTAAGCCCGTAGAGGGATAGAACAATCCGCTGTCGTCCTTTGATATGGTAGAATAGCTCTGTGAAATATAAGAAACTGGGGCATTGCGTT
>JAZDFF010000020.1:0-96204 GCA_043808095.1 Candidatus Omnitrophota bacterium
GGATAACAGGCTTATTGGACTCGAGAGTTCACATCGACAGTCCAGTTTGGCACCTCGACATACAGGGGTGGTCCGGAAGTAATTTCGGACATGTATTGGCTAATAACGGTGGAACCCGACGAATAAGGGTAATACCGTGGGAAGTCTGATAGATAATAAGCAGTTATTCGTAAGGTTTTTTCTCTTGGTGACATGTTTAGATTTTCATTATTACGCTTAATACGTAAACTTCAATAATTCGTTTTCGAAGCGGTTTATATTGTATTAAGTTGTTAAGAATTGAATTCTTATGTCTTCCAAGAGAAGCCTGACGATTATCAGACCCCGTAACGACTGATTCTGACACAGAAAGTGTTAAAAGGCCTTTAATAAGGCCCATGACAACTACTGCGTAGGATGAGATAGTTAATTGACATCAATAACTATCACACGCCAACTCCTTGCTGACTTTTTCGCAAGAAAAAGTCACAGGATGAAGATATAGTCTAATACCACGCGAGAGCGTGGAGCATATTGCGATGTCGGCTCATCCTATCCTGGGGCTGAATAAGGTCCCAAGGGTCCGGCTGTTCGCCGGTTAAAAGGGTACGCGAGCTGGGTTTAGAACGTCGTGAGACAGTTAGTTGACCTTAGCTGTCTTTAAATTTGGCTATATGCTGGAAAAACCGAGAATGTCAAGATACCGAAAGGTGAAAATTCTTGACTGCGGTTAATCAGCAGGAAAGATTCGCTAATTTTCTTAGCGAAAATCCTCAGAGACTGTACGCCAGAAACCTACCAAGATTCGGTAGGTATAAGATACAGTCCGAACTGCATGGCGACATGCAGAGTCTGGCAGAAATGCCCGGACCTCCGCCGTAGGCGGAAGTAACAAAATTGTCGGTCTCTATCTGATGTGGGCGTTAGGATATTTGAAGGGGAGCTTTCCTTAGTACGAGAGGACCAGGAAAGACGAATCTCTGATGTTCCAGCTGTCCTGCCAAGGGCAAAGGCTGGGTAGTTATATTCGGAAGGGATAAGCGCTGAAAGCATCTAAGTGCCAAGCCCACCCCAAGAAAAGATATCCCTGGTCGAGCAATCGGCCTGTAGGCTTCTTGTAGACTACAAGATTGATAGGCTCCGTGTGTAAGGCTAGTAATAGCTTGAGCTAAGGAGTACTAATAAGCCAACCGGCTTGGCCACTTTTATAAAGTCTAGGTTTAACGGATTTTGTGGTTTTGCCTTTAAAGATATATGGTTGTGAATTTTTTAATATAAATTAAAAAATTCATCCCGAGTCACCTTCGGTTATTCTATTGGTGACGAGGGAGAAAATTTGTCCCTCGCAGCATGCTGGAAGCGATAGCGGCTCGGGATAAAAATTTTACGGAGTAAAATTTTTGGGAGTGTCTATACCGAGGAGGCAACACCCGTTCCCATTCCGAATACGGAAGTTAAGCTCCTCAGGGTCGATGGTACTTTAGTCGCAAGGCTACGGGAGAGTAGATCGATGCTCCCTTGAATTATAAAAGCCCGTCAGGGTTTCTGACGGGCTTTTTAATTCACCTCGGGCTACCTAAATAAACAAATAGAGGTTTAACGAGGGGTAAAGTCCCACTAAAAAAAGTAGCAGGGTTTTTTATTTAACCTCGAGCGAAGCGAGAGGTCTAAAGATCCCTCAGCCTTTGGCTTCGGGATTAATTCGCAGACGGCCTGGGCAAAAAGTGCCAAGCCTATAACTTACATCCGCTTTTAGCGCTTGTGTAAGTTATCTGCTCATTAAGAGTAGATCGATGCTCCCTTAAAATAATAAATGCCCGTCAAGAAATTTGACGGGCATTTTTATTTATCCCGCAGTCTGCGCAGGAAATTTTAGATGCGAAGCGATAAAGTTTCCAAGCGCTTAGGCAAGGGAAAAATTATTATCTTCAATTTCTGGCGGGATTTTTAATTTACCCCGACGACCGAAGGGAGTCCCGAGCTTGCGAGGGAGGACACCATAATGAAGAATAGTATAGGTTCAAGAAGGGGTAGACCCCCCCACGACGACAAAATGTTATGCAGGAGGCTGCGTTTGGTGGCCCGGTAACTTTTTTTAAAAAAAACTTGACAAAGAAAGGATTATAGGTTATATTTTAGGTAATTGTTTCGCCCTTTTTTTATCTCTACTTTAGAAATTGTTTTTAAAAGTATAAAATAATCTTTGGAAAAGGAAAGCCACGGTCCTTAAAATCAAGGCCGTGGTTTTTTTATTGAAAATCAACCTGTGAAAAGAAGACTTTTAATTTTAGGAATTATTGCCTTTTTCCCCCTGTGCTTTCTACTTTATGAAACACCGCCAGCCAATTCGACTATCCAAAAAGATTTTCGTATTCCATCTCAATTTGGAGTTGTAAAAGAAGCATTTGAACCGTCCTCTACAACCCCCAATTCAGACCTGACCATTATCCATATCCAGGATGCCCACTGTAATTATGAGGCCCAGAAAAATCTGGCTAAACTCCTTGAATACCTGATTAAGGAAGATAAGCTAAATTTAATTATGGTTGAAGGCGGTACCGGAAACGTAAGCCTCAGTTTCTTAAGGGGTTACGCAGATAAGGCAACCAGGGAGAGCATTGCTGACAAGTACCTAAAAATGGGCAAGATCTCAGGTGAAGAATACCTGGATCTTGTCTGTGACAATAGGTTTGAATTATACGGCATAGAGGATGAATCGCTCTATAATGCACATCTGGCCAGTTTTAGAGAAATGAACCCGATCAGGGAAGAAGGTTTAGGTTATTTGAATAAGGTATCCTATATTGTAACGAACCTGAAGCCCTATATTTATAGCCAGGAACTGAGCCAATTAGAAGAGAAAAGAGCTGATTATGAAGGCAAGAAAATCACCTTGGCTGAATATTGTGATTACCTGGTACAGCTAGCCGATAAAAAGGGGCTGGGGCTCAAGGGTTATTCTAATGTGGCTGCTTTTTCAAATACCTCCAAATTTGAGAAAGAGGTTGACTTTAAGCTGGCGGAAACAGAGCGTTCGGCATTTATTAAGGAACTGGCTAAGATTATCAATGAAGAAGAACTGGATAACCTGCTTAAAAAGAGTCAGGAATTCAGCGAAGGAAAGTTAACTGCTCAGGAATATTACTCTTTTTTAAAGACCCAGGCAGAGGGTAAAATTGACCTTGGCCAGGATTACTTACACCTGGTCTCTTATATCAATTATATATCCTCGAGTAAGCAGATAAATACCGAAGGGCTTTTACAGGAATTAGGTTCACTCGAGAACAGCCTAAAAGAGTCCTGCTTAATAAATGATGAACAAAGGAAATTAAATAATATTTCAAAATCCCTGGCGATACTTTCCGGGCTTTTTAATTTAGAGTTATCCCCCCAGGAGTATAAATATTTCCAGGAAAACATTGCCGATTTTACCACCTCAGGCTGGATAGATTTTTTGAGCGAAAGCTGCCGCAGGCATAATCTGGCTTTCGTGCCGGCCACCTCAGGGATTATTGACCATAATCTGGATAAACTTGACAAGTTTTATCGATTAGGCATAGACAGAGAAAAAGTCTTTATTAAAAACATTGTGGATAAGATGAATAAGTCGGGTGAGAAGTTGGCTGTGCTTATCACCGGAGGGTTTCACACCCCCGGTATCAGCCGTGCCTTAAAAGATAAGGGCTATTCCTATATAGAGATAGTGCCGGTAACCAGCAGTAAAGGAGATTCAGGCCTTTATTTCTCGGTCTTAAAAGGGAAAAATCAACTCTTTGAAAATCTAGGGGAATAAGGATGTATATTATTAAGGTAAGTAAAAAAGAAGGAGGAGTCAGAATGGAGATGGGGCTTTTTAGAAAAATGAGGTTGTTAAACGTAGTAGTATGCCTGGCATTTTGTTTAAATTTGGTATTACCGGTTAATGTCCTGGCCAGTATCAGGCCCAGTGATGCCGCAATGCTCCGGCCTCAGGCCGCTGCCTCAAAGATTGAGGACACGGTTCTTGCTTTAGGCATTAACATGCTAAAAGAGTTGAGTGCGGAGGGACTGGGCGGATTAAAGGCAAGGCTTGCGGATTTAGTCTTAGATAAGATAGAAGACCCGGTTGAACGCGCATTTATCGAAGAAGGCTTGGCGGTTTTCACTCTCGGCAGTAAAACTTATGTTGTAAGCCTAATCGGCAATGGCTTTAAGATTGATTTATCCAGGGACGAGCTTTTAATCGAGCCTTTTGCCTCAGAGAGCGATAGAGATGCCTTTATTTCAGGTGGTCAACTGACCTGGCTGGCTGGCGACTACACGCCGGCTCAGGTTATTGCTGCTCAGGCCGGGACAAAGACATATTTACAAGAAGCAGGTCAAGATGGAAGGATATTTACTGAAGATGAACTTGCCAAATCAGTTGCCAGCTATTCCGCACGAAGAACTTTGGCTAATAGGCAGCTGCCTCCATTAGACGAGAAGAAGGAGCAGCCGGCTTTAGTAAAAAGACTTAAAACCGGCTTTGTTTTCCTTGATAAGACAATTAACTCTATTACCGAGCAAGATGTCGATGCTATGATGCCCATAGGACTGCCGTCATCTTCTATCGTTAAAATAGGCGCGCAGGATTTTTCTCTTAGAGGAGGCGCGGCGGTCGGGACAGTAACTATAGGTCACCTCAAGGAGATAGGTATTCAGGACTCTGTTGTTGGACATTCAGCCACACGCTTTACCGAGATGTGGAAAATAGATGCTGCTGGACTATTCATACCGCAGGCGCCTCAGGAGGGTGATACATCTATAGATGTAAGGTCCAAGTTAGAGCAGGCCTCAAAAAATAAAGTCAAAGTAACTTACTGCGTAGGCGAAACTCTTAAAGTTAGAGAGGAAGATAAGAATGCTGTTGGTTTTGTTCTCAGCCAATTAGATAATGAGTTAGGTATATTGAACTTAAGTGGCGAGCAAGTATTGGAATTACTGGAGGCAGTAGCCTATGAACCCCTCTGGGCAATTGGGACAGGCGTAACTCCTCAGCTAGAAGATATCCAGGAAATGCACGCAGCAATTAGAAAATGGTTTGCTGATAAATATAATGAGAATGTGGCTTCAAAAATAGTGATTCAGTATGGCGGCAGCGTTAAACCGGACAATGCCACAGGTATTTTTGCCTTAGCAGATGTTGACGGTGCGCTTATCGGCGGTGCAAGTTTAGGGGCTGACTCTTTTGTCAAGATAGCTCAAATAGCTGATATTGCAGGTAGGAAAAAACATATAACCATGCATGTCTCGGCTAATTGGAAGGCAGAAGAGGCACAAAAAAGAGATACTATTACCGAGCATCTTAAGGCCTTGGCATTGGTTAGGTTTAAGTTAGAGAATACCGCAATAAATTATTATCTGCCCTTTACCTTACTTGCCGGGGCGCAAGATATATTAGCCAATGCAATAAGTCCTAAAGTTAGCCAAGTAAAGCAAGACCTGGCTAATAATGTCAGACAGGCGATTGTCTTAGACGAAGACGATAATCCCTCGTTTTTCTATAAAGGCGAGGCAGGTACTCCGCTATACTTGGCAGTTACTGCCTCCTCAGGCGGATATATGTATTCCGGCTATGACTATGATAGGACTGGTGGAAAATTGCCGCGTAGCATTTATCATATTTTAGCCATGATTGAGTCTTATATGGAAATGACCAAGACCGACCCATGGGCCCTGGCAGCCTTTAAGGCAAAATTACTCCATGAATATTTTGAGGTAAGCGGGGATTCCAGGTTTCATCGGGAGGAATCGCAGGCAGTTAAGGATTTAATTAATAATTACGACAAGCTCGCCTTAGTGATGTGGAAGGCCCGTGAGGCCAAAAAGGCCCAGGTGAGACTGGAGAGAGAAAACAAAAAGGTGGTTAGGGAGGTACACGTAGCTAATATTGGCAAGTTCCTGGATCCCAGGTTAGATGAGGTAATGCCTGATGATTTGATTGATGCGGTAAGAAAAAAATTGCAAGGGTTGGTGGAATCCGGCCTGTTAACCGATTATGAGGTCTTTCCTAATACGACTGATGTTGTTATTTATACCACACGCCAAAATAAAAATGCAAATGAAGACGATGCCAAGATCCCTCTGACTATAGTAGATGTGTTTTTGACCGCGTTAAACACGGCCAAAGAGATGGGGATATATAAAGGCGAGGATTTGTCGGATAAGTCCTATCTTGAGCAGACGCGGGCAATAGAGTTAAGGGGGTTTTATAAGCCCGTAAAAGATGTGGAGCGTACTGCTGATCCCTATGCCCTGATTAGCGCCTCTAATACCTATGCCGGCGCATTTAACCTGCTCAGTTACCAGATAGCATGCGACCCGATGTATAATGCAGGCGCTACAATTGACCCTAGTATGCCGCCTTTTATCTTTAAGGTCCTGGATTTGGTTAAAGATGAAATTCAGACCTTTGATGGCCAAACAGAGATGAAAAAAATATTGGCCTTGATAAACCAGCCCGGAAAATATGTAACCGTGGCTATATATGCAAGACCAGGATGGTCCAAGGTCCCTGCTGATGAGCCATTAATGGCGGTTACTGTAAGAAGGATAGCTGATGATGGCGTATCCGAAGTTGGCGACTTTAATCCGGTAATGATGATTAGGTCACAGTCAGGTCTTCCGGCCTGGGGTGAAATACTTGCTCCTATTGGCACTGCAATGCCTATTGTTACCTACGGCGGCGATAAGACCAGGCACGTCGTGGCCTGGCGGCCGACAAATAAGGCTGAGGCAGGTAAAATCCCGGCCTCTAGAAGACAAGGACTTTCCTTAGTTACCGGATTTGGTTTTCAATCTCATAACAATGGCCGTATCGGAAGAGCTGAGGATCTTGGCGGACATCAGTCATTTAATCCAACCAGAGAGAATGCAGAGAGATGGGCGAGGTTGTTTTTTAAGGGGGTATTGTCAGCGCCTGCGCCTGTTGAGCCTGTTTCTAGTTTTGCTACCCTTGATGAGGTTGATGTAGATGGAAAGACGGTGTATTTTCGTCCCGATGTCAATGTCCAAGCTCAAAATGGGCATATCCTTAACCCGGATAAACCCAGCGCTCGAGTTCTCGCGCATGCACAAACCCTTAAGGAATTGCTGGATAAGAATGGTAAGGTAATTATGGTTTTCCACCAGGGCCGGCCAGGAGATGCTGATTTTATGGCTACAGCGGATGAGCACGCTCGGCAAATGAGCAAGCTTGTTGGCCGCGAACTTAAGGTAGTGGATGACCTTTTTGGCGACGAAGCCATTGCCGCGATTAAGGCGCTTAAACCTGGCGAGGGGCTTGTCCTCAAGCCTGTGCGGGCAGAAGACCCTAGTAATCCCGGAAAGACCTTAGAAAGCAATCCATTATTTGTTGAACGTCTCAGGCCTTTGATTGATTTGTTGGTTTTGGATGGATTTTCCGTAGCCCACCGCGACAGCCCGAGCGTTACCGGTTTTAAGGGTATCCCTGCAGTAGCAGGCCGAGTGATGGAACGCGAAATTAAGGGCGCGTCTAATTTACTCAATCCTCTTCAACCGCAACTTTTGGTAGTGGGTGGTGGTAAGGTCACGGAAAAGCTCTTAGAAATGGCTTCCGGCCTTGAGACCGGCAGGGTTCAAAAGGCAGTCGTGGGTGGCCGCCTGGGAAATCTCTGCCTTATTGCGGCACAGCCAGGAGCAGCTACAGCTACAACGCCTGAGGCACAATACGGGTTGGCAGTAGCTACAGTTGGTAAGGCTACAGCTGATGATTTAAAAGAATTCCTGACCAATGAAACATTTCCTCCTCTGGTTCAATTAATCGTTAAGCACCGCGACAGGATTGAACTTCCTACAGACGCGGTCTATCTTGAAGGTGAAACTCGCCATGAAGTCAAATTGGTTGATGGTCGTGTTCCCGATGGTTTTAACCAATTATTAAGCGGCATCGGCCCGAAAACTGCCCAGCGCTATGCGGAAATTGCCGGTAGAGCTGAACAGCCGTTTGCAAGTGCCTTTGTTATTGGTCCGCTTAGTGATTCGCGTTACCCTGCTCTCTTAGAAGAGACTAGTACAGTCCTTGAACCAGTATCGAGATTAGAGTTTTGGTCAACCGGCGGAGGTGATACTGAGGTTACGGTCAGACAACTTGGTTTTACTCCTACCTACACCTCGCTTGCAGGCGGGGCCTTGGCAGAATACAAGGCAGGAAAGGAATTACCGGGTGTCAAACTCCTGGTTGATAATCATCCTGCGCTGATAAAAAGTGCAGCTGTTGAGTATTATCCTGATATGTATAAAGTGAAGACGGGCGAGTATGCAGGTAAGCCCCTGGTGCGCAGGCACAAATATACCAGGATGATTGATATGCAGGAGAGGATATACCGAAAGGCTATGCCGATAATACTTACTGGCGTTCCCAAATACACCTTGAAAGGTAAAGAGGCCAAGGATTCGCGGGGAAAGCCTACGGTAGCAGCAATCTTAGGGATAGAGGAGTTGGAAGACTTAGCAGAAACCGGGCTTAATCCTGCAGGCGCATCTACTGGCGAACGCGAGGCCAATACAGTAGGCGTAGCCCAGGCAATCAAAAATATCAATGATGTAATCGCTCCCATGTTAATTAATAGTGACCTCGACCTAAGAAGGCACGCAGATTTAATTAAGATGGAGGAGATGCTTATAAATGCAGCAGGAGAGAATTTTAGGGTATTGGGAGCTGATGCTACAGTGCCGGTATCCTGGGCCTTATGGCAGATGGCCGCGAGATTACAGGGCATGGAACTCGATGAATATATCAGTAAATATGAACCCGATGCAGTTTCCGATTCCAAAGACCCTGTGCTTTTCTATCAGAATATCTATAACGGCGGTTTGCATGCCTTAGGAGCGGGTGAAACCCTGGGCAAAGACAGGATAGATATCCAGGAGATTATGATTGTCCCTATTGCCAAAACCTATCGTCAGGCCTTAAGAATAGGAGATGCTGTTGACCTTGCTTTAAAGACGATGTTGACGGAAAAATTCTCATCTCTTCGGGTAAGCCGGCGCGATGAAGCAGGTTTTTCAGTCAAGGGCCTGGGAAATAGCAGCGAGGCAATCGGATATGTTGTGGAGGCGATTAAAAAAGCCGGTTATGTGCCTGGAAAAGACGTGAAATTAGCCTTAGATACAGCTGCCTCCACTTTCTATGAAGACGGATTGTATCAATTCCAGGGCAAAAACCTTACCTCTGATGAAATGATTGCCTATTATCTGGAACTGGCTAAGGAATACAAAGGGATACTTTTATCCATCGAGGATGGCTTGGCTGAAAATGATTGGGCAGGCTGGGCAAGACTAACTAAGGCAATGCGTCCCTTAGGCATTGATATAATCGGTGATGACCTCTTTGTTACCCAGTTAGCAGGCTTAGAGAGAGGTATAGCCGAAGGCTCAGCTACATCTATTTTAATCAAGGTAAACCAGAATGGTACAGTGCTGGGTACCTTACAGGTGATTAAACGCGCAAAGGCTGCAGGTTACAGGTGGGTGGTTTCCCATCGTTCGGGAGAGACCCTGCATACCGGCATTGCGGACTTAGTCTATGCAACACGCGGATACGGCTTAAAGACCGGTGACCCCCAACCCATGTATGATTTCGGGAAGTTGCCAGCATCGTTGCGCGCAGATAGACCTGTTGATGCGACTGTGCTTCCCTCGTATATGGACCATGTTACGAAATTAGAGCCGTTTTTAAGTCCGCATAGCTATAGTCGCAATGACTTGGTAGTAAAGACCCGAGAGCGCCTTGATTACAAATTTATGCGCAACCCTGTTTTAAAAGAAGGTGAGGCTGATCCTTTGCTTCAGCATTACGGGGATCATACGCTCAGTAATATCAAGGCTGATATCGGCTCAGTGCCCGGCCATTATAAACCCCATCCTGTAACCATGAGGGCCCTTAATGAAATCCTGCAACTGGCTAAGACTTATGGATTTAATGGCGTCAATCAGTATATTCTTCTGGCTGAGACACTTATGATTTTGCGCACCGGCCTGACTATAGAAGAGGTGGTGGGCAAAAACGGCGTGTATCGCAAGGCTGATGCTGACACCCTGATGAAAAAGGTAGCCGAATTTAAAGAGAAGGAAAAGATTAGCAATTGGGATGAGGCAATCAGTTATTTAGAAAAAAAGGGAGTTGATGATACGATTGTGGAAATGGCTAAAAACCTTAAGTTGGCCAGCCAGTCTGAGGCCTATTTTGGATTCCCTAATTTTATGCAACAATTAGAGGAGATTTCAAAAAGAGATGCTGAGGTTTATCATTCTTTAACCGAAAGCAGACGACCTACGGCAAAAGAAATAGATGCCATTTCAACTATGAGTGGCCTTACTGCAGGCTCAGCCACAAGTTTGTTTACTTCAGGTGTTTTTAAAAGCTTTAGAGAACTTACCAATATAGCCTCAGACTTAGCTGATAACCAAAGGATCCTTGATTATAGGGTGTGGAATTCCGGCGATGACTGCCAACTCACCTTAAAACACAAGTTGTTACCGGAGAATAATGAATACATCCATCCTTTGGCCTGGAATAGCCTCTGGTATGCTGCAGACCAGACTTCTTATTTTAAACCTTATGGCTGGAAACAGGATATCCTGGTAGATAAATTAGTCTCAGGAAATATCCAGGGCGCTGGCGCAGGATATGCCGAGGTAGTGGTAAGAAATGGCGAGATTGTTATGGCGTTCTCGGGTGATAAATGCGCACCCGGTGCGTTCACCGTGCCTATCTTAGGAATGCTCAGAAAGGCAATCAAAGAAGGCAAATTTAAAAATGGAGTAATTGCCGAGATTTGGGATATTAACAACAAGCCACGGGCCTTCTTTGATTTAGCCGACCAAAAGCAGTATGACGATGCGCTTACCTTATTGGGTTCTCCTGAAGATTTTGCCATTAAGCGTGTCTGGGTGGCTAAGAAGAAATGGGACGGCAAAGAAGATATTGCCAATGTGATTGAGGATATCCCGCTGATAGCGGCATCAACCGAGCGTTTAGCTCTGACTGCCGGTAAATACGTAGGAAAAGATGACCCTACTCTATTGGTCAGGGTTTCTCTTGAGTCAAATGAAAGATTAGAGCCGGATGATATTGCCGGCATATTCCAGTATCCCCAGATTACTTTAGGATTTATGCGCGGTTCGCATGTAGGGCCTCTGGTTCCGGGTACCCAAATTGCATTCTTCATGGGTAAAGATCAAGAACTGGTACCTGAGGGCACCCCGCACTTTTTTGACGGACCTCCGCCTGTAGTAGGACTTGTTATGCCGATGGATCAGTCTCTCAGGGATGCTGAAGATGTATTTGCCAACAGATCCTGGTTTAAAGGAGCTATTGACCAAGGCAATTTTATAACCCAGGTTGCCAGACGTCAGGGGGCATTTCCATTTCATAAAGTAGAGGGGCCAGATACAGAGTATACTAGTGTTCCTGAAGTAATGGCCGCACTTGAAGCTGAAGGCCGGGGCAGGCCAGCAGGGCATGAACCGGAAAGCCAGTTTATGAAGGCATTGTTGAGTCAGCAAAGCCCGGGTGTCAGCCATAGGCTTAGCAGCGGTGTAATTGATCTGGCCAAGGATGCGGCAAATAGAAAAGTAGTGCTGATTAGTTCAAGTGCCTTAAGGGATGACGCTAGTTTACTCCTGGCATTAGAGAGCATTAATAAACAGATTAATCAAAATCTGGGCGTATTTGAAAGTAATGCTAATATTAAGGCAAATGCCTTTCAGTTTATCCTGGTCAGTGATGGTTCATTAAGGACAGAAAAAGATGTAGAGAGATTTTTTGGCGAGATTGCCAAGGTTACTCGAGGCGGTGTGACA
This sequence comes from Candidatus Omnitrophota bacterium, assembly GCA_043808095.1. Lineage (GTDB taxonomy): Bacteria > Omnitrophota > Gorgyraeia > JAZDFF01 > JAZDFF01 > JAZDFF01. The sequence continues at coordinate 11,824 of JAZDFF010000020.1, forward strand.
GCGGCCAAAGATATCTTGAGCCGAATTTTGACCCAGGCTGACATGGATGAAGGCCGGATCTCTGACCCTGCTGCCTTAGTAAAACAACTCCAGCGAAATGGCATTCCCAAAGAGTCAGTTGCGGCATTAATCGGTCCTTTGACCTGGACAGACAGCCTGAAGGCCCAGGGAGGTATTGCCAAAGCCACAGTCACGGTTAATTTAGAGGCAAAGGCAAATCAGATTGCCCCTGCAGCAGGTGCCCTGTATGGTGCCCTTGAGGCCGTAGCAGCACCTCAAAACAGGCTTTCAGATGGCGTAGCCAAAAAGTTAGACCTGTTGATTAGAGAGACTGCGATAACTGTCCAGCCCAGAGATATCAACAAGAAAGTAGAGGACGCAGTAAGGGCTTACCAGGAAGTTGCACACAGGGTTTAATCAGGGACTGATCCAATTTTCGTAAGGTTATCTTCCTCCGCCTGCTTAAGATAAGCAAGCGGGGGAAGATGGCTTTTTAAGGCAGCAAAAATCCTGCCAAAATAGATGAAGAATAAATGTTTCATCATAGCCTTTGCCATAATCTCTTTTTTTATCCTTTCCCTTGACGCGCACACCGAAGAAATACCCGCCAATATCTCAAATCTGGATCCCGTCGGCCTTAAGGTCACCAATCTAAGGGGCGGCACCAACCTCAATTTCATCTGGAGAGTAGAACAAGTCCGGGACTTCGGCGGTATAATCGATACGAAGGTAAAATCTAAAAAACTATTAGAGTATTTTTTCGTCTGCCTCAGCCAACCGGACCAGAAATTCTGGGTAAACCTCCATCCCCGCCAGCCTGATAGGATCATCGACCCCGAACTGGGAAGCACTGATGTGGGACGCATCCTGCTTAAGTCAGACCTGCGCCTCAAAAAAGACGCAGCCGCCTTAACCAACCCCCAGGCCTCAAAGATAGGCCGGCAATTCTGGGATGCGCTTTATGAGAGGGCCCGGAAACTTAATACCACAGACAATATTAAAGTCCCTGCCCAGATGCGATTATGGATTGTGCCTGAGGAAGTGGTTATCTTTCGCCAGGCCGACGAAGTATATATTGTAGAATCCGGCTTAAAGGTATTACTGGAATCAGAGTATCTGCCGCAGAGGTCCCGGGTCAAAGACAGGGTCCAGAGGAAACTTGAGAAATATTGTGCAGAACTAATCCAGAAATTAATTATCCCGGAATTAAACCAGAGGGTAAATAACGATCCCTATTACAAGCCGCTACGCGATGTTTATATGAGCCTGATCTTAAGCCGTTGGTACAAGCAGAGATTTTCCTCTGACCCGAGGTCCCTGCTTCAGACGGTAGATGCCCGGATTTTTAAAGACCTGAATTTAGATTTTAAGGCTGATCCCAAGGCGATTTTTGAGGAATATCTTGGCTCGCTTTTACACGGAGAATACAACTTTGAGGAAAACCAGGAAGAGAGTAACAGATTTTTCAGGCGCTGGATAAGAAAACGTTATTTCGGCGGCGGGATAGACCTTAGGGAATCAAGATATAGAGTTGTCCCCCAGGACTCCAGAAAGGAGGCTCCGCAAGGGCCTGGTAGGCCGAATGCGCCCCTAGAAGTCCTTACCTGTGTGGTTACCATTCCGGGTTCTAAAAGAGACAACCCCCTGCAATATGCCAGGGCCTACCTTCAGTTAACCCCATTTGAAGATGCGCCACCCGTTGTTCTGCCGGCAATTAATCCCGAGCCTTCGATAAGAGAGGCTGTCCAGAAAAAAGCATCTTTCATAGTCCGTATAGCAGAAATGGTTAGTCTCATTTTAAGCAGGTTGTAATAATAAAGGCCATTAAGGTCATAAAACCTCTCCACCAGCCACAATTTTTAAATAAAAAAACCCTACTATTTAATTAGCAGGGTTTTTTTATTATCCCGAAGCTTGCGCAGAAAATATCGAAGAGATTTTCAAGCGTTTAAGCGAGGGAAAAACTCCTATCTTTAATTTCTGGCAGGCATTTTTATTTAAGTAGTGAGTAAATACTAGATGCGAGATACCAGATATTAGATACAAGATGGAAAATCCCGACCTAAAAAGTATTGACAAGGAAATGGCTTGGGGTAGAATAGCGGTAGAAAGAGCAGGCGATAGTCGATGTAAGATGCTAGATGCCAGATAATAGATACAAGATACTAGATAGTAGAGAGTCCCGAATGTAGCGACTCAAGAAGTTATGCTTCGGGATCCCGAAGCAACTCTTCGAAGAAACACTGCATTCGGGATAGAGAGTAGAGAGACTGAAAAAATTAGGTGAGTGTCCCTGGAATTTCATAATCCTGCTTGTATAATTAGAGGTATAATAAAGAATTAGAAAGGACTGTTAATGGCTAAGTGGTATACAATAGCGCTAGTTGATTCAACTTATAATAGTAGAGAAGTGCGCCTTACTAAACCCATAAATTTAGGAAACAATGTAAATTTCACTATAATTCCTAATTGGCTAAATAAACTGGTTGGCTCAAAACATCTTAGTTTTCACCAGCGTCAAGTTATCGAGGATGCTCAATATATGCTTGTTTCTGAATGTGAAGCAAATTCTTTGGGAGATCCCGATCCCGAATGCAAACGAGATAAGCCGCGGTCAAAACAAGAAATTGCTTTAGAGAAAATTCAAATTTCTAATTTAGCATTATGGCTTATTAAACCTTCTTGGATAGCTTTTGAATTAGTACTTCATGTTGAGGAAAGAAATAACGAAAAAGTCTTAAGGCAGGCATTTACTACTCAGATATTACAACCACACGAAGAGGACAAAGACAATTATTTAAATTTAACAGACTTTGAACAAGCGCACAAATTTAATTTAGTTTTAAATAGCCTGCAGAGAGATAATTCTTTATGGATGGCGATACGTACATTATGGACGGCGTTAATAACTATGCCTTGGGAAGTAAGATTTCTTTTACTGTGGGTTGTATTAGAGGCGCTTTTTGGGACAGATACAGAGATCATTTATAGAATATCACAACGTATTTCATTCTTTGTTTGTTCGAAAAAAGAAGATAAGCCGGATTTATATAAGAAAGCTAAGGAAAGTTATAGTTGGCGTTCCAAAATCGTTCATGGTATGAAATTATATAAACTTAAGCAAAAAGAGTCTTCTGCGGTCTTGCATAATACTGAAGTTTTTGCTAGAAAAGCATTACTAAAAATACTCGAAGATAAAGAATTAACTAATGTATTCATAAATAATAAGAAACGGGATGATTATCTTGATAATTTGATTTTTAGTTGATATAGAAAAAATAGCGGACTGTCCAGTTTTTATCTAGCACTTCGACTTCGCTCAGTGCAAGTATCTTGTATCTAGCATATAGATATGAACTATAAACTAATTCGCACTCTAATCCTGACAGTATGCTTACTTTTGGGAGGGATTAATATGGCACAGGCAAAAGATTCCAATAAAGTGCTGATATATAATGCCCGGACGCAGAAGATTGAAGAAGTAGATAAGGTCATGAAGAGCGAGGCAGAGTGGAAGAAAATACTCACCCCCGAACAATTCCGGATTATGCGCCAGAAAGGAACAGAAAAGCCTCTAGAGAAGCAATGTGACATCCCCAAGAAAAACGGGATTTATGAATGCGCAGGATGTGGCACAGACCTTTTTGCTGCCGGGACAAAATTCGAATCCGGCACTGGCTGGCCGAGTTTCTGGCAACCGGTTTCTGAGTTAAATATCCGCCTGCTTACTGATGAGAGTTTAGGCATGAAGCGTACAGAAGTGCTTTGCGCGCGCTGTGATGCGCACTTGGGCCATGTCTTTGACGACGGCCCACCTCCAACTGGAAAAAGGTATTGTATTAACTCCGTGGCCTTAATATTTGTCCCATTTGAAGACGTAAAATTAGAGAAGGCCACATTTGCCGCAGGCTGTTTCTGGGGAGTCCAGGAGATATTTCGTAATGTTAAAGGCGTGGTCAAAACTACGGCAGGTTATACCGGAGGTACATTTAAGAACCCGACTTATAAGGATGTCTGCTCGGATAAAACCGGCCATGCCGAGGCAGTAGAACTCGAATTTGACCCGAGTAAAGTGAGATACGAACAACTCTTAGACGTATTCTGGAATATGCATGACCCGACAACGCCTAATCAGCAAGGCCCGGATATCGGCTCGCAATATCGCTCAGCAATTTTCTTTCATTCAGCTGAACAGGAGTCCGCTGCTCGGCTGTCTAAAGAGAAACTGGAGAAATCCAAACGCTTTAAAAACCCGATTACCACGGAGATTGTTGCGGCAGGAGAATTTTACCCGGCAGAGGAATATCACCAGCTCTATTTTAAAAAGCGCGGCATAAAACCCGGTTGTCACATCAGCGGAAAATAAACCCTCGTCTACCCCCGGCTTAAAAGCTGGTGTCTTACTGAAGGGTAATACTCAAGCGGCCACCTCTTATCCGCGCTCTGAAAGAGCGCGGTTTTAGGCCGCGGAGTATAAAATTACCTAACATGAAAGAGAAAATAATATTTTGCTGGAGTTCGGGTAAGGACAGCGCACTGGCGCTCTATAAAATTTATGCCTCTAAAAGATATGAGGTTATATCGTTACTGGTGACAGTGACAGAGGGTTATGAGCGCATCAGCATGCACGGCGTGCGCAAGGCGTTGGTCGAGATGCAAAGAGAGGCATTGGGCCTGCCTCTTGAGACGGTATTTATTCCCAAAGACTCCACAAACGCAGCATATGAAGCAGGGATGCAGCTGGCGCTCTCTAAATTCAAGCAAAGGGGCGTAAATACAGTTGCCTTCGGGGATATATTTTTACAGGACCTTCGGGATTACCGCGAGAATAACCTGGCTAAGCTCGGGATGTCGGCATTATTTCCCCTCTGGAAATGTAATAGTTCTGTGCTGGCAAATGAGTTTATTGATTTGGGGTTTAAGGCCATTGTTACCTGCGTCGATACCCGGGTTTTAGGCCGGGAATTCTGCGGCCGGGAGTTTAACCGTGATTTTCTCGCTCAACTGCCCAAGAGTGCCGATCCCTGCGGAGAGAACGGAGAGTTCCATACCTTCACCTATGCCGGCCCTATTTTTAGCAGAGAGATTGATTGCGCCAGAGGCGAGTTGGTATTAAGGGATAATCGCTTTTTTTACTGCGACTTGATACAGCCCGCGCCTTGCCCATCGACCATTGACCCGCTGGCGACCTTGCGTGAATTTAAATAAGGAGCACTTATGGACGAGACCTATCTTACCAGGGCAGGTTATGAGAAGTTAATGAAGGAACTGGAATATCTAAAAAAAGATAAGCGCAAAAAACTAAGTAAGGCCATAGGAGAGGCCAGGGACCACGGCGATATCAGCGAGAATGCCGAATACGATGCAGCCAAAGAGGCGCAGGGCATGAATGAAAAGCGCATTTCCGAATTAGAGGGTAAATTAAGCCAAGCACGGATTCTTGATAATGAGGATATCCCTAAAGACCGGGTCTTAATCGGTGCAACTGTAACCATCAGAGACCTGGAAACGCAGGAGGTTATTTCATATACCCTGGTTTCAGAGGTAGAGTCAGATTATAACGAAGGGAAAATTTCCATTACCTCGCCTGTAGGCGCCGCTTTAATGAATCATAAGGAAAAAGATAAAGTTGAAATCAATGTCCCGGCAGGGATTTTAAAATACGAGATAGTAAAGATAGAGCGGTAGAGGAGAGCGATGAACCTGGCGATTTTCTCGCTCAGGGTCGATTTTGCCCCTTTGGGGCACGCCAAAGGTCTTTCGCATTTTCGGTGGCTGCGGAACTCGCTCGTCGGGGCTTCCGCCCCAGGACGAGCTCAGACATCCTCGCCATCCGAACCTTTCCACGTTCGGATTCCCGAAAATGCTCAAGCTGCTTTGGCTAAAATCTCCATTCGCTCGAATAATCGCCAGCTTCATCTTTGAGGAAAAATAAGATAGAGGAAGTTTATTATTTGAAAACCAACAGAAAGGAAGGATAAGATGGTAGAAAGAAGCGAATTTAAAGGAAAGCCTGTTCTGGTTATAAAAAGAGACGAAGAGGATAAGTATCCTTTTTCTTTTGGTATAGCTAAGGCAAAGATGATTGTAGAAAATATAGAAGAGATAAAGAAGTTTGTGGAAGAGAATCAGTAACTATTTTATACTACTAACATAAAAAAAAGAATTGTTTGTTTAATTTCGTATTTCGTGCTTCGTATTTAATACTTAAGTTATCAAAAACGCGGATTACAGGAAGTTTTATGAGAAGAATTTTTTTAGCCCTGCTCTTTATATTTGCCTTTTTTGCAGTCAGCGATAAGGCAGAAGGAGGCACGATGAAGATAACCAGTCCGGAATTTGAGCATAACCAGTCTATTCCCGCAAAATTTACCTGCCAGGGAGAGGGTATTAATCCTACACTTGTTATTGAGGGTGTTCCAGAAGGTGCAAAAAGCCTGGCTCTGATAATGGATGACCCGGATGCGCCGATAGGCACCTGGGTGCATTGGGTAGTTTTTGATATGCCAATTCTTTCGCGGATTGAGGAAAACAGCGTACCGGGAAAATTAGGCGCGACCAGTTCAGGAAGGCGTGATTACGGTGGTCCTTGCCCTCCGTCGGGAACCCATCGCTATTTCTTTAAGATTTATGCCCTGGATGCCCTGCTTAACCTAAAAGAAGGGGTTACGAAAGGGGCATTAGAAAAGGCCATGGCCGGACATATCCTGGATAAGGCGGAGTTAATCGGATTGTATAAGAAGCGATAATTTTTAAATTTTAAATTACAAGCACCAAATTATCTGTATAATTCAAGAAGTGTGTTTGCAATCTGTATCTGAAATAGTCGAGGCATAGATACTTGTCTTTAGGTTGTCCCTGCCTGCCGGCAGGCAGGGATGCTGATATCGTCCTTCGACAGGCTCAGGACGATATCCTGAGTGTAATCGAAGGATATCGAAGCTAGATGCTTGAAGCTCGATAAAAAATAATACGAGCTTCCAAGACGAGTATCGATACGAGCATCCATACCGCAAAACGAGCTTCGAAGCCAAGGGAAACTGTTAACTGATTTTACAAGAGTACAATTTAACAGGATAGAAAAAGAAAGGATTAATTATGCAGGCATTCACAGTCGGACTTATTTTCTTGTTGGTAGTATCCTTACTGGTTACTATGGGGTTCCTGATATATCCGCTTCTTCTGGCACTGGCAATAATTATACGTATCTTGTTTGTGCTTTTTCTTGTCATTTTTGCTATCTGGTTTTTAGGCAAATTTATAATTTTTGTGTGGAAAAAAATTAAATAAAGTTGCACTAACCAGGTACTACTGACTATAGACTAATTAGAAAAGGAGTGAAAATGGACAACAATCTTTTCTTAAGCCCTCCGGACATATCTAAGGCCCTGCGGGATATCGGAGAAAAGAAGGCAACCGCATCCTTATTTGAATTATTTATCTTCGGGATTCTGGCAGGGATATATATCGCCTTTGGCGCTAATGTGGCTACTGCGGTATTAAGCGGAGGCACGCTTGATGCGGGCTTGAGTAGATTTCTTGCAGGCAGCGTTTTTAGCGTAGGCCTTATTTTAGTCCTTATTCCCGGCTCAGAGCTTTTTACCGGCAATATCCTGATGACTATCGGCTTTATTTATCACCGGTATTCCTTCACTAAGGTCTTACGCAATTGGGTGGTGGTTTATCTTGGTAATTTATTAGGCGGAATAATTATTGCCTGGCTTACCTTATATTCCGGCCTTTTGGGCCGAGTTGGTAATTTATCAGCGATAGGAACGGTTGCGGTCGAAATTACCCAGGCAAAACTTTCTTTAGGTTTTACCGAGGCGTTATGCCGTGGGATTTTGTGTAATATGCTGGTGTGCCTGGCAGTAATTATGTGTATGGCCGCTAAAACCGTTATCGGCAAGATATTAGGGATTTATTTCCCCATTATGGCGTTTGTGGCCTCAGGGTTCGAGCACTCTGTTGCCAATATGTATTTTCTGCCGGTGGGGCTGATGGTTAAGGGCCAATTTGTATCAGGTTTCTTCACTATGTTCAATAACCTTATCCCGGTAACCATCGGCAATATTATCGGCGGCTTATTGATTGTTTTATTGCATCCTAAGGTTGAAGAGCATATTGCCCGTGTTATTTTTAGGAAGGTCAAATGAAGACATAACTTACGGAACGTTAGTGACGTAAGTTATATGGTCGAACTTGATCCTTGACATCGAAGAGGTCAAGGATTTAATTCGCAGACGCTCCGAGTACCGTCGGAGCTACCCTTGACAAGCTTGTCAAGGGTCTGCTCATTAAAGGAGAAATTATTATGGAGATAAAGGTGCAAAGATTAAGTCAGGATGATCTTAAAGAATCGGGGGTGTTTTCCTGGCCGATATGGGAAAAAGAGACATCAAGGTTTCCCTGGTCGTATGACTGCATAGAAGAGTGCTATTTTTTAGAAGGAGATGTGACCGTAGAAACTAAAGACGGTAAAAGCGTAAATTTTGGCAAGGGTGATTTTGTCAGTTTTCCAAAAGGACTGTCCTGTACCTGGGATATAAAAAAGCCGGTCAAGAAGCACTATAATTTTAAATAACACAGATGGGCAAAGACTAAGATAAGTAGAGAGTAGAGGGTAGCGAGTAGCGAGCATTGAAAAATTACAAATTCCAAATCACAAACAAATCCCAAATCCGAAATTCCAATGACCAAAACAAAAACTTTTGTTTGTAATTTTGGTATTAGGTATTGTATATTGTTTGTTATTTGTGGTTTGTTTATTGTAATTTAACAGTTCTCTCTACTCTCTACTTGCTACTCTTAACAATTTGTGCTTCAGCCGTAGGCTGATCCGCCTTTGGCGAAAATCTGTGCAGAAATTTTCATTTGACAGATGTTTTTTTGCGTATTATAATTAACTCATCACGGCAGGGATAAAGAAAGATGCACAAAATATAGCTGTGGTACGGCGAGTTTGAAAGAGCTCGCCGTTTTTATTATAGGCACAGATGGGCGCAGATTTCAGTTTAGCGGCAGTTAATAAAAACCCACAGATGGGCACAGATATTTATCTGTGCTAATCCCTGCCTGCCGGCAGGCAGGTGCGAAAATGCGTTGTTTGCGCGTGAATCTGTGCTAATCTGTGAATTAAAATGCCAGAGAAAAAAATCGATACCCCGGTCCAATATCTAAAAGGCGTCGGGCCCAAAAAGGCCAAGGTGCTTGCCAAAATCGGTATCAATACTATCGAAGACCTGATGTATTATTTTCCCCGTTGGTATGAGGATCGCAGGAAATTCCTGCCTATTTCTAAATTAAAAGAAGGAGAATGCTGTACGGTAAAGGGAAAGATCCTGGCATCAGGCCTCGGAGGGTCATGGAAAAGAAGCGGCTTTAAATTAGTTAAGATTGCCGTAAGCGATGATTCCGGAAAAATCTATGCCACTTGGTTTAACCAGCCGTATCTGGTAAATTACTTTAAGGCCGATGAAGAGATTATCCTTTACGGAAGGCTCGAGCGCTATAAGGGTTCATTGGAGATGGTTTCACCGGAATTTGAATTATTAAAAGAGGAAAAAGCAGACAGCCTGAGTATGGCCAGGATTGTTCCGATTTACAGCCTGACTGTAGGTATCAGCCAGAGGTATTTTCGTAAACTCGTAAAAAACGTCCTGGATGAATCCCTGCCGCATCTAAAAGAGATTATCCCTTACGATATCCGCAGCCGCCACAGCCTGTTTAATCTGGCCAGATCACTTCTTAATATCCATTTTCCCGTCGATGATAACACCCAAAAAGAGTCTTACAAGAGGTTGGCCTTTGAGGAATTCTTTTTGTATCAGATCCCCATTATTTTAAGGAAGATGAAGGCCAAAGAGAAAATGGGCATCAGCCACAATCCTGACTCCCGATTGTCTATGCAGTTAAAAGAGAGCCTGCCTTTTAAATTGACGCAGGCGCAAGATAGGGTGCTCGAGGAGATAAAGATAGACCTGGCCTCAATCAGGCCGATGCAGAGGCTCCTGCAGGGTGATGTGGGTTCAGGTAAGACCATTGTGGCGGTTTTAGCGTCGATGATTGTAATTGATTCCGGATATCAGGCGGCTTTTATGGTGCCTACAGAGATTTTAGCCAAACAGCATTATGAAAAAGTCAGATCTCAGATTCAAGATCTAAGAACTAAGAATAAAGAAATAAAAATCGGGTTGCTTACTAGCAGCATAAATAAGAAAGAAAGAGATAAAATCTATCAGCAGATTAAAGAAGGCAAAGTTAATTTAATCATCGGCACGCATGCCCTTTTGGAAGAGGCAGTTGTCTTTGAAAAATTAGGCTTGGTAGTAATTGACGAACAGCATAAATTCGGGGTAGCGCAACGGGCGTTGCTCCCGCAGAAAGGCGTAAATCCCGATGTCCTGATTATGACGGCAACGCCTATCCCGCGGACTCTGGCCTTGACTATTTACGGAGACCTGGATATCTCTACACTGGATGAGATGCCACCGGCAAGGTTGCCGGTTAAGACCCTCTGGTATGCGCCGGCTGATATCAAAGAGGTGGAGGATTTTACGAGAGAAAGGCTCAAAGAAGGCAGGCAGGTCTATGTCGTCTATCCCATAATCGAAGAGTCAGCGAGCCTCGATTTAAAGGCAGCCGAAGAGATGTATGAAGAATTAAAAACTAAATTCAGCGATTTTAAGGTCGGGCTCATCCACGGACGGCTGAAACAGGCGCTTCAGAATGAGACCATGCAGAAATTTAGCCTCGGCGAGATACAGGTCCTCGTCGCGACCACGGTCTTAGAGGTAGGTATTGACGTGGCTAATGCCACTTGCCTGGTGATTGAGGAGGCGCAGCGTTTCGGCCTGTCGCAATTGCACCAGTTGCGCGGCCGGGTAGGAAGAAGCAACATCCAGTCTTATTGTATCCTGGTTGCTGATGCCAGGACCGATGTCCAATTAAGGCGGATTCAGGCCATTACCAACACCAATGACGGCTTTCGTATTGCTGAGGAAGACCTGAAACTTAGGGGCCCGGGCGAATTCTTCGGCAGTAGGCAGCATGGCCTAAGCGGCCTTCGAATTGCTAATCCCCTGACCCAGATGCGCATCTTAAAATCAGCCCGGGAAGAGGTCATCCGGCTCTTAAATACTGACCCCGGCTTAACGGGCCGCAATAACCTGGCCATAAAAGAAACGTTAAGCCGCAGGTTCCCGGAGTATGAGCAGCTGATGGCCGTTGCCTGAGCATTAAAAATTGTATTGAAAATCACTGTAATCCTTTATAAATCACTGGAATCAGAGGTCTCTGATTTAAAAATAGTTGGAGACCTCTAAAAAACCCTTGCAAACCCCTGTTGCTTATGATATAGTAACGCCCTTGGAGAGTGAGGATACATGTGTAAAAGGGCAATTTATCCGGGAAGCTTTGACCCGGTAACTTTCGGCCATATTGACCTGATTAAAAGGGCTCAAGCCATTTTTGAAGAGGTCGTAGTGTCAGTGGCTGCAGACAGCCAGAAGCAGTGCGCATTTTCTCTTGAGGAGAGGGTAGCTATGCTGCAGAGGGCCACCAAGGGTATGGACAATGTCACGGTTGAACCTTTTAGCGGGCTGGTAGTTGACTTCGCCCGCAAACAGAAAACAAATGTGATTTTACGCGGTATCAGGATGATTTCTGATTTTGAATATGAATTTCAGATGGCCCTTACCAACCGTAAACTCTCGCCTGACATTGAGACGGTCTTTCTTATGCCTTCGGAGGCGTATTCGTATCTTTCCTCCAGGCTTTTAAAAGAGGCGGGGTTACTGGGCGCAGACTTATCTGATTTTGTCCCTGACTTTGTGGCAGACGCTTTAAAAAAACGCCTAACAAGTTCCGGCAAAAAATAGATGAGAATCGAAATTAGTTCTGTTCCCAGTGTGGGGCAGATGTCCCTGGAAGAAAAGTTATTGCCGGAGAATTTAGATTTAGATACCCCGCATATACATTTTGATCAACCGATTAGAGTAACGCATCTGGTCAGCAAAGGCAAAAACTCTCTGAGCGCAGATTCGAGGCTGGAGTCCGGCTTTACCCTTACCTGCTGTCGCTGCCTTAAAGAGATATCAGTTCCTTTATCCAGGAGATTTAAAAATAATCTACATGTGGACAGTTCCGTACAGTTCGTTGATACCATTGATTGGATCCGGGAAGAAATAATGCTGAATTATCCGCTTAAGCCTCTGTGTAAAGCAGAATGCCTGGGGCTTTGTAAAATCTGTGGTGTTAATCTTAATGAAAGGGGGTGTTCTTGTGCCTCTACCTAAAAGAAGGTTTTCGCATGCAAGAACCAGAAAAAAAAGAACACATAAAATATTAAAAGGTAAGATATTTTCTTTGTGCCCGCAATGCCGCAGGCCACGGCTGTCGCATCGGATCTGCGCATTTTGTGGTTATTATGATGCTAAACAGGTCATCGAAATAAAAGAAAAAAAGAAAAAGGAAAAGAAGAAACCCTAATTAGGAAGGACGGACAGGGTGAATATTGTTGTTGATGCAATGGGCGGTGATTATGCGCCGAAAGTTGTAATTGAAGGCGCAAAAGAAGCCGTCAGAAAATTCGGCGTTGAGATTACCCTGGTCGGCAAAGAAGAAGCGATTCTTAAGGAGTTCAGAGGAGGCGTCCCCCGGGGCATTAAAATCCATCCTGCAGAAGAGGTAATCGAGATGGATGAGGCCCCTGCCGCAAGTGTGCGCAAAAAACGCAATTCTTCTATTGTTGTAGGCCTTGATTTAGTAAAAGAAAAAAAGGCAGATGCCTTTTTTAGCGCCGGAAATACCGGGGCAGTGGTCTGCGCCGGCACCCTGGGCCTGAGGTTACTGCCCGGCATCGAGCGCCCGGGGATCGGGCTGGTTGTCCCTACCTTAGCTGAGCCCGCCCTTTTAATTGACGTGGGCGCAAATATCGACCCCAAACCCTTACACCTTTTACAATACGGAATTATGGCTGATGCTTACGTACGGGATGTCTTTGACCGCAGAGACGTCAAGGTCGGCCTATTAAATATCGGAGAGGAAGAGACTAAAGGAACGGATTTTGTCAAAGAGACCTATCAGTTATTGGAGAAAAGCAAACTCACCTTTGTCGGAAATGTCGAGGCCAAGGATGTATTTACCGGAAAATGCGATGTAATTGTCTGCGACGGATTCGTGGGGAATGTGGCCTTAAAAATTACCGAGGGAGTGGCTGAAGTAGTGGCTGAATTTTTACGCCGGGAATTAACCAGGAATTTTTTGACTAAGGTAGGGATATTTTTTATAAAGAACAGCCTTCGTCGTTTCAAGAAAAGGCTGGATTACTCTGAATACGGCGGAGCGCCGCTATTAGGCGTAGACGGCACGGTAATTATCGGCCACGGCCGTTCCTCGGCCTACGCGATTATGAATGCCATACGCGTGGCCAAAGAAGAAGTCGAGCGCAGGGTAAACGAAAAAATTGTCGAGGCCGTCGCCTCCTCAAATATGGGATAATATGAAAAAAGTCGGGATAATCGGCGTAGGCTGTTATCTGCCTGAGAAGGTTTTGACTAATCAGGATTTAGAGAAGATGGTCGATACCTCTGATGAGTGGATAACCACCCGCTCAGGCATAAAAGAGCGCCGCTTGGCGGAAAAAAACCAGGCTACGAGTGACCTGGCGATTTCCGCTGCCAGAGAGGCCCTAAAAGATGCAGGTTTATTTGCAAAGGATGTTGAGCTGATTATTGTAGCTACGGTTACTCCCGATATGCAATTTCCTTCGACTGCCTGCCTGGTGCAAAAAAGCCTGGGTGCGAATAAGGCGGTCTGTTTTGATGTCAGCGCTGCCTGCGCAGGTTTTGTCTACGGGATAATTGTGGCCCAGCAGTTTCTCGCCCGCGACGCCTACAAAAATGCCCTGGTAGTCGGGGCAGAAAAATTGTCCTCGATAACAGATTGGAAGGACAGAAGTACCTGCGTACTTTTTGGCGACGGAGCAGGCGCTTGTGTTTTATCGGCGGTTAAATCCGGCGGTATTATTTCCACTTATTTGGGAAGCGACGGAACAAAATCAGATTTGTTGTACTTGCCTGCCGGAGGGTCGCGCCAGCCAACGTCGAATGAGACAATAAAAAATCGGGGGCACTTCATCAAGATGCAGGGTAATGAACTCTTTAAACGGGCAGTAACGATTATGGCTGATGCGGCAAATGAGGCCATAAAAATGGCAGGCCTTACCTGTCAGGAAGTAGATTGTTTTATTCTGCATCAGGCCAATATGCGCATCCTTCTTGCAGTTGCAAAACGCCTAAAATTAGACCCGCAAAAAATATATTTTAATATCGAGCGCTACGGCAATATGTCTTCTGCTTCTACTGCGGTTGCTCTTTGTGAGGCGCTAAAATTAGGCAGAATTAAAAAAGGAGACGTTGTGGTCCTGGATGCTTTTGGCGCAGGCCTGGTCTGGGGCGCCTGTGTGATTAAATGGTGAAAACACAGATTAACACAGATGGATTATCTGTGATATTTCATCTGTGCTCATCTGTGAGGAAAAATGATTAATAAAACAGCATTCATTTTTCCTGGTCAGGGCGCACAGTATGTCGGCATGGGAAAAGACCTGTATGATAATTCCCCTAGCGCCAAAAAGATCTTTGAAAAAGCAGACCGCATCCTTAATTTTGAGCTGACCAAATTATGTTTTGAAGGACCAGAGGAACTGTTTAAAAAAACCGACACCTGCCAGGTCGCGATTTTTACGGTAAGTATTGCGACCCTGGAAGTTTTCAAAGAGAAAGGCCGTTATGAGGCGGATTTTTTGGCAGGCCTCAGCCTGGGGGAATATACGGCATTGGTAGCCTCAGGCGCAATTAGTTTTGAAGAGGCACTTATTCTTATCCGGCGCCGAGGCCAATTTATGCAGGAGGCAGCCCAAGAAAATCCCGGAAAGATGGCCTCGATCTTAGGGCTATCCCGCGCATTGACCGAAGAGGTAGCCAGAGATTCGGGAGCAGAGGTTGCCAATATTAATTCTCCGGGCCAGATCGTGATTTCTGGTTCATTAGCGGAAGTTGAAAAGGCCAAGAAATTGGCCATAGAAAAAGGCGCAAAGCGAACCATTGACCTTGAGGTGAGCGGTGCGTTTCATTCTAAGTTTATGAAAGGCGCCGGCATAAAATTAGAAAAAGAATTGGCAAATATCAAGATTAACTTGCCAGAGAAGCCAGTGGTCTCTAACGTCGAAGCCAGGCCTTATAAAGATATCCGCCAGATAAAAGAATACCTCGTGCGCCAGGTCAGTTCACCGGTGCTCTGGCAGGATAGTTGCGAGTTTATGATTAAAGAAGGAGTAGGTCAATTCTTTGAGATCGGTCCGGGCAAGGTCTTAAAAAACCTTTTGCGGCGTATCGATGAAAATGCCCGGGTTGACAATATAGAGACACAAGAAGACATAATTAAATTGCCAAATTGCTAAATTGCTCTATTGTTATATCAGTTTAACAATTTAGCAGTTTAACAATGGAGGAAAGATGCGACTCAAAGATAAGGTTGCTCTAATAACCGGCGGTGGCCGCGGCATCGGAAGAGAGATTGCCCTTCTTTTTGCCCAGGAAGGCGCGGATATCGCTATCTGCGATGTGGATAAAGATTCCCTCTCAAAAACCCAAGAGGAGATTAACCCTTTGGGCAGGCAGTCCCTTACTTTTTGCGTGGATGTGACCGTCTATAATCAGATAGAGGAGATGATAAACAAAATTCTTGACAAATTTAGCAAGATTGATATATTAGTTAACAATGCAGGTATAACCCGCGATAATTTATTGATACGCATGAGCGAGGAGGATTGGGATAAAGTAATCGCGGTGAACCTAAAGGGGGTTTTTAATTGCACCAAGGCCGTAGCCCGGTGCATGATTAAACAAAGAAGCGGCAGGATTATAAATATTGCTTCGATAATCGGGCTTATCGGCAATGCCGGACAGGCAAATTACGCCGCTTCAAAAGCAGCGATCCTTGGTTTTACAAAAACAACAGCCAAGGAATTAGCCAGCAGAGGCATTAACGTAAATGCAGTCGCGCCGGGTTTTATTGCCACGGATATGACGGATAAATTACCCGATGCGGTCAAAGAGCATATGCTGGCGAATATTCCCCTAGCGAGGTTTGGCAAACCAACTGACGTGGCAAAGACCTGTTTATTTTTAGCATCAAGCGATGCCGATTATATCAGCGGCCAAACCATTGTTATAGATGGTGGTATGACCATGCATTAAATCAAATGACCCCGCTTCTTGCTTTCGCAAGAAAGCCGCGGGGGAATATGATCCGCCACTAATTAATGGCGGATTTAATTCGCACGAGCAAAGTATCAAGACATAGAAGATTAATTTACGTCGTCCTTGCGGACTACCTAAATTAAGTGCTCATCAAAGGAGGAATAAATATGGCAGTAACAGAGAAGGTAAAATCAATAATTGCCGAGCAGCTGGGGGTAAAGGAAGAAGAGGTTACTCCTCAGGCGTCATTCATTGATGATTTAGGCGCTGATTCCTTAGATACTGTAGAACTGGTTATGGCGCTCGAAGAGGAATTCGGTATTGAGATTCCGGATGAAGATGCCGAGAAGATGACTACTGTAGGCGATGCCATGAAATATATTGAAGAAAAAAGCGTGGCTAAAGGCTAATTGTATATTTTGATGCACGTTAACCGTTTTTAAATATGATGCCCCGACGAAAGTCGGGGCAAATATTTAAGTGACCCCGCCAAATGCGAGGGAACTCGTCTCGACATAACGTCGGGGCCAATTTAAGATGAAGAGAGAGATAAAAAGAGTCGTAATAACAGGCCTGGGGGCAATCACTCCTTTAGGCAATAATGTCAAGGATTTCTGGCAGAACCTGCTTGCCGCAAAAAGCGGCATAAGCAAAATTACCCAGTTTGATGCCAGTGCCTTTGATTCACGCATAGCTGGCGAGGTAAAGGGTTTTGATCCTTTAGGATTCATCCCTCCTAAAGAGGCCAGGCGTATGGAGCCTTTTGCGCAGTTTGCGGTTGCAGCTGCTAAAGAGGCACTAATAGACTCCAAACTTAGCTTAGATAAGGAAGATGTAGACAGAATCGGGGTTTTGATTGGTTCGGGTATCGGGTCATTGCTGGTTATTGAAAGAGAACACAATATTTTCCTGGCAAAAGGCCCGAGTAAATTCTCGCCGTTTCTTATCCCCATGTTAATCGTCAATGAGGCAGCTGGTTGGGTCTCCATTATTTTAGGCCTAAAAGGCCCGAATTCATGCGTTACCACTGCCTGCGCCTCAGGAAGCCATTCCATAGGCGATGCCTTTAAGATTATCCAGCGTGGCGATGCAGATATTATGTTTACCGGAGGGACAGAAAGCTGTATTACTACTTTAGGGGTAGGAGGTTTTTGCGCCTTAAAGGCTTTATCCAAAAGAAATGATGAACCAGAGCGGGCCAGCCGGCCTTTTGATAAAGACCGGGACGGATTTGTTATTGCCGAAGGCGCAGGCATAGTTGCCTTGGAAGAACTTGAGCACGCATTAAAGAGAAATGCGCCTATTTATTGCGAGATGGTCGGATACGGCATGAGTTCAGATGCCTATCATATTACTGCCCCAGACCCAGAGGGCGATGGCGCAAGACGCGCAATGCAGGCAGCCTTAAAAGATGCCCGGATAAAAACCGAAGAGGTTTCTTACATAAACAGCCACGGGACTTCAACTCTCTTAAACGATAAATTAGAGACCCTGGCAATTAAAAATCTTTTCGGGGCGTATGCCAAAAAGATTGCGGTAAATTCTACTAAATCCATGACCGGCCATCCGCTGGGCGCAGCAGGCGGTATGGAGTTTATAGTTTCTTGCCTATCGGTTAAAAATGATGTCGTCCATCAGACCGTTAATTACGAAAATCCTGATCCTGAATGCGATTTAGATTATGTCCCGAACCACGCGCGCAATATGAAGGTAAACGTTGCCATGTCTAATTCACTGGGTTTTGGCGGGCATAATGCCACCCTCGTAGTAAAAAAATTTAAATAAAAAGTTGGCTGATGTTGTATGAGGTTATATGGTGTTGTCTGAAGTTGCAATGCAACATTATGTAACCTTTGATAACCCCATTTAACCTCAGATAACCTTTATAAGATGCCTTATACTATTACGGAAAAAATTTTACTGGCGCATATTAAACAAAAATCGATTAAACCCGGAGATTTTATCTGGGCTAATGTTGATTTTTGCCTGGGTAACGATATTACCACGCCTCTTGCGATAAGCGAATTCCTGAAACTGGGAAAATCCAAGGTATTTGACAATGAGAAGATTGCCCTTGTCCCGGACCATTTCACCCCGGCCAAGGATAGGATAGCAGCTTGCCGGGCAAAGGAGCTGAAATGTTTTGCGCAAAAATTTAAAATCAAACATTATTATGAAATAGGATGTATGGGAATTGAACATGCGCTTCTTCCGGAATTGGGTTTAGTCGGGCCGGGAGATTTAATTATCGGCGCAGACTCGCATACCTGCACCTACGGTGCATTGGGCGCTTTTTCAAGCGGGGTGGGTTCGACGGACCTGGCCTCTTGTTTTGCTACCGGCGGCATCTGGCTTAAAACCCCTGAGACTATAAAATTTGAATATAAAGGCAAACTTGGAAAATGGTTAGGCGGCAAGGACATTATCCTTTATACTATTAGTGATATCGGCGTTGATGGCGCAAATTACAGGGCCATGGAGTTCTGCGGCCCGGTTATACGTAATCTTGGTATGGATGACAGGTTTACCATTTCTAATATGGCTATTGAGGCCGGAGGAAAATCCGGGATAATTGAGCCGGACGAGGTTACGAAAGAGTACGTACGGACAGTAACCAGTAACCAGAAACCAGTAACCAGAAAAAAGATAAATTGGGCGGATCTAAAGAGCGATAAGGATGCCAACTATGTTTATGTAAAAGGTTATGATGTTACAAAATGGGAACCGGCAGTAGCCTGCCCGCATTTACCGAGTAATGTCATGCCGGTCAGCAGTGTCAAGAACGTTAAACTGAATCAGGTGGTAATCGGCTCCTGCACTAACGGCAGGATTTCAGATTTAAGGATTGCGGCCAAAATATTAAAAGGGAAAAAAATAAAATCGGGATTACGGGTAATAGTCATTCCGGCAACCCAAAAGGTATATTTAGAGTGCGTGAAACTTGGCCTGGCAGAGGTCTTTGTCAGGGCGGGGGCGATTTTTTCAACCCCTACCTGCGGGCCATGCCTGGGCGGGCATTCGGGGATCTTAGACGACGGTGAGGTTGCGCTTGCCACCACCAACAGGAATTTTCTTGGTCGCATGGGCAGCCCAAAGAGTTTTGTCTATCTGTCTAATCCGGCAGTAGCTGCGGCATCGGCAATTAAAGGAGAGATCTGCCATCCGGATGAGGTCATTTAAACGCAGATTAGCGCAGATTTTATGCTAAAATATTTACGTTTTACAGATTAGCACAGATTGATTATCTGTGCCCATCTGTGCAAGGAAACGAAAATGGTTATAGAAGGTAAGGTACATAAATTCGGGGATGACGTAAATACCGACGAGATTATTGCCGCAAAATACTTGAATATTGCTGACCCTAAAGAACTGGGCAAGTCCTGTATGGAGACCTTGGATAAAGATTTTTCAAAAAAAGTCTCTCCAGGTGATATAATAGTGGCGGGGAAAAATTTCGGCTGCGGCTCAAGCCGGGAGCATGCGCCCCTTTCCATTAAAGGAGCGGCTATTTCCTGCGTAGTAGCCAAGAGTTTTGCCCGGATATTTTATCGTAACGCCTTAAATATCGGGCTTCCTATCGTGGTAATCCAAGATACCGATAGGATTAAATCAGGGGACAGTCTCCGCGTAGACTTAAAAAACGGGATTATTAAAGACTTAACTTGCGGGATAAATTTTGATACCGAGAAGTTCCCGCAGTTTATGCAGGAGATTATAAATTCCGGCGGTTTAATAAAATGGGTTGCCAAAAATCCCGACTTATCAAAGAAGGTCAAATGAGACCATAACTTACGGAACGTTAGTGACGTAAGTTATATGGTCGAATTTGATCCTTGACATCTTGGATGTCAAGGATTTAATTCACAGATGTCCCGACGATACATCGGGACTACAACTTACGTCGTTTTACTCCGTAAGTTGTCTGTTCATTAAAAGAGGGATTATGAAAATCGAAAAAGAGACAATTGAGGTTATTGTGCTTACTCAATATTATCGCATTGAGGGTACTGTGCATATCTTGCCAGGTGGAAGGATTACAGATTTCATCTCTTCGCGCAATGTGGAAAATTTTATTCCGGTTACCAATGCTAAGATCTATTCTACCTTACAAAATAAAATGCTTTATCATACCGATTTCCTAAACCTGAATACCAATTTTATCGCCCTGCTTTTACCGAAAAAGAATGTTAAAGAGGTAGGTTCTTCAGATGTATAAGATTGCGGTTATTCCCGGTGACGGCACCGGCCCTGAGGTAGTTCGAGAAGGCCTTAAGGTCTTAGAGGCGGCGTCCAGGAAATTTAATTTTAAATACGAGGCCAAGACCTTTGATTTTGGAGGGGATAGATACCTCAAGACCAATAAGACCCTCGAGGATAAAGACGTCGAGGAATTAAGAAAATATAGCGCCATTTATCTTGGGGCTATCGGCCATCCTGAGGTTGCGCCGGGCATTTTAGAGACCGGGATACTGCTTAAATTAAGATTTTCTCTCGATCAATATATTAATTTTCGTCCGGTAAGGCTTTACGACGCTAAATTCTGTCCGCTTAAGGATAAGAAGCCTGAGGATATTGATTTTGTGGTAGTGCGCGAGAATTCCGAAGGCCTGTATAAAGGTATGGGTGAGTTTAAGGATAAAGGCACAAAAGATGAAGTAGCTATCCAGATTTCATATAATACGAGAAAGGGAGTTGAACGCTGTATCCGTTATGCCTTCGAGTATTGTCGAAAGCGCAATAAGAAAAAAAAGCTCACGCTTTGCGGAAAAACTAATGTCCTGACTTTTGCCTGGGACCTCTGGCAGAGGACCTTTAATGAGGTAGCCAAGGATTATCCGGATATTACTGGAGACTACGCCCATGTGGATGCTACGACCATGTGGTTTGTCAAAAATCCGGAGTGGTTTGACGTGATTGTAACGGATAACATGTTCGGTGATATCATCACGGATTTGGGGGCGATGGTCCAGGGCGGTATGGGTATTGCTGCCGGAGGAAACATCAACCCCCAGGGTGTATCCATGTTTGAGCCGATCGGCGGGTCTGCGCCAAAATATACCGGGAAGGACGTCATTAATCCCCTGGCTGCGATTTGCGCTCTCGGGATGATGCTTGAGAATTTAGGCGAGGAAAAAGCCGGTCGTGCCGTTGAAAATTCAGTAATAAAAGTAGCGACCGGTAAATTAAAATCCCTGGCAGCAGGCAAGATGGGATATAGCACTAGCGAGGTTGGGAACTTAGTAGTAGAATATTTGTAACCCCATACTTACGTATGGGGAATGTATAGATACCACATACGTAAGTATGTGGAGTCGAAGAGATAATTATGCAAAAAAAGTCAAAATATAATATGGCAGTAGTAGGTGTGGGTGCGGTAGGTATTGAGATGTTACGTTGCCTGAGAGGGCGTAATTTCCCTATCGGGGATTTACGCGTCTTTGCGCGTTCTGCCAGGGATATCCAGGTAGACGGACAGAATTATTCTGTTTTCGCCATTTCGCCTGAAGGGTTCGATGGTATAGACATCGCACTTTTTGCCGGCACTGAAGGCGAAAAAGGCGCGGCAGTTACCTATGCTATTGAGGCCGTAAAAAGAGGCGCAGTAGTCATTGATAATGGAGCGGATTTCAGGATGGACCCCAAAGTGCCTTTAGTGGTACCTGAGGTAAATGCAAAGGATTTGGATCTCATTAGAAATTGGTTACTTGAAAAAAAACACAGGCCAGAAGGCCGTGGTTTGGCTTCCGATAAGCCAGAGGGCGATGGTTTGGCCTCCTATGGCCAAAGCCATAGCCAAAGCCATAAAGGCATAATTGCTAATCCTAATTGCTCGACTATCCAGATGGTCGTGGCCATTCATCCTATATATGAAGCAGTGGGTATCAAAAGAATAATAGCTTGTAGTTATCAGGCAGTTTCTGGAGCGGGTAGGAGTGGCATAGAGCAGCTTGAGGGTGAAATTAAGGAATATTTGAAATTAAAGCGGAAGCAACCTTTGCTAGCAGCATTTGCTTATAGGATTTCCAAGAATGTTATACCTCAGATTGGAAACTTTGGACAAGATAGTTATACTTCAGAGGAATGGAAAATGGTTCATGAGACTCACAAGATTATGCATGATAAAAATATTAAGATTTCTGCTACTTGTGTCAGGGTACCAGTAGAAACTGGTCACTCTGAGGCGATATATTTAGAGACCAGAAAGCATATAACTGCGGAGAAAGTAAGAAGGCTTTTGGCAAAGAACCCGGGCATTAAAATATTTGATAGTACCAAAGAAGGAATTTATCCTGTTCCAAGTCTTGCCGAAGGAAAGGATGAGGTTTTCGTCGGCCGCATAAGACGCGACCCTTTTGTCAAAAACGGCCTATGGTTATGGGTGGTATCGGATAACCTGCGTAAAGGTGCAGCCCTAAACGCGGTGCAGATAGCAGAATGCGTAATATCAGGCTGACCATAGAATACGACGGCAGTACTTTTTGCGGCTGGCAGACTCAAAACAGTCATTCCCTCGACTTCGCTCGGGACTCCCTTCGGTCGCAGGCCACAAAGTCACTCCCTCGACTTCGCTCGGGACTCCCTTCGGTCGCAGGCCACCAGAAAAAAGCAATTCAAGATACAATCGAGCGAGCCCTCCAGAAGATCCTTCAGGAAAAAATAAAACTCATTGCTTCAGGAAGAACGGATAGCGGAGTCCATGCCGTAGCTCAGGTCGCTAATTTTAAGACCCATTGCCGGATTTCTTTAGAAAAACTCCACAAGGCTGTTAATGCGCTCTTACCGGATGAGATTTCAGTTATCAAGGTCGAAGAGGCAAGTCCTGATTTTCATAGCAGATTCTCGGCTAAATCAAAAATCTATCGCTATACCATACTTAATCGGCCTTATCGCTCGTCATTATTGAAGAATAAGGTTTATTTCTGTCCTCATCCTTTGGACTTCAAACTGATGCAAAAAGAGGCCAAAGTCCTCCTGGGAAGGCATGATTTTAGCGCCTTTTGCGCCAGCAACAGTAATGTCAAAGATACAATCAGGACAGTCAAAACAATAAAAATCGAAACGCTGCCTTATCCGGACGCTAGTCAAAAAGATAAGCCATTAATTGTAATTGAAATCGAGGCAGACGGATTTCTTTACAATATGGTAAGAAATATCTTGGGGACATTGATTGATATAGGAAGAGGCCGCTTCAAAAAAGGCAGTTTAAAACGCATTCTCGCTACAGGAGATAGGAAGCTTGCTGGCCCGACTGCCCCAGCCTGCGGCCTTTATCTAGTAAAAGTTAAATATTGACTTTTCGGGGAGTTAATGTTATACTTTATAATTCTATGATTAGAACTTATATGCAAAATGTAAAAGACGTAAAAAGGACTTGGTATCTAATGGATGCCAAGGACAAGGTCCTGGGCAGATTCGCGGTTTCTGTCGCTAAACTCTTACACGGCAAAGAGAAAACCACATTTACCCCGCACGTCGACGGCGGAGACTATGTAGTGGTCATTAATGCCAAAGAGATAAGAGTAACCGGCAAGAAATTACATGACAAGATTTATTCAAGATATTCAGGTTATCCCAGCGGACGCAGGGAAATGAATTTAGAAACACTCCTTAAAAAGAGGCCGGAGCAGGTAATAAGATTAGCAGTTAGCAGGATGTTACCTAAAAATAAATTAGCTAAAAAGATGATGAGGCGGCTTAAGGTTTATGCCGAGAATAAGCATCCCCATCAAGTACAGAATATAATGTTAAAAAAGGCTTAATTCTATGACAGAAAAATTGGTTGCAATAGGGAGAAGAAAAGAGGCAGTGGCCCGGGTAGAGTTAGTCGCGGGCGCAGGCCGAATTAAAGTAAATAATTCTCCTCTTGATAAATATTTTAAGAGAGAAACCGACGTGATTTATATTAAACAACCTTTTGTGATTACGAATACTATGAATAAATTTGATATCCTTGCCAAGGTAAAAGGAGGAGGTATTTCTGGCCAGGCCGGGGCACTGCGCCTTGGTATTGCCAGGGCATTACTTTTATCTGATAATGCCCTAAAGCAGACCCTGAGGAGGTCCGGGCTACTTACCCGGGATTCGCGCACGAAGGAGCGCAAGAAATACGGCCAGAAAGGCGCAAGGAAAAGATTCCAGTGGACTAAGCGGTAAGATTTATATGAATTGATTTTTTAGTTTTAAGTTTTAACTTTTGCTTTTTTAATCTGGCCTATCTCGGCGAAAATTGTATTGACGAGATGGGTTTTTTATTTTATGATTAATGAGAATACCCGACGAATCATCGGAGTATATTCGAGCTACCCCTTGCTTAGACCCTTACCTAATAGAAATGGGTAAGGTCTATCCTTTAGGATTAAGCTTTAGGGTTTCCCGCTACAATAGTTTTAAGACAGTTAGCGGGATCCCGCTACTAAGTTTATAGCTTTGAAGTGGGAAAATCCACCCATGGTACCATCGAGACTAATTTAAGGAGAAGGCTATGTTAAGAGTAGGCATTTTAGGTGCCACCGGCTATGCCGGAGAAGAATTGATTAAGATTTTATTGAAGCATCCAAAAGTAAAAATTACCTATTTAGCGGCTAAAGTCGACGCCCCGCAGGAAATTGCTAAAATTTTTCCTCATTTTGCGGGAAAAATAAGGTTAATCTGTGATAGTTTAAACATCAATACCGCTATCCGGTTATGTGACCTTATATTTTTGGCCTTGCCGCATACCGTCTCTATGCAGGTTGCGCCAAAATTTCTGGCCGCCGGAAAGAAGGTAATCGATTTAAGCGCTGACTATCGGCTTAGAGATATATCCGTTTATAAGGCTTGGTATAACACTAGCCACAAAGATAAAAAGAATCTATCTGCGGCTGTCTATGGATTACCTGAGTTCTACCGAGAAAAAATAAAAAAAGCTTGCCTTGTGGCTAATCCGGGTTGTTATCCGACTGCGGCGATTTTAGCCATAGCGCCGGTAGTAGTTAGTGAGGCTGTGGATCTTAAATCTATAATTATTGACGCCAAGTCCGGCCTAACCGGTGCAGGCAGAAAGGCAAGTTTTGATTATTTCTTCTCGGAGATTAATGAGAATGTTTTGGCCTATAAGATAAATAGCCATCAGCATATGCCTGAGATAAATCAGGAATTGACGAGATTAACACGTTCAAAGGTAAAAGTAAATTTCATTCCGCAGATTGTGCCTTTAAATAGAGGTATACTTGAGACGATTTATATTAAACTGAATAATGATGCCACGGCTGCGTCTTTAATAAGTTTATACCGCAAGTTCTATAAAAACGAACCCTTTATAAGGATTAAGAATGAAGGGGAGCTACCTACGCTTAAAGACGTAGTCTCAACGAACTTCTGCGATATCGGCATAAAATTTGTCAAAGAAAATAAATTAATGATTATTGTCAGCTGTATCGATAATCTTACTAAAGGCGCGGCAGGCCAGGCTGTCCAGAATATGAATATTATGTTCGATTTTGGCGAAACAACTTCTTTGTTATGAAAAAAACAACTAGCGGGATAACTAAGCCTAAAGGTTTTTTAGCTAACGGCATATCTTGCGGGATAAAGAAATCCGGCAAGAAGGACCTTGCGCTGATTTATTCTACAACATTAGCCAAGGCAGCAGGTGTATTTACTAAAAACCAGATAAAGGCAGCGCCGCTTTTAGTTACAATCAACCATCTTAAAGACCACTTGGCCCAGGCCGTAATTATTAATAGCGGAAATGCAAATTGTTTTACGAAAAAACCAGGCCTTAATGATGCCATTTTAACCGCTAAACTTACATCCAAGAGATTAAGAGTAAAGGCTGAGGATGTGCTTGTTGCCTCAACGGGTATTATCGGTAAAAGGCTGCCCATGGATAAGATAAAAAAGGGTATTTCTGTTTTGGCAGATGGCCTGAATCGGGACGGCAATAATAATGCCGGCTCAGCCATTATGACTACTGATAAAGCGAGAAAAAGCATTGCTGTTAGTTTCAAGCTGGGAAATAAATCTGTAAGTATAGGAGCCATAGCCAAAGGCGCAGGCATGATTTATCCGCATTTGGCAAATTATCCGAGCGCAACCATGCTTTGTTTTATTACTACCGATGCCAATATCAGTATTTTGACCCTAAACACTGCCTTGGTTAATGCGGTGGATAAATCGTTTAATTCGATTAGCGTTGACGGCTGTACCAGCACCAATGACACGGTTTTAATTTTGGCCAACGGCCAGGCAGAAAATAAAATTATTAAGAAGGATACCAGAGACTTTAAGGTATTTAGCGAGGCTCTGAATTTTGTCTGCCTTGAGTTAGCAAAAAAGATAGTTAAAGACGCTGAAGGCGCAACCAAATTTATACAAATTGAGATAAACGGGGCTTCGACTGAAAGAGAGGCAAAAAGAGCCGCATTTTCAATAGCCAACTCCAATCTCTTTAAGACTGCCTGTTACGGCAATAATCCCAATTGGGGAAGGATTGTGGCGGCATTAGGTTCAAGCGGCGTAAAGATAGTTGAGTCGAGTTTAAATTTCAGCTTTAGCCCGTTTAAGAAGAAAGAAATCAAGGTTTCAGTTAACTTAAATCGCGGTAAAAATCGCGCAACAGTCTATACCTCGGATTTAACTCCTGAGTACGTCAGGATTAATGCCCAGTATAGTTAAAAACGCGAATTTACGCGAATCAAACGCTAATATTCGCGAATAAAATATTAGCGTGAATTCGCGTTCCCTGCCGGCAGGCAGGGATTAGCGAAAATTAGCGACATGGAAGAGATAATCAGAAAAGCAGATGTCTTAATCGAGGCCCTTCCTTATATCAAGGCCTTTCATAAAAAGATTCTGGTAATAAAATACGGTGGGAGCATCCTGGGTGAGGATAAGATCAGACTATCAGTCTTAGAGGATATTGTATTTTTAAGTTATATGGGCCTTGAGCCCGTATTAGTCCATGGTGGCGGCCCAAGCATCACCGACAAATTAAAAGAGGTCGGCAAGAAAACAGAATTCGTGGATGGAATGCGCGTGACTGATAGCGAAACCCTAAATATCGTACGTTTGGAGTTAGATAAATTAAACGCGCAAATTGTTAAAGAAATCATTGAGCTTGGCTCCGAGGCAGAGGGCTTCGGCAAAGATGCTAATATAATTCAGGTGAAAAAGAAAAAGATTAAGGCAAAAAAAGACTTGGGTTTTGTAGGAGAGATTATTGAAATTGATGCCAAACCTATAAAGGATGCAATTAAAAAAGGCAAGATCCCGGTGATTTCTCCCATGGGAATAGCCTCGGATAAAAAGGCCTATAATGTCAATGCTGATGAGGCGGCTTATTTTGTGGCAAAAGCGCTCAATGCAGAGAAAATTGTGTTATTGACCAATGTTAAGGGGATCATGCGCAACCCCGAGGATGTGAATTCTTTTATCCCAACCTTGACCATCCAGGAGGCAAAAAATTTAATCCAGGAGGCAATCGTCCAGGAAGGAATGATTCCAAAGATTAACGCCGCGATTTGGGCACTTGAAAGCGGAGTTAAAAAAGCCCATGTTATTGATGCGCGGCTTTCTCACGCGTTATTACTCGAGATATTTACGGATAGAGGAATCGGAACGGAAATTATCAGATAACTCTAAATCAAAAGATTCAAGGGTTAGGAAGGGATAGGATGGGTTAGAAGAGGTTAGTAGGGTTTTAAAAAATCTCCCTTACTTACCCGTACTGTCCCTTACTACACCTTACTATCCCTTAAACGAGGATTTTAAATCTGAAATGAAGGCGCAAGAGGTTTTTGATACTTATAAAGAACATATTTTACCCACTTATACCAAATTTCCTTTAATCTTCGTTAAGGGAAAAGGCAGTTGTCTCTGGGATGTCCACGGGAGGAAGTACCTGGATTTTTTCCCGGGCTGGGGAGTAGGCAGTCTCGGTCACTGCCATCCCAAGGTAATGGCGGCAGTCAGAGACCAGGTCTCTAAACTGATTTTTGTTGCCAACAATTATTATAATTTGCCCCAGGCAAAATTAGCCAAGGAATTGAATTTCTGGGCAGGTAGTAATTACAAGGTATTTTTCTGTAATTCCGGGGCCGAGGCCAATGAAGGGGCCATAAAATTAAGCAGAAAATTCGGCCAGGGCCGTTACGAGATTATTACATTTTTAGATTCGTTTCACGGACGAACCTTGGCGACTTTAACCGCTACGGGCCAACCAAAATATCAGGAAGGTTTTTCGCCTTTGCCCGCGGGTTTTAAGACCGTAAAATTTAATGACCTTAATGCAGTTAAAAATGCCTTAAGTGATAAGACCGTGGCCATAATGTTAGAATTAATCCAGGGCGAAGGCGGAATCAATATTGCAGGTCGTGATTTTGTCTTGGGGTTGCGTAAAATTTGCGATGAGAATAATCTCCTTCTTATTGTAGATGAGGTTCAGACCGGAATCGCAAGAACCGGCAAGATGTTCGCTTGGCAGAATTTCGGGGTTACTGCGGATATTTTTACCCTGGCCAAGGCTCTAGGCGGAGGCCTGCCTATAGGCGCGATGATGGCTAAAAAAGAGATTGCGGATTTACTCGGACCGGGAATGCATGCCTCAACTTTCGGAGGCGGCCCGGTTATCTGTAAGGCTGCCTTAGCAGTTTTAAAGGCCATACAGAAAGAAAAATTATTCACTAATACCGAGAAGATGGGCGAATATCTAGAAGCCAAACTCAATGAGCTAAAAGACAAATACCCCATAATTAAAGAGGTGCGGGGCATGGGCCTTATGTGGGGCGTAGAATTAAATAAAGAAGGAAAACCCATAGTCGAGGAGTGCATAAAGAAAGGCCTACTTATTAATTGTATGCATGAAAAAGTATTACGTCTTATGCCGGCATTAAATATCACAAAAAAAGAGATAGATTTAGCAGTTAAAATCTTGGATAATGTATTGAGGGACGCGAATTAACGCTAATCCCCGCCTGCCTGATAAAAGACAGGTAACACGAATTTTCACTAATTAAATATTTGTGGAAATTAGTGTGTGATTCGTGAAAATTTCCGCCGCAGGTGGATTAGCCTACGGCTAAAGCGTTTAAAAAAATGAAAGACTTTATTTCAGTAAAAGACCTAAATAAAAACGAGATTGATGAGATTTTATCGCTTGCCGCAGAGATTAAGAAAAACCCGCTTAATTTTTCTACGGCCCTAAAAGGCAAGAGCCTGGCGCTTATTTTTGAAAAGTCCTCAAACAGAACCTATGTCTCTTTTCAGGTCGGCATGTTTGAATTGGGCGGCAATTCCATATATCTGGGGCCGGAGCATATTAAGTTAGGCCAACGCGAATCTGTGCATGATGTGGCCAAGACCTTAAGCCGTTATGCCGGGGCAATAGTTTTACGAACATTCTCCCATGACACCGTTTTAGAGATGGCAAGATTTGCCAGTATCCCGGTAATTAACGGATTGTCGGATTTATCGCATCCTTGTCAGGCCATGTCCGATATCTTTACCCTAAAGGAAAAATTCAACACGTTTAACGATAAAACCTTGGCTTATATCGGCGACGGAAATAATGTCTGTCACTCCCTGCTTTATGCCTGTGCCAAAGTCGGTCTTAACTTTAAAATAGCAACGCCTAAGAAATATGAACCGGCTCCTGAGATTGTAAAGGCAGCCAAAAGAATAACAGAAGAATCCGGTGCAAAAATAAGTTTATTCAATAAGCCCCAAGAGGCAGCAGTTGATGCGGATGTTATCTATACGGATGTCTGGGCATCAATGGGCCAGGAAAAAGAAGCAGCCACAAGAAAAAAATATTTTAAAGCCTTTCAAATAAATAAAAAATTGGTCTCTTTGGCTAAGAAGGACTGCCTAATTATGCATTGTCTGCCTGCGCATCGGGGCCAGGAGATTGCCTATGAGGTAATCGACAGTAAAAATTCCATTGTCTTTGACCAGGCAGAGAATAGATTACATGTACAGAAGGCGATATTAATTAAGCTATTAAAAGGAGGCGAAGGTTAAGTTCGAAGCACGAAGCACGAAATTCGAAACAAATTCTAATTTTTTAAATGCTCAAAACGTAACTTTTGGTCATTCAGATTTTGGTCATTTGAAAATTGTTTCGGATTTCGATATTCGGATTTCGGATTTATAATTTAGAGATGAAGAAAGTCATATTAGCTTATTCCGGCGGACTTGATACCTCCTGCGCCATCAGATGGCTGAAAGAGCAAGGTTATGAGGTAATCTGCTTTATCGCGGATTTAGGCCAGGCAGAGGATTTCGAGGCTATTGAGAAGCGGGGCCTGAAAGCCGGCGCATCCAAGGTTTATATCAAGGATCTGCAGGATGAATTTATTAAAGATTTTATTCTTCCTGCCTTAAAGGCCAATGCCATTTACGAGGGAAAGTATTTATTGGCGACTGCATTAGGAAGACCTTTGATTGCGAAGTATCTGGTTGCGATCGCCCATAAAGAGCATGCCCAGGCCATATCCCACGGCTGCACCGGAAAAGGCAATGACCAGGTGAGATTTGAAGTGACTGCCGGGATATTAGACCCCAAATTGGAGATTATTGCCCCGGTGAGAGTTTGGGAATTTAAATCGCGGGATGAAGAAATTGTTTACGCGCATATGTATAATATCCCCATCAATGTCACCAAGAAAAAACCTTACAGTATTGACAGAAATCTCTGGGGTATCAGCATTGAGGCGGGAGTATTGGAGGATTTAGAAAAAGAGCCGCCTGAGGATGCCTATTTGATTACTAAAGGCCCGACGCACATCTCGAGTTTTCCTAAATATATCGAGGTTTCTTTTCAAAAAGGCGCGCCTCGTAAAATAGACGGAAAATCATACAGTCTGAAAAATATCATCAATGAATTGAATGAACTCGGGGGTTTCCACGGCATAGGAAGAAGCGACCTCGTTGAAAATAGACTGGTAGGGATTAAATCGAGAGAAATCTATGAGGCCCCGGCTGCTACTATTCTTTATACTGCGCACAAAGAACTAGAGAGCTTGGTTTTAGACCGGGAGCTCGCGCATTTTAAAGAAATTGTTTCATTAAAATATTCGGAACTCGTATATTATGGACTCTGGTATACGCCGCTAAAGGATGCCTTGGATGGTTTTGTCAACTCAACGCAAAAATACGTATCCGGTTCGGTAAAGTTGAAATTATTTAAGGGAAATTGCGTTGCGGTCTCCCGAAAGTCAATACATTCGCTTTATAAAAAAGAATTAAGCACCTACGGCAAAGAGGATAAATTCGACCAGAAACTTGCTGAAGGTTTTATCAAGATCTGGGGCATGCCTTATATAAAAACAAAGTAGAGAGGAGTGGTTCGACAAACTCACCATCCCTCTCCCTCGCTGTACTCGGGATCCTTCTAGGGATCCTGAACGAATGTGAAGGAGAACCATCCCGAGCGACCCATTCGACAAGCTCAGGGTCATCCTGAGCAAGCTCGCCAAAGGCGAGCGCGTCGAAGGACGACGTCGAGGGACAAGAGACGAGTAGCGAGAAAAATTTCTCTATTCTCTACTAATAAAGGATGATAAGAAAATGGCAAAAAAATTATGGGGGAGTAGATTTACGAAGGGGACATGCGCCTTAACGGATAAATTCACCTCGAGTATTTCTTTTGATAAGCGGCTGGCTAAATACGATATTATTGGCAGTATTGCTCATGCCAAAATGCTGGCAAAGCAGAAGATTATCGCTAAAAAAGATTCCGGCATGATCGTCAAAGGCCTTAATTCAATTTTAAAAAAAATAGATAGTGGCGGATTTAAGTTTGATATGCAATCAGAGGACGTCCATTCCAATATCCAGGATGTCCTTTACAAGAAAATCGGCAAGCCCGCTTTAAAATTACATACTGCCCGCTCAAGAAATGACCAGATCGCCTTAGATATCAGGATGTACTTGATGGATGAGGTTCGCGCCTTATTCAGATTAACGGTTTCTTTACAGAAGTCCATACTTAAATTTGGCAAAAAGAACTCAAAGGTCATTATCCCGGGCTATACGCATCTGCAAATAGCCCAGTGCGTGCTGCTGGCGCATCATTTGTTGGCCTATATTGAAAGTCTGGAAAGGGATAAGGCAAGACTTATTGATGCAGAAAAAAGAATCAACCAGATGCCTTTAGGTAGCGGCGCGCTTTCCGGAACAGGTTTACCCATTGACCGGGAATTCGTAAGAAGAGAACTTGACTTTCAGGGCGTCACCGATAACAGTATTGATAGCGTCAGCGACCGGGATTTTATTATTGAGATATTGGCGGACTTATCGATTCTGTCGATACATTTATCGCGCATAGCCGAAGATTTAATCCTCTGGTCGACAAAAGAGTTTAATTTTATCGAAATAGATTTTTCTTATTGTACCGGCTCAAGCATTATGCCCCATAAAAAGAATCCGGATGTTCTAGAGTTAATCCGGGGTTATGTGGGAAGAATCCACGGCGACCTATCGAGCGTAATGATTCTCATGAAGGGCCTGCCGTTTTCCTATAATCGTGATTTGCAGTTAGACAAACCGCCGTTATTTAATTCTATTGATACGGTTAAGGATATTCTGGCGATTTTAGCGCGGATCTTTAATAACATCAAGATAAATAGCAAGGAACTTGCGTTAAAACTAATGGATGAATCTTTGTTTTCCGTGGATATCGTGGAATATTTGATTAGAAAAGGCCTGTCGCATCGGGAGGCCCATGATATCGTAGGCAGGATGGTTAAGGATTGCCTAGATAAGGGAAGAAAAATCTCGGGTCTTTCGGGCCGCGAACTTAAAAAATATTCCCCGAAATTAGAAACAGATGTCAGAAGAATACTTAATGCCTGGGCCTCGGTGAGTCTTAAGACCTCTCATGGCGGGACAAGCCCGAAGCTTGTGGCAAGACAAATTAATATCTGGAGTAAGAGACTATCCGCCTCCGCATGCCACTAAATAATGGCGGACTTCCCTGCCTGCCCCGAGAAATTCGGAGAATTTCCGGGACTAAGTCCTTGGAATTTTACAATGTAAAATTCCTAAGGACCGGCAGGCAGGGGTGGATTTCACTAAATTTTTGGTTTAGTCTTGATAGACCAGGACAGAATTAGGTATTGTTGGTTTTTATTAAGGTGTTCAAATGCATGAATTTCGTTATCAAAAAAGTGCTCTTTATTGTGAAAAACTGAGGCTCTTAGATTTAGCGAGCCGTTATGAGACGCCTTTATATGTTTATAGCTATAAAACTCTCATTGACCACTTTCGTAAATTGAGAGAGGCGTTTCGTTCCATCGATGCGCTTATTTGCTATTCGGTTAAGGCCAATTCGAATCTATCAATCCTAAAGGCCCTGGTGAATGAGGGTGCGGGCCTTGATATTGTTTCTGGGGGCGAGCTCTACAGAGCCACTCAGGTAGGCTGCGCTGCGCAAAAAATTGTTTATGCCTCAGTGGGCAAAACAGACAGGGAGATAGAAGAGGCAGCAAGACTGGGGATTTTGTTTTTTAATGTTGAGTCTCTTGCGGAACTCCTTAATATCAATAGAATATCAGCCAGGTTAAACCGGGTCAGCCAGGTTGCCATACGCATCAATCCCGATGTAGAGCCGAAAACTCATAAATATATCACAACCGGAAAACTTACCAACAAATTCGGCATAGATTTCCAGAGCGCTTATAAGATTTTTTTGTTGCGTAAGAAATTCCCTAATTTGGATATCTGCGGTTTGCATATTCATATCGGTTCCCAGATTACCCGAAGCCAGCCTTATGTTGCGGCAATTGGCAAGATGGTTAGCTTTATCCAGAGTTTGAGGATGATAAACGTAAATCTCAAGTATTTTAATATCGGGGGAGGCCTGGGTATTGTCTATGATAACGAAACGCCCCAGACCGCAGAAAAATTCGCTAAAAAAGTTTTGCCATTATTAAGGAAAACCGGTCTTAATATAATCTTAGAGCCGGGCAGGTTTATTGTAGGCAATGCCGGAGTCCTGGTTACGAAAGTGCTTTATATTAAAGAGACGAAGAAGAAAAAATTCGTGATTGTGGATGCCGGGATGAATGATTTGATTCGGCCGGCGCTATACGAGGCTTACCATCAGATCCTGCCTCTTAAAATTAACAGCGGTAGCAAAAATTTAGAAAAAGTCGATGTGGTCGGACCGATCTGCGAAAGCGCGGATTTTTTTGCCAAGGACAGGCGCCTGCCGAAATTTAGGCAAGGCGAATATCTTGCCATTATGGGTTGCGGCGCTTACGGATTCAGTATGTCCAGTAACTATAATTCCAGAAAAATGGCCGAAGAAGTAATGGTGGTAAAAGATAATACCTTTGTGATTAGAGAAAGAGACACCTACGAAGACCTTATCCGTAATGAGAAAATCTTGTTATCCTTTTAGGTTTACATATATTGTCGAGAAAATAGCAGTTATATAAACACAGATTATCACATATGCCCGCTGTGAAAAATATTATTAGATAATAAAGAATTATGAGATGAAAAAGTTAAATTTTACCAAGATGGTGGCCTCGGGCAATGACTTCGTCATTGCAGAACTAAGAGCTCAGAGCTCAGGTTTAAGAATATTGGCGCAAAAAATCTGCGATCGAAAGTATGGGGTGGGCGCGGATGGCCTACTTGTCTTAGAGAGATCTAAAATTGCCGGTGTCAGGATGCGTATATTTAACGCCGACGGAACAGAGGCACAGATGTGCGGTAATGGCGCAAGATGCGTTGCCTTATTTACGGGAAAGTCGCATTTAGAAATAGAGACTAAGGCTGGGATAATCGAGGCGAACTTAAAAAAAGGTTTGGTAAGAATCAAACTCACTGACTGCCGTGATATAAAATTAGATATACCGATTCCGGTTAACCACAGGAGTTTAAAAGTCAATTTTATCAATACAGGTGTGCCGCATGCAGTAATTTTTGTCGAAGGCCTGGATAAGATAGATGTGAATAATGCGGGCAGGCAAATACGTTATCATAATAAATTTATGCCTGCCGGAACCAACGTGGATTTTGTGGAAATTCTGGATCGAGATTCTATAAAAGTCCGCACCTACGAAAGAGGCGTTGAAGATGAGACCCTGGCCTGCGGCACAGGTTCAGTTGCCTCGGCGATAATATGTAGTTTTAAATTAAATTCCCGGGCAGCCAAGTTGAGATTTAAGGTCAAGACCCAAGGTGGGGAGATATTAAGAGTCCACTTTACCAAAAAAGATGCCAGGATAAAAGATGTCTGGCTGGAGGGTTGTGCAAAAATAGTTTATGAGGGGGAATACAATGTTTAAAGGCTCAATAGTGGCGATTGTTACGCCTTTTTCCGCCAAAGGCGGATCCGCCTCCGGCGGAAAGAAGTCAGTGATAGACGAAAAGAAATTTAGGGATTTAATCGAATTCCAGATTAAAAATGGCTCATCCGGCATTGTGCCTTGCGGGACAACCGGAGAATCTGCGACTCTGACGTTTGAGGAGCATGACCGGGTCATCGAAATCACCATTGAACAGGTCAAGAAGAGGGTACCGGTAATTGCAGGGACCGGCTCTAATTCTACCCAAGAGGCGATTATGCTTACCCAGCATGCAGCCAAGGCCGGGGCGGATGCGTCTTTACAGGTTTCGCCTTATTATAATCGCCCCACCCAGAAAGGATTGTATGAGCATTTCAGGGCTATTGCCGAGTCTGTAAATATTCCGATTATCCTCTATAATATCGCCTCGCGCACCGGGGTTAATATTGAGCCTGAAACAATAGCCAAACTCGCTAATGACTGCAAGAATATAGCGGCAGTAAAAGAGGCCTCGGGTAATCTCGACCAGATGTCGCGCATAAAACAGTTATGCGGGGCGGATTTTGATTTAATCTCCGGAGACGATAGCCTGACTTTGCCCATCCTCTCCATAGGAGGCACGGGCATTATTTCAGTTGTGGCAAATATTGTTCCCCGGGATGTCGCTAACCTCGTAGCTGAATTTGAAAAAGGAAATCTAAAAAAGGCTCAAGAGATTCACTATAGATTACTACCTTTAATAAAAGCAATTTTCATAGAGACTAACCCCATCCCGATTAAGACGGCAATGGGGCTTATGGGTTTGTGCGAGCCTGATTTAAGGCTTCCTATGACTTCTATGAGTCCTGATAATATTGACAAATTAAGAAAGGCATTAAAGGATTACGGGTTGATGCGATGATTAGACTGGTAATAAGCGGCGCAGCAGGAAAAATGGGTTTACGCATCATTGATTTAGCCTCGAAAGACAAAGACTGCGAGGTTGTCCTGGCTTTAGAGCGTCCGGATCATCCCGGGGTAAATAAGACTACTTGTACTACCGGCATAAACATAACTGATGATTTAGGTTATATTAAAGACGCTGATGTCTTAATTGAATTTACCAGTCCCGAAGCCACCGTGGAACATCTGGAATTTGCCTTAAAATTAAAAAAGGCCTTTGTTATCGGTACTACCGGACTGGATGAGGCCCAGGTCAAAAAAATTAAAGACGCTTCAAGTCAAATACCGATAATTTATTCTCCTAATATGTCGATAGGCGTCAATGTATTATTCAAATTAGTCGAGGAGGCCTCCAAGAGATTAGGCAATAGGTATTGTATAAATATTATTGAGGCGCATCACGTGTATAAAAAAGACGCTCCCTCGGGAACAGCAAAAAAGATAGTTGAAATTATAGAGGGCGAATCTTGCAAGGTTAATGATGTCAAGTCTATCCGGGAGGGAGAGATTATCGGCGACCACAAGGTCATCTTTGACGGTCCGTTTGACCGGATAGAATTAATGCATTCGGCAAAAAGCAGGGATATCTTTGCCCAGGGTGCGATTGTAGCGGCAAAATGGCTGGTTGGGAAAAAGCCCGGCCTTTATAATATGCATGATGTTATTGGTAAATAAAAATTTAATTTTTCACAGATGGGCACAGATTTTACGTTAAATTCACGTTTTCACAAGATGATCACAGATAATCCATCTGTTAGTCCTGAGCGTAGTCGAAGGACTAATCTTGTATCTTTTCCCGCCTTTATTTTCATTGCGGCGGGATCCCGCCAGATTTGTTTTATTTGTGCGGGATAATCTGTGCTAATCTGCGCAGAACAATTTTTAGATAAAAAAATGAACATTGAATTTTCTGAAAGGTTAAATTCACTGCCGCCTTATCTATTCGCGGAAATTGATAAGGCAAGAAGAAGAGCTATCGAAGAGGGCCGCGACATCATTGATCTTGGTGTTGGCGACCCGGATAGCCCCACCCCGGATTTTATTGTCGAGGCGATGAAAAAGGCGATAGTAGACGGCGTCAATCATCATTATGCCCTGGATTTGGGCATGCCGCGCATGCGTCAGGCCATAGCCGGCTGGTACGAGAGAAGATTCAGGGTCAAATTAGACCCGGATAAAGAAGTCCTTCCTTTAATCGGTTCAAAAGAGGGAATTGCGCATTTACCACTGGCCCTAATAAATCCTAAAGACAAGGTCTTGGTTCCAGAGCCGTGTTATCCGCCTTATCGCTCGGGTGTTATATTTGCCGGCGGAAAGGTTGAGACTGTTCCGCTCTTAGCTAAAAATAGATTCTTGCCGGATTTAAGCAAATTAAAAGAAGGCAGGCTTATATTTGTTAATTATCCCAATAATCCTACGGCAGCAGTGGCAGATGCTAATTTTTACAAATCTTTGGTAGACCTATCCAATGAAAAAGGAATGATGATCGCCTCCGACCTAGCCTACTCTGAGATTTATTTCGATGACCAGAAGCCCTCTAGTCTTTTAGAGGTTGAGCATTCCAGAGATGCGGCAATCGAATTCCATTCTTTGTCTAAGACGTTTAATATGACCGGCTGGCGCATTGGCTGGGCCTGCGGCAACAGCCAGATAATTGGCGCCCTTTCGAAACTCAAAACTAACATTGATTCTGGGATATTCCAGGCTGTTCAGGTTGCAGGCATTACTGCCTTAGAGGCAGATGATAGTCATCCCGAAGAGATGCGCAGGCTTTATCAGGAGAGAAGAGACTACCTTATCAATGGCCTGCGTAGCATCGGCTGGAAGATTGACGCGCCAACGGCCTCATTCTATGTCTGGGCAAAATTGCCCAAAGGTTATGACAGTTCATTAGGATTGGCTAAATTATTTCTAGAGAAGGCCGATATAATTGTTACTCCTGGTATTGGTTTTGGTAAATCAGGCGAGGGGTACGTGCGTTTTGCCCTTACTGTTTCAAGAGACAGGATAAATGAGGCTGTGGATAGGCTCAAGAAGATTTTATAGATGGTAAGAGTGTATTTGAGTCTAGGCTCGAATTTAGGCAATAGGCATAAGAGCATTTTAGAGGCAATTAAGCTTATCAAAAAAGAAGGTATCCGCATCAAAAAAATATCTAGCGTTATAGAGACTGATCCTGTCGGCCCACCCCAAGGAAAATTCCTCAACGCGGTTTTAGAAATAGAGACAGATTATCCTCCGCGCAAACTCCTCTTAAAATTAAAGCAGATTGAAAAAACACTAGGTAGAAAAAAGACTGTCCGTTTCGGACCGCGTAAGATCGATTTAGATATCCTGCTTTATTCAGGTAAGAGGGTAAGGCTCCCGGGCTTGGTGATTCCTCACCCCCGGATGCTTGAGAGGGATTTTGTGATGCGGCCGCTAAAACAGATTGCGCCAAAAATTTTTCAAAACTTAGTCCAGAAATGATTATCTTTTCTAGCGCGAAAAAAATTCATGACTATATACTTAAATTAAAAAAGAAAAATAAATCCGTTGGGTTTGTGCCCACGATGGGATATTTACATAATGGACATTTGTCTCTGATGCGCCGGGCGAAGAGAGAAAACGATATAAGCGTAATCAGTATATTTGTTAATCCCATTCAATTCGCACCCCATGAAGATTTTAAAAAATACCCGCGGGATTTTAAAAGGGATGAACGGCTGGCAAAATCTTGCGGGGTAGACATAATTTTTTATCCTACTACAAAGACAATGTATCCCCAAGGATACCTTACCTATATAGAGGTTAGGGATATATCAGATGCACTTTGCGGCGCGTCGCGGCCGGGCCATTTTAAGGGTGTCGCCACGGTTGTAGCCAAGCTATTGAATATTGTTGGCCCTGATATTGCCTATTTCGGGCAGAAAGATGTCCAGCAGGCGCGCATTATCACTAAGATGGCCGAAGACCTGAATATGCCCTCTATGATAAAAATCCTGCCGACTGTCCGTTGTCCCGACGGACTGGCGATGAGTTCACGTAATTTTTATCTATCGAAACAAGAAAGGCAGGATGCCCTGGTATTAAACAGGGTTTTAAGAGAATCCCGACGGATGATAAAAAATGGAGTAAGGAATTCCGGGCCAATAATCTCGTCGATAAAAAACTTGATTTCGTCGAAGAAAACTGCTAAGATAGATTACGTTAAGATCGTCGATCCAGAATCGCTTTTAGAATTTAGAAAAATAAAAAATAAATCGCTTATTGCCCTGGCGGTTTGGTTTGGTAAAACCCGGCTTATTGATAATACGATAATCAGGTTATGAAAAAATTAAAAATAGGCATTGTAGGCTGCGGCGCTATCGGTTCATTTTTAGGAAGGCGTATCACAAATGGCTTTGCTAAGAAGGCAATCCTGGTTGCCATATCAGATATAGATTACAATAAGGCAAAAATATTGCGTGCTTCCTTAAAGAGAAAACCGCGAGTCTTAGATCTCAGTAGGCTTATAAAAAAATCCGATCTAGTCATTGAAGCGGCAAGTAGCCTGGTATCTGGTAAAATTTGTCGTAAGGTCATTAAGGCCGGTAAAGACATAATGGTGATGAGCGTCGGAGGGCTCTTGGGTGAAGACAGTATCCTGAAACTTGCCCGAAAAAGGAATTGTAATATTCATATCCCTTCAGGAGCAATTTCCGGGATCGACGCAGTCAAGGCTGCTAAAATGGGTAAGATTAAAAAGGTGATACTGACTACCAGAAAGCCTCCCCAGGCCTTAAAAGGCGCGCCTTTTATGATCAAGAATAGGATTAATTTAGATAACATCAGGAAAGAAACAATTATCTTTGAAGGTTCGGCCAAAGAAGCTACCCGGGCTTTCCCGCAAAATATTAATGTTGCAGCTACTCTTTCCTTGGCTGGTATCGGAGCCAAAGATACACAAGTCCGTATAATAAGCAGTCCCGCATATTCCCGGAATATCCACGAGGTTGAAGTAATAGGTGATTTTGGCAGGATAATCTGCCGCACTGAAAACACTCCTTCAGAAGAAAATCCCAAGACAAGTTATCTGGCAATGTTATCTGCTTTGGCGCTTTTAAAGCAGATTTTAGATCCTGTAAAAATAGGAAATTAAGTGAGGACATAAGTTATGGAGAGTTTTTCGGATAAAGAATTAAACGACATAACTTATCTGTCCGAACTTACCCGCCACTAATTAATGGCGGGTCAAATTCGTACACATAACTTATGCAGTAATAATCAACGTAAGTTATGTACTCATTTAAGGAAGGAGGTGAGTTTATGGCTAAGAAATTAATGAAAGTGGGAATCAAGCGTCAAAAGGGTTTCCTCTATTACGTGGACAAACAAGGCGATGTCTCCTGCGCAAAGATGGCAAGAGGCAAGAAAAAGGGAGG
The DNA here is from genome assembly GCA_043808095.1 of Candidatus Omnitrophota bacterium. GTDB lineage: Bacteria > Omnitrophota > Gorgyraeia > JAZDFF01 > JAZDFF01 > JAZDFF01. Next base: position 52,711 of record JAZDFF010000020.1, read on the forward strand.
CAGCCCAAAGAAAGTCGCGAAATGCGGTATCAAGAGAGCAAAAGGATACCTCTATTTCATTGACAAAAAAGGCGATATCTCCTGCGCAAAGATGAAGAGAGGAAGAAAGTAAAAACAGTTTTTCCTACAAAAAGACCTCTGTAACTATACCTGCTGATTTTAGGTATGAACAGAGGTCTTTTTGTGATATAATTTTCTGAGATTTGACTAAATCGAAAAACTGATGAAGGGTTCAAAGCAGGAAAAAGCAGTCTATTTAATATTAATTTTCGTCTTAGCCCTTACTGTCATTCTTCGTCTATACGGAATCAGTAAAATACCTGCCTTTACAATCGACTGCGACATGTACATGACTATTTCTGAGGGGCTATATAAAAACCCTTTGAATTATTCCGCCAGGGATTTTTATGAAAGATATAAAAAGGAAGGCATCCAATTACCGGAATTTCTCAACCGGCCGTTATTCGTCTATCCGCCGCTTTACTGTTACCTTATCGACGGGTCATACCATCTTTTTGGATTAAACGAGCGCTCGGCACTTTTTGTCTCGCTTTTTTTCGGCTGCGCAACCGTCCTAATCGTATTTTTTATTGCCAAGGCCTTGTATGGGGCGCATATTGCAATCATCTCATCGGCACTGATGAGCATAGAACCGATTAACTGGATATCCAGCGAAAAGGTCTGGATAGAGACTACCTATGTTTTCTTTGCAAGCCTCGCCGTTTTACTATTCATTTTGGGGTTAAAAAATAGAAAATACCTCATTATTTGCGGGATATTTTTAGGCCTGAGCTTCTTGAGTAAATACCAGGCATTTTTGATATTAATTGTAGTGCTTGGCTTTGCCTTCTTAAGGAGAAAAGGTTTGTTCTTTAAAAAGGAATTCTGGGGCATGCTTTTTATTAGCTTCATTATGTTTTTACCGTGGGTAATCTGGAATATTAAGGAAAAAAATCTCAATACCTTCACTGATTTTTTCATATCCAATTATTCTTTTAGCTCCTTTAGGACTCTATTTTTTATATTTATAATTGCCCTCTTAGGCGGATTGTTACTTAGAAGGCAGATCTTATCTAGTAAGCCCAAAGCGCCTATCCATCAAAATAGAAATATTCGTCTTTTGTACTTAACTGCAGTTTTTATTTTGGCATTATTTTTCTTTGTAAGAATTATGCCTGGTATTTTGTCGTTTAAGATACCTAGCCATGGATTCTATTCAGGCATGTTTTCTCAAGGGTCGGGTTATTTTTATATTGTCAGGCTAATCGAACTTTCGCCGATTTATCTACTTTCTTTTATCGCATTTCTCTATTATTTCAATAAGAGAAACGAAGATTTTATCTTAATTCTCTGGGCGGGCATTGTTTTAATTTTCCATAGTCTATGGGGGAATTTCCAGAGTCGCTATGTCCTGCTTGCGGTGCCGGCCCTTATTATTCTGGCATCAAAGATAATCTGTGATATTTATGATAAAATAGGGATTGTATTCGATCATAAGTTAAAGATGTTATATAAGTTCTTCTACTTTTTAATTTTTACAATATTTTTGTTTAAAAATATCCTCGTCAGTGTTGTCCTTGCAATAATAGACCATCCCTGTTATTTTTAGATATTGTAAGCCAATGAAGAAAATAATTTATTTACTAATTTTTATTTATGTAGCCTTCCTCACCTATATTTCTTATTTAAAGTTCATTTCTTATAATTATTACGACTTTGACTTGGCCGTCCATGCCCAGGTATTATGGAATATTATCCACGGTTCAATCGACAGTTCAATTTTAGGAATAGGTTTTTTAGGCAATCACGCCCATCTGATTCTTTTTTTAATAACTCCGGTATATAAATTATTTGCTCATCCTCTGACCTTATTGTTCCTACAAAGCCTTGTCCTGGGTGTTAGCGCCTACCCTCTATATTTGCTGACCAAGGATGAGTTGAACGAATTTTGGGGCCTTTTAGTCGTTATATTGTATTTATCCTATCCTGCGCTTGGTTTTGTGAACTTATATGAATTCCATCCCACGGTTTTTGCAACATTGTTTTTGGCATTAACTTTCTATTATTTTAAGAAAGATGATTTTGGTAAATTTGTTTTGTTTATGGTATTAGCGCTCTTATGCCAGGAAAATATCGCGCTTTCTATCATTATGTTTGCTGCACTTGCCGCCTTTTTAAAACGAGGGCCTAGGTGGGTATTAGTACCGCTTATTTCGGGCCTTGCGTATTTTTATTTGTGCGTTGGCTTAATTATGCCCTATTTTAACAAAAATACTATTCAATTTCTTTCTCTTTACGGCCATCTCGGCAATTCTTTTGGCACGATTTTGGCCTCGATATTATTACATCCTTTAAAGATTTTAAAATTAATATTTGCTACCAATAAAATTATTTACCTTTTTTTGGTTTTCGGGCCGTTATGTTTTATACCCTTTTTGAGTCCGGGAACATTGATCTTATCATTGCCTTTCTTTTTGCAGCATTTGCTATCGCAGAGGCCCACAGACGTATCGCTTCAATTTCATTATCTGGCAGAAATTATACCGTTTTTATTTATCGGGTTTATCTACGGGATAAAACGCTTTCTGAATCTGGCCTTTTTAAGGAAATATCAGTTAATTTTTGCGATTTCACTATTTTCAGCTACTGCCTGCTTTAGCGCATATATCGGGCCGCAGGTCGGGCTATTATTTGCCCGTGGTATGTTAAAAAAAGACGCCTTAGATAGACAGCGCGACCGGCTCATTGCTATGATCCCTAAAGACGGACCGACAGTAGCCACTTTTCAGTTCCTCTCGCATTTGACTGAGCGAAAATACCTGTATTCTTTTCACCATGCCTACATCGGCCGATACACCTTGTCTAAAAAGAAATACCAGGTGCCTGAAAATGCCCGCTATGCCTTGATAGATTTTAATGATCCCCTGACTTTCGGAAGTTTTTATAAGTCTCAAGACAAATCTGTCAATATCAGGAAATTTTTGTCGTCAGATAAATGGGCGGCCGAAGACGTAGTAAATTCCATTGTTTTTTTCAAAAAAGGCGGCCAGGGTAACCTCGAACTTTATAAGATATTAACTGATAACCCGCATCCAAAGAGAAAAGTTGATGCCACAGTTCTTGGTGATATAAAATTTATTGGTTACGATTTTAAACCTGCGCAAAAATGTGGCCTTTTAAATTTTGTATTTTACTGGCAGGGCGTTAAAAAAACCGATATGGATATAAATGTTTACTTGGATTTTATTGATGAAGATAACAGGCTGGTCAACAGGATATTCAGTCCGGTTTGTTATAGAATTTATCCCACCAATGCCTGGAATGAAGGCGAATTCATCAGGGAGGATAAATACATTATGGCCCCCGATAACCTTAGTGAAGGTTTTTATACCATAAAACTAGGATTCTACGACCAAAGGACAGGATTCGCGCTTAGCGCCTCCTCTGACATAAAAGATTTGTTTGATGACAAGGGAAGGATACGACTTCTGACTTTGAATAAATAAAATTTAGAAAGCAAAAACGCAAAATAAGGTAACTATTAAAGATACCGCAGAAACGCAATCCATTCGACTTCACTCTACTTCGACAAGCTCAGTATTCATCCTGAGCGAGCGAAGCGAGTCGAAGGGCTCAGGATTGCGTCCTGAGCCATTCGACAGGCTCATGATGTTTCTAATAGTGCTGAGCGAAGTCGAAGCATTAATCGAAGGACGCAAATAAAAAATTTGGCGGTTTAGCGATTAAAAAAGGAGAAGGAAAATTGTTGAGAGAAGTAAAATGTAATCTCTGCGGTTTTAATAAGTATCAGGTATTATTCCGCGCCAAAGGCGCCTACAAAGGCGGGATTAGTTCATATACCATTACGGATGACTCAGTGGGTAAGCACGGCCGGATAGTCAAGTGCCATAGGTGCGGCCTGGTATATGTTAATCCGCGCCCTGGCGAAGAAGAGCTGCTTTCGGCTTATAAAGAAATGAGTGATTCATCATATGCCCAGGAGGAATCAGGCAGGAGGATTTCCGCAAGGAGGACCTTGAATTTGTTAGAGAAGCTCATAAAGACAAAAGGGAGGATTCTTGATATAGGCGCGGCTTCAGGAATTTTACTCTCCGAGGCCAAATCCCGGGGCTGGCAAGTTGACGGAGTAGAGTTGTCCCAATGGGCGGTTGATTATGCAAAAAAGCACTATAATATTGATATTTTCTGTGGCCAATTGAAAGAGGCAAGATTTACCAATTCATATTTTGATGCCGTAGTGATGAAGGAGACCATAGAACACCTCCTGGACCCTAAAGAGATACTGGTTGAGGTAAGAAGAGTTTTAAAACCCAATGGTATTCTCTGTGTGAATACGCCTGATATTGACAGCCGAATAAGCCGGTTTCTTAAGGCAAGATGGTGGGGGATAAAGCAGGAGCACATTTTTTATTTTACGCGTAAGACCTTACTAAAGATGCTCGAATCTTGCGGCTTTAAGCCTCTTCGCCTGCGGGGATGTTCGCGTACTTTTTCTTTTAGATACTGGCTGGATAGGTTTGGTTCTTATAACCGGATAATCTTTAATATTATGAATTTCTTTGTAAAAAATCTGAGTCTTGAAAATTTCCTTGTAAGTATAAATTTCGCGGATCAGATTGAAGTCTTTGTCAGAAAAAGCCGTAAACTTGAATTTGTCAGTGAGCTGGAGTCCAGGCCGGAGGTCTTAAAAAACAAAAGGATGAAAAAGATTGTGGTTTTACCAGCCTATAATGCAGCCAGGACCTTAGAGATGACTCTTAGGGATATTCCCAGAGAGATTATCGATGAGATTATCCTGGTTGATGATGTAAGCACTGATAATACGGTTGAGATTGCCCAGAAACTCGGCCTTAAAGTTATCCGGCATAATAAAAATATGGGCTATGGAGCAAACCAGAAAACCTGTTATACTAAGGCCCTTTCAATGGGCGCGGATATTGTGGTGATGGTCCATCCGGATTATCAATATGACCCGACGGTAATTCCTCATTTGATTGAGCCGATTGAAAAAGGTAATGCTGACGCGGTATTCGGTTCGCGGATGATGAAGGGTGGGGCCCTCGAAGGGGGGATGCCGCTCTGGAAGCATAATGCCAATATCCTGTTGACCGCCTTAGAGAATGTGATTCTCGGGACATATCTATCCGAATATCATTCAGGCTTTAGGGCCTACAGTGCCCAATATTTAAGGACGGTTAACTTTATGGCTAATTCTGATGGTTTTGTCTTTGATACCGAGATAATCGTTCAGGGCGTGTTGCACTATTTAAAGATAGAAGAGATACCTATTCGCACCCGTTACTTTGACGAGGCCTCTTCGATTAAATTTTTGCCTTCAGTAATTTATGGCTTCGGCATATTAAAAACGCTCCTAAAATATCTCTTGCATACCAGGGGAATTATCCGGTTTAAACAATTCAAATAGTAAAATTCCATGGTCTCTCCAGACCATGGCTTCTTTTCTTCCGGGTTTCCCGACGTTTCGCTTCGCTTCAGTCGGGATACCCCGACCCCCTACGAGAAGTCGGGGTGTCGGGGTAAAAAGCACGATTAAGGAAACTCGCAATTATGAAAATTAATTTTAAACCCATTTTTTTAATACTTTTTATTGCGCTTATTGTCCGAATGATTCCTGTTGTATTTGGTTCAGACCAAAATGCCGACATAATGCTATATAAAAAACAGGCGTATCCCGTGCTTAATCATTTAAATATCTATAAAGTAACGCACAAAGTCTTTCCTTATTGCCCTATTTCTATGTTTCTGCCTGCTGCCTGTCTTATTATTTCTGACCTTTTTGGATTACCGTTTCATATAACTATAAAATTACCCGCTATCCTGGCAGATGCATTGATTGCGGTATCGATTTATCTTATCATGCTAAAGATGAAGGAGAAAAATGCCCTATTCTGGGCATTATTATATGCCTTAAATCCAGTATCTATTCTTATTAGCGCATTTCATGGAAATATTATGCCTTTGCCGGCCCTATTTACCTTATTGGCTTATAGCGTATTATTATTTGGCGTCGATAAAAATTACCGTCTTTCAGCACTATTGCTGGGACTGGCGATAGGCCTAAGGGGTTATCCCCTGTTGCTCCTTCCATTATTTCTTGTTAAAATGCAGATTTCTTTTAAAAGAAAAATAATTTATCTAATCTATTGTTTATTACCAGTTATATTGGCGTTTATCCCGTTTTTAATTTTAGATTACGGGTCTGTTATTAAAGAGGTATTTAATTACAGCGGGGGTATGGATTACGGTTTTGGGGCCTTTATGAGGACGTTATACTCGCTGAAATTAAATATGCTGATTTATGAACCGATTAGGCCAGACAGAGCAAGTCAGGAATTATTTGAGATAACAAAGTTTATATTTATGCTGGTTTATTTTGTATTATTGTCATTTTCTAGAAAGAGAAAATTGATTGATTCCATAGTTTTAACTTTTCTGGCATTTTATGTTATCTATGTAGGCGTAGCTTCTCAGTATCTTATTTGGATATTGCCCTTTGCATTCCTGATGAGAGACAGATTTCTTTATCTGTTCATTATTTTTGCCTCAGGCGCTTTAATTAATTTTTATTTAACGTTCTATCCGAAAATAATCTTTGGAATTTTCAACGTTATGAATTTTAATTTACATTGTCTTTTATTAGGCCGGTCAATCCTACTTTTTTCTTTATGGTCTATATGTATTATATGGATGTTATCTTTAATTAGAAAAAAACAGACCGAGAAAGGCCTTCTTATCTAAAAATGAACAGCCCTTCACGAAATTAACCTAAGGGCTGGACGAATTTTGTGAAGCCCTATAAAAATGAATAAAGTGATTACTTACATAATTAAAGGTCTGATCAATTCAAGATTATCTGAAAAAGTTATTTATTGCTTTTATATCCTTTTTTATATATTCGAAGTGATATTTGTCCTAAATATTCCAAGATAATCCTTTTTGATTACTTAAGGTGTTCTAAGAATCGCCTCAAAAATGAATGACCAAGCCTATATCATTATTAAAAACGCCAAAGAGCATAATCTCAAGAATATAGACCTGAGGTTGCCGCGAAATAAGCTTATTGTAATTACTGGGCTTTCAGGTTCAGGCAAGTCTAGCCTTGCCTTTGATACGATATATGCCGAAGGCCAGCGCAGATACGTTGAGAGCCTTTCTGCCTATGCCCGCCAGTTTTTAGAACAGCTCCAAAAGCCTGATGTAGAGAATATTGAAGGGCTTTCACCGGCCATAGCCATTGAGCAAAGAACCGCAAGTTCAAATCCCCGTTCTACAGTTGGCACCCAGACAGAGATCTATGATTATTTAAGGCTGCTTTTTGCCCGCATCGGAACGATTTATTGTCACAAATGCGGCCAGGCCGTAAAGAGGCAATCTTCCCAGGAGATTGTCCGAAAGGTATTGGCCTTACCAGAGGGCTCCAAGATTGAGGTCCTGGCCCCGGTAGTCCGTGGACGCAAAGGCCAATATCAGGAATTATTTAGCCAGATCCGAAAAGACGGGTTTTTGCGGGTGAGGGTAGACGCTAAATCCCATGAATTACGAGAGGAGATCAAGTTAGACAAATATAAAATTCATAATATTGAGATAGTTGTAGATAGATTGGTCATTGATCCCAGGATTAAAAAACGCCTTACCGACTCAATCGAGACGGCGTTGAAAGTAGGTAAGTCGATAGTAATGATTAGCCAGGCAGGTTCTCGAAAGAAAGACTTGATTTTTAGTGAAGTATATTCCTGCGCACGATGCGGAATTAATTATACAGAAGTCGAACCCCGGATATTTTCTTTTAATTCGCCTTACGGGGCCTGTCCCAGTTGCAACGGCCTAGGGACCAAGATGGAGATTGACCTTGATTTAGTCATCCCGGACAAAAACAAAAGCATTCAAGATGGAGCAATCGAGGCCTGGCGCAGGGGCGGCAGAGGCTACATCCTTTATTACAGAAGTCTATTGCGCGAACTTTCCTATCGATTGGGATTTAGTTTGGATACTGCGTTTAACAAGTTGCCTAAAAATATTCAAGATAGCATACTCTTTGGATGCCATGAAGAGATCTGGGGCAAGGAGTTTGAAGGGGTTATTCCTAATTTAGAAAGGCTATTTCACCAGACTAAGAGCGATTTTTTAAAAGAGGAGATTTCAAAATTGATGTCTAGCCTTCCTTGTCCTGATTGTAACGGCTGCCGGTTGAAAAAAGAGAGCCTGTCCATAAAAATTAATAATCTTTCCATCTGGGGCGTTTCTCATATGTCCATAAAACAGGCCTATGATTTTTTCTCTAATTTAAAACTCACGGATAAAGAACAACAGATTGCCAGGCAAGTTTTAAAAGAGATAGTCAACAGGCTAACTTTTTGTATTGATGTGGGTTTAGATTATTTGACCCTGGACAGGAAAAGCAGCACACTTTCAGGAGGCGAGGCCCAGAGGATTAGGCTGGCTACGCAGGTCGGCTCTCGTCTTGTAGGGGTAATCTATATATTGGATGAACCGAGTATCGGACTGCATCAAAAAGACAATCAAAAATTGCTACTTACCTTAAAGATGCTGCGCGATTTGGGCAACACGGTTTTGGTGGTTGAGCATGACGAGGCAACCATAAGGGCCGCTGACTATATTGTGGATTTAGGGCCAGGCGCAGGCGCCTTGGGCGGGGAGGTGCTTTACGAAGGGCCTTTAGAGGGCTTGTTAAAATCAACTGACTCTTTAACAGGGAAATACTTGAGAGGCGAACTTAAAATCGGGATTCCTGCACGACGAAAGCTCAGCATTCGAAAGTTCCTTTTGATAAAGGGTGCCAGAGAACACAACCTAAAGAATATTGATGTCAGAATTCCCTTGGGTGCTTTTGTCTGCTGTTGCGGTGTCTCAGGCTCAGGAAAGTCCACATTAATAGATGAGATACTCTATCGTGGGCTTTGCAGGCTACTCTATAAATCCAAAGTTAAACCAGGCGCTCATGATCAAATTTTAGGCCATGAATTTATTGACAAGGTTATTGTGGTAGACCAGTCTCCTATTGGTAGGACGCCGCGTTCAAACCCGGTAACCTACACCGGAGTTTTCGCACCTATAAGAGAATTATTCAACCAATTACCCCAGGCACGTCTTAGGGGGTATAAACCCGGAAGGTTTAGTTTTAATGTCAAAGGCGGAAGATGCGAGGAGTGTTTAGGAGACGGGATTAAAAAAATAGAGATGCACTTTTTACCTGATGTCTATGTAAGGTGCGAGGTCTGCAAGGGTCAAAGATTTAATGAACAGACCTTAGAGGTAAAATTTAAAGGCAGGTCCATCGCTGATGTCTTAGATATGTCTGTGGACGAGGCGCTGGTTTTGTTTGAGAATATACCCAAGGTAAAATCGATTTTGTCTACCTTAAGCGATGTGGGGTTGGGTTATATAAAATTGGGCCAGTCTGCTACGACTCTTTCCGGAGGAGAGGCGCAAAGAGTAAAATTAGCCGAGCAACTATGCCGGCGTTCAACCGGTAGGACCGTTTACATCCTTGATGAACCTACTACGGGATTACATTTTGCCGATGTTGATAAGCTATTAATTGTTTTACATAGACTTGTCGAATCGGGCAATACGGTTATTGTCATAGAGCACAATCTCGAAGTCATAAAGTCCTGTGATTATGTTATTGATCTTGGCCCAGACGGAGGCGAAGCTGGCGGAAGGCTCCTGGCAAGCGGCCCACCAGAGGATATTGCTAAACACAAAACTTCTTACACCGGCCAGTATCTAAAAAAGGTATTGAAGAAATAAATCCTAGATGTTATATTACTTACAAATTTATTGAAAAAGCAATGGGAATAAAAAAAATAATTATTTTAGTTTTAGTGAGCGGATTTTGGTTATTGCAGCCGGCTGTCTCTTGCGCTGCCGACAAACAAGAGGAAGATTTTTTTGTGGCGCAAAAGGCGTTTTCCGATGGTTTTTACGAGCTGGCACTTGAATCAATTGGTAATTTTTTAAAGTCCTATCCCAATAGTCCAAAGATTTTTGAGGCCTACTTTCTTAGAGGTAAGTGCCTGCTTTATCAAGAAAAATATTCTGAGGCCTTTCTTGAATTTGAAAGACTAAAAGATTTACCTGGTTCGCAAAATTTTAAGGACGCGATTGGTTATTGGTCGGCTGAGACGTATTTTAAAAGCGGGAATTTAAAAGAGGCAAAAAAACTATACGAAGGACTAATCAAAAATTTCCCTCAATCAAGTTATGTGCCTTTTGTTTATTATTCTCTTGGCTGGTCTTTTTTCCAAGAGGATAATTTCCCCGAAGCCTTAAAGTATCTTAAAAAAATAAGGGAGCAATTTCCTAATCATGATCTTGCAGAAGATGCTGAAATTAAAATCTGCGAGTCATTCTACAATCTTAAAGACTACACCAATCTTAGAAACACCTTAACCCGTTTTTTGAAAGAATATCCGCGCTCCTTGAAAAAATCACAGGCCTTGTTTTATTTAGCCGAGTCCGAATATTATTTAGGAGATTATTCTAACGCAATTAATGATTACCTGCGTACTATCGAGGCTTCAAAAGGCTCTTCTAGGAAATATTTGACAGATTTGGCTAAGCTTGGCATAGGCTGGTGTTATATCAAGCTTAACAATTTAACCAAGGCCCAAAACTACTTAAATCAGTTATCTTCGGACCTGGCGTTTTTGGCCAAAGCCACCTTATTTACTAATCAAAAGGAATATGAAAAGGCCTTAGGCCTCTACGAAGAACTTATTAAAGAATTTCCGAATTCAAGCTGTATAATTGAGGCACTTCTTGGCAAGGCGGATTGTCTTTATGAGCTAAACAAATCACAAGAGTCCATTTCAGTTTATCAAGAGGTCTTAGAAAGAATCCAAAAATTGCCTTCCGAGGCAAGGGATCTATTGGATAAAGTGCATAATGGCCTGGCAGCAGTTTATTTAAAATTAGGCCGCTATAAAGAGGCTGTTTTAGAGTTGGAGGATTTGGCCCAGAACTCCCAAGATAAAATAGTCAGGTTAAGCGCAATGTGCCGGATTGCAGATACCCTTAGGCATAATTCCCAATTTCAGGAGGCGGTTAAAACATATAATCAGATTCTTAAGGATTTTCCGAATAATTCTTATTCTGATTATCTCCAATATCATTTGGGTTTAACCCTGATAGAGCTAGGCCAATACGATGAGGCACTTAATGCCTTTGGTAGTCTGATTGCTAATTTTCCTAACAGCGGGTTATTCGAGGAGGCGCATTTTCAATTAGGCATGGTCTATTTTAAAAAGGGAGATTTTTTAGAGGCAAAAGATCTTTTTCATGATTTTTCTATTAAATTTAACAACAGTCCTTTAAAGAATGAAGCATTATATCTTGTGGGAGAATCCTTTTATAATCTCGGTGACTATAAAGAGGCAATCAATATCTTCCAAACAATACTGAACGAAAGTCCCGAGGACTTGAAGCTTGCAGAGACTGTAGAATTTGAGATAGCCAATATTTTAAATCAGATAGGGGAAAGCAAAGAGGCCATAAAAAGATTGAATAACTTTGTTAATAATCATCCTGATTCTGAATTGAGGCCTCAGGTTCTGTTATGGCTGGGTAGGTATTATACCGAAAATGGCGTTTTTGATATGGCCAGGAGGAATCTCTGGAAGTTAATCAGGGAACATCCTGCCAGCCAGTTTATCGATGATGCCTTCTATTACATCGGAGAGATCTATTTGTCGGAAAATAAATTCGATTTAGCACTAAGGCAATTTCAGAGGGTCTTGGAATTCGCTGATACCAATTTGGCCAAAGATGCGTATATGGGGATAATTGATATTTATAAAGCCAAGGATAATATTGACGGGGCTATATCTACTTGTAATGAATTAATAGCTAAGTTTCCTGATTCCAAACCAGTTGCTTTTGAAAAAAAGGCTGATGTTTATAAGGCGTTTGACCGATATCAGGAGGCGATAATCAATTATCTTAAGGCGATAAATATTTCCTCAAGCAGCCAATTGTATTTTAAACTGGCTGATTCTTATGAAGAAAAAGGCGATCTCGAAGAGGCCATAAAGTCATATCTGGAGATTGGCGAGTTGTATCCTAAGGATACCCATTGGGTAGTTAAGGCGTATTTACGCAGCGCGCGGATTTTTGAAAATAAGCGCCAATATAGTGAGGCAGAAAATATTTATGAAAAGCTCGCAGCGATGGATGTAGAAGAGGCAAAATTCGCAAAAGAAAAACTCTTATCTCTTAAACAGGAAATGATTAAAGGGGGCCAATAAAAAATTTAGTTTGCAAATTAAATTAATTAAGTTATAATATCAAATGAAGCCACGACTTATAGAGCGATAGCGCCCGCCACAAATCATTGGCGGATCCGTCTAATATTTAGTGGCGGAAACATAAATCGTGTGGTTTAATCCGCACTTATAGCTTCCGTCGCCAAAAGATTAATCGATAGCTCCGTAAGTTATGTGCTCATTAGAGGAGGCGTTTAGATGATTATTGAAATTGGGATTGTAGCCGGAGATATCTGGCACTATCTGGATACTCATGGAGAGGTTGGTTTAGCCAGTATGATTACAGGCATAGATAAGCCACGGGAGTTGGTTTTAATGAGCCTAGGATGGCTGGCCAGAGAAGGCCATGTCATTTTGACCCAAGAGTCAGGAGATTACCATATCAGTCTACGTAGAGGTTGAATGGTCCACTTTAAGATAAATAATGCGGCCGTGGCCTTAGTCACTGTTATCGTGTTTGTTTTGCTTTCTACCATTATTGCTGTTGCTTTATTTTCATTGATGACTAATGAAGCCAGGCTCATAGAACATCAGATAAGGCGTATCCGGGCGATGTATGCTGCTGAATCAGGAATACAGCAGGCAATGTGGCAGCTTCGACAAAATCCTCCTCAAGCTGTTACTAATCTCACTGTTTTTGGCTCCGTGCCTTTGGATGTAACGGTGACGGATAATCCCGGAGGCCCTTCAGGAACACGCATTATCAGTGCAACAGTCAACTACCAGGTTTTTTAATTAATCCCTCCTAGAATTACTCTTACCAAATCAAATCCTATTCTAAATAATTTAGGCTGTCATGAAAGTCGTTCCAGCCTATGATTACAGTGATTTCTAATATGATTTCAGCGATTATCTCGACGACCTGTTTAATCGCTGTAATCCCTGACTGTCGTCAGGCAGGTGTTTTCTTCCCGCTTTACGGGATCCCGCTGGATATTTTCTATGGTGCGGGATAATCACCGTAATCAAGGGTGGCACTTTTGTGACGCCCTATAAATAATTAAGTTGCAAATGCTGGGTTAATAATAAAAGTAAATCTTAATAAAAAAATACTTGACAAGGTAATTATATTATGTTTTAATTAAGTATAAAAAAATATAGGTAAATATGAGTAAAATGGCAAGATTAATGGATATTGAGGAATTAGCAGACTATCTCAAGCTGCGCAAGCAGACCATCTATAATTGGCTAAACCAAAGAAAGATGTCTGGAATAAAGTTGGGAGGGGTCTGGAGATTTGATAGGAGAGAGATCGACAAATGGCTAAGATCTCAGGTCCAGAAGGCAGAAGGCGATTCTGGAGGGAGCAACTAATATGTTAAAGGGCAACCAGGTAGGCATATATTTGAGCCAGGGCTCCATAGAACTTATTGAGGCACAGGCCAAGCAATTAGCTCGATACTATTCTTTGGCCTTGCCCGCCAAACAAGAACAGGCCGTAGATTTTTCTCAAGACGATAAACTAAAGATGGTGGTAGGCCTTAATAAAAGTATCCGAGAGGCATTGATTGAGACTAAGGATGTTATCTTAAGTATCGCGGCAGAAAAGCTAGTGATTAGGTACTTTCAGATACCGGTTATGCCTAAAGCAGAACTTGATTCTACCGTTAACTTTGAGGCCAGAAGATATATTCCCTTTAACATAGAAGAACTGGCCTTTGATTACCAGTCCATTAATTTAAATAAAAACTTAGGTATCCTTTTCGTTGCTATAAAAAGGGACTTCTTAGATTTTATTGTTTCGGTCTTCACAGAGGCCAAATTAAATCTTTTGGCCATAGAACCCGCATCTTTTAGTCTACTACGGGTTTTAAAATTAAGCAGACATATCGGGAAAAACAATTTAGTGATTGTTGATTTTAACCCCAATGAAGGCGGTGATATTACTATTTTAGAGGCAGGATTTCCGCGATTTAACAGAGACATAAAATTTTTGCCTGGCCTGCCGCTTGAAATGGACGAGAAACTAGATTCAACCTCCGCTAAATTAATAACCGAAATCCGGCTTTCTTTAGAGTTTTATTTTCGTAGGCAACCTTATCAGAAATTTATCGAAAAACTAATTTTGGTAACCCAGGAGGATTCTTCAGAATTAAAAGATTCTCTTTCTAGGGAATTAGGCTTTCCTATAGTTATAGTTAGGCCTGCTGAGTTACTCATAAATATCAAAGAACCAATGGGCCTCGGTTTGGTAAAGGCATATGGGGCGTCTTTAAGAAACAAAATCAGCCTTCCGTTTTCCATAGACTTATTGAAAAATATTGCAGTCAAGACTTATAAGCCAAAGGCTATTTTTCCAAAAGTCGCAATAAAGATAGATTTGCTCTCTCTTTTAAAACCAGAGCTAATACGTACATTAATAATCTGCTGTCTGGGAGTAGTTTTAGTATATTTATTCGGCCTTCAAAAAATTATTCTTGAAAAGAAAAATCTTGAAAGCTTAAGACAAAAGGATAAAAGAGCCGGATATTTCAGCGGTCTCAGCTCCAAAGATTTAAAAATAATGCAAGAAAATTACGAAAAGAAACTCAGCGCCCTGGAAACTTTGGCTGGGAGAAGGATTTATCTCACCAAAAAGTTAAATACCCTTGCCAGTGTTTTGCCTGATGGCTGTTGGCTTAAAGATATTTCTTTTCAAAAATCTCCCAATTCGATTGGGCTGGTAGTAAGAGGCAGCGTCTACCATGAGGACGAAACCAAAGAATTTGGCACGGTAAATCAACTTTTATCTAGGTTAAAGAATGACGCAAGTTTTCTCGAAGGTTTTACCGAGATAAGCCTCTCTAGGGTCAATAAAAATAAAGCAGCAAAATGGATAGTCACTGATTTTGAAATTTCATGTAGGTAGATATTTATGAATTTAGGCAATTTCAAACAGATAAAGCTTGAAGAGCTGATTAAGAAACCCGTATTCCTGTTTCATATTGGGATTGTTATTTTTAGTTTTATAGTGGCAAAACACGTATACACGGATCAGATTAAAAAAGCCCAGGATATAAAGATAGAGATTGGGGAAGAAAAAGAAGATAACCTCGTAATCAGTAAGATTGAAGATATAAAGAAAAATTTAGAGGATTATAAAAAGGTGGCCTTATTGGATAAAGATATGGGCCTCGTAATAAATATGATTAATCAGTATGCAAATCAAATAGGGATTAAATTTGAGTCTATGAGCCCTTTGGCGGTGAAAGAAATCGGTCCTTATTTTTATTTATCGGTTAATCTGCGTTTTCAAATCGATTCATTCAACCAACTAGGCTCTTTTATCAGTATTATTGAGAATTCTTCGTTGTTTCTGCAAGTAGATGGTATGAGCGTAGCTAACGTAAGTTATGGGAGAGAGGATCAGCAGGCCGCGAGATCTTGTGATTTGATTGTTGGCGCCTTCTATTTTAAATAAGGAGATTTTCCTTGACTATTGATAAGGGCAAAACTAATGGAACACGAATGCGCACTGATTACCCCGGGAATTCGGAGAATTCCCGGGACTTAGTCCCTGAAATTGCAATTAAAATTGCAATTTCTAGGGGCACACAAATAAACACGAATTTGTCGTCGGAATTTATTCGTGAGAATTCGTATGCAATTTGTGAGAATTCGCGCATTGGTTATACAAAGATTAATAAAAGGTTGTTCATGCTGTTTTTAATGCTGATTGTTACGCTTCTTTGGCAGGAGGTTGTTTCAGCCACGGTTGAGTTTAATCCCTCAACTAACCGCGATCCATTTACTTCCTTATTGCCGAAAGAAAAACCTATAGAACAGCCAACGGTTATTGCACCAGGTACGCGAGAAGAAGTCATAGTAGCGCCAAAACTTAATATTCAGGGCCTGGTCTGGGGAGCAAAATTTCCTCAGGCAATAATTGAGAATAAGGTGGTTAAAATTGGAGATAAAATCGATGAATCCGAGATAGTAGAGATAAAAAAAGATGGAATTGTAATAACATATAAGGGGAAATTATTTACGCTCCAAACACAAGGGCCTTCTCCCGGAAGGTCGACGGAGGGCGAGAGAAGATGAAAAATAAATACAGATTATTAATTTATTTAATCCTTGCTTTTTTGTTTCTTGTCGTTAGAGAAGCCGGGCCTTATGAGGATTTTGGTTATGATGGTGAAAAAGAACCGCTTATTTCCATGGATTTTCAGGATGCCAATCTAAAGGATGTCTTAAAGATATTTTCTCAGCAGTCGGGTTTAAATTTTATTGCTTCTGAGGCGATTATGGATAGAAAGTTAACGCTGTATCTTGATAAGGTCAGTGTGGATGAGGCGCTTTCCAAGATTCTCTCGGCCAATGGCCTTGCCTATGAGTTAGATAAATCAAGCCATATCTTTATCGTCAAAGAATTGGGTAGACCTAAGATTGAGACCATCACCAAGGTGTATTACCTAAAATATGCCCGGGTCAGCACTTCGCATATAAACAGCGAAATAAAAGATAAACTCAGCAGCACAAGCAGTAGTTCATCCACAAGCACTAGTTCAACACAAGAAGATTCAGGCGGCATAAAAACGGCAATTGAAAAGATCCTAACGGATAATGGTAAGATTGTTGAGGATGCGCGCACTAACAGCCTCATAGTTACCGACGTGCCCAACAATTTTACCTTTATTGACCAGACTATTAGCAAATTAGATATTGCTACGCCTCAGGTATTAATTGAAGTAGAGATGCTTGATGTTTCTAAAAATACTGCAGATCAACTGGGAGTAAAGTGGCAGAATCCGCTTGCTTCTTTAGATATGACCTTGACTCAAAGGGCCAGTGCTTTTCCATTTCATACTTCTAGGTATGCAAATCAATCAAAAAATACGGCGACAGTCACAGCGGCAACTGCTACTCCAAGCGGTTGGTCTGATATGAGTTGGGCAGCTAACACTTTTGGGCCGACAATTTTAACAATAGTAGGAAAACAGCTTTCCCTGGATTTCTTAAGGTCCCAGACAGATACCAAATATCTTGCCCGGCCAAGGATTCTTACATTAAGCAATGAAACGGCTGAGATAAAAATAGCAACGCAAGAATCCATCGGCATTACAACTACTACCGCCTCAACTGGCGGCTCTTCCGGCAGCACTACGCAAGAGCCAGAAAGGTCAGAGACAGGCGTGTCTTTAAGAGTTACCCCTCAAGTTAACGCAGAAACAGGTGATATCACCATGTTTATTGAGCCGGAGGTTGCTGCAGCTAAGACCGGCAATACCTTAACTCTTGCCGGTGACACCTATTCTTTTAGAGACCCGGAAAAGCGGGGGACAAAATCAACCGTTATGATTAAAGACGGCCAGACTATTGTAATCGGCGGTCTTATACGTACTGACACTTCCTTAGTCAATACCAAGGTTCCTTTTTTAGGGGATATCCCTCTATTAGGCACATTATTTAGACATAAGGATAAAACTAAAGACGAGGATCGGGAGTTGATTATTTTTCTTACTCCCCACATCATAAAAGAACCTACATTCAAAGATACCCTGCCTGCGATAAGTACTTTAGGCCTTAATCGGGAACAGATGCCTTCTTTAAGGAATACTGATATAGATAAATTTTTAGATCAGGTTGAAGATAAAAGATTATAGATAATAGATGCCAGATACCAGATGCAAGATAAAAAAATGTCCGATTTTAAATTGACTAGATTTTTAATAAGAATTATAATTAGTTAGGTGTAGATATGCCGCGTATGAGCTCAAAATTAGGCGAGATATTGCTGCAGGAAGGCTTGATTACCAAAGACCAGCTTGAACAGGCTATCTCTGCCCAGAGGCAAGAGAAAAACGCCCGTATCGGCGAGATTTTTATAAAACTTGGCATTGTAAAAGAACAGGATGTCATTGCTGCCCTGGGTAAGCAACTCAGTATTCCTTACGTTTCTTTAGGGGCAGGGCTTCTTAAGCCTATTATCGACCAGGGCCTGGAGGAGTTAGTCCCCAAAGATTTTGCCCTTAAGAATTTAGTCCTGCCGCTTTCTAAGAGTTTTAGTTCCCTGACCTGCGCTGTATATGACCCTTTGGATCTTATCCTGATTGACAACCTGAGAAAGATGACCGGCTGTGAGATTAATCCTGTGATTGCTACCAAATCCGATATCTTACAGGCAATCGAAGATTTTTACGGAAAACTGAATCTTTTAAAAGAAGCGGTTAAAGATTCCTATAAAAGCCAAGATGAGGAAACTGTAGAGGCCCAGGAATTGCGCACACCTGAAGAAGAAGAGCTAAGTATCGACAAACTTATTGCCCGGGCAGAAGAGGCTCCTGTTATAAAACTTGTGGACTTGATTATCCGTCAGGCCATAGATGAGCGCGCCTCAGATATCCACATCGAACCGTTTAAGAACAGGATTTCTTTACGTTATCGTATTGACGGCGTACTTTATGAGATACCGCCGCCTGCCCGGCACCTGCATCTTCCCATTGTCTCGCGTATTAAGATTCTTTCCAAGTTAGATATTGCGGAAAAACGCCTGCCCCAGGATGGTTCCTTTATTGTTAAACTAGAGAACAAGACCATCGACCTGAGGATATCCATAGTACCCACTATCTACGGTGAAAAGGCGGTCTTAAGATTATTAGACCGCACCCAGATCCCTTTAGATCTGGCACAACTTGGATTTGATTCGAATCAATTGAAGGATTTCCGCCGGTCAATCCGTAGTCCCTATGGGATGGTCTTTTTAACCGGCCCCACTGGTTCGGGAAAGACCACTACTCTTTATGCCGCCTTAAGCGAGGTAAAAGACCCGCGAAAAAATATCATCACTGTCGAGGACCCAGTTGAATACCATCTTGAGGGGGTTAATCAAGTCCAGATAAAACCGGATATCGGCCTTACCTTTGCCTCATCCCTTAGGGCATTTTTAAGACAAGACCCGGATATAATGATGGTTGGAGAGGTAAGGGACCTGGAGACTGCCCAGATTTGTGTGCGCGCAGCCTTAACCGGACATCTGGTTTTTAGTACCTTACACACTAATGATGCACCTTCGACCATAACCCGGCTTATGGATATCGGCATAGAGCCTTACCTTTTAGCTCCATCTATCGTTTTAATCGTGGCCCAGCGTTTAGTAAGAAAACTTTGCCCTGAATGTAAAGAGGCGTATGAGCCGAAACCAGAGCAGATAAAAGATCTAAATTTTAACCCCCCAGACCTTATTTATAGACCCAAAGGTTGTGATAAATGTAATCATATTGGCTACATGGGAAGGATTGCTATCGCCGAGGTAATGGTAGTTACGGAAAAAATCAGGGAGCAGATTAAGCCGGGAGTATCATTTGTTATGCTCAAGAATATTTCCCGGGAAGAAGGCATGGTTAGTTTATTGGAAAGCGGACTAAAAAAAGCTAGTGACGGCCTTACCAGTTTAGAGGAAGTCCTTGGTGTTGCTGTAGGGGATTTCTAGTTGCACAGATGAGCGCAGATTGTAAATAAAAACTTAAGTTTTCACAGATAGGCACAGATGAGTTATCTGTGTTTCAGCCGTAGGCTGATCCGCCTTTGGCGGAAATAAGGAAAAAGATGCCAAAATTCTTTTATGTAGCCAGGACAAATGACGGCCAAAAAAGGACAGGCGTAGCCGAGGCACAAGATCAGGGTTCATTGATATCACGCCTGCAGCAAGAGGGCCTGATTATTACTACAGTGGTCAGTCAGGAATCCGAGGCGCAAACAGCTGCAGGTGAACCAAAACCCGCCCGGTCCTTAAAAACCATAATTCGCAGAAGCCGCGTGAGCGTCAATGATATGGTCCTTTTTTCCAGGCAATTAGGGACGATGTTAGACTCCGGAATCAATCTCCTTAGGGCCTTAGATGTTATCTTAAAACAGATTGAATCCAGAACTCTTTATCAGGCTGTTGAACAGGTAAAGAACGATGTTGAGTCAGGCAAAAGCCTCGCCCAGGGCATGGCAAGGTTCCCGCGGATATTTTCGAAATTGTGGGTAAACCTTATTGAGACCGGTGAGGCCAGCGGAAATATGCCTTTGGTTTTAGACAGGCTGGCCAGATACGAAGAGGCCAGGGCTGCGTTTCAGACTAAGGTCATTACAGCCCTTATTTATCCTGCCATACTCTTTATTGTAGCTATGGGCGCGATATTCTTTTTTGTCTATAAGATTATTCCTACCTTTGCCGAATTGTTTGGTGCTTTTGGCGTAGAACTGCCTGCCCCCACAAGATTTTTTATTTTCTTGAGTAAATCCTTGCACCGTGGTATAATTCCTATAGTCTTAGGAGTAATTATTATTTCCTATCTTTTTAGAAGATATATCGAAACCAGATCAGGAAGAGAAACTTTTGACATCTTTAAATTTAAAATGCCCGTTTTAGGCCATCTCTTTAAGGCTATGGCCATAGAGACTTTTACTTCGGAACTGGCAATGCTCTTAGAAAGCGGGGTGCCAATACTTTATGCCTTGGATATTACCCAGCACAGTATTACCAATACAGTCATCGAAAAGGCCATAACCCAGGCCAAGAATAATGTGCGCGAAGGAAAGACCTTGTCTGAGCCATTAGAGGCTAGCGGCGTATTCCCTCCTATGGTAGTGCAGATGGTTTCTATCGGGGAAGAAGTTGGTGAATTGCCTAAAATGTTCAATCAGATTTCCAAATTTTATGAGTCATTTATTGAGACCTTTGTCACCCGCTTGACGCTTATGTTTGAGCCGTTTATGCTGGTTTTTATAGGAGGCATCATTGGATTTATGGTAATTTCGATGTTTCTGCCTATTTTTAATATCGCAACTGTAGGAGGAATGAAGTAAGATAAATGAAGACATGGCTTAGTGAGTGATAACGAAATTAAGTCATAAGTCGCATGCTCTATAGAAGGAGGTGGTGTGTAGGTTAAAGGTTAAAGGTTAAAGGTTAAAGGTTAAAGGTTAAAATTAAATAAATTAAGGAGGAAAAATGAGAAGAAAAGGTTTTACCTTACTGGAATTAATTATCGTCATTGTCATCTTGGGTATCTTGGCCAGTTTTGCTATGCCGCGTTATTTCAGGGCCGCAGAAAAAGCCCGCGCAGCAGAAGGGATTTCTATATTAGGTACTTTTCGCTCTGCACAGATAAGAGAGAGGGCACAACGAGGTAATTACGCAGGCGCCTGTGGGGGTTTAGATGTCGAAATTGGTGCGCCGCGTTTTTTTGCTGCTCCTGTTTGTGCGGCTGCTGATCCCATAGTTTCAATTACAAGAGATCTTACTAATGCAAACAATGCTGTCGAACCAGGCGTAGCATATACCATAACTATTACCGCAGATGGCCTGTTAGCATGTGGTCCTGCAGGTGCGTTAGCTAGTTGCACAGCAGTAATGCCATAGCTCTTTAATTGGCGGATTTGTTTAACATTGTTTAGGAATACAATAAATACCCATAAAATAAAATGCACAAACGCAAGGCTTTTACCTTAATTGAGGTAACGGCAGTGGTAATTATTGCCTCTATCTCAGCGGTTATCGTCTTCCCTAATTACCAGCGGGCAGTAGAGCAGGCCAGAGATAGAGAGGCGGTTGCCTGCCTGCGTTTAATTCAGGCTGGAGAGCGGATCTATCGCATTGAGCACGACCCGCCTCAGTTTTTTCCTTTTAATGGCGAGCTGCAACAAAATACCGGCCAAATCAATGCAGGCCTGAGGCTTAGTTTAACCACACAAAATTGGAGATATTTTGTTGATGATTTGGCAGGTGGTAATAATTTTGATGCTCAGGCTCAGAGCGTTTTAACAGGACGGACCTGGATGATAAGAAGGGATAATTGTAATAATATATTTGGCGCCTGCTGTATAGCAAATTGTCCACCGGATCCGGCTTACACAGATTGCACAGGATGTCCTTAAAGTTTGGATATATTTTTAAGAAAGCCCCGTTAAAGATTAAGAAATCATTAGCGGGGTTTACCCTTGTTGAGATAGTTGTTGCTGCGATGATTCTGTCTATAGCAATCTGGAGTATAATGGTGGCTTTTAATGCCGGGACACGGTTTGTTTACCACTCCCGTTATCGGCTATTGGCGGTAAATTATATGCAGGCAGTTTTAGAGAACTTAAGGCAGGCAGTAAGAGAAGATACCTGGGGTACAGGAGATTTGAGCTTTGGAAATCATAATTGTCCCTTTGCGAACCCATTAGCTACGATTGATCCTGCAGCAACATGTACCTATACTGTGACTGATTTTCAAGGAGGAAATAATCCTGATTTGCCCAAGAATGTGGAGGTAACTGTAACCTGGACACCGCCTTAATTCAAAATAACTAATGACTAAATCTGAATGACGAATAAAAATCACAAATTCCAAATTACAAATCACAAACAAATTACAATACCCAATGACCAAATTTCAAAACTCGCTTGGAAAAATTGATTCTGTTTTGGTCATTGTAATTTTGGAATTGTATATTGTTTATAATTTGAGGTTTGTATATTGTAATTTATTCTTTAGGAATTCATTAGGCATTCGTCATTAGGAAATTCGAAATTTTTAAAAGGTTAATGACTGCTATTGATAAGTGTAAAACCAATGGAACACGAATGAATACTGATTCCCCCGAGAAATTTCAGAGAAATTTCCGGGACTTAGTCCCTGAAATTGCAATTAAAATTGCAATTTCTAGGGGCACACAAATAAACACGAATTTATCATCGGAATTTATTCGTGAGAATTCGTGTGCAATTCGTGAGAATTCGTGCATTAGTTATGCAAAGATTAATAATAAGAAAGCCCTAACCCTGCTTGAATTAATCATTGCCGTAAGTCTTTTGGGAGTTATTATCTTGGCAGCAACTACCTTTGATACGGCTATCCGCCAGAGTTTTAGACATTCTGATGTCCAGGTGCAACTTCTGACCGAGATTTCTCCAGCCCTGCAGCATATGACCAAAAATATTATGCAGGGGATTGGGGATGTGAGTAATCCAGGAATTAACATGACCAATGTAGCAGGAAATCTGGCTGTACGGGTAAGGACAAATATAGGCTTGGATAATCAAATTGCTACTATAGATGATGAGTGGAGGGCATACAGATATACTGGTTCTACAGGCCCCCCTATTGACGATTTTCAGATCTGGTATTATTTGCCTTATTTTAGCGCCACCGGAGCCCCCGGACTTAATGCTAATGATCCTCACGAGATCATTTCTCGAAGGGTATTTAACGCTACATTTATTCCTCTTCTAAATAATTCTATTGTAGGCATTGATATTACTGCCTGCCAAGACCCGAATGAAGGCGATGTTAATGGTGATGGGACAGCTGATCCCTGCGGCAGTAGATTTAATCCATCAGTTAATATTGCTACAACTATTAGTCTTCGGGCAGCCTCTTCAAACTAAAAATTTAAATTAATCAAATGCCGGAAGATATTTCTTGTGGCGTTTTTTATTGCTAGTTCAATAAAGTAAAATATTCGGATTGCGATGATATTGCAAAAGGGGCCGTCCCGAATGTAGATATTTATTTTAGAAATTCGTCGGGATCCCGCAAAACAGGAGGGGCGGTAGTTCAGCTGGGAGAACGTCTCGTTCGCAACGAGGAGGTCGGCGGTTCGAATCCGCTCCGCTCCACCAATGTTTATTGCGGGAAATTCCCTCTAGCTCCATGGTGATGATTATAATAACTAAATACGGAGATTAGGCAATTAGGTTATCAGGATTTGGGAATTAGGATATTTGAAAAAAGATACGGATGATAAAACTAATCCCCAAATCACCTGATACCCAGATCCCAATATCCTTATCTCCTAATACCCAAATTATTAAAACAATAGAGTTTTTAATTAAGTGGTTTAATAAATAATGAAAAGATTTATTCTTGCCACAATCTTTATCCTTTTTCTTATCGGTTTGTGTTTCTATCTTCCGCTTTTCGCTAAAACCAATCCCCAATTAAAAGAGGCAAGATACTATCAAAGATTAGAAGGCACTACTGTTCAATGTCTTCTCTGCCCGCGAAAATGTATTATCCCGGATAAGAAAAGGGGTTTTTGCGGGGTGCGCGAAAATCACAGCGGTAAGCTCTATACCCTGGTCTATGGCCGGCCCTGCGCTGTGCATATTGATCCGATTGAGAAAAAACCTCTATTTCATGTCTATCCAGGCGAGACCGCATTTTCTATTGCTACTGCCGGCTGTAACCTGCGCTGTAAATTCTGCCAGAACTGGCAGATTTCTCAGAGTCTGCCTGAAGAGGTTGAGGCAGTAGATTTGTCCCCTGAAGAGCTGGTTAAAAAGGCAGAATTAAGCGGGGCGCCTGTCATCGCCTATACCTATTCTGAGCCGACCATATTTTATGAATATATGTTAGAAACGGCAAAATTAGCCCAATTAGATGGCCTAAAAAATGTCATGCATTCGGCCGGCCACATTAATGAAGCGCCGCTTAGGGAATTATGTAAATATCTGGATGCGGCCAATATCGATTTAAAAGGCTTTACCCAAAAATATTACGACGAGATGTGTCTGGGTAATTTAGATTCGGTTTTACGCACTTTAAAGATATTGAAAGAAGAAGGCGTACATATTGAAATTACGAATTTGATTCTTCCCGGCCTGAATGACGATTCCGAGACTATACGTAAGATGTGCATTTGGATCCGCGAAAATTTAGGCAAAGACACACCGGTTCATTTTTCGCGTTTCTGGCCGATGTATAAGCTTACGCAACTAAGTCCCACACCGGTTGATACGCTAATACAGGCAAGAAGGATTTGTCAAAGCGAAGGCCTGAATTATTGTTATATCGGCAATGTCCCGGGCATTGAGGCCGAGAATACCTATTGTCCTAACTGCAGAAAACTCTTAATTGAGAGAAGAGGCTATGCAGTTTTACAAATGCATGTTAGAAAAGGAAGGTGTGAATACTGTGGATATGAGATTAAAGGGATTTACAGATAAAATTAAATACAAGATACCTGCCTCGCCGGCGGGCAGGCTAGATACAAGATACAAGAAAATAATTTTTGCTTTTGTATTTTTTCTCTCTACTCTCTTCTCTCTGCTCTCTACCCCGTGTAATGCCCAGGGGTATAAACAACCGGTAGTTGCCGGGTTATTTTATCCCAAAGACCCGGTTATCCTTTCCAATAAAATTGATCAATTTCTATCCCAGTCAAAACCCCCTGCGATTGAAGGCGATATCAAGGCGATAATTGTCCCGCATGCCGGATATGATTATTCAGGCCGAGTTGCGGCCTTTGCCTATAATGTAATTAAAGGCAAACCCTACAAGACAGTAATTATCTTAGGGCCTAGCCATTACCTTGATTTTAAAGGTGCCTCAGTTTATCCGGAAGGCACATTCATTACTCCCTTAGGGTCGGTTAAGATTGATTCTTTAGCCAAGAGGCTTATTGATAAAAACTCTACAAGCATTTCTTTTATTGAAGAGGCTTTTTCCAAAGAGCATTCCGTTGAAGTTCAGATTCCATTTTTACAAAAGGTCCTTCGTGGCTTCGAAATTGTCCCCGTTGTAATCGGCTATAGTACAGACTTTGCTGCCTGCCAGGAGATCGCCTCTAAAATCGGCGCCTTGATTCAAGGCCGAGACGATGTCTTGATTGTGGCAAGCACCGATATGTATCACGGTTATAATTATCAGCAGGCAAATAGTATTGATGAATCCACCCTTAATGCAATCCAAAAAATGGACCCCCAGGAATTATATAACGGCGCTTTATTTGATAAGTATCAGCTTTGCGGCTTGCGTGCTGTGGTTGTTGCCCAGTTAGTCGCAAAAGGCATAGGGTTCGATAGTGTAAAGATTTTAGATCACGCTAATTCCAAAGATAAAACCAGCGCAGATTATTGCGTAGGTTATAGCGCTACTGTTATCTATAAAGGTAAAGACAGGGGAGGGCATGAGATGTTATCCAAAGAACAGCGAAAAAAACTGCTTGAGATTGCCCGTTTGACGATTGAAGGGTATCTTAATACCGGGAAGGTAAAAGAATTTGAGATTTCTGATGACACATTTTTAAAACCCAAAGGGGTATTTGTCACTCTTCATAAGGATGGCAAACTCAGAGGTTGTATCGGAAATATTATTAGCCAAGACCCATTGTATATCGGAGTAAGGAATATGGCAATTGCCTCGGCAGCTGAAGACCCCAGATTCCCGCGCCTGACCAAGGAGGAATTAGCTAATGTCGACATCGAGATATCCGTGCTTTCCGAACCCAAAAAGGTTTATAATATCGATGAGATTAAAATGGGCGTTCACGGAGTAATTGTCAGAAAAGGGTTCCATAACGGAGTATTCTTACCCCAGGTAGCTACCGAGACAGGTTGGAAGAGAGAAGAATTTCTTTCCTATCTTTGTGCCCATAAGGCAGGCCTTGACCCTATGGCCTGGAAGGATAAAGATACCCAGCTATTTACTTTTACAGCTGAGGTATTCTCGGAGAAAGATTAAAATAATATTTAAAAAACTACTAGCGTCACCGCAAAAACGCTAAAACCCGCAAAGACGCAAAGAATTTATCGACGATAAAATTTTGCGCTTTTGCGGAACTTTTGCGGTTTAACGGTGTAAACGCATTCTCATACTTTAAAATTAATGTTTAGAATTGCGGTCAGTCTTTTCTTAAGCGGCCTGCTCTTAGGTTCAGGTCCATGTCTAGCCAGTTGCGGTCCATTTTTAATCTCTTTTATTGGCGCCCAGGCCAACACCCCTAAAAAAGGAATTTTAATCTATTTGATTTTTTCAGTTAGTCGTATCTTCGTTTACTTGCTCTTAGGTCTTCTGGCGGGCTTGTTCAGTCAAGAAATAATTCATAAGATATTTAGCCAGGATAGTCTAATATTTTCCATTGTCGGATTATTCATCGTATTTTTGGGGTTATTAATTATTATCAAGGATAAAACTGATATAAGGGCCTGCCGATTTTTAAATCAGAGGCTCATTAAAAATGATACTAAATCCGTAATTATCTCGGGGATATTATTCGGGATTAGCCCGTGTCTTCCCTTAATCGGGATTATCTCGTATGTCAGCCTCATTTCCAAGACAATCTTAGTTTCGGTGATTTTAATGTTTTGTTTCGGATTGGGAACGCTTCTGTCGCCACTGTTATTATTAAGTATAGTCGCAGGTGCAGTCCCTAAATTATTTAAGAATCAAGAAAGGTTTTTCAATTTGTTTAAAATCCTCTGCGGCCTAATAATTGTTGGATTAGGCTTAAAGATGTTATTAAGCGTATTTTTAAACTCATAAAAATATGGTTAGGTTATTTTTGCCCTGCCTGGATTCAAAAAAGAAATCGGTGTCAGTTAACGATAAAGAGAATCTGCATTATTTATTAAACGTACTAAGAGTAAAGTGTGGCCAGGGCATCAATATCTTTAACGGCCATGGCGCTGAATTTATCGGGTCGATAAAGGAAATAAATCAAAGAGAAATTTTTATTAAGATAACCAGAAAAATAATTACGCTCGTTAATGATTTTAAAATTACCCTTGCCTGCGCTATTCCGAAAAAGGCAAAATTTGATTTTATCGTCGAGAAAGCAACTGAATTAGGAGTAGAAACAATTATTCCCTTAAAAACAGACCATGGCATTGTCAATCTTGATAACGAAAGGTTTTCCTTAAAATTAGTGCGTTGGAGAAAGATTGCCCAGGAGGCATCGCGTCAATCCCATAGGGTTGTTTTACCGAGGATAGAAGGGCTGCTTACATTTGACGAAGTTATAACTAGAGTTAAGTCATTTGAGCTGGCGATGTTGGCCTGTCTTAGTGAAAAAAGAATAATTCTTCAAGAGGCCCTGAAAAATTCTAAAGCAAAAAATGTCTTGGTTTTTATTGGGCCGGAGGGGGACTTTAGCCAAAAAGAAATCCTAAAGGCAAAACAAGCAGGTTGTATCCCGGTAAGTTTTGGCAAAGAGGTTTTAAAGGTTGATACCGCGGCGCTTTATGTGATTAGTATATTAAAATTTTTGTCTTATAAAGCCTTGTCAAATAAATAAAGGCATGATTACAGAGATTAAAAAATAGATTCCGGTGATTATTTTCTCGTCGATAAATCACTGTAATCTCTTTTGAAAATCACTGTGATCAATACAATCATTATTTAGTTTACAGTGCATTATAAAAGATGAATAACAATACTTTTAAAATTTTAACACTCGGCTGTAAGGTCAACCAGTATGAATCAGAGGCCATAAGAGAATTATTCTTAAAAAATGGTTTTAGAGAAATCGATAATGGCAAGTGTGCAGGGCTTTATATTATCAATAGCTGTACTGTGACCCAAAAAAGCGACAGCGAAGGCCTGAGACTTCTCAGGCACCTTAGCCAAAAAAATCCCCGGGCAAAGATAATCTTTACTGGTTGTTTTGTTGAGGACAAAATGAACGTAGAACATCTAAGAAATCTCTGTTTAAGCAATTTAGTTATTGCCAAAAACTCAATGAAACCAGGGTTGGCAGACCTCATACTGGATAAGACAGATGGAGTAAAGGAATCTTTGATTTTGGATTTAAAGATCAGCGATTTTAAGAATCATTCCCGGGCCTTTTTAAAAGTTCAAGATGGCTGCAATAATCGTTGTTCCTATTGCAAGGTGCCTTTTGTGCGCGGCCCATCTAGAAGCAGGGAGTCCTGCCAGATAAAAGAAGAGTTCTCCGGGTTGCTTGAAAAAGGTTTTAAAGAGATAGTAATCTGCGGCGTATGTTTAGGGGATTTTGGCAAAGATTTAAGTCTCAAGATAGGGCTTACTGATTTATTGGAAGATTTAGAAGGGATTAAGGCTGATTTTCGTATCCGCTTAAGTTCCATTGAGGCCAGCGATGTCACGCCGAGGCTCATTGATCATATGTCAGCCTCTGGAAAATTGTGCCCGCATCTACACATACCATTTCAAAGCGGAGACGATGAAATGCTTCTGGCCATGCATAGAAAATTCAAAAATACAGATTACTTAAAATTATTAGACCGGATAAGAAAGAAGATACCTCAGGTGGCCATAACCTCGGATATTATCGTCGGTTTTCCCGGTGAAGAAGCGAGTCATTTCAAAAATACCTTAGATTTTATCAAGAAGGCCTTGCCTTGCCGTTTACATATATTCCCTTATAGCCCAAGACCAGGGACCCTTAGTTTTCTAAAAACCAATCGGCCTTCATCTAGGGTTGTGAAAGAAAGAATGAAAGAGCTGGCGGCTTTAGCCAGAGAAATATCTTATAACTACAGAAAACGCTTTTTGAATAAGGAAGTTATTGTCTTGACAGAAGGCACTTGCGATAAAAAAACAGGACTCTCAAACGGTTATTCTGAATGCTATATTAAGGTCTTTTTCAAAGGCAATGACGGGTTAAAAAATAACCTAGTCCCAGTTTGGATTAAGGAGGTTTCAGTAGACTCTACAAAAGGCCAAATGAGACCCGGGTTTATGGAGCGATAGCGCCCGCCATAAATCGTTGGCGGGTCCGCCTATATTTAGTGGCGGAAACGTAAGTTATTACCTGAATTTGTCCCGCCCTTTTGGATAGCTAACACGGCGGTTTAATGAACCAAAAGGGTAGGATTAATTCCTGCCGGCAGGCAAGCGCAGACACTCATTAAAGGTAGCGCTTCCTTGACATAACTCGCATTATATGTTATACTTTCATGAATTTTCTTCTTAATAATAAGATGGCCTCATTTTTTAAAAATCTAAATTGGATTGATATTCTTGTTCTAACTATAATACTTAGAACCAGTTACATAGGTTTACGCCGTGGTTTTGTTATCGAGTTTTTTAAGGGCATAGGTCTATTTTTCGGCCTGTTTATTTCTTTACATTACTATAGCAAATTAACGGAGTTTCTTAATAAGCTCACGCCAGTACCCGCTGACTTTTTAGAACCCCTCGTCCTTTTAAGTATATTAATCTTAATAGTCTTAGGGTTTAAGTTTATTCGGGATGCCATACTTTTACTTTTTAAAATTGAACCTAAGACGTACTTGGACAGATGGGGCGGGGCATTTCTTGGGATAGTGCGTTCAGTTTTAGTAGCTAGTTTGGTTCTATTAGGCCTGGTTTTTTTCCCGATAGATTATTTTAAAAAAAGTATTTTTGGTTCTACTATGGGCGTTACTTTAGTTAAGGTAGCACCCAGGGTATATGAATCAAGTTTCGAGAATTTCTTTCGCCTGTTTTTTCCACAGGAAGAATTAAATAAAGCCATCTTTATTAAACTCGAAAAAAAAGAATCTCCCAAAAAGGTACCGCAAAGAACGCAAAAGTAGATAGTGAATAAAGACACCGCAAAAACGCAAAAGAAATTTTTGTGCTTTGGCGATATCATATTGAAAAACTAAAATTTTGCGCTTTTGCGATAAAAAAAGGAGGAAGAATTGAAATTAGGCAAAATTTATGATTTCGTGGTTAGGCAAGGGATGGAACAGGACCCTCGAGGGAAAAAGGTTCTTGAGGATAAACTAGAGGCCCTGGTAAAAGAATATAATGAATCTAAGGATAAGGAGAGTTTTGATGTTGATAGCCTCTCAAATCCTTATGCCGATACCCGGATTCTTTACGGAGATAAAAACAGCGAGATAAAAAATATCTTAGTGGGGATAGACATCGAAGTCGCCGAGATCTTGCTTGCGGACAGGCTCCGGCAGGATAAAAAGAAAATCGATTTAATTATCTCGCATCATCCCTCGGGCAAGGCCCTGGCCAGCCTTTATCAAGTAATGGATGTGCAGGTTGATCTTTTAGAAAGAGTGGGGATGCCGGTAAATTTTGCCCAGTCTCTAATGGATGAGCGCATAGATGAAGTGAAGCGGCGTTTCCTCAGTGTTAATCATATGCGCTCACCCGATGCGGCAAAATTATTGGACATTCCTTTTATGTGCGCACATACGCCCGCAGACAACTTTGCTTATCATTTTGTAACCAAGTTGCTGGAAAAAGAAAAACCCGCTACTTTAGCCGACATAGTGTCTTTATTAAAAAAGGTTCCCGAATATAAAGAGGCAGAGCAAAACAATTGCGGCCCTAGGATAATCTTGGGCAGTCCTAAGGCTAAAGCCGGTAAAATTATAGTTGATATGACCGGAGGTACAGAGGGCTCCAAAGACATATTTGAAAGGTTGTCCCAATTGGGGGTCAGTACGATTGTGGCCATGCATCTTAGCGAAGAGCACTTTAAGAAGGCCAAGGATGCCCGTATCAATGCCGTGATTGCAGGCCATATCTCATCCGATACCTTAGGGCTGAACTTGTTGTTTGACCGCCTGGAAAAACTCCAGGATTTTAAATTAATAAGTTGTTCTGGTTTTAGAAGGATAAAAAGGTAACCGCAAAGAACGCAGAAGTAAGTAGCGATTAAAAACACCGCAAAGTCCGCAAAGGATAAAATTTGGCGGTTTTCCCGTTCTGCATTTTACAACGAGACGGGATCCCGCTACGGCGGGAAGCGGTGTAAGTATCTAAAGGCTGATTTTGCGTTTTTCCCGCTCTGTGTTTTCCGAGGAGGCGGGATCCCGCTGATGGGCGGGAAGCGATTAAAAAAGATAAATGTCGCTCACATCCCAGGATATTATTGATAGGATAATTGAAGGTACTGATATCGTTTTGCTTATTTCAGGCTATATCCCGCTTAAACGTGCCGGCAGGAATTTTAAGGCCCTTTGTCCTTTCCATCACGAGAAGACATCTTCTTTTATTGTCAGTCCTGAAAAGCAGATTTATCATTGTTTTGGCTGTGCTGCAGGCGGAAATGCAATTAATTTTCTCATGCGCTATGAGCATCTTGAGTTTAGAGAGGCACTTGAAATATTAGCCAAGGGTGCGGGGATAAGCCTGCCACGTTATTCTGATGGTGAGTCAAAAGAGGGCAGCAGTCTTAAGTTCAAACTCTATAAAGTAATCGAGATGGCGGCTAATTTCTACCATCAATTTCTTTTGAACTCTGCTTCAGCAAAGCCAGCCAGAGATTATCTGGCTAAACGTTCAGTTAAAAATGAGACAATTAAGAAATTTAAACTTGGTTTTGCCGTTGATTCAAAGACAGCAGTCATGCAGTATCTGCGTAGTCAGAATATAAGTTTGGATTTGATTGAAAAAGCTGGTCTCGCTATTTCTGGGCAGGCGGGTCTTTATGATCGTTTTCGCAGCAGATTGACATTCCCGATTTTTGACATAAAAGAGCGGCCCATTGCCTTCGGGGGAAGATTATTGAGTCAGGATAAAACTTCTGATAGCGAATTAGCCAAGTATATAAATTGCCCCGAGACGCCGATTTACAGTAAAGGCAGAAATCTTTATGGGCTTAATTTTGCTAAAGATTCAATAAAAGAAGCTGATTGTGCCATTATTGTCGAGGGCTATTTTGATTTTATTCTTCCCTTTCAAGAAGGCCAAAATAATATTGTTGCATCTTCGGGCACAGCCCTGACCGAGGAACAGATTAGGCTTATAAAAAGATTTACGGAAAATGTAATCATGGTTTTTGACGCCGATAAAGCCGGTGAATCAGCTACCTTAAGGAGTCTGGATATGTTTATAGAAGAAGGTATTAACTTAAAGGTAGCCAGTTTAGCCGAAGGCTTCGATCCTGACTCTTTTGTACGCAAATTTGGCATTGAAGGTTTTAGGACTAAATGCTTAAATTGCGCCCAAAATATATTTGACTATAAGTTATGTTTAATGCAAAGAAGACATAACGCTAGGGATATAGAAGCTAAGGCAGCCATAGTTAGAGAGATGATTAACACCATCAATAAATTTAATAATGAAGTCTTGCGCTCGAATTATTTAAAAAAATTAGCTCAGATTTTGGAGATATCGGAGGAGTCGGTTGTCATAGAGGCAAAAAGGGCAAAGTCCTCAGAGGGAAAGTATAACCGTCTTACTCAAAAGCCGTCTTTTTTAAAAGACCCGTCAAGTGCAAGGCCAGTGGAAAAATTGCTATTACAGTTAATGCTTGAGGATGCGGCTTTTATTTCTAGGACCAGGCAACATCTTGAAGTTTCTGATTTTCAAAGTGAACATATAAAGAAGATTGTAGGGATTCTTTTTGATTGCGATTCAAAAGGAATACAGACATCCACGCATAAACTTATGAGTTTATTTTCTGACGAGAGGATTAATTCGATGTTGGCAGAATTATCTACCCATGTCTTTGGCGAACCTTTGAGTTCTGATAAAGAAAGGATTGTAGATGATTGCATATTACGCATAACAAAAGAAAAGTCTAAGTTAAATAAATCCCGCCTGCATCAAGAAATCAAAAGGGCCCAGGATTCGGGTGATAGCCAGCGTCTAGATGAATTGGTCATCGAATATAACCGCATAATTAAAGAAGGATAACCACATGCATAAGATTGTTTTAGAAAAAGATATAGATAGGCTTATTGCCTTGGGCAAGCAAAAAGGCTATCTAACCTATGATGAGGTTAATGATCTTCTTCCGGAAGAAGTAGTCTCCTCTGATGAGATTGATAGGGTCATTGAGTTATTGGACGAAGAAGACATCCAGATATTAGATATAGATAAAAACGACGAGCAGGCAAAGGCAGATCTTCATACTAAAGTCCAGGAACAAAAGGTTATTGAGAAAGAAGAGAAATATATCCCACTAGATGACCCGGTTAAGATGTATCTAAAACAGATGGGCCATATTTCATTATTATCACGTACTGATGAGATAGAGCTCGCCAAGAAGATCGAAGAGGCTGAATTAAGATTTAAGGAAATAGTTTTTAGCCTAAACTTCTCCAGAAAAGCATCTCTAAAAATTATAAATTTGATCAATGAAAAAAAACTGAATTTAGAGGATATCGCTAAAGAAGACCCTAATATTAGAAGGTCGGTGGTGATTCGCAAAATCAACCGGCTTGCCGACAGGCTCCGACATTCAAGGAATCGAGAAAAGAGCCTCGAAATTCTCCTGGGATTTAATTTGTATACTTCTAT
The DNA here is from genome assembly GCA_043808095.1 of Candidatus Omnitrophota bacterium. GTDB lineage: Bacteria > Omnitrophota > Gorgyraeia > JAZDFF01 > JAZDFF01 > JAZDFF01. The sequence goes on from JAZDFF010000020.1 coordinate 86,945, forward strand.
AGTTGAGGATATTATTGCTAAGTTCTTAGGATTGCTTAAAGAGATTGATAATATTGAAAAAGAAATATTAAGATTCTCAATGCGTAAATCCAGAGGCGGGATTAACAAGTTAAAGGCAAAAAAGCGCCGTCTCTTGTCCCAGCTAGAGGAGAAAAATTTAAGCAGGTTAAAAGATATTGTTAAACTAATTAAAGTAAGATACTCTAAGTTTAACCGCGCCAAAAAAGCCCTGGTAGAGGCAAACCTCAGGCTCGTAGTAAGTATCGCCAAGAAATATACTAATCGCGGTCTATCTTTTTTGGATTTGATTCAGGAAGGTAATATCGGCCTGATGCGTGCGGTAGAGAAATTTGAATACCGGCGGGGTTATAAGTTTTCTACTTATGCTACCTGGTGGATCCGTCAGGCCATAACCCGTTCGATCGCCGATCAGGCCAGGACTATCCGTATCCCTGTGCATATGACCGAGACCATCAATAAGATTATTCGGGTTTCGCGCATCTTTGTCCAGGAAAAAGGAAGAGAACCTACTGCTGAGGAGATTGCCAAAGAAATTAGGATGCCTCAGGACAAGGTTAAATCTATCTTAAAACTTGCCCAGGCGCCCATAAGTCTGCAGACTCCTATCGGAGATGAAGGAGATACGCACTTCGGAGATTTTATTGAAGACAAAAAGGCAGTTTCTCCCGCTAATACCACTGTGCATTCGATATTGCGTGAAGAAATGAAGGGTATCCTTGATACACTAACCGATCGCGAGAAGAAGATTTTGATTTTGCGCTTCGGTATAGGCGATGGATGTACTCGAACACTTGAAGAAGTAGGCAACATCTTTAAGGTGACGCGCGAAAGAGTCCGTCAGATTGAGGCTAAGGCCTTGAGAAAACTAAGGCATCCGACGCGTTCCAGAAGGCTGCGCACATTCTTGGATAATGCCCTTATCCAGGCCAGGGAGTATTAAAGGCTGTTTATATTAAAAAATAATGGCTCATTGAGGGTAGTTTGAATAAAAAAACTACCCTTTTTTTTATTTTATGATAAAATTATCCTATGAAATTAAGATACTGGGGGCCGTTGGTTTGCCTTCAATTATGTTTAGGCTGTGCTATTGTTAAAGGGCCGATAAGTAATAAGCCATATTATTCATTAGAAAACCCAGATTATAAAAAAGAGCTTCTCGAATTTAAAAGAGGGGATTATGTCAGGAGGCATCCGGGATTACGGGCTGATATCAGAGCCAGCATTTTAAATGGCCAGATTGTTTTGGGGATGAATCAAGAACAGGTAAAGGCAAGTTTGGGTGAGCCTTCTCAAGTTTATCGTTCGGTCAGCGGTAATATCATAAATGAGCAGTGGGTATATGAACCGGATGTTGACAAGACAGAAGCAGAATTTGCGCGTTCAAGGATTCTGTATTTTGATAACGGAATATTGAAGAGCTGCCAGGATTAAGGTTTTTTAAAGGCCTAATAGTTATAGGCTGGGGTTAAAAGCACAAGAGGGGGTAATGAAAGCAATAATTATAATAGCCGGTATTATTTTGGTAATTTCTTCGGTTGTATTTGCTCAGGATCAAAAAATAGTAAATAAAGTTTTAGATCAAATAGAAGAGACAGGCAGCGCTACGGAGGCCACACAAACTAACAATCTCCAAGAGATAACCGGGATAAGCCAAGAAATGATTGAGTATTACAACCGGTCTAATCAGCCGGATGAAGTTAGTGCTCCAAGGCAAGGAATGGGGATAGTCCCTGAGGCTAACTATAGCTTTGAAATCGGTCCCGAGGTTTCTATCTTTCATTATGAAGAACCTCCGATTTCGGTAAAATGGGATGGCATTTTATCCGGGTTTTACGCGGGAATAACCGGGCGCTCTCCCAGAAATTTAGTGGGCCGCATTGAAAGTCAGTATCTATACGGAAGGGTTGATTATGACGGCTCTTTAAATACCGGCGAAGCCTGGACGGATGAAGGTCCTGATTATATTTTTGAGTTACGCGGCCTTATCGGGCGCGATTTTAAGATAAATACCTCGACGTTCACTCCCATTATCGGTATAGGTTATCGTTATTGGAATGACAACTTAGAGTCTCAATATGCCTATGAGCGCGAAGTAAATTATGTCTATATCCCTTTGGGTTTTGAGATAAACAGCCCTTTCAATCGAAAAATGAATTGGGGCATTAAGGCCGAATATGATGTTTTTGCCATGGGTACTGTAAAAAGCCATCTCAGCGATGTCAATTCCAGTTTTGGCGATTTAAAGAATGATCAAAATGACGGGTTTGGCGTGCGGGCTTCAGTGTATCTCAAAAGCAATCTTAGCCAGAAATTCTCTTTTTCAGTAGAGCCGTTTATCCGCTATTGGGATATAGAACAATCAAGCAATTCCGATCTTACCTATGCCGGAAGTATCGTAGGATATGGGTATGAACCGGCTAATGAAACCACGGAATATGGCGTTCGAGCGTCTTTGATGTGGTAGCCTGTGTTAGCTAAAAAGCAATAATTTTATAAATATTATAAATAGAGAACTATAATTATGGCGGAGGGACGATGAAAAGACAATATATCTGGATTATTGCGATAGTTGCGATAGTTACATTGGCCAGCTGGGGGATGTTTATGAATTTATTTCTGGACAGGAAAATCGCTCAATTTGCCAATCTCCTTGAGTCGCTCACCGGCCTTAAGGCAAATGAACAATTTACTTTTTCTGTTGACCGGGATGAATTTTTAAGAGGAAGACCCCGGCTTAAGAAAATGAACATAAAGCTGTCCAAGTTACTGGTTATCCAGAAAGAGAACGGAGAATTCGACATAAAATCACTCGAGGACGATTTAAATAAATTGCCCAAGATGTCAATAGATGAGCTGAGGCTTCAGGTGGAAAAAGTCACCTTTATTAAATACGGCAAGGGGAAAGTCCCGTCGGTAAAAGAATTTGATGTCAATATAAATAAAAGATATCTGGCTGTAGAAAATCCGGTTTCTTTGGTTAATATTATTCTTTTCGGATCTCTGCCAGGTACGACTATTCAGCAGGATACGGGGTTAGATCCTGGTGACTTGCCGGGTGGGGATGTGCCAGGAGAAAATATTCCTCCGGGCGGCGATGAACCTCCGGGCGGCGGCGATGAACCTCCGGGCGGACACAGTTTTAAGGATAGATGCTAAAAAAAATTAGTTACCAGAAACCTAATTGTGGTTTTAAAGGAGGTTTTACCTTAGTTGAATTAGTTGTAGTGGTGGCGATTTTAGGAATTTTGGCTGCGGCTGCAGTTGTGCTCGTGGCTAATATAAGTCAGAAGGCCAGGGAAGCCAAGCTAAAGGGTATTCTCGGCGCGACAAGAGAGGCTATTAATTTACACCGCTCTCACAATCTTTTAGACGACGCTACTGCAGATTGGGGAGGTAGAGCTAGGCATAATTTTTATCCTACGCTTGAAGAGATGCAGGCTTCTCGTGAGGACAGCACTGTTGATAATTCCATTTTTCAGACCGTAATGCCCCAAAATCCACTTAAGGAAAATTCTAATTGTGTAATTGACGACGTCCAACCTGAAATTACCTGCCGAAATAGGATTTGTAGTGCATGCCCGAGCGCGGCACATACCTGTAGTGGTGGTAATTGTGGTTCATGTCTTGCTAAAGGAACTACTTGCAGTGAATGGGAAGATTGTCCTACGGGTTGGTATTATAATCCCTGTAACGGAGAGTTTTGGGCTAATTCCAATGTAGTCGGCGAGAATAATTGGTAAAACCTATAATTTTCAGTCGCGTATAATTAAATTCTCTGTCTCTAATCAGAAAAATTTCAGCTGTCTTTAACCAAATTTCCCACAAAATCCCTTGCCAAAGTATCTAAATTAGTATAATATATATAGTTTAGGGATAATATAATTTTGTCCTTCGGCAGGCTTGCACTGAGCGAAGTCGAAGTGCTCAGGGCGAATTTTATAAGAATTTTTGTCCTTCGATTTCACTCAGGACAAAATTACTTCGTAATTTTGGTCCCATAGCTCTCCACCAAAAAGCCCGCCACAAGGATTGGCGGGTTCGCCAACGAATTGTGGCGAACGTTGGCGGATTCGCTATGGAAGATAGAGAAAAGATGCGGTCCCATAGCTCAGTTGGTTAGAGCGCCTGACTCATAATCAGGTGGTCCAAGGTTCGAGTCCTTGTGGGACCATCGGAATTGTATCTGAAACAAGGCGAGAGCTAAAGGGGAGTTTGAGGGGAAAGCATTTTCCCCTCAAGAATAACTTCTTTGAATTTACTGCGGGGGTGACAGCCCCGACGTATAGTCGGGGCGTCAGAGGGGCAAGGAGCCCCTATGAGGAGGAGCGTAAGCGACGACGGTTCGAGTCCTTGTGGGACCATCGGAATTGTATCTAAAAATGAGGGCGATTGGCTTAGTTGGTTAAAGCGCCACACTCACATTGTGGAGATCACAGGTTCGAGTCCTGTATCGCCCATGGTTCGCAAAAATTTAATGTATAAAATAAACTTTAATTTCAGGAAGGATATTTATTGTGAGTTCTATCTCGATTAAAGAGCAATTGGTTCAGTTAGTCCAATTACAGGGCCTGGATACCCAGATTTATGCCTTAAGAAGAGAAAAAGATGAAAAGCCGATAAGGGCAAAAGAGCTGGAAGACAACTTTAATGAAAAAAAGAAAAATCTCTCCCAGCTTGAAGAGAAATCTAAGGTAGTCAGTTTAAAAAGAAAGGAAAGGGAATTAGAGCTTTCTAAAAAAGAAGAAGATATTAAAAAATTAAAGGTTCAGTTATACCAATTGAAGACAAACAAAGATTATAGCGCAATGTTAAAACAGATTGAGCAGGTAAGAGCAGACGGTTCGGTATTGGAGGAAGAGATTATTAAAAGCTTAGATGAGATCGATAAATTAAAAAACAGTATTACCAAAGAGCAGGAATTTTTAAAACAAGAGGAAGTCGCCTTAAATACAGAAAAAAAGAAAATCCAGGATCGCATCCTGGAGATCGAAGAGCAACTAAAGACCTTAGGATCCAAGCGCAGCCAAATTACTTGCGGCATAGAGCCGAAGATCCTTAAACACTATGAGCGCATCCTTAAAAATCGCGATGGTCTGGCCTTGGTTTCGGTCAAAAATTACGCCTGTCAGGGCTGTTTTATGAATACTCCACCGCAGGTAGTTAATGAGATTCAGATGGGGCAACGCCTTGTGGTTTGCGAGATGTGTGCCCGGATTCTATATTTAGAAGAATGACCGCTAAAAAGATTGATGTCTTTATCGACGGAGCTTCAGTGGGAAATCCAGGTCCTGCAGGCGTGGGTGTGATTGTTTGCGAAGATGGACAGGTCCTGAAGAATTTATCTAAGTTTATTGGCGAGACTACAAATAATGTCGCTGAGTATATGGCTTTAATCTTTGCGCTTCAGGAAGCGCTAATTATGAGGATAGACTACTTAGTCGTAAATACAGATAGCCAACTACTGGCCAATCAAATATCAGGGGATTATAAAGTAAAGAATTCTAATTTAAAACTTCTATACGAACAAGCCAGGCACCTGATATCAGGCTTTAAAGATTTTAAGATAAGGTACATCCCGCGTACTGAAAATAAAGGCGCGGATAAACTGGCAACGCTTGCCATAAAAAATTCTAAAAAAAGAGTTCTTTGAAATGATTTTGTCTTGGCGGCAGGTTAAGATGGTTAGGCTTGACATGAAAGATGTCGGGTCAGGAAAGTCCGGGCTCCGGAGGACGGCGCGGTCGCAAATGGCGACTCGGCTTGATCGCTGAAGGAAAGTGCCACAGAAAATAAACCGCCCCCCTTGCTTGTTTGCTTGTGCAAACAAGCAAACATAGGGGGGTAAGGGTGAAAAGGTAGTGTAAGAGACTACCGTAGGCAGTAGTGATACTGCCTGCACGGAAAACCCCGCGTGGAGCAAGGTCAACATTAGCGTCTTTTGGGATGGTCCGTTCCAATCGGCGAAAGCCGATAGGCGCTGAGGTAGACCGCTTGATCCCTGAGAGCAATCTCAGGGGCTAGAGGAATGACCAAAAAAACAGAACTCGGCTTATGCGCCTGCCGTCAAGACAAAAATTATAACGGCTTCGTGTTAAAAGTTTGGGGTTTCGGTTACGTATCGTCTATCGTTAGCGTATATCGGTTATTGACTCAAATACGATGGACGAAAACGAAAGACGATGTCACGATACCTGGCCCCTGCCTGCCGGTGAGGCAGGCGAAACAATTTCAAATTCCCAAAATTCTAATGACCAAAACAAATTTAGTTTTGAAAATTCGAACATTGGATTTAGAATTTGTTTGGAATTTCGTATTTTGTGCTTCGGATTTAACGTCTATCTAACAGAAATTTAAACATGCGGAGGTAACTATGTCAGGACATTCAAAATGGGCAAGTATTAAACACAAAAAAGGAGCTTTAGACGTCAAGAAAGGCGCGGCCTATACCAAGGTAATCAGAGAAATTACCGCCGCAGCCCGCCAGGGAGGCGGTAATCCCGATATAAATCCGGCATTGCGTCAGGCCCTTCTTAAGGCAAAAGAAGTAAATATGCCTTCTGATAACGTAGATCGGGCAATAAAAAGAGGTACCGGCGAGTTGCCGGGCATCAGTTATGAGAGCGTTATTTATGAAGGTTATGGCCCTGCCGGCGTAGCCATTTACGTTGAGGCCTTAACTGACAATAAAAATCGTTCTTCTGCCGAATTGCGCAATATCTTTTCTAAAAAAAGCGGGAATCTGGCCGGTGCCGGTTCGGTAAGCTGGATGTTCCAGAAAAAAGGCTACATCCTCATTGATAAAAAGACCATAGAAGAGGACAAATTGATGTCCATAGTCTTAGATGCGGGTGCTGAAGATATGAAGTCTGAGGGCGTAAACTATGAGATTACTTGTAAAGTTCAGGATTTGGAGAATATCAAAAATACCCTGCAGCAGAAAGGTATAGCAACCCAAGTGGCTGAAATTACCATGATACCTAGCTCAACCATTAAAGTCACAGGCACTGATGCCAAACAGGTTTTAACCTTGGTCGAGGCCCTTGAAGAGCAGGAAGACGTTCAACAAGTATATGCTAATTTTGACATTCCAGATGAAATCTTAGACCAGGTAGCCACTAGTTAATTTATCCCGACGTCACAGTAGACCGCGGCTAAAGACCATAGGATGAATGTGAAAAGGAATGTTCGTCAGGATGTCACTAAATGCCTACCTACCCTGAGAAATTCGAAGAATTTCCGGGACTTAGTCCTTGGAATTTTATAATGTAAAATTCCTAAGGGCCGGCAGGCAGGGCAATCCCTCGGTGGAGGGATAACCCCGACCCCGATGGGCGTCGGGGTAAATACAGGTACCACGGGCTTGCCCGTGGGGTATTCCATGCGTATTTTAGGCATTGACCCGGGGCTTTTAATTACTGGTTACGGTGTTATTGAGGAAAGTAATGAGTCTTTTAAACTTATCGAGGCCGGGATTGTGAGGACAGAAAGTAAATACAATATAACTCAAAGAATTGCTAAAATATACAATGCCCTCAGTAAACTCATTGACGAAGTTAAACCCCAGGCGCTTGTATTAGAAAAACTTTATTCTCATTACCGGCATCCAACTACTGCAGTTCTTTTAGGCCACGCCCGAGGTGTTATCTGTTTACTTGCGCACCAGAAAAATATTGAGTTTTTTGAGTATCCTTACACCCGGATTCATAAGGCAATTTTAGGAAGGGGCAGCGCCTCTAAATCTCAGATTCAGGGCATGGTGTGTGATTTGCTGAACTTAAAACAGCTACCTAACAAATTTGATATCACAGATGCCTTGGCCATGGCTATAGCCCATGCCTATATCAGGAAGGTAAAAATATGATCGGTCAGTTAAGCGGCAAGGTAATTCAAAAGAAAGATAATCTTATACTGGTTGATGTAGGTGGCGTCTGTTATGAAGTGCTCATTCCTCAGATTATTTTAGATAGAATCGATAAGGTTATGGAGGCCGATAAGATAATAAGGCTTATAACTTATCATTATCTTGCAAGCGAGCCGTCAAAAAGCATTCCTGTGCTTATTGGTTTCTTAGATGAGATTGAAAAAGAATTTTTTGAAAAATTTATTACTGTCTCAGGTATTGGCCCAAAGGCAGCTTTAAGGGCACTGAGCGAGCCAATTTCGGTTATCGCCCAGGCCATCGACCGGGCAGATGCAAGATTTCTTTCTTCTTTGCCGGGTATCGGGCCCCAGCGGGCTAAAGAGATAATCGCCAGGCTCCAGGGAAAAGTCGGTAAATTCGGCCTGATGAAAGATGCTAAAGATAGGCTTAAGGTTTCCGAAAAAGAGGATCTCGAGCAAGAGGCCTTGCAGGTATTGATTCATCTGCAATATAAGAAAAAAGAGGCCCTAGATATGATTCATATGGCACTCAGCCGGGCCCCCCAAGTCAGTACTGTCGAAGAACTACTAAATGAAGTATACCGACAAAAGAAAAGGTAAATGCCGGATTCTAAAGAAATAAAAACCATAATTGAGGCACTGTTATTTATTAGCGAAAAACCTCTTCTGATTGAACAGGTAAAAGAGGTAATTCCTGATATAGACAGCACCGTGATCCGTTCTTTGATTGATGAACTGCGCCAGGACTACCTTAATAACAAGAGAGGCCTTTCTATTATTGAGGTTGCCGGCGGTTTTCGCATGACTACTAACCCGGACCTGGCTAATTACATTAAAAGATTTTATAAAAAAAGGCAACAGGAGCGTCTGACCGGGCCTTCACTGGAGACCCTGGCAATTATTGCCTATAAACAACCGCTTAGCCGGTTGGAGATTGAGGCTATACGGGGGGTCAATGTTGATGGGGTAATCAGCACACTTTTAGAAAAAGGTCTGATTCGTATTGCGGGAAGAAAAGAGGCAGTAGGCCGGCCTTTTGTCTACGGTACGACCCGGCAATTTTTAGAATATTTTGGCCTGAAATCTTTAGAGGAATTACCCAAATTAGAGGAATTTACCCATATACCCGGATTAACCCAGGAGGATATAGAGCCTACTCCTGTAAAGTCAAATGAAGACACCCTTGACACACGGTGTCAAGGGTCTGTCTGAATTTGACCCGCCACTAATTAATGGCGGGTTCAACACCCGTTCGGGAATCTACGGGCGTAAGCCCGTAGAGGGATAGAACAATCCGCTGTCGTCCTTTGATATGGTAGAATAGCTCTGTGAAATATAAGAAACTGGGGCATTGCGTT
>JAZDFF010000021.1:0-12703 GCA_043808095.1 Candidatus Omnitrophota bacterium
ATAATCTTTCAGGATTTTATTCCTTATTTAGATTCCGGATGCGATTATTGTATCGGTATATCGGGTAAGCTTCCTAAGTGTATAACCAGCTGTCCGGAAAAAGCCATAGAGATTAGAGAGATAGAGGAGGATTTGGAAAAAAATATCTATTTTGTGGGCGAGCACCTGGCAGTACATACTAGGAAGTGGTCGAGAGAGGATATTCAGTCGAAAAAAAAGTAAGGGTTATAGGGTTAGCGAATTAACGGGTTTAACCTGAATAACCCCATAACCAAACAACCCGCTGACTAAAGTATGAAAATACTATTTTATTACTTGATATTTCCTGGCTTTATTTTCGCTTCCGTGGTTGGATTACTCTCCAGTTGGCTGGATAGAAAAGTTACTGCGAGAGTGCAATATCGAGTTGGCCCCCCATGGTATCAGAATTTCGTAGATATCATAAAGTTATTGGGCAAGGAGACAATTGTCCCAGAAGGCTCAAGGTCTATTTTCTTGCTGGCTCCTTTTTTTGGTCTCTTGAGTGTAGTCTTGGTAGCGATGATTCTAGGCCGCATGCTTATTTCTCCTCTAGATAGTTTTATAGGCGATTTGATAGTGGTTCTGTATTTATTAATCATTCCTGCAATATCCTTAATCATCGGCGCATTCGCCTCCAGGAACCCTTTGGCCTCAATAGGCGCATCAAGGGAGATGAAATTGGTCTTGGGTTATGAATTAGTCTTTATTTTATCCGTAATTACTGTTATTATAAAAACCTCCAGTAATATAAGATTAGACAATATCCTGATACATCAGCAGCAATTCGGTTCCTTGATCTTTTCCTGGTCTGGTGCGCTGGCATTTATCACGGCACTTATTTGTACCCAGGCAAAATTAGGATTTGTCCCCTTTGATATGGCTGAGGCAGAGCAGGAGATTATGGCCGGAACTCTAATAGAATATTCAGGCCTGCCCCTGGCAATATTTAAATTGACTAAGGCAATACTGCTTTATACCATGCCGCTATTTCTGATAGTGTTATTCTTGGGTAAGGATACAAGCCCAGTATTTCTTATCGCCAAATACATCTTAATATTAGTAATTATTATCTTGATAAAGAATACTAATCCACGCCTGCGCATTGACCAGGCGTTGAAATTCTTTTGGGGACCGGTTACTTTATTTGCCATTACCGCAGTTATATTAGCGCTATTTGGCAAATAAAGAATGCAAAAATCAAAATTTCATATCAAAAATTTTAAATTTTTAATTGTCATTTTCCTGCCTGCCGGCAGGCAGGGATATTTGATGCTTCGATTTTACTCAGCATCAATCCTGAGCGTAGTCGAAGGATTGATTTTTAATATTTGAATTTACAAACATGAATCTTAAACTAAAGGCACTCACCAAATCTATCTGGGTATTTCATGCGGCGTGTTCTCCTTGTAACAATTGCGATATCGAAATCTTGGATGTGCTTACGCCTCGTCATGACGTTGAAAGATTTGGGATGGTCTTAGTAGGCAGTGTCAGACACGCGGACGCACTTTTGGTTACGGGGGTCCCTAATTATAAAACTAAAGAAAGACTAAAAAAACTATATAGCCAGGCACCCAAACCTTGTTTGGTTGTGGCAGTTGGCGGCTGTGCCTGTGGCAGGGTTATGTTTAGAGACTCATATAATAGTCCCTGCTCAGTTGATGAAATTATTCCGGTGGATGTATATATCCCGGGTTGTCCTCCCAAACCCGAGGCGATTATTGCGGGGGTTGTAAAATTATTAAATAAATTGCAGGGGGAATGATGACTTCAGTTAAAGAACAAGTCAGAGAACGATTGAAAGGCAAGGCAGTCAACTGGTACGAGCACTGCGAGCGCAGGGTTTATGTTTCGATTAAACCTGAACTTCTAAGAGAGACAGTCAATTTCTTATTTAAAGAACTGGGCTTTAGATTCTCAACTGCCTCAGGCACGGATACGCCCGCAGGCATCGAAATCTTATATCACTTTAGTTACGATAAGACCGGAGAGATTATCTCTCTTCGCGTGTTGATTGAAGACAAGAAAAATCCCCATATAGATTCCATAGCTACTGAATTTGCGGCTGGAGAATGGATTGAACGCGAGATCTGGGAATTGCTTGGAGTAAAATTTATCGGCCATCCGAATTTAAAGCACCTTTTATTGATTGATGACTGGCCGAAAGGTAAATACCCATTAAGACACGAAAAATAAAGTTACAAGAAGTTACTATAGTCAGATAACTCGACGATTGTTACAAAGGTTACTAAAGTTGCATTTTGTAACCCGTAGTAACATTTAGTAACCCCATAGTAACTATTAGTAAAAAAAAATAATATGAGTCATAAAGTCATAATACCTATAGGACCGTATCATCCTTTACAAGAGGAACCGGAGTTTTTCCGCCTTTATGTAGAAGGCGAGAAGGTTGTCGATATTGACATTGTTATCGGTTATTTGCATCGCGGCATTGAGGAACTTTCCGAGCATAAACATTTTGACCAGGTCACATTTCTGGTTGAACGTATCTGTGGAATCTGTTCCAATAGTCATCCTCTTGCTTATGTCAATGCCGTAGAAGACCTAGCCAAGATTCAGGTTCCCCCACGTGCCCTTTATATCCGCACCGTTATCGCTGAATTGGAAAGGTTGCATAGTCATCTGCTCTGGTTGGGCTTGGCGGGGCACTTTATCGGATACAATACTGTTTGGATGTGGGCCTGGAAGTATCGCGAGCCGGTATTGGATTGTTTTGAGATGATTGCCGGTAACCGCAACCACTATGCGATGATGAAGATAGGCGGAGTCAGACGGGATATAAAGGATGAAGATATACCACAGATAAGGAAGATTGTAGATGACCTAATCCCTGCGCTAAATATGTTTAAAGGTGCGGTCATGGATGATCCGGTAATCCAGGCGAGACTTAAAGGCGTTGGTGTTCTAACTAAAAAACAAGCCCTCGATTTTTGTGTTGTCGGGCCGACTGCCCGGGCCTCAGGCATAGATATAGATGTGCGCAGGGACGATCCTTACGGAGCTTATGAGAAGGTTAATTGGAAGGTGATTGTAGAAAAAGACGGAGATATATTTGCCAAGACCGTGGCAAGGATTTTAGAGATGTTTGAGTCCGTAAGTATTATTAAGCAGTGTTTGGAAAAGATGCCTAAGGGAGAAATCGACGCCGATGTAAAAGAGATACCGCCTGGTGAAGGCATTGGTAGGGTGGAGGCACCCCGAGGTGAATGTTTTCATTATGTCAGGAGTGATGGCACCAACCGGCCTATCCGCCATAAAATCCGCGCGCCCAGTTATGTAAATGTAGCCTCCAATAAAGTTGCCGCAGTAGGCGGGACTATCTCTGATGCCGCAATTACTTTAGCCGCGGTTGACCCCTGCTATTGTTGTACGGAGAGGACGACGGTTGTCAGAAAATCCGACGACAAAAAAATAATGAACGGCTGGGATTTAATAAAACTATCCCAGGAAAAAACCGAAAAATTAAAACAGGAGATTAGATGTCGCAAAGCGAAGTAATTAAAACAAAGATTAGTACCATGGCGAAACTAACTCTCAAGATGTTAACTACAACCTTTGAGGGCTTTATGGAACACGACCCTACAATCTTATCTGGTGTTTTAAAGGATGAAGAATCGCTCAATAATATGGAAAAAGAGCTGGTTAAGATCTTATTGGAGGATTCAAAAACCGGCGCTCTTTCTAAAAATGACTTTATTATCTTGACTGACCTCGTAGAAGATTTAGAAGAGATCGGTGATTACTGTAAGGATATCATTGAGAGGGTGGAGATAAAGATTCAAGAGAATTTACTTTTTAGCGATGATGCCTTAGAAGAGTATAAACATCTCTATACGGTCGTAGAATCCAGTCTTTCCGATATAGTCAAGGCTCTGTCAATGTCCGACAAAAAGTTTGCCTCTAGAGTCAGTGCTGACCAGGAGCACCTAGATGAATTAGTCGAGAAATATCGTAAATCGCACGCCGAAAGACTTATGAAAGGCACCTGCGATCTGCGCGCAGGAAATATGTTTATGAATCTCCTGGATTTCACCGCCCAGATTTATCATCATACCAGGGCAATAGCCCGGGGGATTTTAAAGATAGAATTATGAGCAATATAAATTTTTTATATCCGTTTTTAAAATTTGACGCACTGAGTAATTTTATCGGCTTATTTGTAGTTATTTTTACTATTTTGATTTTAATCTATTCCGTAAAGTTTATGAAAGGTATCCGGGGAATTGGCAGGTACTATCTGTATATAGTATTGACATTTATCAGCAGTCTCGGGGTAGCCTTAGCAAACAATCTGATAATATTATTGGTTTTTTGGGGATTTCTGGGCCTGACTTTATATATCTTGATTAATATTAGGCAGACAGATGAGTCAGCAGCCACGGCCAAGAAATCCCTGATTATTATCGGTGGCTCGGATTCCCTGATGATTTTAGGCCTCGGCATCATCTATTGTTTGGCGGGTACATTTCAGATGGACAGGATTCATCTGGCAGTTGACGGTTCGCCGCTGGCAGTATTAGCATTTTTGTGTTTAGCCGTTGGCTGTTTTGCCAAGGCCGGGGCAATGCCGTTCCATTCCTGGATTCCTGATTGCGCCAGGGATGCGGAAATACCCGTGACAGCGTATTTACCCGCCTCATTAGATAAATTACTGGGGATTTATCTTCTGGCCAGAATAAGTATGGATTTATTTGTCTTAAATAAGGCAATGCAGGTCTTTTTATTGTTTATCGGCGCATTTACTATAGTAGCAGCAGTAATGATGGCCTTAATCCAGCATGACTTTAGAAGACTCCTGGGTTATCATGCGGTCAGTCAGGTGGGTTATATGGTCTTAGGTATTGGTACGGGTAGTCCCATCGGGATTGCCGGCGGTCTTTTTCATATGTTAAATCATGCCATATACAAATCCTGTCTATTTTTATCCGGGGGTGCGGTAGAATTTAAGACTAAGACCTGCGATTTGGATAAATTAGGCGGCCTGGTGAAATTCATGCCCATTACTTTTCTGACTACCCTGGTTGCAAGTCTATCCATCTCGGGTGTGCCGCCGTTTAATGGTTTTGTTTCCAAATGGATGATTTATCAGGGCCTGGTGGAATTGGGAAAAACTGGTGATAAACTTTGGGTTGTGTGGCTGGCAGCGGCGATGTTTGGCTCTGCCTTAACCTTGGCCAGTTTTATGAAATTGCTACATGCTATCTTTCTGGGGCAATCTAGACCAGAGAGTAAATCGATAAATGAAGTCTCTTGGCAGATGTGGCTACCAACCGCCGTCTTAGCTATTCTGTGTATTATCTTCGGCGTATTCGCCAATCAGGTCCCGCTTAAATTTTTTATTTTACCAGCAGTGGGCCAAGTGACTTTTACAGGCATCTGGTCTGCGGGGCTGGCGACCATACTTATAATCATCGGCCTGCTATTAGGTATTTTTATCTTTAACTTAAAAGGACTAAGACCTAACATCCGTCAGGATGCGCCATTTACGGGTACAGATGCAATAGATGCGCAGAGTAGAGTTAGCGGGACGGAATTTTATAATACTATCAGAGAATTAGGGTTATTAGGCGCAATATACAAAAAGGCTGAAGGAGGCTTTTTCGACATCTATGAGCAAGGCAAGAAAATTACTTTTTCTATTTCCGGCATCTTTCAGTATTTACATAATGGAATTCTGCCTACTTATATGGTTTGGTATTTGTTAGGGATGCTGGGACTGTTTTATATCCTTCTTTTCAGATAATGGAACTACAATTACTTTTATTATTTATGATTTTAGCCGCTGTCGTGGCAGTGCAGGTTGAGGATTTGCTCTCCAGCGTAATCGCAGTAGGCGCGGTAGGGTTAGGTTTGTCTTTGGCCTTCTTAATTCTAAAGGCCCCGGACTTGGCCATTACTCAATTAGTGGTAGAGATCTTATGTCTTATCATACTCATCCGCGCTACCATAAAAAAGGACCTGCCTATAATCAGAGACGGTCGCTGGCTATTTAATACAGCCTCTACATTTTTATTTATCGGCTTCTTTTTGATTATTGCCTACTTTGCCTTAAAAGAATTACCGAATTTTGGCCAACCCATAATGAGGGTAGCCAAGGAATATATTGAACAGGGATTAAATAAAACTGGTGCTACTAACCTGGTTGCCTCTATAATCTTGGATTTTAGAGGTTATGATACCTTAGGTGAGGTAACCATTCTTTTTACTGCTGTGATGGGTGTGTTAGCAGTGACAAGAAGGGTAGGAAGAAAGAAATAAGAATTTACCCCACACTTACGTGTGGGGAATGTCAAGAATGATACTGCAGGCGTAAGCCTGCAGAGAGAGAGTATAATGGATAAAAATAATCAAGGAATGACCTTAATCGTTAAAACTATTACGCGACTAACCGTCGGTCTAATATTACTCTATGGAATATATATTGTTTTACACGGCCATCTTTCACCGGGCGGCGGATTTGCCGGGGGAGTAATCATCGCGTTATCTTTCATCCATTTAATGCTTGCCTTTGGTAAAGAGGTTGCCTTGCAAAAATTAAGCCAGGCAGCCGCTTCCTTCTTTGAAAGCCTCGGGGCAATAATGTTTTTATCTATTGCCCTATTAGGTTTGATTGGCGGTTATTTTTTCCTTAATTTCTTTCTACAGAAGGGAGAGCCTTTTAGATTATTCAGTGCGGGCATTATCCCGTTATGTAATATCGCTATATGTCTTAAGGTGGGCGCAGGCCTATTCGCCATCTTTGTGGCGTTAATATTATTTAAAGGACCGGAAGAAGAATAATGAGCGAATATATTCTGTGTTTTGTGTTATTCTGTATCGGGCTCTATTGCGTTCTGCGCAAGAGGAATATCATTAAGATTATTATCGGCCTGGGGATTATTGAATACGCGATAAACTTATTCTTTATTCTTATAGGTTACCGTACAGGCGGTCGCGCACCCATAATGGCAAAAGACCAGATAATCGCCAATATGGTAGACCCTCTGCCTCAGGCATTGGTTTTGACCGCTATTGTTATTGGCCTGGCAACTACCGCATTAATGGTCGCGATTGCGATAAGGATTTATGAGAAATACGGCACCTTTGATATCACTAAGATCCGGAGATTAAGAGGATGATGACACTCCCGCTTTTTGTAGTCATTCCCTTGGCAGCGGCATTCCTGCTTTCGCTTCTGGGAAAAAAGATAAAAAATTTACCAGATTTATTATCAAACTTAGCCACGCTGAGTTTGATAATATTATCAGTTTATTCTATTAAATTAATCAGTGCCTATAAGATTCTTGTTTATAAAGTAGGAGGCTGGCTTCCGCCTATTGGCATATGTATGGTCATGGATGGACTGACTTCTTTTATGTTGGTTACCGTAAATTTAGTCAGTTTCCTGATTACGATATATTCCATAAATTATATGGAAAAATATACCGATAAATATAGATTCTATACCTTATTTATGCTGATGCTGGCAGGGATGAACGGTATAATAATTAGCGGAGATTTATTCAACCTGTTTGTATTCTTGGAGATCGCCTCTATTGCCAGTTACGCCCTCGTTGCCTTTGGGACTGAGGCAGAGGAATTAGAGGCATCCTTTAAATACGCAGTGATGGGTTCGGTGGCCTCATGTTTTATACTTTTAGGCATTGCTCTTTTATATAGTTATACCTCTACCTTGAATATGGCAGATATCTCCAGGGTAATATCTAGCAGGCCCACAGGCACAATGATCCCTTTTATAATAGCATTATTTTTGGCGGGTTTTGGGCTAAAGGCAGCACTCGTGCCCTTTCATGCGTGGCTACCCGATGCACATCCTTCTGCACCCGCACCCATATCAGCGATGCTTTCCGGGGTTTTGATAAAGGTATTAGGAGTTTATGCGCTGATAAGAATATTTTTTAATATCATTGGTATAAATAATACTACCTTATCCGTACTTATGTTTTTAGGTACAGTCTCTATGCTGGTGGGGGTATTTTTGGCTATCGGCCAATGGGATTTCAAAAGGCTCCTGGCGTATCATTCTATCAGCCAGATCGGTTACGTAATATTAGGAATAGGCCTAGGCACTCCCTTGGGCATTTTGGGCGGGCTCTTTCATTTATTTAATCACTCAATATTTAAATCACTGCTTTTCTTAAACTCAGGTGCCCTAGATTATTCTCTCGGGACGCGAGATTTAAGGCAGATGGGAGGGCTGAAAGAAAAAATGCCTGTAAGCGCAAATACAAATTTAGTCGCTTCCATGTCTATCTCAGGGGTCCCGCCTTTTAATGGTTTCTTTAGCAAGTTTTTGATAATCTTGGCCTGTATTCAATCGGGTCAGATTATTTACGCCGTATGTGCGGTGGTGGCCAGCATCCTTACCCTGGCCTCATTTATGAAGGTGCAAAAATATGCCTTTTTGGGCAGGCTGAATGAAAAATGGCGGGCTGTAAAAGATGTCCCATGGGCAATGAATTTGTCCATGATAATTTTGGCGATTATTTGCATTATTGCAGGACTGCTAGTTCTACCTCCATTTGCGCCATTCCTTAATTCAGCAGTAAATGTTTTATTATCAGGCCAGGGGTATGCAGAAACAGTATTTACCATGGTAAGATGAGAAAAAGTCAAATTATTTTATTTATACTGGCGTTTTTGATTTGGTCATTTCTGGTCTGGCCGCCGGACTACCAGCATCTGCTTATCGGGATTTTTGTCTCTGCTTTTGTCGCCTTTATGACCGGCGATATGTTTGTAAAAAGGCCGCACATGTTTAAGTCGATAAAGCGTTATTTTTGGTTTCTCTATTATATACCTTTATTTCTCTGGGAATGCATCAAAGCAAATATTGATGTTGCTTATCGGGTAGCTCATCCTGACTTACCTATCAATCCTGGTATTGTTAAGGTAAAGACTACGTTAAAATCAGATACCGGATTAACATTTTTAGCAAACTCTATCACCCTTACACCCGGAACAATGAGTGTAGATATAGACGCGGAAAATGGTTTCCTATACATACACTGGATTGATGTAAAGGATAAGGATATTCAAAAGGCTACTGAGATTATTGTCCAGAAATTTGAGGGAGTATTAAAGAAGATATTCGAGTAGGTTTAATATTGTGAGGCATAAGATGGGAAGATTGCGTTGGTTATTAGGGTTTTTATCCATTATTGGGATAGCCATATTTATGTGGTTAAATCCCTTCTCTTCTTTATTGGAATGGCAATCCCCATTTTTAAAACACACCTTCTATGTACTCTTATTTTGTGCCTTTTTTTGCCTCTGGCGTATCTTAAAAGGGCCAACCCCTGCGGATAGGGCGGTGGCTATTGATATATTAGGAATCCTGGTTTTGGGTTTTTGCGCCATATTAGGGATTCCTACTGGTCGTGATTGGTATATTGATATCGGTATTGCCTGGGCGCTGCAGAGTTTTATCTCTACCCTGGCCTTGGCTAAGTATCTGGAAGGAAGGAATTTTGACGAATAGAAAGATGACCCCATACTTACGTATGGGGAATGTAAGATACTACACGCGTAAGCGTGTAGAGAATATGAGAAAGGATACTGCAGGCGTAAGCCTGCAGTAGGAAAGCCAATGAACGAGACAATAGGTTTGATTTTTATAGTAGTGGGTTTAATCTTTGATTTTTTTGGTTGTTTAGGGTTAATTCGACTTCCTGATGTCTATAACCGACTACAGGCCTCCACAAAAAGCGTAACCTTAGGAACCTGCAGTATTCTATTCGGGTTGTTCTTATTTAAGGGATTCACTGCCGCAGGTATTAAGGCAATCATCTGTATCCTATTTATATTGTTAACCGCCCCGGTCTCAGCCCATGCCCTGGCGCGTGGTGCGCATAAATCCGGCGTGAAACTTTGGGAAAAGTCTGTTTGCGATAAGTACCAAGAAGACAAAGAAAGATAGAGTAACCCCGCACTTACGTGTGGGGAATAGATACTACACTCGTAAGAGCGCAGAAAAAAGAAGATGCATTATCCTAAATTACGCGAACTAAAAGAAGCAATTAGGGCTTTGGTAAAAGGTCCCTATACCTCTAAGTTTCCTTATGAACCACATACGCCATATCCGAGATTTAGGGGCAAGACCGAATTCCATAAAGATGATTGTATGGGTTGCGGCGCCTGTTTTCAGGTTTGTCCTGCCCGGGCTATAGAAATGAATGATGTAGGCGATAATAGGATTTTAATTGTGCACTGGGACCTTTGTATCTTCTGCGGCCAGTGCCAGGCCAATTGCCCTACTGAAAAAGGCATCATGCTTTCCAATGAATTTGATTTATCCACGACCGAAAAAAGAACAGTCCTCTTTCAAGCCATAGAAAAAGAGTTAGTCATCTGCGAGGGTTGTAATGAAGTTATTGCACCCCGAGACCAGATCATTTGGGTGACCAGAAAACTCGGGCCCCTTTGTTTTTCCAATGCCTCATTAATGTTATTTTATCTAAGAAACCTGGGCCTTGCCTTAAAAGAAGAAGCCATGCCTAAGGAAGAAAGAGAGCTTCTTCGTTCTGACCGTATTAGAATCCTTTGCCCCCGCTGCCGTCGGGAAGCCGTGCTTAAGTCTTAATTTTTCCCGTTAAGCCACTCAAAAAGATGTTGTCTTTTCTATGAATATAGTATATCATTATTAATAATGCACAAAACTGATAGAGGCACCTCATTACTGGAATTAGTAGTGGTTATGGCGATTGTGGTCATCCTGGCGCTGGTTGCCGCGCTTAAACTTGGCTCTTATGATACCATGAGGATAGATTCTGCAGCCAGAAAGGTCGCATCCACTATCCGCTATGCCCAGAAATTAGCCATGCTTAATCCCGGCACAGCCGCCCAGCCAAATTCATATGTAGTAGACTTTGACTTACCTTCCCAGCAATATTTTATTATGAGATCAATTGCTGGTGCAGCTTATGAACCTGTCTTAGACCCTTATACCAAAGAACCTTTCAACGTTAGCTTTAGTAGCGGTACGTATAAGGGGCTGTGTCTGTATGCGAGCGCTGGAAGTTGTAGTCGAGCTTCAGCAACAACCGCCGGTATCGGCTTTAAAGATTCTTTAGGCACTCCCTATTATGCACTATTACCCAGTCCTTATGATTTGTCTTCAGAGCAGCGGATTAATTTTACTGTTTCCGTTATTCTTGAAAAAGGTAGTCCAACTCCAAACAACAGTAAGTGTTTATGTTCTGAGATTACTGTATATCCTCAAACAGGACTGGTAACAGTCTCAAATGTTTGGACTCAAACAACAACTTTTACATCTTGTATATATTTCGGTCCGAATTATCCACAATGCCACGTCTGCCCATGGTAAAAAATAAAGGCATCACCTTACTTGAGTTATGTATCCTGATAGCAGTTATTGCTATCAGCGTGCCGCCATTAATCTACGTGTTTAATACGGCGCTAAAAGGTTATGTCATCCAGGAGAAGATGACTACTGCCAATTTCTTAGCCCAGCTTTTAATGGAGCAGTACCTTTCTATGGATTTTTATGATTTAAGGAAAGGCGGCCCTAGTAATCCTGAGAATTGTACTGCATTCAATCCGCCCACTGGCAATTTTTCTACAGAAGGATTTGGGGAATATTTATTTAATTTAAAGATAGTCTCAGTTAACCCTGATGCGGCTGATTTAGGTAGCTCTGGCGCAGAATTACCGACTAATTGCTCTAACTTTGTCAAGGTCGAGGTGCAAGTCTGGCACCAGAATTTTCCTGACAGAAAGGTAAAATTAGTAACCTTAGTTACGCCGGCGCGGGACAATTATTAGTAGTATAATTTGCTAAGATATGATGATTTCCTTTAAGAAAAAGACAGCAGCCTTTACTATGATAGAGGCAATAACAACAATGGCCATATTAGCAATCTTGGCCGTGGTTCTTGTCCCGGTCTTAAGGGAGGGCTTAGATTCCTGGCTATTTATTAGAAGCCGTCAGGACAGTTTTCCTGAAGGCTCTCTTGCGCTATCCAGGATGATGCAGGAGTTTAAAAGAGATGCGATTACAATACTTCCGGGTTCAGGCGTATCCGATGGCACTAATTTTAGTTTTCTGAATGCCACCGGAACCACCAGGTATTATTATGATTCAGGATGTGTCAAGAGGCAGCTTAATGGTATACCGGCTGCAGGCAGAATATTGGTAAGGAATGTTACTAATCCCCAAGGAAGTCCATTGCCACCAGCACCATTTACCTCGTTGTTTCTATACTTTGACCGAAACGGAACTCCTATAGCACCGCCTTTGGATCAGACTGAAATAAACAACAGTCTTCGCCAGGTCGGTATATATTTTATCATTAGCGATGCCTCAGGAAGACCGATTAGATTTGCCTCCCGGGTCTGGTTGAGGAATAAGCAGTAACAGAATTAAACCTTCCACAGATGGGCACAGATGAGAAGAATGTAGTATCTGCGCTCATCCCTGCCGGCCGGCAGGTCAATGCCTAATTAATTTTTAATGATTAAATGTCTAATTTATAATTAGTCATTTCAAAATTTAGGAATTCATTGTAATGCTCCCCGTTAGTCAAGCTAAATTTTAGTAGTAAGCAATATTTGCTCTTTTTCAAATTGACAGGGTGTCCGGTAATTCAGGGATGAGTGGGGATAATCGTTGTTGTAATCTTCAACCCACTTCTTGAATGCC
>JAZDFF010000022.1:0-2286 GCA_043808095.1 Candidatus Omnitrophota bacterium
CCTTAATACAACTTAACGCTACTGGACTAAATTCTAAATTCAAAAGTTCTTTTAATGCTAAAGAATAGTCCTTCCATTTTTTCTTTTCCATATCTTCCACCATTTTTTGTTATATTATACCACAAAAAGGGGACACCCTGCGATTTCCGCCGTAGGCGGATCCGCCTTAGGCGGAGGATCAATGGGTGTCCCTAAAATTAGAAGGTATATTTTAGTTCAAAGAATAGCTGGTCGTTTTTATCAAATTGACCGCTTAAGTGTTGCTCCCTGCCTTCAAAAACATGGACGCCTGCGGTAGCTAGCCACTGGTCGCTGATTTCATAGCTTACTTTCGGGCTAATGCGCCAGTCATTATCATCACCGTAAAGGATTAAAATTTGAGGCTTAAGTCTTTCATGCAAAAAATCAGTAGCTAACATTACGGTCAACATTGTCTCTACTTTATCCAAGGGGCCGCGGGTTGCGCCGTTAAGCAGGGTGTAGCGAGCCTGATTATACTCTTCTCTGGCCTTTGCCCACATCTGGATAAATTGAAAACTAAACTGCCAATTACTAAAGAAACTCTTGTCAAAACCAAGCATATAATTAATTTGGTCAGTATCAACCGTTCCTGCGATACTTGCATCTGTTCCGTAATTCATGGCATCGCCGGTAATATAAGCAAGTTCTCCTCTTAAGGTCCAGCCTTTGGCTAAACCTGGCACCAGTATCCCTTCAGTAATAGTCTTTGAAAAGGTTCCGCCCAGGACTTCTATCTGTTCTGCCCTACGGGTTAACTGCAATGCCGGCGAAGCCATAAAATTGAATACAGAGTATGCTGAAGAAGCAAAACTATAGGTGTGCAGGTAATTCAGCGTATATTCAAAGGCATGTCCTTCAATAATATTGCGCCAACGCAAACCGATTTTTGTATTCTTAAGATTATTAGCTGGTTTTTCATCAATGGTTGCGGTAGTACGGCCTCTGGCTGTTAATGCCTGCACCTGTTCTGCGCCTATCCTAACCGTCCTTAGCGTAAATGGCGCGCCTGAGGGCGGATAGTAATTTGCCTGATAATCGGGAATCAACAAAAGTTGCAACTGCCCATTCGCCAGAATTTGGCCTTCGGCATTAATCATCCATAGCGGAATACGGGTATCTATGTAATCTTTTAGGGTCCATTCACGATAGTCCAGTGGATTCACAATATCAAGAATCCTCACGCCATCTGCTGTTCCCCATACTACCTGTTGTTTCCCTAACCTTAGGTCGAGTCTGTCGGTTAAAATATCTGCGTAACACTCTCTTAACCACTGGAGTTTCTCGGGATATTTCAATTTCCGATTGGTCTTGGATTCCCATTGAGGATCCTGATCATAGCGGCTCTCCAATTGGTATACCGAATCGTAGAACCATCGCAAGATCGTGAATAATTTCACGTTGTCGCTAACTGTGTACTCTGCCTCAAGGTTTGCGATATTAGCCTCTTTCATAAATTCATCAAAACCATGGGCCATGCGTAGCGAGGTCTCATTTTTTAAATAGCCGGCTATTTCTAACCTGTCAAAAGGCAGCGCTTTTTTCAGCAAGCCGTAAATCGGCCCTCTTTCGATTTCTAGATCCGCACAAGAATTAGAAATCCAGGCTCCCAAAATAACAGCGGCTAATAACAGGATCTTTGGTTTAAATTTCATAATATCCCTCCTTTTGATATTGGGTTATCACCATCTCTGCCTCATTAATGTCTTCTGCGTAAATATATCTTCGGAAAGCCCCTGATCGAATTTTATCTCATCAAAAATAATTACTGTCTTATGTCCGGTGCGCAGGTCATGGCCTTCTACGCGGTTTTGTGCCGGATATTCCCTACCAAAAACATCCATGATTATCCAACCTCTAAAAAGAGTCCTATAGATATTTCCATTGGGATCATAAATCTCATCGAAAATATTGCCGCCGAAATTCTTAGATACGTAGGTAACTCTTTTGGAATAATACCAAGGAGTTGTTTTAGGCCTGCATTCTATAATATATACTGGCTCATCCTTGTGAAAAACTTTACCGTCATATAAAGAAGAATAGCCTTTAAAAGTGTCTTCTCCTATCAATTTATAGGTCTCATCCTCGAACCTGCGGGAAGTAATCTCCTCGTTAGTAAAATCAGAACCCATAAAAGAATCATCTGCCTGCCCGGCGGAAACTTTACGAATTTTTCTTAAAGAAGGCAGCCACAGCCACACGTCCTGGTCGCGATTCGCATTAATATAGTTCCAAGTTAAGGTAGCCAGGCCCTTAACAGAAGTAGGT
>JAZDFF010000023.1:0-16732 GCA_043808095.1 Candidatus Omnitrophota bacterium
GGTGATATTTCGCATAATAAACGCAATGCCCCAGTTTCTTATATTTCACAGAGCTATTCTACCATATCAAAGGACGACAGCGGATTGTTCTATCCCTCTACGGGCTTACGCCCGTAGATTCCCGAACGGGTGTTGAACCCCCGTCGCTTTGCTTCGTCCCGTGAAATGCGAAGCATTTCCGGGATTAAATCCCTGAAATCGCCTTGCGATTTCTAGGGACAAAGCGAAGCAGCGGGGGTAAATTCAGCCAGCAGACTTGCGTTCACTTTGTTCCGTAAGTCTGGGCTTCATTTATAACTTGTCTATAAAAGAACCTATTCCTTTTATAAACTCCTGTTTTGAATCCATAAAGGCACTATTATGTGGGCCGCGCAGCTTTAATAATTCCTTAGGTGCCGGGGCATTATCAAATATGGCCTCACCTAACTTAAAAGGGACGATTTCATCGTTGAGGCTATGGATGATTAATTTCGGACAGGTTATTTTTCTAACCTTTGCCCGCGAATCAAAGCGGGTGCTTAAAAAGATGGTTGGAAGAAGCGGAAAAACTACCCTGGACATATCTTTTGCCGAGCTGAAACCGCTATCTACAATCAATGCCTTCGCCGGCCTTTGACTGGCCAAATCAATCGCCACCGCCGTCCCCAGAGATTCTCCGTAGATGATGAGACTGTCGGCAGGTATTTTTCTGTCGGCAGTCAAATAATTATAGGCAGCTACCCCGTCCTCGTAAAGGCCGGCCTCCGAAGGCCTGCCCTTACTTTTTCCATAGCCGCGATAGTCAATGATAAATACATTGAGCCTTAATTCATTAAATATGGCTAACTTTTCCAGCCGGTGAGAAAGATTCCCGGCATTGCCGTGGAAAAAGACGAGGGTATATTTGGCGCCGTTTGCCGGTACGAACCAGGCGTTTAAAGTATTGCCGTCAGCGGTATTAAAATAAACATCCTCAAACGGCAAATTTATATCAGCCGGTGTGAAGAGAACATCCGAAGACGGCACAAATATCGATCTTTTTTCTACATACCTGATATAAGCTAAAACTGCCAACAAGGATAAAAATAAAATAAAGATATTCTTAAGCATTGGCGTTGGCAAGGACCTCTATGCCTTCAATGTGCATACGGTCTCTCTTTTTAACAAGCCCGATACAGAATTTAGTGTTCTCGATGTTAGAATAATAAATCTTGACCTTAAAATCTGCGCCCATAAGATGGAGTATCATTTTTTCTACCAGCGACTGCGGCAATTCCTGATTAGCATCAAAGGCCTTAAATTCCAATTTAATTTTCTCTTTCGGCCGAAGGGCATCTATATTATTAAACCTTAAGCCAATGTGCTTTTTGAATCCGTAATCCTCAAGGATTATTTCTAAGGCCTCTATCCGGATATCCTTGGCCAGGAAGAAACTTTCATTTTTAAGAATGAGCTGGCGGCTATTTGTATCTATCTCCAGGTTAAGTTGGGGGATGAGGCGGCTGCGGACCTCCTGGGCAACGGTCTTTTTTAATCTCTTGATTTCAAAGATGCACCAGATAAGAATGCCTAAGGTTGCCAGGATAATCCAGTCTTTTAAAGGAACCCCGAGAATAAATTTAATCATAATAGGGACTCTAATTTAAAATTATTATAACACAAATTATAACGCTTGGGAATGCCTGAAAATTTAATTAAAAAATGAACTGGGACTTAAGCGAAACGGATAGGTGAGGGTTTTTATGGGCATTAAGGGGTTTTGGTACTTTCCTTTTTATGATAATCCAGGCCTCTTACTATATAATTGGTGTCTATCTTCTGGGGAGAGAAAAACTTGATGACAAAATCCTTGGCCTTTTTTATATCAAACTTCTTACAGCAATAGATATCAATAGTAATAAAATCTTTCGGGGTGAGGGTGTGTATTACTATGGAACTCTCAATTAACGGGGCCCAGCCGGAAAGGCCGGCCTTATCCGGAAAGAGTTCATCCGGGCTCCTGAAGATGTAAGGCGGGGCCTGCTTAGACATTCCCAGATAATCCACAATCTCATCCAGGAATTTATAGCAAAGCGCTATATCATCGCAAGCTCCGGGCTTACAATTGTAGAGGTCTAATAGGAATTGGAAACCAAACGCGGTATCGGCCCGCGTTTCTTTCTTTTCTACTTCTAAGGTTTTAGTTATCATCTATTGGCTATATTATACCACACCTGTCAAGTAAAATCTACCTTCGCCAAAAATTTTTGCAGATTTTACTTGATCCTGAGACCGCCAGCCGAAGGATCTAAGCCGAGATTATTCCTATACCATAAAATAAAAATTAAATTTTTAATGCTTTTGGATCTATATATAAGGCCTTATTCAACATTTTGCCAACTAACCAGCTGATCTTGGGGACTAAAATATAAATAAACCCTGGGCCCGCCTATCTTAAATGTGTCCTCGGTGTAAACCCAGCGGCTCAAATTTTTTTCTTTCCCGGAAATAACCGTAACAGGCTCGCCGTATTTGGATTTAATGTATCCAGCATCCAGGCCTTCTTGAAGTTTATTGCTCTTTATGGCGAGGGAGACCTTCCTAAAATTGCTTTTCTGGATATTGTAAATTTTTTTCTGGCCGTCCATTTCATTCTTTAAGTCCAGGAGGCCGGAGGTACCGCTACATCCAAGGAGAAAAACCGATAAAAAGATTATTAGAAAATACCTTAGCTTCATTTTTGTCCTCAGGAAAAACTATAATTTTACGCGGATAAACACAGGTGCCTGCCTGCCGACGGGCATTGCCTAAGTTATGGCCTTGTCTTGATTATCCCTTGGGAAGGGCCATCATACAAAAGGCCATTACAAAAAGGGCAACCGTCTCTATAACCCCCAAGACCATGATGTACTGACCAAAACCCTTGCCTGTCTCAGCCAAGGCATCGCAGGCCGTGGCTGCGGCCTTGCCCTGCATATAAGCCGAGGCACCTATAGCCAGACCGGCAACAATACCGATAATCATCTGATAAATATAGGTCTGGGGGTCTGCGGGAAGATTGGCCTTAATTATCCGGTCTCTCAAAATCATCCCGTAGATTGTCTGGGTTAAAGGGGCCCCCACAAAGGCAATCATGGCAAAGGGCGCGGTCTTATTCAGAGAAAAAGCCTTCTTCCAGGCTCCCACTGCAGCCATGCCAGCCACGCCTGTTCCCAAGGCCGAACCAATAGCTGAGAAAGTTAAAGAAAAATTAAAATCACCAAAACCCTGAATCATTTTAACCTCCTTCAATGAGCCCCCGCTGCTTCGCTTTGCGAAGCAAAGCGACGGGGGCGAATTGAATCCTTGACATCTCTGATGCCAAGGATAAAACCTTATCTACTGATTTACTCCTTAAAAGGCGCGTATTCCTTACCGGACCATTGCATATTCAGATGCCCGGAGAATTCCAGCATATTTAATCTTATGCCATGCACAATCACGGCCATCAGGCCTAAAAGTATATTTAAAGCATGGCCCAGGAAAAGTATTAGTGCCGCAATAAAACCAGCAAAAATATTATTAATACCGCCGGCAAAGGCCATATTGTTGAAGGCCCCAGCGACGCTAACTGTGGCATAGCCAACCGCAAATAGCCTAAGATAGGAAATCACGTCGGAGAATGAACTGATCGCCTTTAAAGGCAAATTAGCTAAAGAGATCAATACCCCTTTTAGTATATTTTTTTGAGGATGCGAGAACAAGATAACCAGGCCCGCGCCTGCAATCCCCGGGATTAAGGCAAAATCAGGGATAGGCCTGTTTAATACCAACACCCCCGCCAGAAAAAATGCCGTCCAGATAATTCCTATCCAACCGATCTCGGCTAGGGCCCGCCAAGAATTTATAAATCTAAAACTAACTATAGCGTGGGCAATACTTAAATGAATTGCCCCAATCAGAAAACACAGATATATCATAAAAAGCTGGTTAGTGCTAACAAAGCTATCAATCCGACCTATGACTAAGAGATTGAGCAAGGGTAGCTGGGCGATCTTCTCAAAACCAAACCAGGTGCCGCTGGCGGCGCCCCAGATAATTGTCCCTGAACTCAACACATAGAGCAGAAACAAGAGCTGTCTAAATTGGCCTTTAAATCTTCTGCGCAGTAAAATTGTAAGCGCTAAAAACAGCAAGCCGTATCCGGCATCGCCGATAAGCATAGCAAAAAACACACTGAAAAACAGCAAAAAACAGAAACTTATATCATACTCCTTATATCCGGGCAAGGTTCCCATAAATTGGAATATCGGCCGGATCATTTCTACCCATTTCGGGTTTCGGATAAGCGTGGGGACCTGGTCGGGGTCATCCGGTTCTTCAATTACTGTTGCCCAACCAGTTTGGACTGCGGCCTCAGAAACCCTGGATACGGATTCCGTCGGCAAGAACCCTCTAAGGCAACAAATTCCCTCTTGTTCTGCCATACCAAAGCGTACATTATAAAACTCCAATCCTTTAAGGAGTTGTTTGCGGTATTTGGCCAAATAATTTCTATAGACGCAAAGTTCGCTTATCCTCTTGTCAATGCCTTCTAAATCAGCATTAAGCAGCGATATTTCTCTGTGTAACGAAGATAAATCCTCCCGGGGTACTTCTATTTCCGGCAGGCCCAGTGATTCCTGCGGATCTCTGGTTATAAATGCAACGTAGAGGTTAGCTCCCTCGCGCCTTAAACAGTAAACTAACCTTTCAGGAGGGATACGCTTAAAGACAGCCCTGCCTAAGATATATAATTTTATAAATACGTTTGCCTGTTTTAATTCTGCCAGCTTGCTAGCCGAGATATCCCCCCATTCTCTAAACCAGGTAAGTTTTCGCTCCAGGGCCTCTTGGCGCAATTTCAACTTTTGCCTTTGGCTATTCTGATCAATAATTTCCTTTGCCAGAGAATTCAGATCTTCTGTCTTTAAATCTTTGGGTTGGTGGAGGGAATCTGTAGGCCGGCGAGAATCCGGGATAATGTTCATTGCCTCATCCGATAGCGAAAGTTGCTGTTTCAAAGAACTGATATAATCTGCTACAGGCTCTTGCATGTGGCTAATATGCACCACCCCTAATTTTCTTAACCTGCGCAGAGACGCCTCCACGTCCCTCTGCGAGACCAGCAAGGTTATCTTCTTCATCTTAACTATCATACGTATGCGGCCTCTCTTGTTCTCTCTATCTTGGCCTTGGCGATTTTACCTCTTACCACCTCGGCTGTCTGAAGCTCTCCCAAATATATCTGAATAATACGGATATCTTCTGTTGCCTGAGGTATCCTTACCTTTTCAAACAGGTTGACCCTCTGAGTTACAATCCTTAATTCCTCTCTTAAAATATCCCTCTGCCTGTAATAAATCATCTGTCTGGCTTTTAGGGTGAGCATCTGTTTTATGACCTCAATGGCCTTATCTACCCAAAGAGGAGTCAATAATAAATCGTATGGTTTCTGGTTAAACTCAACGTCCAAAAATAAAGGGGTATCTATGCCGGCAACATTTGCTACGTCGGTCTTAATCGAGCCTAAACTGATAAACTCAGACAAACTAACCTCTTCGGCAAATACATCAACCCAGCCAAGGACATCAGCCCTTAAATTATCGATTTCCTCGGCGAGGGCGCTTATCGCCTGATAGATCTTGATTGTCTCTAACTGCAGTTGTTTTTTCTTAAGCACAAGCATGGGTAGGTATTGACGGAATCGCTTAAGGGATTCCTTCTGCTTCTTGAGTTCATTTTTACTTAACCTAACCCGAGGCATCCCATCACCCCTGCTTGTCTTTAGGCCAGAACTGGCTTATCAGTTCGCTGCGAAAACTGGTCTCACTAGGCTCAAAACATCCTGCCAGAATTTTCCATCCCTTATCCAGGGCATCCTCTAAAGAAATCTTTACCTTTAAGTCCATCATCTGGGATTCAAACAGCCGGCCATATTTTAATAGTTTCTTGTCCCAGCCGCTCATCCTGAAGCCCATAGCCCTTTTTTCTTCCGTCTCTTTAAATTGGGCATAGAGCTGGATCATGCCATCCATAATTGCTCGGTGATCGGCTCGGGTCTTATCATTTACCTGTTGTTTTAGCCGGCTCAAAGATCCAAACGGCTCGATGCGGCCCCTTTTGAGATAAAACTGGCCCTCGGTAATATAGCCGGTGTTATCGGGTACGGGGTGAGTGACATCGTCTCCCGGCATGGTCGTCACGGCAAGGATAGTAATGGAACCCGCCCCCTCAAAATCCACCGCCTTTTCATAACGCCTGGCTAATTGGGTATATAAATCTCCTGGATAACCCCGATTGGAAGGTACCTGCTCCATGGTTATAGATATCTCTTTAAGGGCATCGGCAAAATTAGTCATATCCGTTAAAAGGACCAGGACATCTTTGCCGGAAAGGGCAAATTTCTCGGCTACGGCTAAACACAAGTCCGGCACCATCAATCCTTCGACGATGGGGTCAGAGGCGGTGTGGATAAATAAAATCGACCTGCTCAAGGCCCCACCCTGCTCTAAGGTATTTTTAAAGAACATATATTGGTCAAACTTTAAGCCTATGCCGCCTAAGACAATCATATCTACCTCGGCCTGGAGGGCAATGCGGGCCAATAGTTCGTTATATGGCTCGCCGGATACTGAAAATATCGGCAGTTTCTGAGAGACCACCAGGGAATTAAATACGTCGATCATCGGGATATTGGTGCGGATCATCCTCTTGGGGATAATCCTCTTGGCGGGGTTAACTGCAGGCCCTGCTATCTCAATCAGATTTTCTGCTAACGACGGCCCCTTATCGCGGGGTTGGCCACTGCCATCAAAGATCCTACCCAGCATATTCACAGAGAAGGCAACCTTCATGGGGTGACCTAAGAATCTCACCTCGTCATTGGTGGATATGCCCCGGCTCCCAGCAAATACCTGCAGCGATACCGTATCTTGCTCAAGCTTTATAACCTGGGCCAAGGACTTACCGCGAGAGGTCTTCACTTCGGCCAGCTCCTCATAGGCAACTCCCTCGGCCTTAACCGTAATAACATTGCCGACAATACTTAATATCTTGTTATAAATCTTTCTCATCTTTGCGGCCTTTATTCTGACTCAAAAAATCATCGATTGCCTTTTCTTGGTCTTTAAAATCTTGGGAATCCCAAGCCTTATAATTCCAATCAATAAACAGGTGCCTCAACTCATAAAAGACCTTTCGTATCTTTTCTTTACTGTCAAAGTCAAATTCCATATTTAAGATACTATTGACCTTAGAAAAGACATATTTTTGCCTTTCGGGGCTGGTAGCTGCATCTACCTTATCATAACCGTTCTGCTGTAGATACACGCTATCCAAGAACTCGGCCTTAAGGAACACTACGAAATCCTCTATGGCCGTGCCTTCCTCTCCTACAACCATCATCATCTGCTTGACCTCGTTGCCGTTGCGTAAAATATCCCTGGCCTTATCTATCAAGTCCTGCTCAATAAAACTCTTATACCTCGACCAACTCTCCAGGGGGTCTATGGAGGGGAAATTGCGAGCCTCAGCCCTCTGCCGGGAAAGCCCATGAAAGGCCCCTACTACC
This sequence comes from Candidatus Omnitrophota bacterium, assembly GCA_043808095.1. Lineage (GTDB taxonomy): Bacteria > Omnitrophota > Gorgyraeia > JAZDFF01 > JAZDFF01 > JAZDFF01. The sequence goes on from JAZDFF010000023.1 coordinate 7,550, forward strand.
TTAAGCGTTGCTTGAGTTACCGGTTCCTCAAAATTGCCTCCTGCCGGGCTGACTGTGCCGCCGATAGTCAGGCTTCCTCTTTTACCGAAGCTAAGCTCTACTACGCCAGAGCGTTCGTAGAATTCTGCGATCCGCGATTCTAAATAGGCAGGATAGGCCTCTTCACCGGGGATCTCCTGCAATCTACCGGAGACCTCTCTCATGGCCTGGGCCCAGCGTGATGTAGAATCAGCCAGAAGCAGGACATCTAAGCCCATTGAGCGGTAATATTCTCCTAAGGTAGCGGCAGTATAGACCGAGGCGTCCCTGGCCGCAACCGGCATGGAACTGGTATTACAAATAATAATTGTGCGCTCCATCAGGGGCTTGTCTGTCCTAGGGTCGATTAATTTGGGGAATTCTCTTAATGTCTCCACTACCTCGCCTGCCCTTTCGCCACAAGCAGCAATGATTACAATATCTATTTCGGCATGGCGACTGGTAAGCTGCTGGAGCACGGTCTTGCCGGAACCAAAGGGACCGGGAATACAATACGTGCCTCCTTTGGCCACAGGGAAAAATGTATCAATGATTCTGGCCTTGGTAATCAACGGCTCTTCGGCCGGGAATTTATTGAGATACGCCTTTATAGGAATCTTTATCGGCCAGTTAAAAATCATATTTAATTCAATGGCCTTGCCGCGAACATCTTTTATCCGGGCAATTGTATCTTTGGCTCTATAATTGCCCTCGCAGACAATCTCCTCAACGACATATTCGCCCTCTAGATTAAAGGGGACCATGATAAGATGTTTAAACATCATTTCCTGGACATAGCCTAAGGGCGAACCTTTCCTAACCTTATCTTTGCCTTTGGCCATGGGAACAAAGCTCCACTTTTTATCGAAGTCTAAGGCGTTCAATTGTACGCCCCGCGGCAGGAAAAAGCCGAATTGCGCTGCCAATTCCGGCAAGGGATTTTGCAGGCCGTCATAAATCTGACCCATCAGGCCCGGTCCCAGCTGCACTGAAAGCATGCTCTTCGTAAACTCTACCTCATCACCAATCTTTATACCCTTGGTATCTTCAAATACCTGCATAAAGGCATTATTTGCGCTTATCCTGATAACCTCAGCCATCAGGCGTTGACCTGAAGTATGTACATAGCCTACCTCATTCTGGACAGCATCTCCGCTGAAGGCAACTGTAATCATATTTCCCTGTATGGATATTATATTGCCGCTGTGCTTATTCATGCCTTTACCCCGTTAGAGATTAGAAAAAAAGCTATCTTCTTGATAATACTTGGGTAACCAAAGGAAAGTCTTTGCTTAAATTATAAAGTCGGCTTATTCCCCGCTAAAGCTTGGTTATCTCTAACGGGGCTTACCTCGGTTAAGCGATCAAAAGCAGCTTCCCCTTTTTGCTTATCAAAACTAAACAGCCTTTCTAAAATCTGCAGTTTCAAAAAATAGAGCCCCAGGAATTCCAGATCAAAATAATGGCCGAGTTCTTTTTCCTCAATAAATTGCCACCTTAAGAATAAGAGTTTTCTCTCTACCTCTAGGGGCGTACCCTCTAAAACAGATGCGCTGACCTGCCGCAATGATGTATAGTCTATATCCTGGCCGCGCCTTGCTCTGATAAACTTTAATTCTTCCCGCAAGAGCCTCTCAAAATTATCATACTCTCTTAATAGCCCGGTTGATTTTTTCTTATCAGAAAATTCATTAATGTCTGCCTGACAAAGGATCGCGAAGTCCCTCGCGCCTACCCATTTCTGGGCCTGGTTTAAAAAATACTCCCTGTCTATGTGCGGCCTCTTTCCGAATTGAAGTAGCGGCAGGGAGGAGGCAAGATAATAATACCTATCCATTTTCTCTGTTTAACATCTCGGATATCGCCGGATTTAAAAACTGTTTAAGGGCCTCCAGGATACTCTCGTCGGTAAAATCATAATACAGGTTTTCTCCCTTTATCCCGATACTAAAGCCTTTATCTATCGTCTGGCCTATCTTAATCTCTATTCCTTTTTTTACCTCGGTCTTTAAAGAAGAGAGGAGCAATTTCTCTAAGTCTTCTTTGTCCTTTTTGCTAAGCACGACCTCTAAAGACACGCCTTCTTTTGGCGTCCATTTATCAATCATCTTGGTGATAAGCTGCTTTAAAAATTCAGGGCTTAAATCTCTTGAGATCTCCTGCTTTAAGATGCGGTCAAACAAATGCGCCAGCTCTTCTTTTAAGACTAAGATTAAATCCCGCGAGGCCTGCCTTAATGAATCCTCGGTATTATGCTTTGATTTCTGAGCCTCTTTCTGGGCCTCTCTGGCTGTATCTTGCGCCTGGCGCCTGGCCTGCTCAATAATCTGGTTAGCCTCTAATTTCGCCTGGTCAATGATGTCTTTAGATGTCTTCTTTGCTTCTTGGATTCCATCCTTCTTTATTTTTTCGATTAGGCTCTCTAACTTTATATCCATCTGAAGCTCTCCTTCAATAAGCAAAATCCAATATAACAATCACCCGGGCAATTGTCAACACTTCGTATACCCCGATTGGCTTGCTCGGGGCTTGTTTTCTGAATATTCAGTTCTTCTTGGGCATCCTCAGTGTTGACACTGAGAGCGACAAGCCCTTGCTTTTCTTTTGTGCCTTCGGCACATCGGCTCTTAAGTCCCCAAGGTCAAGCCTTGGGGCTTGTCGCCGAATGTGCCAACACTTCAAGCTTATCCCAATTGTCCCAGGATCCTCTTTGTTTCCTGCAGGGGGTCTTTGGCTAAGATTATGGGCCTGCCTACGACGATAAAATCTGCTCCGGCTGCCAGGGCCTGTTGGGGCGTAGCAACCCGTCTCTGATCGCTACGATTACCGCCTCCCGGCCTTATGCCCGGGGTTACAACCAAAAATTTTCTCCCGCAGGTTTTTTTAATTAACGGCGCCTCGAGAACTGAACAGACCGCGCCATTAAGTCCGCAGTCTTTGGCTATTCTGGCTAATTTTATTACCTGGGAGGTTTGGGCCTGCCGGCTGGTTAAAACCGTAACCCCAATTAACCATGGCTGTTTTATTTTAAGGCGTGTTGCCTCTTCTTTGGCTGATTTTACTGCCGCCAGAAGCATGGGCCTGCCGCCTTGGACGTGAAGCGTCAGCATCTTAACCTTAAGACGCGCCGCCTGACACACGGCATTGGCAACTGTATTTGGGATATCATAAAACTTTAAGTCTAGAAATACCTGCGCGCCTTTTTTTAGAATCATCTTTACTGCCTCGGGGCCACAGGAGCTAAATAATTGGCTGCCGACTTTAAAAATCTTTACCTTAGGATAGAGGATATCGACAAAATGTCTTGCCTTCTTTAAACTATCCACATCTAAAGCCACGATGAGTTTATTTTCTAAACTTGGCATTTTAGCGAGCCAATTAATTTATTAATAGAACTGATTTTGTTCTCTTTAAGGTATTTTTTCAGGCCTTCAATAATCTCTAAAGACACTCGGGGATTAATAAAATTTCCTGTTCCAACGCAAATTGCCGTGGCGCCGGCAATGAAAAACTGAAGAGCGCTATTGGTATCAACTATCCCGCCCATACCGATAACCGGGATTTTAACTTTCTGATAAACCTCCCAGACCATCCTCAGGGCAATCGGCCTTATGGCCGGGCCGCTTAAGCCCCCGGTAATAGCCGCCAACGCCGGCCTCCGGGAATCTGTATCTATATCCATGGCAGTAATAGTATTTATCAAAGAAACTGCATCGCTTCCTGCGGACTTCGCTGCCAAAGCAATTTCTGCTATAGAAATAACGTTAGGGGAGAGCTTGGTAATCAATGTCTTCCTGGTGCATGCGCGCACTTTTTTGACTAAATCATAAGTCGCCTTCGCATCCTGAGAAATCATTGTTTGACTATGGACCGCAGACTGTGGACTACGGACTCTTTTGATGTTCGGACAGGAGATATTCAATTCAATTGCCGCTACCTCTTTTATTTTATCTAACCTCCGAGCAAGCGCCAGGAACTCTTCCGGATCATCCTCTGAGGCAATACTTACAATTATCGGCGTGCCGATTTTTTTTAAGACGGGGATTTTTTCTTCAATAAATTTTTCCAGTCCCGGATTTTCTAATCCGATGGAATTAAGCATGCCTGCGGGCGTTTCCGAGGTTCTGGGCGGGGGATTTCCTTTTCTGGGTTTTAAGGTAATAGTCTTGGTGATGATGGCTGCGATGGCGCTGAGATTCAGGAGGTCCTTGAATTCTTCAGCATAGCCGAAAGTGCCAGAGGCAACTAAGACGGGATTTTTTAGTTTAAGTTTTCCTATTTTAACTGATAAAGAGGAATTTTTCAATATTAGAAACTAGGCTCAATGCAGAGGATTTTATATTTTTTAAAATCTTTGAGGCCCCCCTGGATAAAACTTAAGTTAGTCAGATATTTCATCTTGCACCAGGTGAAAAATCTGTTCTTGGGCTCCATGCCGAAATTCCATTTTACGAATTGGAAGGTGAAATAAAATGCCAGAAATAGCGACAGGAGTGCAAAGATTTTTATCCAAAGGCCGCTTGAAATAAAACTTAAAACCAGACCCACTAAAAATAAAAATCCAAATAGGTGCATAAGATGGATGTCTCCGATATAGATAAAACCCTTTAAAGGGAATGGAATTATTATAGAGGGTTTCTTTTTTAAAAACTGGAATATTACCTGGAGGATATTCTTGGTGAGATATTTTTTAAGCAAAGGCGCATGCGCCTGGCCGTAGGTAACCCAAACCTTGCGTAATTGTTTTAAATCCGCGCGGTGCATATGGTCGACCTTGGCAGAAGGGGCAAAATAAAATTTATAGCCGAGTTTACGATGTTGGAAACTAAAATCCATGTCTTCGCCGGTAGGGTTATCCCAGAACCTTAAGGCCTTTTCTTTGATGGTCTTTGCCCGGTAGGCAACGTTACATGTCCCGAAGAAAAAAGCCCTGTGGCCGACTATATCAGTAGGTAACGGGTCTTTGGGAAACGGCGGGAAATATCCCTCGCCGATAAAGCCGTAACGCGGGGAAACCATATTAAACCTGAAATGCTGACACCACAATTCAACCAAATTAGCGGGGTCAACGCGCAGGGTATAGACCTCGCCGCCGACTGCGGCAATCTGGGGGTCTTTCTCAAACTGCCGTAACATTATATCAATCCAATCCCCGCAAGGAGCGCAATCTCCGTCGGTAAAGAAAATGTATTCGCCCTTTACCTCTTCGAAGGCCTTATTTCGGGCAAATGCCGGTGACGGACAATTAGGTATCTGGACCAGTTTTATGAAAGGTTTTTTCTTCTGCCATTCTCTAATTACGCCGACGGTATTATCGGTTGAGCCGCCGTCAGCAATAATTATCTCTATATTTGACGAGGGATATTTGATATTCTCAAGATATTCAAAGGTTGTAGAAAGAGTCCTCTCGGCGTTCCTTACAGGAATGATTATGGAAACGAGCGGTTTCTGCTGTGGCATGTTTTTAAAACTTGAAATTGATATCCCCCTAAATTAGAAACGGCGAATAGTAAGGACGAGGAGCAACGAGACAATAAGGGTAACCACCCCTATTACAATATTCGCCTTTAAAAATAAACCGGTAGTATCAATCTCTTTCTCGAGTTTTTCGCGGATACCTTCTATAGAAAATCGTTTATTCAGGATATTATTGACCTTAATCACTGTCTTAGGCGCGACTAAAAGCCCCAATCCGATGATAATGCCAATGGCTCCTAAGATAAGACCTAGGGCCTTAAGAAGATAACCGATTAATTCCTCCATATAGCACCTCCTTAAATAAGTTCCTGCTGCTTCGCTTTGCGAAGCAAAGCGAAATGGCTCATTTTATTCTACCACCTTATCACGGCCAAGTCAAATACCGGCCCGTCTTTACACACTCGCTTGTAAATAAATTCGTCTTTCGTCCCTCGTCTTTCGCCTGCCCTACGAAGCTTTAGCGTAGTAGGGTCTTTCGTCTTTACTACGCACCCCATACATGCGCCTATACCGCAGGCCATATGCGCCTCCAGGGAACCATGTGCCGGAATGTTAAATTTCCGACTAAGCGCGGCGATCTCTTTAAGCATAGGTTTAGGACCGCAAGCATAAATGGCTAATGGCTTATGGCTAATGGCTAATGGTAGAATATTTTTTAATAAATCTGTAGCGGTCCCAGGAAACCCTTTTGAGCCGTCGTCTGTGGCGATTTTTACCTCACAGCCCAATTTTTTGAATTCATCCTCGCAGAGAATTTGGTTTTTTGTCCTTGCGCCGACCAAAACCTTTAACCTTTCACCTTTGACCTTTAACCTTTTTATCATAGTCTCTGCCAGAAATAAAAGCGGGGCAACGCCCATGCCTCCGGCTATCAATATCATCCCTCGTCTCTCGCCTGCCCTACGAAACTTTAGCGTAGTAGGGTCATTCGTCCCTCGATAGTCAAATCCATTGCCTAATGGACCTAAGACATCCAGATATTGACCTTTCTTTTTTTCTGAAAGAATCTCTGTGCCTTGGCCTACGACCTTATATAGAATTTCTAGATTTTTGCCCTTAACCCGATGGATGCTAAATGGCCGCCGCAGTAACGGCTCATATTCATCGGCAACTCTAATAGTGACGAATTGCCCGGGTTCTGCTTCTCTGGCGATATCCGCACAATCTAACGACATCTTAAAGTATTTCCGCCCGACTTTGATATTTTTGATTATCCGTGCCTCTTTTTGATAGTTACGATTTGCCATTTGCGATAAGCGATTTGCTATTTTTGTCCGCCTTCGTGTATAGGGTTATCCGTGGCAGATAGCCTTCGGCGGGACAGCTCGCCGAAGCTTTAGCGAAGGCGGCTGGCATTTTGGACAAAAATAAGTGCCTCTTCCGCCTAAAGATATCCTTTTAATCGGGGTTTTACACACTAAACAAGGCTCGCCCTGCCGTCCATAAACCCGATGATGAGAAACATAATCTCCGGGCTTACCTGAAAGACGCACATAATTATCCACTGATGAGCCTCCATAATGAATGGCCTCATTTAAGACCTCTTTTATCTCTTTAAAGAATAATTCTTTTTCTTTATCAGAGAGGCCTTGGCTAGATCTAGCAGGATGAATCCTGGCGCGAAATAAAGTCTCAGCAGCATAGAGGTTGCCGATACCTGAGATAAATGTCTGGTCCATGAGAAGTGGTTTAATCTTGGTTTTTTTAGAAGAGAGCTTCTTTTTAAAATCTTCGGCGGTCAAATCAAACGGCTCAGGGCCTAAGTTTTTAATAAAAGGCAGGTGCCGCCAATCATCCAAAAGCCGCAGTTCCGCAAATAATCTCTGGTCATTGAAATCAAGGGTATTCCCGTCGGAAAGGCGAAAACTAACCCGGCTAATTCTCCCGTCTCCCGGATAAACTAATTGGCCGGTCATCTTTAAATGAATCACCAGCGACTTTGTGTTTGATAATTCCAGGATTAATACCTTTGCCTTACGCAGGATATTTTTGATGGTTACCCCACTTAGGCCTTTTTTAAATTTTTCAACCGAAGGCTCTCGGATGACTTTCGGATTATGTACCACAACCTCAATAATCTTTTTGCCTAAGATTACTTTTTCTAATTCCCTTTTTATGGTTTCGACCTCTGGTAGTTCGGGCACTACTTCACTCCTTAGATAATCGCTTAAGGGTTAGGAAGGTGTAGTAAGGGGTAGCAGGGGTGAGAAAGGGAAAATTTTAAAACCCGTTCTACCCCCTTCTAACCCATACTATCCCCTGCTATCCCTTAATTGTGAGTTTTGTTTTCACTCTGAACTAATTTTGACCCAAATCTGACGATTGCGCGGGCCGTCGCTCTCGCAAAAATATATCCCCTGCCAGGTGCCGAGGGCTAATTGGCCGTCCTTGACAAAAATAGTTAAAGAGGAACCCAATAAAGAAGATTTAACATGGCTGTCGGCATTGCCTTCGGAATGACTATAGCCGGCATTTTCCGGCACAAGTTTATTTAAGGTATTAACGATATCGCTTCTAACCGAGGGGTCGGCGTTTTCGTTAATGGTCAGGCCTGCGGTGGTATGGGGACAGAAGACAAAACAAACCCCCTCTTTTACCCTGCTTTTAGTAACTATGGTTTGCATTCTATCTGTTATGTCTATCAATTCACTGCGGGTATTGGTCTTGATAGTTATTTTATCCATGGCCATAGTTTCGTCATTCGTCTATAAAAGTTTGTCGTTATTGATACTCGTATCGATGCTTGATTCTTGAAGCCGGGAATTATAATAATTAATTCATTTAAACTAGCATCTAGACGAGCATCCATACCGAAAAACGAGCTTCAAAGACCTTATTTTAACAGTCTCTTTACTTCCTTTATTGCCTCTTCTACTGTTTCTGCCTTAATCACTCCGGGTATGTCCCAGGATTTCAGGCTGATTACAGGGATACCAAACTGCAGGCAATAGGCGATCTCTGAAAGCGTGCCTGCCTCACCCGGCAGGGCTACTACCACATCTGCGCTTTTGACTACCAAGACATTCCTGGCTAATCCCAGGCCTGTAGGAATGGCTATATCCACAAATTCATTGGCATCATTTTTGTTGTAACTTGGTATCATTCCTATAGTTACGCCTCCTCCAGCCTTAAAACCCCGGCAGGCTGCCTTCATTGTTCCACTTAAGCCCCCAGAAACAAGAATATCTGCCACTTTAGCTAGTTTTTTGCCTAAATTTTGGGATAATTGCTCCACTTCCTTCGTACAACTATGTCCGCCGATTACGCTTACGACCTTCTTTCTCATCCTCTTATTAACTTTGAACTTTGAACTATTAACTAATCTATGCCCCCGACAGGCCTGCCTGCCGAAGCCCCGATAATACATCGGGGCGTAGGCAGGAGTCGCCCGCCTACGCACTTCGTGCTTCGGCGGGTAAAAACCTGTACATTCTCTAAAGAGTGCCCCCGACAGGAGTCGACCGTCGCTCGCTTACGCTCGCTCCCCAAAGGGGCTCTGCCCCTATGGCGCTCGCCCCGACAATACGTCGGGGCTCCCTGTTACCCCGAAAGCGTGGGGAAACTTTTTACCCACACCCCTTTAGGTTCGCCTCCGTCAAAAGTCTAAATTCCCCCCACAGGAGTAGAACCAGTTACACCAGCTCCGGAGGCTAGTTCCCAATACAATGGGCCACGGGGGCCTTAAAG
>JAZDFF010000024.1:0-72440 GCA_043808095.1 Candidatus Omnitrophota bacterium
AGGTGATATTTCGCATAATAAACGCAATGCCCCAGTTTCTTATATTTCACAGAGCTATTCTACCATATCAAAGGACGACAGCGGATTGTTCTATCCCTCTACGGGCTTACGCCCGTAGATTCCCGAACGGGTGTTAAACCCGCCATTAATTAGTGGCGGGTCAAATTCGGACAGCAATTTACGTTTCCGCCACTAAATATTAGGCGGACCCGCCAATGATTTGTGGCGGGCACTTCATTCCGTAAATTGCGTCCTCATTTGAGCAAACAACCAACTATTTAAAATTTTCCTGCGCAAGGTTTCTTAAGGGAATCAGGGAAACCATCGTCTTTATACCATTCATGAAAATATCCAGACTGCAAGGTTTGGTTATATAATAGTCGGCATCAAGGTTATACCCTTTTCTTATATCATCAAACTGGTCTTTGGCTGAAACTATAATTACCGGCAGCCATTTATTTGCCTTGGGCCGGCTGCGTATCTCTTCTAAAACCTCAAATCCATTTTTTTTAGGCATCATAATGTCCAAAACGATTAAGTCCGGGTCTTCTTTTCTAATTTTGTTTAAGGCCTCTTCGCCGTCCTGGGCACTAATTACCTCATAGCCTTCTTGAACAATCCGTTTAGAAAGGACCTCAAGAACCTCGGGTTCATCATCAGCTATTAATATCTTATATGCCATTTTAGTCAGCCTCCGCTTTTGACAAAACCAACGATGTTGCACCTAAATAGGAAAAACCTTGTAATTTTAAGGGCAGTTTATCTTTGTCAACGCTTAACCAAAATTTATATCCTGCGGGGTCGCTTTCAAAAAGGTAGGCCTGAAATATCCCTGCCGGGACCTTAACCGCCTCTTGCCTAATCAACTTGATATTTATCTTTTTCGTGGGCAGATTGAAAAGATCAGACTGGCCGATTTCTAACTTTTCTATATCGCGGTATTTATATACCAACAAAATTATATTCTGTATATTAGAATCCAAGTTTATTATATTGGGTTTAACTCTGGATCTGGTAATCCTTACGGAGTTTTGCTTCTGGTCGTATTCTTCTGATATCTTAATGCGATTTCCCCAGAGATTCAGGTCTCTTTCTATCCTAAGGGGCAGGTAGTCCGGGGGATTAGCATAAATCTTTTCTATATCCGAAAAGTTTAATGCCGAAGAAGAAAAAATAACCAGATTGGCGTCTTGTCTCTGAAATTTTATTGGACCTACAAAAGAGAGGTTCGCCGAACCTACCTTTATCCCTTTTAAAATTACAGAATAACTCAACGTCTCTCTTTTTAATAAAGCAGGGTTGGTATTTTGAAAACCAAAAGTAGCCGAAGTATCTTGCAAAGATCCGGTAAAAACAGAAGAATTAGGACGGCTTATATTCCTAGCGCACGATGCACTATATGCCGCGCCTGTAAGGATTAAGATAAAGAATAAAAAGAATGATCTTCTCATAACTACTTTGTTTTAATACAAACGATGGTATATTTTACGCCTGTTTTCCTCGACTGTCAATATTTTATCGAAAGAGGTTGACAACAATCTCAGAATAAGATATCTTATTAAAAAGTAGATTGCATGAGGTTGATTGATGTTGTATGAAGTTATCCGGGGTTGCTAAAAAATAACCCTGAATAACCTCATTTGAGCTCAAATAACATTAAGGACGAATTATGAGCAAGAAATTTATTAACCTATTGGTAATATTGTTGGTTGCGGCTAGCTGTCAAAACACTAATCAATCTAATTCTAAACCCATCATAAATAAGGAAACCAACCTAACCAGGCATACCCTAGAGAATGGCCTCGTTGTCCTCATCAAAGAAGTAACCACCAGCCCTCTTATCTCGCTTGAGGCAAAAATCAAAGCCGGCAGTGCAACTGAAGGAGAATTCCTGGGTTCAGGCATCTCTCACTTCATTGAACATATGCTATTTAAGGGCACGTCAAAACGGCCGGTGGGTAAAATTGCCCGGGAGATAAAATCATATGGCGGTGAGATCTCCGCCAGCACAACCTATGATTATACGAGCTTCCGGATTACCTTGCCTAACGAAAATTTGGCTCCTGCCTTAGAGGTCTTGTCCGACTGTCTTATGAACCCTGCTTTTGATAAGGCAGAATTAGAAAAAGAAAGAGAAGTGATTATTAAGGAGATCATGCTTAATGATGACCGGCCTGGAAGCAGGCTCTGGAAACTCCTCTTTTTAAATGCCTACACCACCCATCCCTACCGCCATCCTATTATCGGCTATGAGGCCTTATTCAGGAAATTAACCCGGGATGATTTAATTGCCTACCATCATAAGATGTATGTGCCTAATAACATCACCTTAGCCATAGTAGGAGGTATAAATTCTCAAGATGCGCTGAGACAGGCAAATGCGGCCTTTGGACAATTTAAGATGGGTGCATTAATCAGCCCGGCTTATATAAAAGAGCCTGTCCAGATAAGCGAAAGAGAAATCCGCGAAGAAGCCGAGATAAGTCTAAGCTATATTGCCCTTGGCTATCATAGCGTAAGCATTAATTCGCACGACCTCTTTGCCTTAGATGTCCTGGCAAATATCTTAGGTCAGGGAGAGAGTTCCCGCCTGACTGAGGAAATAAAGAATAAATCAAAGTTGGTTTATTCAATCGAAGCCCTAAACTATACGCCCAAAGACCCGGGACTATTTATCGTCCAATGTACAACCAAAGAAACTGAAAAAGAAAAAATTGTTAAAGCCATATTCAATGAGATTAAAAAATTTAAGAGCGGCAAAATAAAAAACCGGGAACTAGAAAAGGCCAAAAAAAGCGTTATCAGTGACTACCTCTTCGGCCAGGAACTTGTTGAATCCCAGGCCGAAGACCTTACCTCAAACCAGATCTTCACTGCTGACCCTAATTTTTCACTAAAATATATCGAAGGTATAAGCAGGGTCGGAAAAAATGATGTTGTGCGCGTGGCCAAGGCCTATTTGACGCGCGATAATATGACTGTCGCCTGCCTCTTTCCTAAAAAAGTCAGGGATGATGACAAACCCAAAACAAATGCGCCAGAGCCAAAAATTATGAAATATACACTTTCTAATGGCCTTCGGGTATTGTTATATCAAAACAATAACCTCCCCATTGCCTCGATTAAGGCAGTTTTCGAAGGGGGCCTGCGCACCGAAACCGGGGCCACCAACGGCACCTCAAAAATTCTTAGCGATATGCTCACTAAAGGTACCAAGACTAAAACCGTAAGTAAAATCCGGGAAATTATCGAATCCCGGGGTGGCAGCATCTCAAACTTTAGCGCAAATAACAGTATTGGTCTTGACGTGGAGCTCTTAAGCCAAGATATAGACTTTGGGCTCAGCCTACTTTCTGATATTTTATTTAACCCGACATTGCCGCAGAAAGAACTGACCAGAGAAAAGGAATTAATGCTTGCGGCATTAAAGGCGCAAAAAGACGATATCTTCACCCAGGGAGTGCTCTTGACTAAAAAAACACTCTACTCTCAGCATCCCTACGGCCTCAATCCGCTGGGTTCAGAAAATTCCATAAATAAAATTAGCCGAAAACAGCTGTTTGAGACCTATCATAAGTATGTGCAACCGAAAAATATGGTCTTATGTGTATTTGGCGATCTTCCAAATCAGGAGGCGCTTTTAAAAAAAATTAAAGCCTTATTCGGTAAAATGAAAAACCGGCTACCACCTGTCATAAAGCCAGCCCCAGAGCCGCCTTTAAAAGAAATAAAATCGGTTTCTGAAAGACTTAATAAAGAGCAGTCCCTGGTAATATTGGCCTGGCCTACAACCACTTTATTTGATGCGGATAAATTTCCTTTAGAGTTAATCAGCGCTATACTTTCTAACCAAGACGGCCGGCTCTTTAAAACTATAAGAGACCAATTGGGACTTGCCTATGCCTTAGGCGCAGCGAGCCAACTAGGTCTGGATAAGGGCTATTTTCTCATTTATGCTGCCTGTTCTGCGAAGGATCTCGATATAGTAAAAAATATTATTCTAAAAGAAGCCGAGGATTTAAAGGCTAGGCCTATAAGCGTCGAAGAATTAAACCGTCTAAAAGCCGGGCTTCTCACCGAAGATAAAGCCAGCCAGGAGAAAAATGCCGACCTTGCATTGAGGACCGGCCTTGATGAACTCTATGGCCTGGGATACGATAACTACAAACAATATGAGGCCAAAATAAAATCTGTCACCCAAGAGGATTTAATGAATGTAGCCAAGAAATATCTCTCCGATTCAGCCTATGTGGCCTGCGTAATTAATCCCAAATCTCCTACTAGGTAATTTCATGAAAAAGGTAAATTTTAATATCGTAAAGTTCAGTTCACATCTTTTTGGTATTTTCTTTGGTGTTGAAACTAGTTTAACGGTATAGATGCTCGTATCGATGCTTATTTTGGAAGCTCATATTATTTCTTATCGAGTTTCGAGCCTCTAGCTTCGATATCCTTCGATTGCACTCAGGATATCGTCCTGAGCCTGTCGAAGGACGATACTAGCATCCCTGCCTCACCGGCAGGCAGGGACACCATCAGACGAGCATCAACACCTTGAATTATACACATCAATTAGCCATTAGGCATTTCAGAAAATCATTTTTTATGTTCCAAAAACTCATCTGGCCCTTCTTTCTTCTAATCATCTTCTTTCGGCCGTTTATTTCCAGCCTGACTTATCCCATTGTAAGTTTTTATTACAATATTGTCCTTGTAATAATCTCAGGCGCATATCTAATTTCTGAACAAAGGAAAACCAATTTCAGTGTAAATGATTTACCCCTTACCACATTTATTTTTGCCGTTATCTTCTCAAATATTTTTTCCATTGAACATTTAGTAAGCTTAAATGTTACGCTTGATTTTATCATCTTTATCCTGATATTTCTTTTAGTCAGGGCCCAAGACGAAAAAAAGAAAAGACAACTTATCTTTACTATTATATTTGCTTCTATCCTAATTTGTCTTTATGCCTTATACCAATATTCCTTTGGTTTTGAGCACGCCTTGAATTTAATCCAAGGATTTAAAATCAGTTATCCTTACGCCCAATATATCCTGACCAAAAAGAGGGTCTTAGGCCCATTTTTCTCAGCTGATATGTTGGCTAGTTATCTAAGCCTGATTATCCCCGTGGTTATTGCCTTTCTTTTATCCCAGAAAAACAAAATACTATCTATTATCTACTACTTAATATCTACTGTTCTGCTGCTTGTCAGTCTATTTCTCGCTCAATCTTTCGGCACTATCTTAAGCCTGTTTTTAGGGCTCCTCTTATTTTATTTCCTCTCTAAGCCTCTTCGAAAAAAACTCACCTGGCCTTTACTGGTAATATTTATTTTCGGTTTGTCGGTTGTCTTTTTAAGATGGAATCAATTCTCTGAACCAATCAGCCCCCATAATCCTTTTTTAAAACGCATGACCTACTGGAAACAATCTTTAGAAATCTTAAAACTGCATCCTATCGTAGGCATTGGCTTAGGGAATTTTGAAATCCCTAGAAGTTTTTTTGCCCACAACTCTTATCTACAACTTTGGATTGAAACAGGGATATTGGGATTTTTAAGCTTTCTTTGGTTTATCTTGGACTATCTCTGGCAGGCTCTAAAACGGATAAGAAAAAATCCTCAAAACTATTTTCTAACTGCAGCCTTTGTAAGCATTATTGTTTTTCTAATCCACAATATCCTCGACTTTAGCTTCTTTATCCCCGAGGTGGCTTTAACCTGGTGGGTAATTTTGGGAGTACTATCCAAAAATTAATCTTCCTTTTGCCTATACTGAGCTAATTCCGGCTTTTCCAACCAATCACTAATCACCTTTATTGTATCGGGGTCCTGGGCATAATTTAGAGCCTTTCTTAAATAATAATGGGTGACGTTATATTCTTTTTTACCAAAATAAATTATTCCTAATAAAAAATAGTTATTATAATTCCCTGGTTCCTGGGCTATGGCCTTATGTAAACAGTTGGCCGCTTCGTCTGTATTTTTCAATTTCAAATTTATATTGGCCAAAAGAGAATAAAGGGGTTCTTGTAATTTATAATAGAGAACGCTGGCCTTCCTCAGATTATCTGACCCTTCCTTAGCCATTTTTAAGTTCAAATAACAATGCCCTAAGGCCAGATAGCCTTCTGCATAATCTGATTTTTTAGAAATTGCTAACTTACAGTAAGATATTGCCTTATCGAATTCAGTTATTTTATTTAATTCATTTCCTATTTGCAACAGCTCTTCTGCGCTCTTATCTCTGTCAGCCTCGGGGACCTCGGTTTTTATAATCTTATTTATCTCTTCTGGATTAAAGGTAACCGGAACATAGTCACCTCTCACCTCCATCTCTAATATGATTTGATTATTTTTTTCTTCTAAAATCATACCTTCCAATCTTATGCCGCTCTTTAGATAAACGACATCTGCAGATAAAGGCGTATTAATAAATAACAAAATAATAAAAAGAATTACACAGATAAATATTTTCTTAGCATTATACATTGAGATCTTTCATTTATACGCAAATTTAGCGTTCCTGCTTAACATCTGTGCCCTGGCATGGGCAACTTCACAAAAATACTCAACCGGCCTATCTAAATAGCCTGTCTCTAAATAAGAGGTTGCAGGACACCACAGGCATAGATTTATTAAGGAACAGGTTTTACAATTATTTAGAAACTCTTCACTATTTGAACGTAAATCACGCACTCGGGGAATAAAATTCTGCCAGGCATCAGTCAAATTTCCATTTTTAAGGCTGTATTTGCACTCCGAATGAAGAAGAGAATGACAAGGCCGCAGGAAGCCATCATAACCTACAGAAAAATTTGTCGTTCCTGCACCACAACTAAATAGGTGATTACAGCTTTTATGAGAAAATTCGGGTAGAATAAGTTTATCACATCCTTTTTCTAAGGCAGCAAAGCGCTGCAGATCAGCCTGTTCAATAACCACAATCTCTTCTGCAGAGAGCCTTTCGGACTTTATCTCCCCATTCCTAGACTGATTGCTATCAAATCGAAGATTGAGAAATGGATCAAAGCGAAAATGATCCTTAGTTCTCTGGCGGCAGAATTGGGCAATCTTAGGTAATTCGTGGGCATTTGAACGAAGGGCCATTGTTTTAAAGCGAACCTTAATTCCATTCTTAAGCAAAAGATCGAGTCCGCGCATAAATGCCTTAAATGAACCGGATTGTCTGGTAATACGTTCGTATGTCTGTCGAGTAACGCCATATACGGTTACTTCAATATTCCTTGCAGGATATTTTTTAAAAAGTTTGATATGGCTTTCATTAACCAAGGTAGCATTGGTAAAGACAGAGATTAAAAGGCCTTTTTTCTTTAAGTAAAGATAGATTTCAAAAAAGTCCTTCCTTAAAAGAGGCTCTCCACCGGTAATTAAACACCATAATGCCCCCAATGAAACTGCTTGATCAGCTATATCTTTAATCTGCCCCAAAGAGAGTTCATTTTCTTTGGCCTTTTTATCCTGGGCGGGTAAATTTATATAACAGTGCCGACAGTTATTATTGCAACGGGCGGTCAACTCTAAATCGAAAGAGATAAGCTCTCTTTTATTCTCAAACTTTTCCCAAAGATAAAATTCTGATAAGGAAACGGATGACGCAAAAGAATCACTCATAAAATAATTCTCCGGATTCTAACGACATAACAATATCTTGTTCCCTGACTATAATAAATACATAAAAAATCTATACTGCTTGAGTTTCAACGAGCATTTTTCTTTTAAAAAGCTCTTCTGCAAGACCAATTACATCTTTTTCTATTTCTTCGGCCGAGCCTTCGAATTCTAGACTCAATGCTCTTATTGCTTCTTTTAGGCTTCTTTTTCCGTCTAATTTATCCCAGATGGCCTTTCCCGTGTCATTTAGAGTAAATATCTCTTCGTCCAAACCCGCAGCAGCAGAAGTTATTGGCACGATAATAAACTCTCCATGGATTTCTCGGGCAACTACGTCTTGAGAGGGTGCATAAACAGAATCAAGATTAACTTTTAATTCCATAACCATCACCTCCTGTAAAATTTTTTATCCTTTCCTTCCAATCCTCTACTGTCCAAGCCATCTCTTTTTCTTTTAACAAACCCAGGTCCCTTGCTTGAGTATGAGCAAATTCACAGAGATATTCTACGGGCGTATCCAATTTACCGTATTCCATCCAGGACTTGCCAGGACACTGTTCGCACAAACCCTTTAGAAAACAACGGGCACAACGGACAAGATACTCAGGATTGACAGCCTTTATTTCTCTCACCCCAGGGAAGAAATTAGTTAAGGCATCTTTTAAAGATCCTTTCCTAAGATTATAAACCATATCAGGATGCCTGAGATAGATACAAGGCTGAAAGCCTCCGTATGCATTAATGTAACCGCTCCTAATTCCTGAACCACAGGAAAAAAGCCTATCCCCCATAGGCCTAGTAAACCTAGAGCAGAAGATGCGCATTTCATCAATATACACTTTTCGTCTTCTGGTGAAAATCTTCAGCCCTTCCTTATGCGAAACCCTGAGTTTCTTTATTGCCTCATTCTTCTTTGTATCATCCTGCCGACAGCGCAGGTTAAAAAACATGGAATACGACGGCGGCCCAGGCATCCAAGGGATAGTAGCTGCCCAGGCCTCAAATTCATCTATTTCATCTTTATTACTAGGCAAAACAGCGCCCTTGACAATAAAAGGAATCTTTTTCTCTAATAATAAATTTATACCACGCCAGGCAGCCTCAAATGAACCAGGTGTTCTGGTTATGGCTTCATATGAACTCTTCTTCATGCCATAGACCGAAACCTCCATCTTCCCCAAAGGAGGGATACAATAAAATAAATCTGCCAAATGCGGGGTAATCAAAGTAGCATTGGTAAAAATTGAAACTTTAAGCCCCTGTTTCCTGGCAAATATGTAGAGCTCCTCAAAATCCTCTCTTAAAAGCGGTTCTCCTCCGCTAAATCTGACTATAATACAGCCTAAGGAGGCTGCTTCCCTAAGGATGTCTTTTATCTCAACCTTAGAAAACTCTTTCTCCATTGCGCCTAGATCATCTTTTGGCAGATTAATATAACAATGAATACAATTATTATTGCAACGTTCTGTAAGCTCGATATCCAGACTGCCTAAAAGCGGAAGCTTATCTTTCCATAAAGATACCTTATCTATCCCTAATTCTTTAACGTAAGTCTTTCGTCCCATTATAGAAACTTCTATATCTCGTTTTAAAAAACAACAATACCATTATTATAGCCCTGGCAACTAATCATTATCATCTGTTTGTGTTAAACAAAAAGTATTCTGAACTGTTATATGAGCTTAGTCAGAAACCTAATTTTGTTTACGTTTACCCTAAGGGCTAAAAATTAAAGGTAACCAAATAATGGTTAAGAATCCGTAAGAGTATTGCATTTCTCGCACGACTCAATACCCAATATGCCCATACAGTCTCCTATTGAACCGGTCGCACTGATGGAAAGGGCTGCAGTTTGGTTATCACGTTTACATCTAGCAAGAATCGCCTCTGCGGGATTTCCTCTTACCAACACAATTAAGTGCGGCTTCTTCCATTTTTTCTTCTTCATACTCTATCACCTCCTGTCATTAATTATCTCACCTTTTTCTATTTTCCTCAACTTCCTTTGGTCCCTTTCATAAACGCTTCAGTACGTCTACTACCCTGTCACTCTTGTTAAAATAAAGCCTATAACAAGGAGTCTCGCTAGACAGTCTATCTATAAGCGAAAGTGTCTTCTCCCACCAATCAACGGTGGCAAATGGTTTTATCAGACAACTCAGTATCCTATTGGTTATTTCTTTTTTATTATCAATGGTTATTAGCCGATTTTCTTCTGACTTCTCCAAGAATAATATAGCCTTTAAAGGAGCGGAATTTCCTGAAACATCATGAACATCCCCATGGCTCCAGGTTCCATAAATTTTAAAACCGCGATGAAGTCTTCTTATAATCATACGCTCATCGCAAAGTATCTCGGCCTCGCCTTTAAGTATTGTGGCCATAGTAGATTTGCCTGCCTCAGAATGACCCACAAAAAGCAATCCCTTGCCATCAAGATTCACGCCACAGGAGTGAAGATAGCATCCCTGTCTATCAGCTAAAATTTGCGCCAAGAGTAACTGATCAGTAGGAAAAAGGGTAAGGGAATGCAGATTACCCTTCAAAAATGACTCATCTTTTTCATTGTATATCCTGGCCCTGGTGTAATCATGGTTAAATACAGCTACCTGATGAAAACCATTGTCTTTTGTAGCAGGAGAGATTCCCAGGTAGATCCAGGAGTCGTCTTTTTTATATATGGCCCAGGGTGGAGTGCGATAAACCTCCATACCTAAGTCCTGCCTGTTCAAATCAGGAAGACAAAAATGATGCTTTACGGTGATAACTTCCTCTCCCGAATCATCCACCGCAAAATTCCTAAATTTTTGATGAAAAGTAGTATCGGTTATGGGCAAATCGGATTCTAGTTGGATGGTAATATCGGCAATTCTAAAGTAACGTCGGTGGTCTTTCTTGTAGTTATCTTTGAACTTCTTATTCTCCTTTGCCACATCGCAGAGATATTCAACTTTGGCTGAGAATCTATGGTGCTCCAAATAGCCATACACCGGACACCATCTACAATCATTCCTTAGCTCGCAAGAACCGCAATTTTCAAGATATACTTTTGTAACTTTATTTTTTTTTGCTAAAGAAGGAATAAACTCCTCCCAGCCTTCCTTAAAACTACCCTTTCTTAAGTCATAACGAAAAGTAGAATCCTTAATAAAAGGACAGAAGCTCATCTGGCCATAAGGGTCTATATGAAAATCGCGTCTATTGGCTATGCAAGAGGCAAAGAAATAATCATTTTTAGCCTGGCTATCGAAGTATTGTTCTGTCTTTTGCGCCACCCGATATTCATAAGACAAATCTGGGTTGTCAATCTCTATTACCTCTTCAGGAGTAAGCCTTTGTTGAATTATTTCGCTATTTATTTCCGGGACACCGCAAGACGAGAGATAGAACCAAGAAGCGCTAAACCTATAATCAGGGCTTAAGGACTTAGCTAAATCAATCATCCCCTGAAGTTGATGGTAATTATCCCTCATTGGGATAAGCTGGACAATAAAACCTACTCCTGCTTCCTTTAAATAATTCAGGCCCCGCATAGTTGCTTCGAACGAACCAGGGTTACGGGTGATATGGTCATGTACTCCAGGAATTGCGCCATAGAGAGCAACCATCTTAGACCCTTTTCTTTTCATCAGCCGAGCGATTTCAGGAGTAATCAAAGTACCGTTGGTATTTATAGAATAGGAATTAAAATTACTGGTAAGATAATCAAAAATCGCGGGAAAATCTGGCCTTAGCATTGGTTCACCGCCAGACATAGACCATCGACGACAACCCATAATTTTGGCCTCATCCACTATTCCTTTTATCTCATCAAAGGACATCTCTTTTTTCTTTTCTTCAGAATCGGAAGGAATCCTTAACCAGCAGTGCCGACAATTATTGTTACAGCGATAGGTAAGGTCAACGCTTCCTTCAAGTGGAAGGCGTGGTAAGATATTCGTTTTCTTTATTTGAAGATAATCCTCGGCCATTGATATTATTTATCTCTGGAACAACCTTGTAATTCCTAAAATTTGTGTTATTCTAATACCAAAATGCTGAATTTAACCAATTCTAAAGAATCAAACTTAATCTTTCTTCTTAGCCGTATAAATCTTAATCACGCTCAATTACAAGAAGCACAACTCCTTATTGATGCTAAATTTAACTGGAGAGAATTCTTCAAAAAAGCCTACCTCTTAGACATTTATCCTCTTTTATATTATAACCTCAAAAGCATATTTGATGCAAGTAAAACCTTCCCTGCAGAAATCTATTCACGTATTAAAGTCAGTTATCAATTCAATCTGGCAAATAATCTTAAACTCTGGACCGAGTTTTTACGTGTAAAGAACCAATTTAATAACATTGATATAAATCATATTCCTTTAAAAGGCATGATCTTTATCCATAGCCTCTATTCTAAATTTGGCTTAAGGTGCCTTAGTGATATTGATATACTCATAAAAGAAAATGACATATCTGCCTGTGAAAAGCAACTCATCAAGCTAGGGTATCAAAAAGAGAAATTTGTTTCCTTAGCTTACAGACAAAAATTCCATTGCCACTATTCTTTCTTTAATCCTGACAAAAAAATCATGCTTGAACTGCATTGGGCTTTTGCCCCACCCAGGCCTCGGGTAATTGACTTAACCGAAGTCTGGCAAAGAACTAAAATCCAAGTATTCGATAATCAGCAGGTTCTGACTTTAAGTGCCGAGGATACTTTGCTTTCCTTATGCATAAATCTTTGCTGCAATATCCCTAACTTACAATTTATTCCTTTTAAAAATTTAGTAGATATCAATGAGCTAATCTCGCAATACAAACAAAATCTAGACTTCAATTACATCAAAGATAAACTAGTCCAATGGAAATTGAAAGGTGCTTTTTATTATCTTTATTTTCTCACCCGCTCTTACCTCGACACTCCCTGGCCAGAAGATTTTATCTCTCAGATTACTATACCGCCATTACAAAAAAGAGCCTTAAGCCTGTATCCTCTAACCCTGAAAAAGAGGTCTCAGCTCCAAGCGATAATTCTAATGTTCTTGATGCTAAGCAATTTACGCGATGTCTCAAAACTTATCTTAGCAATATCTTCTCAGACCCTCTCTATATTTATCCAAAATAAAAAACTATTTTCCTACTATTTAAAAAGATAATATGCATTATTAATCAATAATCCAAATGTCCTTAATAAAATCTTAAAATCTAAAGCCACCGATTGATTATTGATATAGTAAAGGTCGTATTCTAAATTTGCTAATATGGGCTGTTTAGTCTGCCCGCTTATCTGCCACAGGCCGGTTATACCGGGTTTAACCAGGAGTCTTTGTTTATGTACTTCGGCATAATTTTTGACAATAAAAGGCATCTCCGGCCGAGGCCCCACCAAAGACATATCTCCTTTTAAGACATTAAAAATCTGGGGTAATTCATCAAGGCCTGTCTTGCGTAAAAATCTGCCGGTTCTTGTAATTCTCGGGTCATCGTCTTTAGGCTTTGTCTCATAAATAGGCGAAGAGGCTTCCATAGTGCGGAATTTATAGAGCGTAAACTCCCTACCATCTCTGCCTACCCTTTTCTGTCTAAATATAGACGAGCCAGGTGAATCCATCTTTATAAGAAGGATTAATAATAAAATTAAAGGAAGCATTAAAAATAAAATTAGCAACGAAATAACAATATCAGCGCTCCTCTTAAACAAGTTATATAATTTTATAGGAATTATTTCTGGTGCCTCAATTGCACGGATTAAGTATCTTCGTATTATGAGAAACCAAGGCGCATAAAGCGAAAATAGTGAAATTAGATAATTATTAAAACGGCCTAAACCATCTTCTAAATCGATAATCTTGCCATCATTTTCTATTCTTATCACTTTACCCAAAATATAATCTTTGGATTCTATGGGCGAATCTGTAGTTCTCCCAAGGTTGTTATCCCCTTTAGTAAACAATACAAATGATTCATTATGGTTTATTTTTTTAACTAAGCGATGAATTATCATTTTCTTATTACTAATATTCTGACAGGCAATAATATCGCCGATTTTCGTATCTTTATAATCAATTGCCTTAATAATTACATATTCGCCATTTTTTATGGTCGGATGCATACTCCAACCTAAGGCTTTTAGCCTAACATTGACACCGCTCTTGAGTAAATCCGAAAATACTTCTCTAAAGATCTCTTCGCAATGCGCAGTATCTTTATCATCTATGACCAACATATAGGCCTCGTATTATTATCTAAATTTTTGCTTAAATTCTTTAATTTTATCTTTATAGCCTTTCTTTTTTCTAAAGCTATTTTTAGATATCCGAAAATACGTGGAATTTTTAAAATAAGCCTTGGCCTAAATAATAAGATATAGCTCCAGAGCTTAAACTCGTAGAATAATACATTGCCTAAACAAGAGATAAAATCTTTTAGTGTATCATTTTTTATCATCGTTATATAACGGTTCTTTAAAAGATGAAACTGCAGGTCTTCTGATAGATGCGGGAAATAATATCTTCTAAGGCATTCGATATTGGGGGGCTCGGTTTTAGCTGTTGCTCCTCTTATGTGATAAGCGACAGCCTTCGGGTTATAAAATGCCTTAAAGCCGAAGCGATTTGCCCGCCAGTTAAGGTCTAGGTCTTCAAGAAACATCCCGTAGGCTGAATCAAAATATTCGCCATCAATTTTTAACATCTCAAGCATCTCTTTCTTATAAAGAGCTGCTACTGCCCCAACGCCAAAGACATATCCGGGTTCATTAAATTGGCCGTTATTAATCTCCCCAAAACCGCGTTCTTTTGCTGTTCTATCCCCAGAAAGAATCTGGCCGCAAGAATCAATTGATTTTCCATCACGACTTAAAATTCTTCCTGTCGCCATTCCGATTTCACTATTTTTTTCAATTGTCTCTACTAATTCTTCTATGTAACATTTTTCTAAGACTGTGTCATTATTTAAAGACAGGATGTAATCACCATTTGCCTCTTTTATGCCCTGGTTCTGGGCAGAAGAAAATAACCTATTTTCATTATTAACAATCAATTTTACGAAAGGATAATCAGATTTTAAGATCTCAACGCTTCCATCGCTAGAAGAATTATCTATAACAATTATTTCAATATTTTTATAACTCTGCCTTGATACTGAATCCAGGCAACGCCTCAAATATTCTTTTCTGTTAAAATTAACTATTATGACGGATACTGGCTTGTTCTGTTTCATTTTGTTACCAACAAAGGAAACTGTTTGTTAAATAACCGAGTGCTCAATAATCTTATCATTATGCAAGATCAAACTTTCATACAATAGTTCCATCTGGGAGGATATTCCCTTGGAATCATAAAATCTATCGATTACACCCCTGGCTTTTTCAGCTAAACCATTTTGGCTTAAACCGTTATTTAATATGCCTATGACCGTGTCGGAGAATTTTCCGGGCGTATCACCTATATAAACAGGATCTTCGGGCTCTATCTTTAAACCTTTGACTGACTGGCTGGTGGCAACTACGGGTATGCCCATAGCCAGGGCCTCTAAAATCTTTACCTTAAGGCCCGCGCCTTTGCGTATGGGAGAAACTAATAATTTTGATCTTGCCAGGTAGGGTCTAACATCATCTACCTCGCCGACTATACGGATATTCTTATCATCCTTTATTTTCTCTAAATCAATACTACCCATATTGGAGCCTATAATATGGAAATTTACCCCGGGCATTTTGCTTTTGATTAAGGGGAATATTTTATCACAGAAATATAACAGCCCGTCGACATTGGGATAATGTAACATATGGCCTACGAACAAAATATCTATGCTTTTGTTAATATCTTTAGGCAACTGGTATGAGGCAAGATCAATGCCAATTGGGATGACAGAGATTTTGTCTGGAGACACTGCTCTTCTGGCGATTTTACGGTCCTCCTCTGTAAAGGTAACTATCTTATCGAAATAAAGATAAATCCGCTTCTGGAAAAGTACCCAATTCAACCAATCGAAAAACCGGAAAATCCTTCCGAAGGCAGGTTTTTCGTAAGAATTGCTCAGGGTATAAATACTCGTATCGTGTTCAACGAGAATTTTGGGGATATTTGGGATAAATTTTGCATAATAAGCCATGTTAGCGTATTCAATCTGGACTAAATCTATACGATAGTCATTAAGGCAGCTCTTGATAAGGCCTGCCATCTCCTTTGCATAAAAGTATTTTATGAAGGCGGGAAGTGTCACCTTATTAAACACGCTATGCCAGGTGGGACGCCGTAAAACAGTGAAAACCTTTTTGCATAACTTGTTTAATTCTGGAATATGTCTTTCCTGATCCTGGTTTTCAATAAAGGAAACTAAGATAATTTCATATTTATCCCTTAAACTCTTCAGTGAATTATACATCTTGATTTGGCCGCCGGACTTTAAGGGATAGGGTAAAAACGGAGTAATGAACATGATTGTCGGTTTAGAAGATATATCTTGATTGTCATTATATTTAAAATCCTGATAAATTTCTTGAGAATTATGGAATATCTCTTTATCCGTCTTAAGATAATAGCTCCTGTTATAGAATCTCCGGCTTAAGGCTTTCGTCAAACTACCCAAGGTCATGAAATAACCTCTTAACATAGCCTTTTTTTCGCTCTTAAGGCTAAAATATAACGGGAAGAGCAGGAAATGTTTTAAAACCAAATCTAAATCAGTAATATTTTTCCAGGTAAACAATAATTCATTTTTTACTTCGATAGAGCGGGAAAATGAACCAATGGTCCCATGCATTTTATGAAACATTAAGCTTTTTGGTTCATATATTACGCTAAAACCCATCTTTTGCGCTCTGTATGATATATCAATATCCTCCCAGCTATAAGGCTCAAAGATATTATCAAAACCACCTAAGGCCAAAAATTCTTCTTTCAAAAAACAGGCTGCGCAACCCACGGCAAACATAGTTGACGAAGGGCTTTGGATATAAGGCGTAGCTGACACATCTTTTTCATTCCAAATATGGATATATCCATAATTAAAATCACCAAAAAAGTTGCCGTTGATAAAGGTTTTTCTATCCCAGGCATAGAGTCTCGGACTAACAGCAAAAGTATTCTTATTTTTTAAATGGTTTATCAGATGTCCTAATGAATCTTCAGTAACAATAATATCGTTATTTAATAAGATAATTATCTCGTTCTTTGCTTGGCCTATACCGATATTACAACTTTTGCCGAAACCCAGATTCTTCTCGTTAGAAATTATCCTAACGCGAGGAAAATAAATCCTTAGATAGCTGGCTGTCTCGTCGCAACTGGCATCATCGACAACCAGGATCTCATTTCCAAAATCAGCCTTAAATTCCTTAGTTTTATATATTGACGACAGGCATTCCTTAAGATACTCCAGACCATTATAAGAAGGAATGACTACACTAATCTTTGATCCGGTTTCGGTTTTTCTTCCAGGTTTAGGAGGTATTTGCTTAATACTAAATAACTTCACCAATCTCCAAAGAATGCCTTCGGCAAGGAAAATTAACGCCAATAAAAAAGAAATAGGATATAGCAATAGAGCGAACAATAAACATACCGGCTGTGAAATATTTTTTACAGAATTATTCAAAAAGTTTCGAGTACTCAAAATCAAAGTCCATAATGGTCGCAGGACAAATCTAAATCCTTCTGAGGAATAAATGTCATTTAACTCTTTTAGTTTCTGGCTAAGAGTCTCCCGGGTTTCAATAAGCGCGGACCTTACGAGATCTACTTCTTTTATCCTTTGTTCTAATTGAAATTTAGTTTGCAAAAGTACGGTCTTTAAAGAAACGAATTCTTTGTCTTTCTCAGAAATACTCTTTATGCACTCTTTTATATTTTTTTCTTTAGCTAATATTTCCTTGATTAGAAAATTACTCTCAGAATTGTTAATCTTCTTTAATTCTAAGAAAATCTCATCTAAAATATTTTTTATATCTTCATTTTTATTATGTTTAACTAATTTAAAAATCACTTCGGGTAGAATCTGGAAAATTTTTCCGGTATGCTCTAGATGTTTACGACAGCTAAAATATCCCTTGCCAAAAAGGACTCCAGCTAAATTCTTAGGATAATGTTTGG
Organism: Candidatus Omnitrophota bacterium; assembly: GCA_043808095.1. GTDB lineage: Bacteria > Omnitrophota > Gorgyraeia > JAZDFF01 > JAZDFF01 > JAZDFF01. The sequence goes on from JAZDFF010000024.1 coordinate 17,723, forward strand.
CAACAAAAAACAATCTGTTGCGCTCTATGTAAAATTGAGAAAACTCATCACTTGCTGTTCCGTGAAAGGCATGATAAATCATACTTTCGGGTACGAATACGACCTTAAAACCTTCGTCTTTTATCCTTTTTGCCATATCCACGTCTTCAAAATAAATGTTAAAATCTTCATCTAAAAGACCTACCTTATCAAAAATCTCTCTGCGAAACATAACGGCTGCACCGCAAAGGCTGGACACCTCTTCTGGTTTATTATATCGACTGGCTTCTTCGCCGAATCCCCGCTCTGCCCAGTAAAAGTTCGGTAATTCAATATGTCCAGCATTCTGGATTCTGCCGTCCATAAGCAGAATTTTACTGCCAGCCATTGCGATTCTTTCATCCCTGAGCATCGCTTCCACCAAATTTATCAACCAATCTTTATCTGCCCTGGTGTCATTGTTTATTAGAACAATAAAATCACCCTTTGCCTGCCTTATGGCCAAGTTATTAGCCTTACAGTAGTTATTAACATCATTCTGGAGTATTTTAACCTTAGGATAATTTTCTTTGACAAAACCTTGTGAACCATCCACAGAGCCGTTATCAACCATAATTATCTCTATCTTCGAATTTGGATAATTTAGTGCAAATAAAGAATCAAAATAGTCTTTTAAGTGTTTCCTGCCGTTGTAATTCACGGTAATTACTGAAACAAAGGGATACTCTTTCATAATAAATATCGGCTTAAATTAAATTTTGCTTCTCTATGAAATTGTAAAGGTATTCTGCTGCAATATTGTGTCCCGATAAATTGAAATGCCCGTAGGCAGGGAAATTTGTATCATTGTAAAGATGTTCTTTTGCCTCGATAACGTCGGCTAAATTACAAACGTTTTTTATCGCCAGGTCCTGATTTATAGTAAGGGCGTCTTTGCCCAAAATACCGCTTGAAATAAATTCGACTCTCTTTCTTTTCAAAAAATTGTAAATATGAGAGACATGGATCCTGTAATTATCATACCCTAACATGTAATAATACTTTTTAGGTACCTCTTCCATGGTATTCGGCGGGTTCCACTTAACATATGTTACCTCTTCTAGGCCTGGATAAGGATAAATTAACTGTTCATGATAATACATTCCTAATATTTTTTTCTTAAAAGTTAGCCAGTACTTTCTTATTGATTTATTACTTGTTTGTTTATTTATTAATATATCAACACCTCTAAAAAAAGTATGAAAAAAATAAGATTTATTATATAGATATTTTAGGGGCGTGATGTCCGACTTAATGTAATTGCAAATATGTGTATCATTTTCACAATATATAAGTATAACCATATCCGGATTGAATTTAATGACCTTTTCCTTAATGACCTCGAATTCCTGCGATGTATTGTATCCGGGTACTGAAAAGTTTATAACTTCAAATTTATTTGCTCGCCTTTCATTTAATAATCTTTCCAATATTTTAGGAAAGCTATTTTCACCACCCACCCCCCAGCCAAAAGACGTAGAATCACCCACCACGGCTATCCTGTAAGTCCCTAGTGGCTTATGAATTGGAAAATATCGGTCATTTAAGCCCTGGGAGTTAATCTTGGTCTTCAGAATAGGCGCGATATAACCCGGATAAAGCTCGTATACCACCCGATCATTCTTAGATGGTCTATACCCTTGGCAATAAAGCCTTGGGTTTAGCCTTACAAATAACTCTCCCAATAGAGACAAGAATATTAATGCCGAGACTAAAATAAAAATTCTAAAAATCAATAAGGAACGCTGTTTCATCATTTAACCAAACTGTAAAAAATCACCATTGCCCAGATGATGTCGTATTCAAATTCAGCACATCTTGGTCTTTAATATACCTGAAAATATTATTAGCGATTATTGAATAACCTTCTTTATTTGGATGCCAATTGTCACGCAAAAGATATTTCTTAATTGACTCCTGTTTGGTTATCGCATTAAAAGTATCGTCATTTCGAATTAGGGGTATATTTTCTCTTGCAGCAAGCGAAATAAATTCATCGATAGAAATATAAGAATTGGAATTAATATGATAAGTCATTAGCAAAACGCGGATGTTGCTTTTTTTTGATTCTTCGATTATATTCGAAATATCGTATCTCCACATTTTTACGAAAGAATCCTTATGAGTTATTGCAAAATCATAGATCCATTTTTGAGGTGGAAAACGAGAAAACTGGGGGAATCCTATAAAAGAATAACGATTGGCCAAGATATGCTTGGAATTTTCTTTAATAATAAATTTCAGATAAAGGAAGCGTAACATCTTAAAAGTCCTTGAGTTATTCAGCATGACTAATGATTTAATTTTCAGCGTATCGTTATCGGAATTATTTAAAAATTTAACTACATTGCTTTCTCCTAATGACCATGCGTTATTTATCCCGGCCATCAAAATAATCAGCCCTGGTCTATACAATTTAATATAATGCTTAATCCTGTTTGAAATTTGAGAAGTATTTTGTCCGATATGGATAGGAATGATAACATTGATATCCGCATTATGATAATATTCTCTCAACTTACTTTCTAATTGCTTTGGATATGAATCCTCGAAATCAACCCATAAACCCGCGGTAGATGACTCGCCCAGACAGATAATATTTATTCCTGTATTGAATTTCCGGTCCTGGCCATCATAATAGAATTTCTTAAGATATAAATAACCTGTGATTCTTAATACTGCTTCGAAAACACAAATAGAAATAACAAAATAGAGAAAAGCCGTTTTCAGATTAGATAAAAATTTATTTTTTGACATTTATAAAATTATTAACTGCCAATATATAATTTATTCTACTTTTTATTTCTTTGCCGATTACATTAAAATTAAGATTCTTCCTGACATCCTCTTGAGCAATTTTACCGACCTTTAGAGATAACTCTTTCTTTTCATAAACACATCTCATCAATTCTGCAGCATGTTGGATATCCGGCTCTGCCCAAACCTTGCCTTTTCTGTACGGGCCGATGTCTCGATTTATATCGGTTAATCTATATTTTACAAGATAGCTATTAGAAACATTCATAAAATCGGTATTTCCGGAATAACCCGTGGCAATAACGGGTTTTCCTAAATACATTGCCTCAGCCATTGTTAGGCCAAACCCCTCCGAACGGTGCAAAGACACATAGGAATCGCACAAAGCCATAAGAGTGTTAATCTCTTCTTTAGTAAAATATCCTTCGATTATATTGATATTATGACCCCGCGAAACCTCGTTCATAACCTTCATTGCCGCGGGGTCAAAAGATTGATTGCAGCATTTGATAACTAATCTGACTTTTTCTAGCGGGGAAAAGGCCTCTTTAAAAGCCTTAATAACAGCAAGGGGGTTTTTGCGTTCAAAGTAGCTTAAGAAATCAAAGACAAATAGAAATATAAAATCATAATCGTTTAATCCAAAATACATCCTGTCTGCATCTTTAGCTTTATCAATCGACACAGAAATTGGCATCTTGATAACAGGAACTGGAGATTTTCTGGCAATAGCGGCAAGGCTGAAACTGCTGGGAGTCCAAATTTCATTACAGTAGCTAAAACCTTCGAGCCATTCATCAGGAAAATCGGAAAGCTCCCAATTCCAGACTCCGATGTTATATTTATTCTCAAAATAACCCTTGCCTTTCTCCACATATAACCTTGAGAACATATCTGCGTTCACATGGATCAAATTTATATAATAGGGGTTGCTTGAAGAAAACCGGGAAAAAGAATGATCATTTTGCCGGGAATATGAATGATCAGGGATATTTAGTAAAGACACGCCGACACCTGCCTGTTCTAGGCATCTGATATTTGCCCTTGCACATTCGCCAACCCCGACTTCCGCAGTCAGATACCCCCAGATATTCACTCCTTTCGTGCTGCCTTCATCTTTAGCGTATACTGAATCTTTGGAATATAATTTAGAAAAGTTGAATACTTTTGACCATAAACGCATCTCCATTGATTTTAGATTGCTTATCATCTTTAAGTTGTTGCGGAATAATATCTTCAAATATTTCTTAAAGAAGTTTCTGATTATATTTATAATTTTTATCCTGAGATTAACCGCCAGCACTAGCTTTCTCTCGGACTTATTAGCATAGATCTTGCTTAAAAATATGTCCTCGAGCATATATTCTTGCTTGGCGTTTAGAAAAAACCAATCTGAAAATGCCTTCCGGTGAAAATTAAATACATCAGGGTAAATGCGCTTCACATCCGGACGGCTATCATATATGCCTAACATCAATCTTGTAATGCTGGGTTTTTTGGTATCAGCATCTTCATTTAGCCATTTCAAGAAACTATATCCTCTTGTTGTATCAAACGGATTACCAAATTTACTCTTCAAAGCGCCGCCGGCCTCCCAATAAATTTTTCTCGCCGCATCCGGAATACTGATGCCATTGTCAAAAAACGTAAAGTGACAAGGCCAACTCCTGTTTTCCTCATACCCATGGCTCATAAGATGCTCTTTATACAGATCAAATATCGGGCTCATATGTTTTATATCTTTTAATAGGTATCTATCCTGGTGCTTGGAAATAGAGTTTATATTATCAAGCTGAACACCGCTAAAATGCAGGAAATTTACCGGTTTGTTATCGATCAAAAAGCGAGAACCTTCAATATAGACCTTTCGGTAATGAAAATTCCAATAGGCAATATTGTAACTATGGTCTCTTAATATAAAAACATCTTCAAAAAAACCGGGTATTAAATCAATCCATTTCTGGTCTACAAAAAGCCCTCTTTCAAGGTCAACTTTACAATAACGATTTAAACGTTCCTGCCACCATCTTAGTAACACCCCCGTAGAATTCTTATCGGATAAAGCGATAAAACCCAGATTATACACCCCGCTTCTTAAAATATCGCATTCATTTGGCTTGTGAGTATCTTTATAAGGCTGGGTTATATGGGGAATAAGGACTATGGAATATTTATCTAAAAGACAGAAAAGTTCGTTAAGATTATTTGTTATTAAAATATCCGGGTCAAAGAATACGAGTTTTTTAAGGCCGTAATGCTCAAATAAAAACTCCAAGAAAAATGGTTTTACCGCAGTATTTAGTTCCGTTAAGTTATATTGAAAACAGAATTTATCAAAATCCGGGATTTTATGCTTTATCTGGTCGACCTCGATTAAGGTAAAATTCTCTTTATTCGGGTCAAAATATCCGTCAATATAATCGGTTAATAAAACAAATACCCTGCCTTTGTTATATTTTAAGTAAGAGTCGGCTAATACGCGCGCATAGGCCAGGTAGTTTTTGGAAATTATTGTACAGATTCCAATTTGGCCGGTATCGACTCCAGGAGCCCCGACTTCCAGAGGAGGGCACGCATCTCTTGAAACTAAAAGTTCCGAGGATTTATTGCCCCTTGCTATCTGCTTAATTTCCCAGAGCATCGTCCAAAGCGGCTTCACCAAATACCTAAACGCCGTAGAAGTATAGACATCATTCAATTCCTGCTCTCTTCTTTTTATCTGGTAACTTAAGCTATTTATATAAGTATCTTTTTCTTTAATGGCCTGACTAATATTATTTACCTCAAGGCCAAGAATATTTATGGACTGCTCTTTTTGTTGGAGTGCATTATCCAGTTTTGCTATCTGTAGATTAAGGTCTTTTAGGTTGGTCTCTTTTTCATTAATAAGTTCGCTCTTATTATTTAATTCTAAATTTACATTATTTAATTCTCGGGTAAGAACGCAGATTTCGTTATCTTTATCTTTTATTATCTTATTTTTATTTTCGATGTCTGAATTTAGATTGTTGAGTTGTATATCTTTTTCTTGTAGTGTATACTCTTTCTTCTGTATCTCTAAATTCAGGTTTTTAGAATAATCGTCTTGTCTTTTAATGAAATCATCCAATTCTTTGAATCTAAGATTTAGGCTGTTTAAATACTCGTCTTTGTCCTTTAAAAGCTTTTCTCTTTTTTCAATCTCTGAGCCTAAGCTCTTAAGCTGGGAGTCTTTTCCCTGAATTAACCCGTCGCGAGTACCGATTTCTAAGACAAGGCTATTGGCGTATTTATCTTTATCCTGGATTAGTTGGTCTCTTCTATTAACTTCAAGACTCAGATCCTTAAGGTGCTGGTCTTTATTTTTTGCTTCCTCGTACTGCTTTTTGACCTCTGCCTCTAGGCTAACCAGATAATCATCTTTCTTCTTTATGGCCTCGTCTCTTTTATGGATCTCAAGATCCAGGCTTCTAAGATTTTGGTCTTTGTTTTTTGCTTCCTCATGCTGCCTTTTAACCTCAGTCTCTAGGCTAACCAGATAATCGTCTTTATTCTGTATAGCCTCGTCTCTTTTATGGATCTCAAGATCCAGGCTGTTTGCATAATCTTCCTTTTCCTTTATGGCAAAGTCTCTTTTATTTATCTCTGAACTAAGAATGCCGATATATTTTTCTTTTTCCTGGATTAATCCCTGGTTTGACTGCAGTCCTTTTGAAAGATTTTCAATTTCTCCTAAAAGGATGCTTCTTTCATGATGAGAGGCCTTTTTCAACTCGTTGAATAATCCGGCTAAGGCCCTCTTTGTGACTCTGGTTTTATGATGTTTGATTAATTTTAGTACCAAATCAAGCAGTATTTGATAAAAATTAGTCTGAGATTTTAAATCCTTATGAACTGTAAAATATCCTCTGCCTACCAGGGCGCTGCTTAATTTTTGCGGATAGTGTTTTGCAACTAAAATAAGCCTATTTCTCTCGGTATAAAATGCCGGTAAATCGCCCCGTGAAGTACCGTGATGTTTATGAAAAACAAGGCTCTTTGGCGCGTATAGTAACTGCCAGCCTTTTTTCTTTAATCTCATGGAGATATCTACGTCCTCCAGGTACATATTGAAATCTTCATCAAAATAGTCAACGTCTTTTAATGCCTTTTTACGGTAAAGGACAGAGCAGCCGCATAGGCTAGAAGTTTTCTCTAATTTATCGAATTGGCCGTGATCTTTCTGGTTAGAACCTTTATCTTGCCAGTAGAAATTCCGCAATGCTATATGGCCAATACTCTCTATCCTGCCGTTAGTAAACAGGATTTTACTGCCAACCGCGGCAATGGACTTAGCAGTATTCATAACCTTCATTAACTCTATTAACCAATCTTTATCTATCTTGGTATCATTATTAAGAACAGCGATAAATTGGCCTTTTGCCTTTCTTATGCCTAAGTTATTTGCGCGGCAATAGTTGTTAATATCATTTCGAAGAATCTTTACTTTAGGGTATTTCCCTCTAACAAATCTAAGTGAACCATCGGATGACCCGTTATCGACCATAATAATCTCTAATTTTGTCTTAGGATAATTAATCCGGTATAAAGAATCAAAACAGTTCTTTAAATATCTTTTTCCGTTATAATTGATAACGACTACTGAGACTGAAGGATAACTCTTCATGGTAAATTAATTCTCCAGCTATGTTCAAGATAAAGAATGCCGTGATCAGGTCTATCTGATATCACTTCAAAATTATAATAGCCGTTATGATAATCGTAAGCAAAGCGCTCGTCTTTCTGCCAGATGGCAATGGATAATCTATATTTGCCCGGTAATAAATTTAGGCCTTTATATTCGATTGAAAATGATCCGTTACCAGGTTTTAACTTATCGATTTTTATGCCGTCAAACCTGGTATTTGGCCCATAACAGTATGTGCCGTCTTCTTTGAAGATGGCTACCCCGAAATGAGGGTCTTCTATTATTCTATGGGCGGTATATCTTACTACTATCTTTGCCCTTTCGCCTGTCTTAAATATGTCCGTTTCTTCATTTCTTGTATTTAGTAATTTAACCTCCAAAATCTCGGCTTCTTTGGTTCCGATTTTAGCCCCCCATCCTTCTTTAGGGGCTAAATTTGTTTTTTGTCCAAAATTGCTAACGACGACCGTATCAGCTGGTTTTCTCACCCGAGATTGAACAAAAACCGGTTCTGTCTTCTTGCTCATCCGGTCCTGATAAAAACCAATAACTTCTTCTGGCAGACCTTCTTCTAAAACTCTCCCTTTTTCTAATAATACCACCTTATCGCATAATCTTTTAAGTAATTCTAGAGATTGGGAAACGAGTATCAAGGTCTTACCGGATTTTCTAAAATCGGTTAACCTCTCTAAGCATTTATTTTGAAATGAAAGGTCTCCTACGGTAAGCATCTCATCAATTAACAAAATATCAAAGTCGACATTAATAGCAATGGCAAAACCCAGGCGCATATACATTCCCGAAGAATAAGTCATAAGCGGCACATTGATAAAATCGCCTAATTCAGAAAATTCTACTATGTCTTTAAAACGCCTCTTTATCTCCCTCATCCTTAGCCCTAATATTGAGCCATTAATATAAATATTTTCTTCTCCGGTTAATTCCGGATGAAAACCTGCCCCTAAACTCAATAAGGCAGAGACTTTGCCGTTAACAAAAATCCTGCCTTCGGTAGGGGTGGTTATCCCGGAAATTATGTTAAGAAGAGTGGTTTTCCCCGCGCCGTTACTGCCCATAATTCCTAAGGTCTCGCCTCTTTCTATGTCTAAACTTAAGTCTTTCAGGGCCCAGAATTCTTCAAAACTCTTAACCTTTAGAAACCTCGGCAATATATGCCTGACGATTGCCTCTTTCTCATGCAAAATCACATATTTCTTGCCTATTCCAATAAACTTTACTGCAATCATTTTTACCAACGCCTCTAGACTAGATCTGCAAATTCTGATTCATGTCTATTAAAAATCCAAAACCCTATAAAAAATACTGCCAAAGAGCTTACTGAGGACAAAACCGCCAAATTGAATAAGTTTAATGATCCGGGTAATGTATCTATGTAACCACCTAATAAAACCGATCTATATAAAGTAATTATCTGGGTAAGCGGGTTTAGCATGTAAATATTGAAAAAATTGCGCGAAATGTTAAATACTAAATCCAGGGGATAAAATATAGGGGTTAGATAAAACCAAATCAGCAATAAAATCTCAACAATATATTTCACGTCACGAAACCTCACCTGCAGCCCGGAAAATATAAGGCATATTCCCGTAGTAAAAATTGTCTGTAGCAATAATACCAAAGGTAAAAGTATAACCAGATTACTTATTCTTACTCTAAAAAAAGCGAGCACCGGGAAGATTACGATAAAAGTAATAACGAAATTAATGAAATTTGCCACGATGATTGAAATAGGAATTATCTCCCGTGGAAAATAAACCTTCTTTATAAGATTACTGTTCTCCTGTATGCTCAAGGTACATCCTGAAACAGATAGTTGAAAAAAATTCCAGGGAAAAACCGCGGTAGCTAAGAATACGAAAAACGGATAACCTTCAATTAAGGGAATCTTAATAATAAGAGAAAAAACGATTTTAAAAACCAGGATTATGGCCAATGGCACAATCAGGGCCCAGAGAATTCCCAGGATAGGATGCTTATATCTAAACTTTATCTCTTTATAAGCTAGCCTAAGAAGCAACTCATGATGCGCAAATATTTCCTTAATTTGTTTTAATATCTCTGGCATATCTTACTTCTTGAGTTATAGCTACAATCAAACCAACCAGTATCCAAAATTGATACATTGGTTCAGTCCAATAGAATAGTTCGTAGGTAAACATATTTACGAGAATTCCTATTAAGGCCGCCATTGTTACCAACAAGAATTCTTTAAGAGAATCGTCTCTTATTAGGGGCATGGTTTTAAAAGCGCCTTTCAATAAAAAGAAGATAAATACTAAAAATAACGAGAAACCCAATAGACCAGTTTCACCTAGAATCATTAAATACATATTATCGGGAATCTTAAATTCATAAGCTACACATTTTGAGACATGGTATTTATCAAAAAGCGGGCGATAATTATTAAGCCCCACTCCAAAAAAAGGATGATCTTTAAACATTTTAAAAGTCGTAGAAAAACGCACGCCACGATAATGAAACCAACCGACCAGACCTTGCCAGCCGAGCCGCTTAATCTGGGGATTTTGGATGGATGTTGAGGCAATCAAAAAAATAAGATAAACAATAATGACCGCAAAAATAAATTTTTTTACTAAACGACTTTTTTTAAGACATAGATATATAACTAAAGCTACGATTGCCGCGATAATACTACCCCGGGTTAAACTAAATAGAATTCCAAGAAAAATCAAAACCATTGAAATCGCGGCAAGAACCCGGCTGATTTTTGACTTATAGATCTTTATCAAATATAGGCTGAACGGAAGGCAACCAACAAGAAATGAACCTAAAACAGCCGGATGTAATTTTGTAGACATTATTCTCGGCCAATGTATGTATTCAGAATAATATGGGTTATTAACCAAATATTCATAAATAAAGTTTCTATGAAAAACAAGCTCGCTTAGCCCTAATAATGCGATGATGCTGGCAAATAGACAGGTCATCCTGCTGATAGGAGCTCCGAATTCCGGGCGAAAACCGCTTTTCAATAAAAAGTATAAAATAACAGATGGTATGACAAAATCTAAAAACCGTTTATATGCAACCCATTTATCGGCCTGGGCAAAAAAGACTGCCGGGATCATGCCAACTAAAAATAACCAGAACGGTAAATCATATTTATCAAGAATTAGCGCCTTTTTTGATTTATAGGATAGGATCGAAATTATGCACAATAACCCAACAAAAATAAGAGTATAATCCTTGAATTTTCCTAAACTAGAAAGGGGAATGATAGCTATCCATCCTAAAAATACTATAAGGCCAAGAAGAACTAATTTTCTGAACATAATCTTCTTCCTATTTCCCTTCCATCTAAAATCGCATCCTCCATTGACATATATTGCCAACTTCCGTAGCGGCCGATAGAATAGATATTATTTTTAGATAAAAATTCTAAGATAATTTTTCTGCTCTTTTGATACTCTTTATTATAAATTACATATCCGTACCTTATATCATTGGCATCTTTTGCAACTACCTCGTCAGCACTGGATATAATCCCCGCCTTTTTTAAATCGCGCATTATCCGCGGATACATATTAGCCTTATTTAAAGGCCTATTTTTAGAATATGATATTTCTATGTAAAGCGCGCTTTGACCAAGTGGCGCAGAGGTTTTAGAAAAACTGTTAAAAAAACCAATTCTAAAAAAGATGAATTTATCTTCAGGAAAATAAATCCAATGCGTCCCGGAAAATAATTTTCTATTAATGCCGAGATTAAGATTATAAATAGAAGTATACTTTAACTTTCGCAATGCACCAGATACCGCATCAGGCAGTGGTTTAATCAACCTATATAATTCAGGAAGCGGTATTGAGGTTATTAATTTACCAAAATTGACCTTCTTGCCATCTCTAAATTGAATTTCTTTTTTAAGCAGGTCTATTTTTACAGCTTCGCTTTGAGTATGTAAATTCCTGACGCCTCCTGCCAATGCCCTTGTGACCTCATTTATCCCTCCGTTAATCGGATATAAGAAATGATTGTTATAACCGATTAATATCTTCTTATCCGTCAGCGTCCCAACTAAGGCCTGGTCTAAAGTGGGCACGGGGATAAATTTATCTACCCATTCATGAGTTAAAAGGCGCGGATGTATCGTCCAGAATTTATGGTTATAGGGCAGCATAAAATGTTCAGTAATTCCGCGGCCAAAGGTCTTGAGCATCCAGGCATAAAAATTTCCATTTTTTTTAGAAAAAGAGGGATCATATTTTGCCTCTAATAGGCCTAAGATACACTCCTTCTTAAGATTCGATGAAAGCTTATTAAGATGTGCCTGAAAAGGAAAGAATATATATTCATTGTTAAAATATACGTATGAATTGCGGATGTGCTCTTTTAAGTTTCCTTTCATCAATTTAAAAAGCAAATCAAAAGTGTGCCTATTTCTAAAGTGCAATAAATGTGCATCTAGATCAAAGGTAAATCCACCGATTGCCTTTGACCTGCACAAACCTCCCGGCTCGCTCTCTTTCTCAAAAATCTCATAATCTTTGTTTTTTAAATAGTAGGCCGCGCTTAATCCGGAAAGACCTGCTCCTAAAATGACGATTTTGTCGTTTCTCATTTAATGAACGGATGCAAACTGATTTTAGCGGATGTAAACGGATTAAATTTTATCCGTGAAATCCGTAACTATTCGTTTGAATCCGTGATTAAATATCTTAAGTTTTTAACCTGAATAATTTTAATCTACCTTCACCCTGGATATTTTTATACCTGATAAGATACAAATAAAGGTTACTACGGATATAATAACAAACCCCGAAATATTCGAAACTCTCACAATTATTAAAGATGCGAGGCTAAAAAGTAGACCCAACAGATACATTATCAAAAGGGACTTCTTCTTGCTAAATCCCAAAGATATTAGCCTTAAGGCAAAATGGTCTTTACTCTTTTGTATCGGAGACTTTCTCTTTGATATTCTCATAAGCATGACAAAAATAAGGTCGTAAATTACAAGGCCTAAAACAAAAACGGGTGTAAAAATGGCCATCTTTCTTTCCATGGGCGCATAACTAATAGCAATGGCAATACTTGCCAAGAAAAATCCTAAAAATGTACTTCCGGAATTTCCTAAATAAATTTTTGCAGGAGGTAGGTTAAAAACTAAAAATCCAATGGAAGCTGCTGTGATATACAAAGACATCATGGCTATCTGGGGGTTATTTAAAAAATGTGCCAACAAAAAGAAGGTTAGAGAACAAATTACCGCAAGCCCACCGCAAAGACCGTCCATAACATCCAAAAGATTGAAGGCGTTGGTAATTGCCAATAACCAAACTAAAGTCAGGGCTATATTTAATGCATCATTGAGGAAAACTATCCTGATCCTGATACCGAAGCTGATAAGATAGAATCCGGCGATGGCCTGAAAAAATAATTTTATCCAGGGTGATAAATCTTTGAGATCATCAACAAGGCCTAAAATAAAAATTATAAAAGAGCCAAACAAAATACTGAAAATAGCATTATCCAGGAATAACTCCGGCCTAGCACAAAGACCCACTACCGCTGAGAAAAGGATAGCCAGGCCGCCTAAAAAAGGCATACCTTGAGCCGTTACCAATTTTGATTTTTTGGCTAAATTTTTAAATAAATTAGTAAAAACAAAACTGATTGCGAAAATCAGAATAAAAATATACAAATAATTCATTGACCTCAACCTTTCATAAGACTTTCGTAAATACTATCTATTTGCTTAACCATGGTGTTGACTTCAAAAGTCTTATCCAGAGACCCTTGAGCAAATCTTCCCATTTCAAGACATAATGAGCGGTTGTTAGCAAGAAACGCGATTCTCTCGGCAAGTTGCTTGGGCTCTCGGCTTTTAACTAAAAAACCATTTTTTCTTTCCTGGATAATCTCTGAAATTCCTCCTACATCAGTAGCAACGACAGCCAGGCCTGCTGCCTGGGCCTCTAACAATGTTATAGGCAAACCCTCCCAATGAGAACTTAGCGCCACCATATCTAAAATGGATAAAAGCTGCGGGATATCTCTCCTGAAACCGGCAAGAATAAATTTATCCGCCAGGCCAAAACGCCTTATCCTCTTGACGATCTTTGAGCGTAAGGCCCCATCACCAATCAATAAAAACTGGATATCTGGTATTTTCTTGGTTAATAAGGATGCTGCCCGGATAAAATCCTGATGCGCCTTTTGCGGCTTAAAACAGGCAATCATCCCGACGGTAAAGGCGTCTTCTTTAAGCCCCAGGCAGCGCCTACCATCTCTTTTATTCAGCTGAATATCATTAAATTGTCCAAAATCTATCCCGTAATAAACCAACTGGTATTGGCTTCTATAACCAATCTTGTTAGCCAGACCTTTTTCGATATCGGCTTTGCATACGGAAATCAGCCTGGTAGTCATGCCGGCGGATATCCTCTCAAGGATAATAAAGACACTCCTCGTAAATATATTCTGCCTATCATTGAAACTCCAGCCATGGATGGTATGGATTATTACCGGCACATTTGCAAAATATGCTGCAAAGCGGCCAAGAATGCCTGCTTTTGAACTGTGGGTATGGACGATGTCAATTTTATTTCGTTTGATAAAAAGATATAAATCAATCAAGGCCTTTAAATCAAAAAGGGGATTTATCTCTCTCTTTAAAGAAGGCAATATCTTTATATCTAAAGACGCTATCCTCCTTGCGGCATCGGAAAGTAAACCGTCGGAACTAATCAAAAATACTTTATATCTGGCCCTGTCAAGATTATTTAAAATATCCAATGTGCTTTTTTGCGCGCCGCCTAATTCTAATTTTGTGATGATATGTAGGACTTTTTTCATGTAAAAATTATTGATTGCAGTGATTTTGTAAAGAAGATTTCAGTGATTAATACTTCAATCACCGGAATCTATTTTATAATCACAGTAATCATCTTCATTTTTTAGTCCAGAATATTAGATAAATCAAAGGTCATGCCGTCACTGGCAGAAATTACCTCAATGCCTAATTCTTTAGTTAATTGTTTGGCAATCTCGTATGGTTTGGCTACTAACATAGTCATGCCAAAATGGGTCAAGATAGCCACTTTCGGCCTTATCTCTTTAATAATAATTTTTGCATCTTCTAAACTCAAATGCTGAACTTCAGGGCGAGGATTCAGAAAGACAGTGTTGATGATAATAAGCGGGGCCTGGTAGAAGTCACTCATACCTTTAAAATAACTGGTATCGGCAATCAGGGAAAATGTAATGTTGCCGGCATTAAATTTCAAACCGTAAGTCTCAACCGGATGTATGGAAGAAATCGTATCAAAACTAATTTCGTCGATATGGTATGTTTTATTTTTCTTTAATATTTCAATATGCTCAGGGAAACCCTGTACATGTTCTAAGATTATCGATTGTGTACCTAAGGCATCTTGTGGGCAAAAAACCATCCCCCTTTTCTTAAAACCGCCTTCTGTCATTGCCTCAATCATTACGTTGATATCGTTGGCATGGTCAAGATGCCTGTGGGTCAGGATTATTGCGTCTAATTTGGTGGGATCTAATCGTGGTCGACTTGAATTTACTTTCACTAAACTTCCTGGACCAGGATCAATGAGTATGTTTTTGCCGGCTAAATTAAGCCACATGCCGCCTGAGGCGCGAAGCTGGCGAATCATGACAAAACGGGCTCCGGCAGTGCCTAAAAATTTTATCCAGCAGTGGTTCTCTTTATTGGATACAGCCATTTAAATAAACACATAATTTACGAACACGACAGTGTGAGTAAATTATAACTGTGAATTTAACCAAATTTTCCTAAGTTCTTCGGTTATCTCCTCGGCCTCTTGAGTTGATAATTCAATTTTATTCTCAGAAAACTGAGTACCAGGCCTAGTTATTTTCTCCTTGCCAAAAACGAATTCTTTGACGCTTAACAACCTTGCGCCAAAAGAACGCACATAGAAACAAATTTCCTTATCGTTAGTAACTACAACTATCTTTTTAGGCTCTTTGGCCTTTTCAACCGCTCTTTTAATCCAAGCGTCAGCAGATTCATCTCTAGTAAAGATTATAGTTACAGCACAATTTTTCGTGGGATAATCGAAGCCATTTGATGCGCCATCAAACACAATAGTAATAGCATTTCTCTCGCTCCCTTGAGGGCGTTTATCCCGGATAAAATGAATGAGTTTTTCCCGTGAGTCTTTTAATTTTTTTCCTGTTAAGGAAGGCGTCTGTTTTATCAGGTTATAGCCGTCTAGAATGTAGTGTAATGACATATACAACTCCGCCGAATATCCCCACGATTATGGTCAAAGCAAAAATGATTAAAGACAGGGACAACGCTGCCTCGTGGGCCACGCCGAATCTTCCGAAATAAAAAACCGAACTACTGTCTCTTAAACCAAGCCCTCCGATAGAAATAGGCAAGGTAGATATGGCGCCAATTACGGGGATAAGGAGAAAGAAATAGATTAATTCTAAATCAATATGTAAAGACCGGGCAAACAAATAAAAAACAATTATATTCCCGCCCTGTATAAGAAAAGAGATTAATAAATTCTTTATTAAAACTGCCTGTTTCGCGCGAAGGCTTATGATAGCAGATTGAAATCTATGGATTCTTTCACTAAATGCTTTTAGATGAACAAAGGAAAACAAAAACAAAATTCTTTTAAATAACCTTCGGCTAAATACGAGTGTGAAGATTGCTAAAAATAAAAGAAAAAGAATAACCACGCTTAAAATTACCGTTTCATCATTTATAAACCTGTAACCTACTAATAGCGAGAAAATGGCAATCGACATCAGCGCAATGAAGCCGCTTAACCTATCCAAAAATACAGTTGCCACTATTGAACTTCCTTGTCTGGTATGGGCAAAAAGATCCATGGTTCGAAATACATCTCCGCCAATAGTGCTGGGTAAAAAGGTATTAAAAAATAAGCCTCCGCAATATGCCGTAATAACACGGCTGATCGGGGGCTTAAGATTAAACGCCCTGATTAGCATCTGCCAGCGGTAAACACCAAGAACATACAAAGACAAAAATAGCAAGTTTGCCCATATAAAAAGTTTTAAATCAAGCCCGCGAATAATCTTTAACATTAAAGGCAACTCGATCCTTCTAAGCAAAAAGAGGATTATACTTGCGCTTATAACAATTCTGAGTAAAATTCCGAATATCTTTTTCATATTTTGGATGGAGCCCCACGGCTTTACCCGCTTCGACTCGCGTCGAGCGAGGCGAGCAGCCGTGGTACCTGAAAAACCCGCCTACGCTTCGCTTCGGCGAAGTCCGCTCGCCTCGCGGCGAAGCCGCGGGCCTTCAACACGTAATGGCGACATCTCGCCGTAGCGCACCTCTCTGCATTTCCGCCATAATACGTGGCGAGATCTCGCCATTCGCGAAGGCGGATGGCGGACATCCCCAGGTTCACACCTGGGGTTTTCCCGCCAAAGGCGAGGCTCGCCAAAGGCGGCTACGCGAAGGCGGATAAAAATGCCTCTGCACTATATGCGGCTTGGGCACCGTCAGAACAGGCAGTAACTACCTGACGAAGCTGCTTTGCGCAACAGTCACCTGCGGCAAATATGCCCGTAACAGAAGTCTCCATGCGTTCGTCGATAATGATATGACCCTGATCATCTAATTTGAGGATTCCATTTAAAAACTCAGTCTGAGGTTGTAGGCCGACAAAGATAAATACGCCGTCACACTCTAATAAATCCGTCTTTTCTCGATTCACGTCCTTTAACTTTACCGCCTCAACCCTATCTTTGCCGACAATCTCGATTGCCACGGCATTCAGAATAAATTCTATCTTTTGGGTTTTGGCCATCTCTTCTTCGAGTATCTTAGTCGCACGCAGTTTGTCCCGGCGGTGAATCAGGTAGACCTTTTTAGCGAATTTCGCTAAAAAAATAGCTTCTACTGCGGCGGTATTGCCTCCCCCAATAACAGCTACCGTCTTATCCTTAAATAAAGGGCCGTCGCAGGTCGCGCAATAAGAGACGCCTCTTCCTGTGAACCTATCTTCTTGAGGGATGCCCAGCTTTTTATAATGCGCCCCGGTTGCAACAATGACGGACCTGGCTTGATATTTATCTGCCTGGCCGTGGATAGTCTTAATTGATGCGCCGGATTTCTCTTTTAAATCAATATCGATTTTACCTGCCTCGTCAAACACAAACTTCGCGCCGAAATCTTCGGCCTGTTTATGCATTTGCCTTACTAGCTCATTGCTTGAGATCCCCCCGGGAAATCCGGGGAAATTTTCTATTGTATGGGTCAGCATCAGTTGGCCGCCGACAGCAGTTTTTTCTATAACCAGGGTAGCCAGCCGCGATCTACCGGCATAAATTGCCGCAGTCAAGCCCGCAGGCCCTGCTCCGATAATTACGACATCATACATTTTTCGAATTGCTCCTTTGCCCTAAAGGAACTGCGCACTAATGGACCGCTAGTTACTGATTTAAAACCCAAAGAAATTGCAACTTTTTGATAGAGGCGGAATTCCCCGGGAAGAATAAATCTTTCTACTTTTAAATGCCGCGGAGACGGCGAAAGGTATTGTCCGAGACTCAGGATGTCGCATCCGCTTTCTCTTAAATCCTTCATTGCCGCAACTACCTCATCTTCGGCCTCGCCCAGACCCAACATAAGACCGGATTTTGTAAAGACTGATTTATCGGCTTTTTTAATCATATCAAGCAAATTCAGAGACCTCTTATAATCCGACTTTTTATCTTTGACTTTTCTATATAACCTGGGCACGGTATCAATGTTATGCCCGATTACCTCAGGATGCGCTTCAATTATTTTTTCAAGCGGCTTGGACTCGCCACTAAAATCTGGAATAAGCACCTCGATTTTTGCCGAAGGATTAAGTTTTCGCACGCTCTTTATAACCTGAGAAAATTGCCCGGCGCCTCCGTCAAAAATATCGTCGCGCGTCACCGAAGTTATCACCACGTATTTTAAACCGAGTAATAAAGAAACCGCGCCAATCCTAAGAGGCTCTTCCCTGTCGGGGATGAGCGGTCTTTTGTTAAGGATGGCGCAAAACCGGCAATTTCTGGTGCAGGCCTTGCCTAAAATCAAAAAGGTGAGGGTATTTTGGGAAAGACATTTTCCGGAATTAGGGCAATGGGCACTGTTGCAGACGGTCTCAATCTTAAAACTTTTGAGGATATTTAAATAATAAGATAGTGTTTCTTTTTCGGGCAAGTCCTGTCTGAACCATTGGGGGAGATGATTCATTTATTTTGAACTAGCTTTAAACCTCTTTATGGAGCGGTCGTAGGTTTTTTCTATTTCCGGGCTAAAAAAGCAAGCAGGAAGTTCTTTATTTTTCCTCGGATAAGCAATACATTCGCAGCATATCCCTTTTCGCGAACAAGACGAATAAGTACAATTGCAGCGTTCTAAATTGGCTTTGAGATTCAGGCATTCCTTCATCTGTTAAAAATTATTTATCGGATCATACGGATTATTACGGATAAAAACGGATAATTTTATCCGCGACATCCGTGCTTTTCATCTGTTTGCATCCGTGAATAAAAAATCAATTTAACTTTTCTATAATACGGTTATTCTTACCCACGTAAACTTTTTTTAAGACCACTTTCTTTGCCTTGGCTTCTTCGACCATGGCATAGGCCAGAATTATTATCTCATCTCCGACAGAACCAGTATGCGCTAACGGGCCGTTTAGACATACCACGCCCGAATGTTTTTTACCGGCGATTGCATAAGTCTCATGTCTTGAGCCGTTCTTTAAATTCAAGACCTCGACTTTCTCACCCGGCAAGATATCTACTGCTTTAAGCAGAACTTCATCGATAGTAATACTGCCCTCATAATGAAGCTCAGCCTGCGTAACATGTGCCCTGTGAATCTTCGATTTACAGATAATCCTATACATTTTCCCTCTTTTATTTACCCTCCATTAAACGATAGGTTTGCCTGGCTATCATCAACTCTTCATTAGTCGGTATTACCAAAATCTTGGCTTTTTTTACCAAGGAGCTTAATCCCTGGATAGCCATCTTCCTTATCTCGGGCTGGTTCTCTCCGATACCCGCAGTAAATATGACGGCATCAAGACCGCCCATAGCCAGAATATAAGCACCGATATACTTTTTCAGCCGGTAGACAAAAATATCTAAGGCAAGCTTCGCCCGCTTATTGGACTTTATCTTTCCCATAATATCCCTTAGATCATTGCTTATCCCGGAAATCCCTTTAAGCCCGCTTTCCTTATTTAAAATTTCCTCAATGCGTGAAACCGAAATATTCTCCTTACGCATTAAAAATGTAATAACCGCCGGGTCAATATCGCCCGAACGAGTCCCCATGACCAAGCCTTCTAAGGGGGTAAAACCCATACTCGTATCTATGGCATGGCCGAATTTCGTGGCGGTAATGCTGCAACCATTGCCTAAATGACAGGTAATCAGGCGTAATTTATGAAGCGGTTTACTGAGGCGTTTAGCTGCCTCGTGGGCTACATATTCATGGCTCGTGCCGTGAAAACCGTATTTTCGGATAGCATATTTTCGGTAATATCTATAAGGAATGGCGTAGATAAATGCCTCCTCTGGCAAAGTCTGATAAAAGGCAGTGTCAAAAACTGCTATCTGCGGAATACCCGGTAATAATTTCATGCAGGTCCTGATGCCGATTATATTTGCAGGATTATGCAAAGGCGCTAATTTTGAACATTCTTCTATTTTTCTAATAACATAGTCGTTGATGCGCGTAGGTTTTTCAAATTCCTGGCCTCCGTGGACAACGCGATGACCAACAGCATCAATACGTTTTATCTGGCCAAGGATTATCTCTAATCCCATATGATGATTAATAATCTTTGAGCCTCTCTCGCCAATCTTCTCGATTAGGCCACTGGATACCAAGATGCCCTGCGGCATTTTAAAAAGTTTATATTTTATGGAGGAACTTCCGCAATTAATAACCAGTATTCTCATAGTCTATCTTGAGCTTTGGCTGAACGGATAGCTGTTACCGCAACGCAATCAATTATATCATCTACATCGCATCCGCGGGAAAGGTCGCTACAGGGCTTAATCAGTCCCATTAAAAGCGGGCCAATAGCCCTGGCCTTGGCAAGCCTTTGGACTATTTTATAGGAGATATTTCCTGCCTCTAAATTCGGAAAGATTAAAATATTAGCTCTACCTCCTAGAACATCGCTAGCGCCCTTTATCTTGGCTACCTCAGGTACTATTGCCGCGTCAACTTGTAATTCTCCGTCAATGAGTAAATCCGGCCTGGATTTCTTGGCAATTTCTGTTGCCTCTTTGACCTTTTCAACTAAACGGCCGCTGGCTGAGCCTTTGGTGGAATAACTGAGCATCGCTACCTTTGGGACAATACCTAAAACCGCCTGGGCTAATTCTGCGGAAGATATTGCAATGTTAGCTAAATTCTCAGGCGAAGGCTCAGGCACAATCCCGCAATCAGCAAAAATAAATACCCCATTTTCTCCATAACCACAATCTGGAATCATCATAATAAACGAACTTGATGCAGTTATAAAACGTTCATCCACACCGATACAATAAATGGCTGCCCTGGCAACATCAGGCGTAGTGTGGCTGGCACCAGCCACAAGACCATCAGCCAAGCCTTGACGCACTAACATAGCACCGTAATAAAGCGGTTTTCTTATTATTTCTTTCGCCTCCTCCTGAGAAATACCTTTATGTTTACGCAATTCATAAAAAATTGAACTGAAATCATCTAATTTTCCGGGTTCGATATCTTTAGTCCCCAATAATACTGCCTTGGCAATACGATTTTTGTTAATAAACTTTGCTGCCTCAATAATGCGCGGCTCATCTGACTCCGGCAAGACAATGGTCTTATTCAACCTGCGTGCTTGTTCCCGAATCTTTTTTATAATTTTTATCAAGCTATATCCTCTGGTAAATTTTATCTATATCCACATATTCTTTGACCATCTTGATTACCATATCAATTTTCTCTTTATCCTGAGGTCTGATTTTGACGGTTAAATCATGAATCTGGCTTGCGACGGTATAGGTATCTTTCTTGGCAAGAAGCATGGGAATCCCGGATTCTCTTACCAAGTCCATAATCGGTTCGTGAGGAATTATTCCGCCGGATATAACGATACCGGCGATCCTCCTTGAACCGGCCTTCTTCATTAAGTGCAGACTCAAGACTGTAAGAATTATATCGCCACGGTCTCCGGGGGTAATAATCAAAGAATTATCCTGGATATAATTAATGGCATTATGAGGCTCCATTGCCCCTACCAAAATACGCTCTGCCCGATTATTTACGGCGCCTTTGCCGGTTAATAATTCATAATCGGTTTCATCCAATATCTGTTCAATACTGGGGCAGGAAAGCATGGGATTGTAAGGCATTACTCCCAAAACTTCAATCCCTTTTCTCTTGAGGCCGGCTCTTACGAGTTTATCTATCTTTTTAAATTTATTCGGTAAGACCTTATTGATAATAACACCGGCCAACTCTACCCCTTCTTTATCGAATAGCGATTTATTTAAAACTATCTCATCAATAGGCCTACCAATTCCTCCGGAAGAAATAAGCACGACCTTTGAACCCAGTAATTTCGCCACGCTAGCATTAGAATGATCAAACACAGAACCCACGCCGGCGTGTCCCGTGCCTTCGATAATAACGATTTCATTTCCTTTGGCGACGTGGTTAAAGGAAGTCTGGATCTGTTCAGTCAAAGCCGCTTTGTTGGGCTCATTTATATACCTTTCCGTAAATCCTTTCTCAACGGCAATAGGGCTCATGTCTTTTATGCCGCATTTTATCCCGCAGACTTCCAATGTCTTCTCGACCAAAACCGAATCCTCATCTACTTTAAGCCCCTCCTCTTCCAGATATCTCTGGCCGATTGGCTTAATAAAACCGACATTCTTGAATTTATTCATCAGATTAAAGATAAGGCCCAGGGCGACTGTGGTTTTTCCGTCGTTTTGTTTGGTGGCCGCGATAAATATTTTTTTCATTTTTTCTGTTGAAATATAACTACCTAAGATTACGGTGATTTTGTAAAACTGATTACGGTGATTAAAGCACTAATCTCCGGAATCTCTTCAATAATCGCTGGAATCATCATTTATAAAATAAGCTCTTTAATCTTTGCCTCTAACTGAGATTTATTGACAGCCCCTACTACCTGCTCCTCAATCTTACCTTGTTTAAAAAAAAGAATTGTAGGAACAGACATAATCGTATATTTGGAAGCGATATTGCTATCTTGACCCACATCTAACTCTCCAATCTTAATTTTACCGTGATATTCTCTGGCAAGCTCTTCTATGATTGGCGAGAGTTTCTGGCAAGGCCCGCACCAGGTAGCCCAAAAATCTACCAGTACGGGGAGCTTGGACTCTATTACTTCCTTCTGGAAATTTTTCTCGGATAGATGGATTAAGGACATTTCTATAGAATACAAAAACGGCTTTATAGACAAAAAGCCTATTAGGTTTGCTATTTTTAAAAAAGCATAACTTATTATAGCACAGATTCTTAACTTGGCAATTATTAGTTTAAACGAGAATTTTTCTTGGCCTAAACTGCCTCTATGGTTGAAGGAGGTTTGGCGGTAATATTGTAGGTAACACTTACAACGCCTGGCACTTCTTTAGTGATCCTTTCCGCCAATTTATCCAATGTTTCAAAGGGAAGCCTGGTAGGCCGGCCTTGGCGCGCATCAAGACTATCCCAGCACCTGATTTCAAACTGAAAACCAAAATCTCTTTTTCCATCACGGATGCCGGTGGCTTTATCGTTATGCAAGATAGCCATGTATTGGAACGCGGGCACCTTCGCCAATATCTCTTCTACAATGGCAGTCGCCTGTCTAACCAATTTTATTTTCTCGGGGGTAGCCTCTCCGATTACCCTGGCTGATAAAGCCGGACCCGGAAACGGCATGCGATTATATGTTGACTCAGGCAATCCTAAAACCTCGGCTACTTTTCTTACGCCGTCTTTACGCAGTTCTACTAAAGGCTCGATAATCTTATAGCCAAATGCCTCCTCTGGGTCAATGCCTAATTGCGCAAAGACATTGTGTTGTCTTTTTATCCCGGCAACCGTCTCATCCACGTCGGTAAGAATCGTCCCCTGCAAAAGGTACTTTGCGCCACTATCTTTAACGAGTTTGCCGAAAACGTCTTTATAAAAAGTCTGGGTGATCGCCTCTCTTTTTTCCTCAGGGTCAGTTATACCGCTAAGAGCCTTAAAGAACTTTTCCTGGGCATCGATTATTTCTACAACCACCCCTAAACTTTTAAATAATGAAACTATTTTTTGCGGCTCATCCTGGCGCATCAGGCCGTTGTCGATAAAATAGGTCTTAAGCCTTTCACCCAGCGCCTTATGGCCCAGCATCGTAACTGCCGAAGAATCCACTCCTCCGGATAAGGCATTAATGGCCAAGCCCTTGCCTACTTGCGAGGATATGTCTTTTGCTTTTTCTTCGATAAATTTCTTTGGATCTAAATCCTTTAATGTAATTTCTTTGACCTGCATGTGTGCCTCCTTTTTATTGTTCTGTGAGCCAACTGAACATTAAATCCTAAACACTAAATCCGAAATCCTAAATAAATCCCTTACTGCTGTCAGGCAGGCAAAATTCAAATGCCAAAAATAACTTACAATTTCTTCGTTTTAGATTTTGAATTTATAAAATTGTTTAGAGTTTAAGGTTTCGAGTTTAGGATTTAAATTCATCTCTTTAGGTATGCCCTGGTGATCTTCTGCGTCGAAAGGGGTTTATCATTTGCGTCGGCGATGGTACCTTCGATCTTTTTGACCACATCATAACCGGCAATAACCTCTGCGAAAATTGTATGCTTCATATTAAGCCACGGCGTGGGTACGCTAGTAATAAAAAACTGGCTGCCGTTGGTATTTGGCCCGGCATTGGCCATGGCCACGAGGCCCTGGCGGTCAAATTTTACGTCTTGGCTTACTTCATCTAGAAAGGCACTACCCCAGATTGATTCACCGCCCATACCCGTACCCGTAGGGTCTCCGCTCTGAATCATGAAACCCTCAATTACCCGGTGAAAGATTATCCCGTTATAGTACCCCTTTTTAACTAATTCTAGAAAATTCTCGCAGGCCTTGGGCGCGACCTCCGGCATTAATTTTATCTCGATATTACCCTGGTTTGTTTCTAAGACTACGATTTTATCTTCCATAGCATAACCTCTTAAGTTAAAATTAGTTAAAAATAGTAGCAGAAACCCGAATACAAAAATCTTACTTATGGCCTTCATATTTTTCTCCTGATTTTTTAGCGTTTTGATTTTTTTGCCGGCGTTTTAGGTGCTGGCTTAGGTAGGTGTCTTATAAACTCTAATGACTTTTGTAATTCCTCTTCAGGCAAATGATATTCAATAAGCCCTCCGCTAAGAAACTTCTCGTATCCGGTTAAATCCATCAGGCCGTGGCCGCTATAGTTAAATAGAATCACTTTTTTCTTGGCTTCTTTTTTGGCCTTAAGCGCCTCCTCGATTACGCAGGCAATAGCGTGGCTGGTCTCGGGTGCGCAAATCGCTCCTTCTGTCCTTGACCAAAGCAGGGCTGCCTCGTAGCATTTTATCTGGTCATAGGCGCGCGGCGATGCTAAACCTTCAACAATAACCTTACTCACCAATGGCGCCATGCCGTGATAACGCAGGCCTCCTGCGTGAATTGGCGCAGGGATAAATTTATGGCCTAAGGTAAACATGGCTAATAACGGGGTCATGCCTGCCGTATCCCCAAAATCATAAGCAAACGGGCCGCGGGTCATCGTAGGGCATGCCGTAGGCTCAACCGGATAAATCTCTATTTTTGCGCCGTGAATCTTATCATAGACAAAGGGAAAAGATAGTCCCGCAAAATTGCTCCCTCCTCCGGCACAGGCAATCACAATATCCGGTTTTTTTTCGCCGGCCAATTTCAATTGTTTTTTCGCCTCTAAGCCGATAATCGTCTGGTGCAACAGGACATGATTTAAGACGCTGCCCAGGGAATAACGGGTTTTTCCGCTACTGTCGGAAACTGCCTGCTCAATTGCTTCGCTTATGGCAATACCAAGGCTACCTGGCGTATCCGGCATCACTTTTAAAATCTCTCTTCCTGCGTTCGTCTCATTACTGGGACTGGCTACGCAGTTGGCGCCCCAAACCTGCATCATAATCTTTCTAAGCGGCTTTTGGTCAAAACTGATTCTTACCATAAAGACCTTGCACTCAAGGCCGATTAGGTTGCAGGCAAAGGCCAAAGCGCATCCCCATTGACCGGCGCCGGTCTCGGTAGTCAATTTCTTTATCCCGAACTTTTTATTATACCAGGCCTGAGGCACGGCAGTATTAGGTTTATGACTTCCCGGAGGGCTCATGCTTTCATCCTTATAATAAATTCTTGCCGGTGTCTTTAAATATTCCTCAAGATAAACTGCCCGGCGTAAAGGTGACGGCCTCCAGCGATAGAGGATCTCGATAATTTCCCGGGGGATATCAATCCAGCGTTTTGAGCTGACCTCCTGCTCAATCAGGTTCATAGGAAATACCTTGGCCAGTACCTTCGGGTCAACGGGATTACCGTCCGGTCCGATAGGCGGATGAACGCCTCCGGGCAGATCCGCTGCCAGGTTATACCATTTCCTGGGAATATCTTTTTCGCCTAAAAGAATCTTTTTTTCGACCATATACGCTCCTTTTAATGACCCCTGCCGTTTTGCTTCGCTTTTGCTCAGCAAAACGAAGCAGCAGGGAGAATTAATCCCGAAGCTTAATCCTAAAGGATAGACCTTACCCATTCATATTAGGGAAGGGTCTAAGCGAGGGATCTGTAATAATCTATCCTGTCTGTAATGTATCGATTGAAAAATAGAAATAAGGCCAGGAGTAAGAATTATGATAAATAACCTAGCCTTATTTCTCTAACCGGTTAGCCGCGTCTGAATATCTTCACAATCGCATATTTTACCAGAAGAATCACTCCTAAAGCAAGGAGAAACCAAAATCCTACTACGATTAATGCCGGTATGGCCTTAATCAGACTAGCGACAAATTTTACCGCGTTAATCTTGGCGGTAATTAAGCTTTCACGAATGGATTGTCCGCTCTCCTGTAGAACCTTGGCAGAGACCCTGGGCTCATGGAAATTAAGGGTAATCGTGGTAAAGGAAACAGCATTATTCAGGGCTTCGATCTTGTTCTTTAAATTCTCAATACGTTGTCGAACCGGGGTCAGTTCTGATTCCAGGCGCATTGCCTCGGAGATAGTCACCTGCCTTCTCTGCAGCGCCTCCAACATCTTGTTATAGACAATCATGGCTGTATCTAACTGGCTCTTGAGATGGCCATATTCCTGGCTGACATCCTGGCTGTTACTATTGATATTCTCAATCTTTCCCAGGGTAGACAACCTATCTAAGGCAGTCAGGAATTTGTCCTTGGGGATGCGCATGGTGATGGAGCCGGCCTCTCTTCCCTCGGCATCTTTATAGAAATTAGAGGAAGATAAATATCCGCCTAATTCCTGGCAAAGACTGGAGGCCTTTTTATACGCCTCTTTTCCGTCTTCTACCTCAAGCATCACATTGGCAGTGCGGATAATCATCTCGCCTTGGCCTGTAGCAGGTAGAACCGGCTGAATCACAATTACTGAACCTCCCGTAGGAGGCGGTTCGATCTCTCCATTGTATTCTGCCCCTGATCTAACTGCTGAATCCGGCGCTGATTTTGCTATCTTTCGATACGGCTCGCCTTTCTGGCTGAAGATTTCAGTTATTTTGAGGCCTTCTTTTTCTTCGTTATATCGCGTGTTGTCAATATCACCATAATGATCTTTCCCGGTATATCCTCTTGTTGATGCAAGCTTAGAGCCGCCTAATCCGGAAATATCATCGCCTGTACCGCTCAATCTACCCTGTACAGCACGACGGACATAGGTCTGTGTAAATAAAAATGCGATAATTAAAATCCCGGCTAACACCCCTGACGGGATTAAAACGGCTAAAGTCTTCTTTTTCATTTTAACCTCACTCCTCTCGAGTTCCCCTAACACAATCTTATTCCTTACGCTGTTGTCAAAGTCAGGACCAAGAGTAGGAGCCTGCCATGCCTTAAGTTTCTGGGTGAGCGCCTTTAACTTGAGCAATTCTTCACTGCAAAGCGGACAGTCTTTAAGGTGATTTTCTATTTCAAGCCTGCGCTTATCCGAAACCTGATTATCAAGGTAACTGCTCAGGTCTTTTTGGACATGGTTTATATTCATTTTAAGTGCTCCTGGCTTCCTCCAAATAAGGAGAAAGCTTAACTTTTAGGTTCATCCTGGCCCTGTGAATTAAGGTCTTGACTGTGCCCAGGGATTTTTTTAAAATTTTGGCTATCTCCTGATAGTCTAAATTTTGATACTCCCTTAAAATCAAGGCTTCTTTCTGGAGAAAAGGAAGGCCTTGGATACTCTCTTTAACTAATTTTGAAAGCTCATTATCTGAAACTGCTTCTTGCACAGATGGGTCGGAACTGGCAAACTCGACTAATTCGTTACTTTCATCGTCTCTTCTTGGCCAAATACAAAAGCGCTTTTTGCTGCGCAGATTACTGATGCAGAGGTTGTGAGCGATGCTGAATATCCAGGTAGAGAATTTACCAGAAGGCCGATAGTCCTCCTTGTGCTGATGCAGCCTTAAAAATACCTCCTGGGTAATATCCTGGGCTTCGCTAGCGTCCTGAATCAGACGACATGAGAATTGATAAATCGGATTTTTGTACCGCCTTAAGATCTCGTCCATCGCGGATACTTCCCCTTTTTGGTAATTCAGCATTAACTGCTCATCAGCCAAATCATGCATTTTTATATCCTTCCCTCTCTCCACTATATTAAACGCGGGAAACAGGAAAAAGTTTCAAATATTTTTGTACTTAAGCCGTATCTCTGTATTATCTAAAATTTACAGGTCTTCTCGATTAGGCCGGTAATCTCTTCTAGATTATCAACAATCATATCTGCCCTTTTTAGATATTCCTTAGGCAGACTCGTGGTAAGGGCAATACAAAACATCCCCGCCCTTTTAACCGACTCAATACCTAAAGGCGCATTCTCAACTGCTACGGCTTCTTTGGACTCAAGGCCTAAGAGTTTTAAGGCTAAAAGATAAGGCTCAGGATGGGGCTTACCTCTCTTTACCATATCGCCGCTGACAATCTGATCAAAGAGCTTTCGGATATTCGGCGTAAGGATATGGTTTACTTCCCGCCTTGGGGTTCCCGTTACCAGGCCCAGGAGGTAACCTTTATTTTTAAGGCACGCCAAAAACTCTCTGGCCCCGGGAAAGATAAACTGCTTGAAATATTTACGGAATATTGATTTGCGGGCAAGAAAAATCCTGTGAAACACTTTTTTGGTGGGTTTAGTTTTACAGCGGCTTAAAAAATCCTTCAGGCTATGCTCCCAAAGCTCACCTTCTCTTTGATAGATCTCAAAACAGCTTGCCCTGACGCCGTATGGCCTTAAGGCCTCGTACCAGGAGATAAAATGATACGGCATAGAATCAACAACCACGCCGTCCATATCAAAGAGGATCGCCTTGGGTCTATTTTTTAGACTTCTCATTAATATCTAATCTTGCCGTTAGTGCGATTATCTCTCTTATCCTGGGTGTCAGCTCATGCCTTGATAAATCATCAAGGCTAATCGGCATAAGTAAAGACCAATTCTTATCGCTCACTGTTGCCGGGGTATTTATTCTAAAATTGTAAGGATCGCCTTTCAAGACGTCGGTTAAATAAAGCCAGTCTATTATAAGCTGGACAGAAAATATTGAACGGGACAAAAGGCAAAATTTTAAGATTGCCTCCACAATCTGCGAGTCGCATTTCTCACACATCGGGCCTTTAAACCTTAAATGCCGCCAGAGCTTCTCCTTTTCTTTATAAGAATTCTCGTATAGTTCGATAAAATCTTTTAATTCTTCTCTTTTTTTGCCTAAAATACTAACCACGAGGTCAACCGAATCAATGCTGCCTTTCCAGCGCAACCTCCCGTGGCGCGACATTGAAGAATCGAATAATCTCTCTTTGACCTGATTATAGTCAATGCTCCGATCATTGCATTTTCTGATAAATAAACCTTCATCAACCGTACCGGCCTCATTTTCCCACCAGGCAGCGGCATTGGTAGTATCGTGGGTAGAAAGCATTGCTACCGAAAGAAATCTGAATTCCTCGGGGTTTAGAAAGTCGTGCCTGTTCGACCAGTCTTTAGTCCAGCGCTGGACGTCATTTCCCGGGATACCGAATTCCGCTAAGGCCTTAGGGCAAGAAGCAGGAATTATCCCCAGGTCCTCAGCGCAAACAAGCATGTCCGTATTGTTGACAATAATGGATAATAATTTTCTGCCATGAGCCTCCCATAAATTTTCGTCTTTCGGGTCAAAGAAACCATTCAGGCCCCGATTTTCCTGCGGCTCATCATAAGGGATACTCCAGATACGGAACAATCCTACCACATGATCAATCCTTAAGATATCGTAAAAATTCTGGGCGTATTTTAGTTTCTCTTTCAGATATTGGTAATCATCGGTTTCGATACCATCCCAATTATATGTAGGCATGCCCCAGCGCTGGCCCTTGGCACAATACATATCAGGCGGCGCCCCCGAGGCATACTCCAGCTTAAAATATTCGGGATGCACCCAGACATCAGAACTGTCCCGGGAAACCAATATAGGTAAATCGCCTTTTAATAAAACTCCCCTTTTATTGGCGTATCCTCTCACCTCTTTAAACTGCTCATAAAGCTGCCACTGCAGCCAGGCATGAAATCCAATCTCTTTTTCATATTTCTTAGCAATATCTTTTAAGGCCGGTTCGTCTCGATGCCTGTAATCTTCCTGCCATTCATACCAGGGGAGGCCTTCATGGCCGTCTCTAAGTATCTTAAAAAGCACAAAATCATCCAACCAATAGGCATTCTCTTGTCTGTATTTCTTAAATTCTTTTGATTTTGAATTTCTCTCTGAAAGATAAATCTCCCAGAGCACTTTTAACTTCTCTTGTTTTATGCGGTAATCTACGTAGGTTTTCCCCGAGAGGGTAAATGTGTTTTTAAGTTTTTCAACCTCTGCCTGGATATTTTTTTTCTTTGAAGAGGCTAAATCCGATAAAGACAAATACATCGGCTCAAGGGCAAAAGAACTCAGGGCATCATAAGGGCAAAATAGCGGCCCTACCTCGTTCATCGGAAGGAGCTGTATGATGGTATTTCCCGTCTGGCTTGCCCAGTCGACGAGGAGTTTTAGATCCCCAAAATCACCTATCCCTACGCTGTTTTCGGAGTAAATAGAAAAAAGAGGCGCAAGTATCCCTGCCCTCTTATTTGTCCCAATCTTCCGCCATCTATCTTTTGAAATACTATTAAGCAGTGGAACCCTCCTTGTTTCTAACAATATCCCGCGCCATACCGTTTCCAATTCCAGGTTCCCTCCCGAGGAAATTTGACGAGGGATTAAATTATCGGTAATTTATGAAATTAAGCGGTAAAGGAAAATCGATATTTCTTAAATGGTTAATTACCGCCTGGAGCTCATCTTTTTTGGGCGAAAACACCCTTACCTTATCCCCCTCAATCTGGGTCTGGGCTTTCAACTTTAAATCCTTAATAATCCTGGTTAAATCTTTGGCCTTTTCCTTGGGTATGCCCATTGAGATCTCGGCAATCTGCCGTAGCGTCCCCTCGAAGGCCTTTTGCGGCTCTTTAAAGGTAAGTGACTTAACCGATACGCCCCTTTTGATTAAGCGCTGTGCCAGGATGTCTCTTAAGGCGCGCAATTTAAAATCATCATCACCTACCAAAGTAATATTCTTCTCTTCGCGGCTAAAATCAATTGAAGATTTGCTATCCTTAAAATCATAGCGCTGGGATAATTCCTTCTTGGCCTGGTTTACGGCATTGTCCACTTCCTGAAGACTTACCTCAGAAACAATATCAAAGGAAAAATTCGGCATCTATTAAGTCCTAAAATCTTAAGGTTGCCCTGGCAAAAGGCCCGGTGAGCCTTGCCTTTAAAAAATCCGGGCTGCTTTCTATCTTTACATCAATAATCCGATACCCTGCTGCGACGCTGAAATTTTTAAAAAGGATAATCTTCGCTCCGGCCTCGGCATCAAAAAAATATCCCAGATTACCTGCGCCGATTCCGGAAATCTCGGCAAACAAATTCAGTTTTTTCATGGGGTTGATGTCTAAGACCGCACCTATAGTAGGCAGGCCGCCTAAAACCTGCTCTGATTCGCTGATAGAAAGGACCGGCGCCTTAAGTGAAATATCCGCTAACAGGCCTTTTGCCTCTACTAAAAGGCCTAATCTTATTTTATCATCGGCCATATTCATAAATTTCCATATCCAGCCGAGCCTTAAATATTGTAAATCAAAATCTGAATCTACGCGCGTGCCCAGGGTATAACTCTGTCCGGCAAATTGAATCGTAGTCTCGATATCTTTATGGCCGCTATATGCCACCTGGGTATAGGCAAGCCTTATCTGGCTGTTTTTGGTGGTATTCCAGATGACCCTTGCCTCGGGAAAATCCTCATCAGCAACTCCCAGGTCGGATTTAAAATCAAAATCCGAGCCTATTTCGGACTTAACCACCTTGGCCTTGGCATTGAGGTCAGTTACCCAATAACGTCCTTCAAACTCCAACTTTGTATCTTCGGCAAAACATAAACCCACAGCCATTACTACGATACCAAAGCTCAGCAAAATTTTTCTGCTCACTTTGCCCCTCCTTTCTGGAATTTATAAATAACAATAATAAAGACCATTATAGCAATAATGCCGCTATCTTCAAGTAATTAACCTCAAACCTCGACTAATTCATATTCGAGATTCCCCAGTCCTAAATTCTCGGCATATTCAAGTTGTATAAACCCGTTTCTTTCAGGATGGGCCTCTTTAAATATGTCTTTTCCCGCTTTCTTATTAACCAAATCCCTGCTCGCTTTATCAATGCTTACAGGATCACCTGAGGCAAAAATACCTACATCGTCTACAATGCGCGGGTCATCCTTGGCCAGACAATCGCATTCCTTGGTAATCTTTATGGCAAAATTAATGAAAGCAGATTGAGCCTTTTTATCTTTTAATACTGCATAAGCGTATTCGACCATCTTCTGCTGCATATTGCTCCCTCCCGCCTCCCAGTTAACATCAATGGCGCTCTGAGGGCAGACTGCAATACAGGTTGCGCAGCCGATACATTTTGCGGGGTCAATATAGGCCAGATTATCTTTCATAAAGATAGCCCCTGCAGGACAGGCCTTAATGCATTCACCGCAGCCAATACATTTTTTTACGTAAACAAGCGGTGAGATACCTGAGTGCTGCTTGAGTTTTCCTTCCCGGCTGGCACAGCCCATGCCGATATTCTTTAAGGCCCCGCCGAATCCGGTCATAATGTGGCCTTTAAAATGAGCAATGCCTACGAGCACCTCTGCTTCTTTGAAAAGCCTGGCGACCTTTGCTGTCTTTATAAACCTCTGGTTGATGATTTTCCCAGCGACATTTTCTTTTTTGGTATCATCGGGGATAATGACATTCGCCCCACAGATTTTCTTGGTAAACCCATGCAAAAAGGCAAGCTTCAGATGGTCAGAGGAATTTGTGCGTTTGCCGCGATAAAGGGTATTAGTATCAGCTAAAAAACACCTGGCCTTTCTTTTTATAACTTCATCGACAACCACGTGCGCATAAAAAGGCTTTACATAGCCGGTATTCTCTTCTTCTCCAAAGTGGATCTTTATGGCAACCTCTTGGCCTTTTCCAATAAAATCCAAGAGCCGGCTCCTTGAAAGAAGCAGTTTTAATTTTTCCTGGATAGTTTGGGGGCTATCCGAATTACGGACGCCGACAAAATATACCTTACTTTTCATCTGGAAGTATTGCTGTAGAAAGCACCAGCCCAAAGATACCGCTAATCACATTTGTGAAAACATCCCTTATATCGCCAACGCGATAAGGCAGGAAATACTGAAAACCTTCATCCGAGACACTAATCAGGACAATAAACAATAGCGCCATGAAGAAATTAAGGAACTTGAATCTTTTTCCTTTAGCAACCAGGTCTCTCATCGCCAAATATCCCAGGAAACCATAGGTAAGGACATGGCTTCTTTCAGAAAAATACGGCTGCCAGGTGCTAAACAGATATGCCAGGCCAAATATGGATAATATCAAACCGGCCCTCAATAGGCCCAATCGTCTTTTAAGGGCAAATATCAGGGCAGATATTGCCAATAGAACAAAGCACAATTTCACAGAGCCTGTCATAAAGAAATCGCCGAGTTTATCAAACAGCCAATTTCTCAGCTGCTGCATAAAAGAAGCAGAGATAACAATAAAGATCCCCCACCCTATAGTTCCTTTAGACAATCTCATTTTTCTTTTTGGCATCCGTAATTCTATTCAAAAGGGGTAAATCGGCGGGACAGTGCGTTTCAGGCGATTATCTTGTTTTGAACCTGCGAATGGATATTTAATCTACAAATTGAAAATTACTGCCTAAATTGGCCCGGGCCTCTTAACCATCTATTTACGGCAGCAATCGCCCGGCCTATTTTTTCCGGGATAATTATGGCGCCTTTTGCCTTTACATGTTCTCCGGTAATTTTCTCTACGTATAGGCTGACCGAGCGGACATTATTATCTTCATTAAGTTCTTTGACGATATTCTTTCCATCCACGCGGGCTTCAATTATATGTTCTCCGGCGGCTAATGCCGGAATCATAACCTCTAATTTAACCTCCTGACCCGGGTCAAGAATGGGTAATATCTTAATATAAAAGGGCTTTTGGTCTTTTAAGCCGATAGCGCAGAGAACGTTATTGAGCGTATCTTTTCCGGAATTTTTTACAAGGACCTCGGCCTTTACGGACTGGCCTTCTAAAGTGATTTCTTTATCTAAAACGAAACTCGTCACTGCCACATCCTTGACACCTGTGCCATATGCACCCGGCTTTACCGTAATCCAAATGGAGGCACTGTTATTTGCCCTTTTTCTTTCCGGAATGATGCCCTTACTGTTTACCACAAACTCAACCTTACGCCCGCCGCCCGCGGAAAAGGCATAATAAAGACTGGTTTCCTTATTTCCATATGCCGGCAAATTCTCAAGTGGCTGGTTTGCTACAAGCTTGCCATCGGCATACATATCTAAATCTGCCCCCCATATTTCAAGGTCAGAGTTATTATTAACTGTCACCAGGAAATTTACGCTAATTCCGGCAGGAGGCTCAAGCGTACTGACGCCTATCTTCTTATCCAATGCCAGGTCAATGCGTTTGCCTTTTCCGGCAAAGAATATCCCGGGCGTCAGATCGCCTTCGACCCTAAATTGTTTTGCTGATAAGTTATTGCCTTTATCTGTCTCGCTGACCCGGCCTCCCGGGTCAACGGTTACGCCAAGTTCATAGTGCGCCGGATAAACTCCTTTATAATTCAAAACAAAATCCCTGGTTTTTCCTGCCTCGACCCTTCCTAATACTTTTTTGCCTTTTAGATAGCCGTGAAAACGATCTTTCTCAAAAACATTCAAATTCCTAATCTCATATTTAACTTTCACATTCCTGGCATCTACCCTATTTAGATTTCCAATAATAATTTTAATCTTTCTATTTTCATTAATGTATAACGGACTGTCCAGATTAACTATTCCAGAGACGATTAAATCCGGGCAAGATTCTCCTTCCTGTTGGGCGAGAACTAAAAATTTTGTACTGTTAAGAAAGAAAATAAAAAAGGACGTCAAAGAAAAAATGAATAAAACCCTGTACATTTTTCTTTTAACGCCCATGGAAGAAATATTATACAATGCCTTTAAATTTTAGGCAAGGATAATCATGCCCTTGGCTAACTAAGATTCGGCATTCCGACTCCCCTTTAGGGGATAGTCCTTTGAAACCTTGACGAAGCAGGACTTCCTTAGGCCTATCCCCCGACTCTGCTCGCGATGATTCGGGAGGGATGGTAAGCCCTTCGACGCGCTCGCCAAAGGCGAGCTTGCTCAGGGCAAATGGTGAGCAAAGTCGAACCAAAGCACAGCCGAATCAAAACAGGCGGAAATCTGGCGAGGGATTAAAATAAGCGGATCTGCGCTTATTTGTCTATCCCATTGCTCCTTAAACAATCTAAATATATTGCCCGATTAACCTCAAGCATACTGGACACATTGGTTTTAATCCCCGAAGATACCTGCTTTGCTTTTTCAGCGCACATCTTTCGGATTCTTGCGGGCCTGATAAAGACCCAATAGAAGGCGAATATTAAAAACAAAATAACTACCCACATTGCCACTATTAAAAACCATTTCTGCAGTCTGTTCATTGTATCTTTCCTCCGATGAAAAAAAGTGTCCGGGTGATTGAGTGTTTTAGATTAAAAAATAAATCTTAGGAATAATCAACCGAGAATCTTTTTTATTTTCTCTAAAATATCTTCAAAACTGCAGGGTTTCATTATATAATCACTGACTCCGAGCTCAGAGATCCTCTTTTCGATGCCCTGCGGCAATAACTCCTTACCTGTAATAAAAATAATCGGGATGTCGGCTAGTGACCTGTCTTTTTTTAAAGCGGCAACCAGGGTATAACTATCCATATCCGGCATCACAATATCCAGTAACATCAAATCCGGTTTATCGGACTGAGCCAGCCGGAGTACTTCTTTTGCGCTTGTGACTGCAAGGACAGAATAATTATTTTGTTTTAATCTTTTTTCTAAAATACCCAGCGCTTCTTTGTTATCGTCCGCAATCAGAATCTTCTGCATAATAATCACGCTCCTTTAATGAACAGACAATTTATGCCTGCCTCACCGGCAGGCGGGGATTTCACAGATAAATTCACTTTTGGTAATCCATGCCCCCAGAAATTGCAATTTTAAGAATTTTTCTCTTCCGAGAGCGATTTAGCCGTAATCATCTCCAAGGCCAGGAGATATTTTTCGCTTGTCTTACGCACTATATCTTCGGGTAATTCCGGGGCCGGGGGAGTCTTATTCCAGTCTAACGTCTCCAAATAATCCCGCACAAATTGCTTATCAAAACTCGGTTGCGGCCCACCCGCCCTGTATTCATCCTTCGGCCAAAAACGCGACGAGTCGGGCGTAAGCACCTCATCGATAAGAATAATCTCGCCGTCATAGATACCGAATTCAAATTTTGTGTCGGCAATGATTACGCCTTTAGTGTCGGCATGCCGGCTTGCCTTTTTATACAAGGCGATACTTGCCTCTTTTAGTTTTTCTGTGACGCCTATTCCCAAATCTTTTTCGATAAACGCCTGCGTTACATTGATATCATGACCTGTCTCTTCTTTGGTTGCGGGGGTAAATATCGGCTGCGGTAACTTATCTGACTCGCAAAGACTTCCTGGCAACTTAATTCCGCATATAGATTGACTCTGTTGATATTCTTTCCAGCCTGAACCTGAAAGATATCCCCGCACGACGCACTCTACGGGTATAGGCTTGGCTTTCTTTACTAACATCGAGCGGCCTCTTAAAACATCTTTATACTTCTTTAATCCCGGCGGAAAATCTTCGATCTTTGAGGAAATAAAATGGTTAGGGATAATGTCCTTGGTAAACTCAAACCAAAACAGGGAAAGCTGGGTTAAGACCTCTCCTTTATGCGGAATACAGGTGGGCAGTACGACGTCGAAACAGGATATCCTGTCCGTAGAAATAATCAGAAGTTTATCCTTTAGATCGTAGACATCCCGGACCTTGCCTCTTTTGAAAAAATCGACATCCGTAAATCGGGTTATGCGTAACGGTTCGCCAACCATCTTAAACTCCTTTTCTCCCTCGCTAAAAGGGTATCAATCTCATACAATAAGTACGTGTCCCCGGAATTTATCCAATCAGCACCAGGCCGAAATAATTCGCCTTGCATCTTATTGAATCCAGGGTATCGATTTTGAAACCGTTGTTGCGTACGGTTTTAAAAACATCTATTCCGCAGGCCTCCATAGAAGGCCTGGCATTTTCCCGATGCCGGCACTCGCCTTTTAAGTTACATTCCCGGCAAAATCTGCAAGGGCCTGCGCCCATACCCAGGGCTTTATAATATCCGGAAAAGAACGCCTCTTTTTCTATCTTCAGGACGATCTTTGAGATATCTATTCTCGAGCCGCTCTGGCAATGGATGATGATTGCCTTCCTGAAAGAATCAAGTATCTTTTGCGTCTCGCTAGGCCCAGGCGAATATGGCGGGCAGGTAAAACACTCGCCAAATCCCGAGCAGCCAAATTGGCATTTGTATCTTACCCAGGAGGCGGTCTTCACGGTTTTGACCTCAATGACCTTACTGTCTTTTGCGCCTAACTCTACGGCCCTGTCTTTTAATTGCTCGATAGTCTTTCTGTACATAATTTTAAACCAGTGGCCAAGCTTGTCCTGAGCATAGTCGAAGGGTGGTCGACTGTTTGAGTGAAAAAGTATGTGTCCCCGGAATTCTAACGCAGAGAAAAAGCTATCTCTACGGCAGATTCAATCTTAAAAGGGATAAAGATATCCGTATCAGGAATCTTCAGGTGGCCGGAGAGCTGAAATTTCAGGGGATTCCGTTTGATAATTTCGTTGCGTATCAATCTACTCCAGATATTTCCTATCCGGATTGAATCTTTTATCTGGTTTGATTGCGAGCCCCCGAATAAAGTCCGGGTAAGTTTACTTCTGGCGATATCCTTACCTTCCAGGGTATATATGCGGATTACGCCGTCTTCAAGGACCAGGTCAATACTCAAGGGATTAGTTATACCCAGGATAAATTCAATAGATGAGTTCCCCAAAATGGTGGAATCAAGTTTTGAGGAAAAAGCAACATAAAGAGGCCGGACTATAATTTCTTTCAGGGCCTTAAGATGCAGCACCGCGACATTGCTTTCAATTGGGATATGCAGGCCTAACTTTTTATAAGTAAAACCGGTGCGCATGAATACGGTTATGCTTTTATTGTTTAATACCGCCAAACCGAGATGAATGGATACCGGGGCTTCTAACTCCTGCTTAGATGTTACGCTCTTGGCTTTCCAGTCTAAAGTGTCTTGCGTCAAAATAACTCCGTTTTCATTCTGAATCTCCAGGTATATCTTCTCCAAATCAAGCGAGCTTTCCGTGGGGTTCTGGATGACTATTTTTCCCGAGACGATAATTTTGTTATTTTTCAGAGAGGGCTCAAGGTGAGCAATAATCTGAGGTATTTTAAAACTATTTTTACCGACAACTAATTTCACAAGCGAAGCGCAGCCGCAGATAATAAACGCGGCCAAAATTACCGAGAAAATGGAGCCCACCCGAGCTAAAGCCCGGGGTTCCAAAGGCGGAATACTCAAGCGGCCACATCTTATCCGCGCCCTAGCCCCCGCAGGGGGCATGGGCGCGGTTTTCAGGCCGCGGAGTACAAAAATTATTTTCTTCTTAAATTTCATGGAATACCCCGGGCAGCTGGTCTAACTTATAATTCAAAATCAAGAAGTTTTGCCATAAGCACGGTTTCAAGATAATCAAGATCTAGAGGCTTGATGATATAATCATACGCCCCCAGCTCAAGGCACTTATTTCCTGTCTTCTCCTCTTTTACCGCGGTAATCATCACAATACCGACTTCCTTGTCAATCTCTCTTATCCTTTTTAATGCCTCTATCCCGCCCATCCCCGGCATCCGGATATCTAAAAGCACTATATGCGGCCGTTCTTCTTTTACTTTTATTAAAGCCTGCTCGCCGCTTTGAACACTGGATGCCTCATAGCCTTTCTTAGCTAAAAACTTTTCTAACATATCACATATCGGCTTCTCGTCATCTACTATCAGGATCTTTTTCATCATACTCCCCGCTTTATACAACAGGCAATTTGACAATAAAAGTAGAACCCTTGCCTAATTTACTCTTTACCTCAATAGCCCCTCTGCATTTCTCGATTATTCCGTAACAGACAAAAAGACCCAATCCCGTGCCTCTTTCCTTGGTAGTAAAGAACGGTTCAAATACTCTCATCAAAGCCTCTTCATCCATCCCTTCTCCCGTATCCTTAATTTCTATAACCACTATTTTTTCTTGGGGTTTAAATTTATCCGTCCTTCTTCTTCCGTAATCAGTTATTATTTCGCTGTAGGTTCTTACGGTGAGGATCCCTCCGTTTTTCATTGCCTGAACCGCATTTAACATTATATTCAAGAATACTTCCTGGAGCTGATTCTCATATGCTAAGGGCTTAGGTAGATTAGCGTCCAATTCTTTTTTTATCTTTATCTTATCTAGTTTTGCCTGAAATGTCAGAAGAGAGATAGATTTCTCGATATCTTGATTTACATCTGTAGGCCTGTACTCGACTTCTTTCTGCCGGGAAAATTCTAAAAGGCTTCCGGTGATTTCTTTAATCCTGTTTGCCTGCTCTAATATTATTTTTGAAGCTTCTTTCGCCTCTTTATCATTGTTGTCTTGTAACATCCGGGCCTCGCCCGAGATGACAGATAAAGGATTATTTATATCATGGGCCACGCCCGCCGCTAAAACCCCGACCGAAGCCATTTTGGCTGACTGGATTAATTGCTGCTGGGTCTGTTTGAGCTTTTCATAGGCATTTTTTAATTCTTCCTCGGACTTCTTGCGTTCGGTAATATCACGCATCACTCCCTGTATCGCAACAATCTCGCCCTCTTCCATTATAGGCTGGGCGTTGACTTCAATTAACACAAGCCGGCCGCGGTTGTCTATCTGATTTATCTCAAATGGCTTAACTGCCTCGCCTTGAAGAATCATGTTTATCACTTCCAAGGCCTTCGGCACTTCGTTTAGGGGTGTGGTTTTCTTAAGATGCTTGCCGATAAGTTCTTCGGCTTTATAGCCATAAAGTTTCTCAACCCCCGGACTCACATACTCAATAACACCCAGGGGAGAAAGCTGAAAAATCACATCATTGATATTCTCTAATATCATCTTCGATTTCTTCTGCCAGACCAATAATGAATCTTGGGCCCACTTGTGCTGTGCCTCTAATTTTTCAAGCTCCTTAATCCGTTTCTTTAAAGAATCAATTTGCTCTCTTGAATTTTTGCCTGAGTCTTTATCCATAGTTTTATCTTTCTGAAAAATCAGCGGCCGAGCTTGCCCTGAGCGACTTGTGGTGAGTCCCTCGACTACGCTCGGGATAAACGCAGTCGAACTAAGTCGAAGGGTGAAAAAGTGCGTGCACCCGCAGCTAAATACTCTTGTGTATACTTTATGATATTATTCATCATCGCCACCGTCTCAACCGGATATCTTCCCACGGCTGATTCTGCCGAAAGCATGACGAAGTCGGTGCCGTCTATGATGGCATTGGCAACGTCGCTCACCTCTGCGCGCGTAGGTCGGAAGTTTTCAGTCATACTTTCAAGCATTTGAGTGGCGGTTATAACAAACTTTCCCTGGCGGTTACACTTTTTGATTATCATCTTCTGGATGACGGGAATTTCATAGATAGGAAGCGACACCCCCATATCTCCGCGCGCAATCATAATGCCGCTTGAGGCATCAATTATCTCATCAATATTCTTTATGCCTTCTTTGTTTTCTATCTTAGAAATAACCTGGCACGCCGAACCTCTTTTAAGCAGCCTCCTTACCTCAAGGATATCCTGCTTTGTACGCACAAACGACTGGGCGATATATTCGACGCCGTGCTTTTGGCAGAAGAGTATGTCCTGTTTGTCCTTTGCGCTTATGCCTTTAAACTCAAGCCTTGCCCCGGGAATATTGATGCCCTTGTGTGGCTTTAGGACGCCTTCGATTATGACCCTGGTCTTCAGGCCATTCTTAACATAACCTTCCACTTCCAGGCAGATGTTGCCGTCATCAATAAATATCTGCCGGCCCTTTTTTATATCGCTTAAAGAGCCCTGATAATCAAATGGGATTATTGAATTGGCGCCTTTTATACCCTCCTGGGTAAGCAAGATTATCTGGTGCTTTTTTAGCGTAAGCGGGACGCCCCCTGCAAGATCCCCCACCCTGATACGATGTCCTTCTAAATCTCCGAGTATCTTTATGCGCCTTCTGTATTTTGCATTTAATCTGCGGATTAGGTTTATCCTTAGAAGCCGTTCCTGCGGCTTCCCGTGGGAAAAATTAAGGCGCGCAACATCCATACCGGCAAGCATCATCTTTCTGAGCACTGTCTCGCTCGATGAGGCCGGACCCAAAGTACAGATTATTTTAGTCTTTACCATAGAGCTATTGAAAAATGACAACCGATTTGTAAAACAGTGACCTAGTGAAAAAGTGCGTGTCTCGGGAAGTTAGATATCAGATACTAGATGCCGGATACCAGATAACAAGATACTAACTTTTAAGACAAGCGGCGATACAAAAAAACAAGCCCGTCCCCACTATGCCGCATAAATCAACGCTACACCCAACACCAAAACCAGAAGCCCCATGCAACGCAGGACCAAATCCGACTGCTTCTCGTACCAGGAAATTATCTTTTTTACCTTCTCTATTCCCAGGACAAGGAGTAAGGCCCCTTTTATCAGGGCCCAGATTCCCAGAATAACCACCACCACCGGCAGTCTGCATTTAGGGGCGGCAGCCAAGAGAGCTATACCTATAATAAAGCTCAAAACCCCGCCTATTTTTAAATTCTTAGCTCGGCTCCAGAAGCCAATCATTCCCCTGATAAACTTGGGGCGAATACTAATCATCAACCCCATCACTGCCATATAAAACGCCACCAACCAGACTAAAACCTGCATCGCTCCTCCTTTCTAAAATGTTCAGCCCTTCATTAAATTCATTCAGGGCTGTTGATTACGGTGATTTTTAATAAGATTACAGAAATTAGTCCCTAGAAATATTAAGCATCCTCTCTATTTATGGCCTAAATAACAAAAATAGAGATATCAATTTTGATTGAACTTTTTATTTATGAGTTCAAATAATCTATCCTTTACTGCTTTAAATGCCTGCGGCATCGGGGAGGCCGCGGGAAAACCCTGATAGAATACCCTTTTTTCCGCATCTGCAATTTTTACGGATATCTTATGCAGGTAATATCTCTGACTTTCTCCTGCCCCGCCATAGGTAGTCTCTAATTCCATAAACCCCGCCTGGTTTATTAAACCGATTAAATCGCTGACTTCGTCTGCTGAAAGGGTCGTTTTTATGGTCCTTAAGTCTTCTCTGTCCCAACAAGGGGCCTGTCTCATCCATTGTTTACACTTGCCGTCTTTGTCTTCAAAATAGGTGTAGGATAATTGTGCCTGATTTATTTCGATGTCTTTATAAATAAGTTCCGAAGAAAAGTAATAGCTGACAGAAAATTGCTCGGCTGACTTTTCCTGCATGGCTTTTAAATGACCGGATATCCGGGTCTCTGCGCTGGGAAGCGCATTTAAGTCTTCTACTATCAGCCGAATATCCGCAGGCAATTTCATCCCCAGGAGCTTAAAGGGAAAACACATCTCCACAAAATCGCCTCCAAAGGCGATATAGGCGGGTTTATCATAACTTGCCCGATTTCCGCCGGCTAACTCCTCATACTCGCAATTAAAGGTGGTGCCGTAATCTGCCTCCTGCTCATTATAGCTTTTTATCTTCTCAATCTGATACCAGGCAGCGGGTCTAATCTCTTCTATAGGAGCGCCTTCTTTCTTAACAAATCCTTCGGGCAGGTATATGCGCCAGTCCCAGCCGGGATATACGTCCTTTATGTGTCTTCTGGCCCCGGTTGCGCTACTGCCGTCGGCATCCAGATATAGGTATCCGATATGACCGGTGGTCTGTTTCTTGTCAAAACGTTCCTTAACGCCGGGTTTAATTTCCAGCAGAAGAAAAAGATTCTGGACATCGTAAGCCAGGCGCACTGATTTTATCCGCCTGGTATCTTCAAACATAGGCATGTTATATATATTTGACCACTCGAGATTCTCTAAAGGACTAATCCCGGCTGCCTGCCAATCAGCGATATCGCCATCAATAATGATAGCACCCGATGCTAGGTCTTTGATATCTTTATAGACAACCTCATCCATAACCTTGGCCGCTGAGGTTCTTGACTCTTCTTTGACAGGT
Organism: Candidatus Omnitrophota bacterium; assembly: GCA_043808095.1. Lineage (GTDB taxonomy): Bacteria > Omnitrophota > Gorgyraeia > JAZDFF01 > JAZDFF01 > JAZDFF01. Next base: position 61,300 of record JAZDFF010000024.1, read on the forward strand.
TGATAACTTCCTCTTTTGACAGGCTGATAACCTCGTCTTGGAAATAACCAGATAGACAATACCCCTGCCAAAATAATAATGCTGATTAAGAATATCTTCGTCTTTTTCATAAAAATCCTCACTGTTTAGAAGGCCTTATTGCCTGGGCTTTCCCAACCCCCGCAGCCACCTGTCTATCAGGGCAATTCCGGGGACACGTACCTTTTTCAATTCCGTGCAATTCCGGGGACACGTACCTTTTTAAACTCTCTTCCTTCCTCAAAATAATGAACCTGGCGATATTTCGAGCGAATGGAGATTTTAGCCAAGGAAGCTTGAGCATTTTCGGGAATCCAAACGCGGAAGCATTTGGATGGCGAGGATGTTTGAGCTCGTCCTGGGGCGGAAGCCCCGACGAGCGAGTTCCGCAGCCACCGAAAATGCGAAAGACCCTTGGCGTGCCCCAAAGGGGCAAAATCGACCCTGAGCGAGAAAGTCGCCAGGTTCATTATTTAGGCTTTCCCAACCCCCTCAACCAACTGTCTATTGCCCCCTGGATCTGACCTATTTTTTCAAAAATTGCACCAGTAACTTTTTGTTTTGCCTCTTGTTCTAACTTTTCTTTCGTTAACTTCTCCACGTGCAAAGAGGCAGTCATCACATTATTGGTTTCGTTAGTCTCTTTAATGATGTCTTTGCCGTCTACCCTGGCCTCTATGGTATGATCACCGGCGATTAATGCCGGTAATGTCGCGGATATCTTGATTTCCTGGCCCGGGTCTAATATCGGCACTACCTTAACATAGACAGGTTTTGTACCACTGGGGCCAATAGTACACAAAACCCCACGCAATATATCCTGGCCGATATTCTTGACTGAAGCCTGGGCAGTAACCGGCTCTCCCTGCAGGCAGGAGGTCTTGCTCAAAGAGAAATTCGTCACCGCCACATCCTTGTAGCCTGTGCCGAGAATACCAGGCTTGACCTTTATTTTGACTGTAGCCGCATTATTATTTTCATCTTTCTCAGGAATGGCTTTTTTGGCATCCACCATAAACTTAACAGTACAGTCGCCGCTTTTTGAAAATGTATGTCTGAAGGTAACGGTCCTTTCGCTGTTCGCGTAAAAATCGCCCAAGGCCTGGCCGGCTTCAAGCTCATCGTCAATAAGCATATCCAGGTCCGCGCCCCAGACGGTAATGCCGCAATTATTGTGCACCGTAACTTCAAAGGTCACCGGTAAATCCGTAGTCGGCTCTTTGTTACTTACTTTAATATCCTTGTCAATCGACAGGTCCGCGTCTTTGCCGCTAAAATATATCTGGGAGGTAACTTCTCCGGACACATTGAAATATTTCTCTAACTTATTATTATATTCGTCGGTCTCGGCAATCGCGCCTTGAGGATCAACCAAGACCGTCAGTTTATAATCGGCAGGATATACCCCTTTATAATCCACAATAATGGAAGCTCCGCCTTCCTGTCCGACCGAAGGAATTACCTTTGCGCCTTTTCGATAACCGTGGCCGGCCGTGACGTCATTTAAAGCCAGGTTCCAGAACTCATATTCCACCCTGACATTTTTGGCCTCCACCAGATTAGGATTGCCGATGACAATAGTAATGGCACGGGTTTCACCCACCTCCAAAGGACGGTCTAAATTTACCACGTCAGCCACAATTAAATCTGACGCCTCGGCGCGGATATTGCGCGGCGGCTCATAGGCATGGTAAGTGCCGAAATGAAAATCCTTGGTGTTATTTTTCTCATCCGTTTCCGGGATTTTGTTGTCTTTGTCCACGATTAGTTGCATTTTACAGTTATTGCATAGCTCTTTATCCAATTTAACTACTTTAAGTTCATGCGAGCGGATATCCCCCAAATTTTTGGAGTAACCCGCAACCGGCTTTTCCGTATACGAATGATATTCAAGCGCATCCAGATTCAACTGCTTTGCGGTTTGGCTGCCCCGGTTGTAAACCTTTGCCGTGATATTCGGGCCCACTCCCCCATAGGAGGCAGCATCCAGTACCACATCTATTCCCTGCACACCCGGCATCAGCGTGCCGACGGAAATTGACTTTTCGGCAGTTACTAATTCCTGACCGCCTGCCTCCAGCACCACCTTAAAGGTGTGGGTGCCGCCGCGCACAGTCCAGAGGATAGGTTCGCTACTACCTAAACCCACGCCCTGGTTTTCTCCAGGCGCCACACTAAGCCTGACAGTCTTAATCAGCTCCCCGTCCACAAAAATCTTGGCAATAGCATCTTCCTTTGCGCCTTTATTGGTGACGCTAAAATAAAATTTCAGCTGCTCGCCGATTTTTGGCGAATCGCTGCTAAGCATCAGGCTATAAACAGGTATCTCCCAGGCATAATCCGGCAGTAACACCTCTGCCCGGGCTTCTGCATGGTTATTCTTCTCATTAAAATCGCTTTTGCCCCTCAGGCCCCTTTCCACCTCGCACCTTAAGACGTAACTTCCTTTGTCCTGGGGCGTCCATTTAAAGGTCAGATTGGCCTCCTCGTTGGGTTTTAAATAGTGATTCAAACCCAGTCTCTGCTCGCTCACCTTTGCATTATTTACGAGGAGTTCAGCCACCGGATTCAAATCTTCGCTGTAGCCGATATTTTTGATGCGCACGCTGATGGTTACGGCCTTGCCCGCATAAATGCGCTGTGGCAAATCGTTAAATGCCACGGTTAGATCCGGGGCAATATTCAGGTTAATCGCCTCGCTGTATTTTTCATCATTATCGTAATTCCATTCATAGCTGCGTTTGTCCTCATTGACCCTGACCAGAAACCTGTTACTGGTAAAGGGAAGTTTTGCCTTAACTTCAATCCTATGCGTTGCCCCGGCAGAAAGAGCCGGTAATTCCAGATTTTCTCCTACGGGCCGAAACGCGTTATTGTCTGAGACTGCTCCGATCTTAATGGAGGTCGGGCTGCTGGTAAGACCGCTGTCATTTTTGATTTGCGCGCTGACTGTCACTTCGTCTCCAATACGCAAATCTTCGGCCTTCTTGTTAAGAGGCAGGGTTACTTCCACGGAACTTACTACCAGGTCCGGCCATTTCGGCACTTGGGGGTCAGGTATCATCTCTACCCGCGCTAATACCCCGGAACAAAAAGCCCGGTTAATCTTTACCTGCTGCAGGGTAATGGGTAATAATTTATGCAGGATCACCCCAACCCAGTTTCTCTTTTCTTTGATTCTATCCCGATATTGAGCAACCTCAATGTTATCCCGAAGTAGCTCAAAAGTGCCTACCATATACCATCTTTCCTTGAGTTTCTTGTCCATCTTGGCCTTAAACTCCCGGACTATCTCTTCGTCGCTTTTCTGGTCCTTATACTCATTGACCAGGCTGGTAAGCTTAGGCATCATCTCATCGTAAGATTTTATTTTCTCCTTAAGGAATTTCTTGAGGCCTGCAACTTGCTCCGGCGTAATCTTCATTTCAAACTCTTTCTTGGCCTCCTCTAAGACACCCAGGGGGGTATTACCAAAATTATCCTTAAAATACGTCCGCTCGGTATCATAATGTTGCTGGGTTCCCATACCCGTAACACCGTCTTTGATCGTATCACTGATTTCCATAAAGGTGTTGTACATCTCAATAAGATTGGCTATCTCACCTATAAGCGGAATTACCTCTCCTGCGACCTGACCGACAGCCCGGCCGGTTGCCTTAAGAGACTTGCCTACTACATCAGCTATACTATTGCCGACTTCCTGGGCGGTATTAGATGCGCCGAACCCATACTCCATGGCTATGTCAGAGGCCTGCTGGAATCTTTTCAACATTACATCCACGGCCTCATCAAAGCTCGGAAATGCAGACCAGTAGGATGAAGATGCCTCATTTAATCTGGACATATCTATGAATGCCTTTTGCAGTTTTTGCAAATACAATTTATCCATCTCAGAAACCTGCGCGGCCAAATATTCGTTTGCCTGCGCCCTTACTTTAGCCGGGGCGCTATCCCACCATTCAGCCCTGGCAATTTCGGGCCTTAAGATAAAAAATGCCGTCATAACGACTGCCAGGCATAAGACGAATTTCTGCTTAACCATTTTTCCCCCTTTAATGAGCAGACAACTTACGCAGTGAAAGTGCGACGCCCTACTTCTGCTTTAGCTTCGGAGAATATCCACCGAAGTCTAAACGAAGGTGGACCTTGGCGAAGGAGAACGTAAGTCGTCGCTCCGACGATACGTCGGAGCGTCTGCGAATTAATCCTCCGAAGCTCTACCATCTACCACCTGGGTAAAGAGCGTAGGAGGATAAAAAACCGTCCCCATTATTTCCGCATCATCCCCCTACCGCCCATGCCCTTCATACCTTCCGTATCCTTCATCATCTTATTCATTTCTCTTCGCTGATTCTGCATTTTCTTTTCCATATCTTTCCTTGCCTTCTCTGTCTTGGCCTGCACTTCTTCTTGCTTCTGCCGAAGCTGTTTCTTCGCCTGGTCCATTTCTGACTTTCTCTGCCTTACTGCCTCACGGACCTTCGCGGCCAAATCTTTACCCTTCAGGCCTTGAGCCTTTGCCCCAAGCGCAGCCTGAGAAACAACATTACCAGCCTGCTTTGGCATTTCTCCGTTCTTAACCAGCTCATTCATGGAATTAGCAGCATTCTGTAAATCCGCTCCCTTAACGCCTTTTCCCGAAAGATCAAAGATAAACTTCTTTACTTCATCCTTAGTGGCTCCCCCGCCTAACATCTCCTTTACCGGCTTTTCCACTAAATCCAGATCCTGAGAAGATACTCCTTTTTTTTGAAGTTCTGTTTTCATTTGCGTAAAGGCGACATTAACATCTTCGGCATGAACAAAACCGGCAAAAAAACTAAAACAAGCCGCTAAAACCAACGCCCTCAACAATATCCTCATATTCTCCTCCTCAATGACCCCTGCCGTTTTGCTTCGCTTTTGCTTGAGCAAAACGAAGCAGCAGGGGGAATTGATCCTCCGAAGCTCTACCATCTACCACCTGGGTAAAGAGCGTAGGAGGATAAAAAACCGTCCCCATTATTTCATTTGTTTTACAACCTTTTAAACTGCAAATTGCTGAGTAAAGCGCCTATGGATTTGTGTTTCGCCGTCGGAAAACTGGCTTCTTACTTTTACCAGACCTTCGGTTTCCGCCGCCCAGCTGTTTATAAAAATGGCGTCCTTGGGCAAAATCTCCTTCTCTGGGCCTATTATCGTATTTTCCTTTAAACGAGCCACCTTCATTGCGCTTTGAGAAACACTCTCTGCAATATACCGGACGGTCTGCGCTGGGCTTGAAAGGGACTTCGCATTCTTTCTTACAGTCTGCGCAAATCGCTTGGGTAAAGTTTCTTTCTCTGTAACTATTGTCTTGTCTTCCTTTGCCATGACGGTAAGAGCGGTCGAAGGGTCGTGAAGGTTTTGAGAAATGCTTCTTCTCAAAAGGCCTTTCTGAAGACTGACTGACTAAGGTATCTATTTTTCCCTCCAAAGAAACCAACTGCTGTTGCATTGCATTAATTAGAGCTACTACATCCGGCTCAACTTGTGGTGGAACCGAAGGACTATCGTGTTTAAAATGTTTTTTCATATTGCTCCTTTTTAACCATTCTACCTCAAACAAAAAATAAAATCAAACCAACAAAAAAATATTATGTTGGAAAAACTGGCGTCAGAACTCGGGCCATATTTACCTCAATCTTTTAATTAATTTTAGGCAGTTCTGAAATGAGATTTTCTTTTATCTTTTAACTTGCCTCTTCTTATTCTTTATAGTTTTGTTATCTAATCTATTGATTTTAGATATAAATCTACTTCAACACCTCCAAAATATCATTCTCATCGGCTATTTGTAATCCCTTAATAATCTTATTCTGCCACTTTTTTAAAGGAACTGAATTGAAAACCTTCTTTATAATGCCTGTTTCGCCCTTATCAATCAGTGACTTTAATATTTCAATGGCAATATTTCTATCCTTAACCGCTTTATATTCTTTTTGCCTACGCTGAAAGATAATTAACTTATGTAAAGCGAAGTTAGCCGGATGAGGTAAAGTTACATAAAAATCTTCTACTTTTACCTTGATAGTGTTTACAGACAGAAAACTCAAAAATCTCAGAGCAACTGCATTCATTCCTAATTTTGGCAAAGGGACAGGTTTATCTGTTCCCTTTCCTTTCTCCGGTACTAAGAATTCAAGTAATAAATCCGGATGATCTAATTTAATATATCCCTTGTTTAAAGATTTAGGTTACGGATCTACAAAAAATGAAATTTAGCCGAGAAAAATATTTAATACTGATCGTGTTTTTCTAAGTTACATCTTTCGCAAGATGTAATCAGATTGGATTCATTGTTATCTCCACCTTTGTCTAACGGTAGAATATGGTCTATATGTAATTTTGCACCATCTTTTGGTGTTCTGCCACAATATTGACAAGTAAAAGCATCTCTTTGAAAAATATGGAATCTATTCACACTTTGTGATGGTCTGGATGAAATCCTAAGAGAATATAGCAATGATTTTATTTTAGATAATTTTTTAATTAAATTTTTCCGTAATGCTATTCTTTCCTTTAAATCTTTCGGTACTTTCTTTCCATAATATTTAGTTTTTACCTTATTCCCTTCTCTGTAAGCGAGATAATAATAAAGCTTGCCTTTGATATCCTTCAATTGAAATGTTCCTTTAGGAGAAGCATTAATTGCCCTCTTTATATCTTTATAGTAATTAAGATAATAATTTCTCCATACTAAAAAAGACCTCTCCCAATTTTCAATAGCATTCTTCTTAGCCATAATCTTACTATTGCTTTCCCATTTATCTGTTTTGTAATAACAGAAGACACAAATACCATTTGTTAAAAGGCAATCATTACTGAGATGTTCAAAACATTTTTTGCAGTATCCCATTATACTCCTGTATATTTTTATTATAACATAAAATAAATTAATTATCAAACAAATTTATATTTGTTGGTTAACATATATCTACATTGGGCAAAATTCCCCGATTGGCGTTTAAATTTTATCCCTATTCTACGGTGTTTTTCGAATATCAGTCAGTTCTGACACGAGATTGTGTCCAGCGTCCTAATCGCCTATTATCTTGATTAAAACGCGCTTTTTACGCCGGCCGTCAAATTCTCCATAAAATATCTGTTCCCAGGGGCCGAAATCAAGCCTGCCGTTGGTAATTGCCACTACGGCCTCTCTACCCATTATTGTCCTTTTTAGATGGGCATCTGCGTTATCTTCTCCGCTAAGGTTGTGCCGGTATTTATCCTTGCCATACGGCGCAAACTCCTCCAGCCATGCGCTGAAATCATGATGCAGCCCCGGCTCATCATCGTTGATAAAAACCGAGCTGGTTATATGCATGGCATTAACCAGACAAAACCCCTCCTTAACTGCGCTTTTCTTAACCGCCTCCTCTACCTGCGGGGTTATATTTATAAACTCCTGCCTGTTTTTTGTATTAAACCATAAATATTGCGTGCAGGATTTCATTTCTCCGACATCCCGATCACCCCGGGCAAAAAGTGTTTGTCCCCGGAAGTTTTATAACCAGCCTTTGTCCTGCCAGTACTTGTACTCTTCTTTCCAATCCTCTTTTCTTAATTGCATTATTCTCTTAAAATGCTCTTTGCCGGCCTCGATGATTTTCATCTGATCAACAAATACATTTTTATCCTTTATATCCCGGAGGATTTTTTTACCTAACTGATAAGCCTCCTCTGCCTTTTCCTTTATGGCATACGCAGAAGACGATACGCCTCCCGAATACTGCGCACCGCAGGTATGAGCGTAATATTTTATATAATCCAGCACATCTTTATCCTGCCCGCTTCCCGAGGAGACAACGCCGGCAATGTATTTACCGAGGAGCCGTTTACAGTGGATAAAATGCGCCGAGCGGTCAAAGAGGGCCTTCATCGAGGCCGTAACCTGGTTTATATAATTAGGCGAGGCCAGGATTATTCCGTCAGCCTCAAGCATCTTTTCAAGAATTATTGAAATACCGTCTTTTAGCGAACAATTAAGAATCTTTTTATGGCAGGCCTCGCAATGCTGACAAAAATTTATATGATACTCTAATAAATGAATGACCTCGCATTTAGCGCCCTCATCAGAAAAGGCCTGCAAGACCTCCCCTGCCAGAAGAAAGGTCTGGCTTTTTTCTTTATGGGGGCTGGAAGAGATAACCAAAATTTTCATTTTAAAAAAGTGCGTGTCCCCGGAAATTTTACTGATTTATTCTGTATCTTTTTTAATATCAGTCAGTTATCAAGTTCTGACACGGATTTTTCGGTTTTTTTTGACACGGTTTTTTCCCTATTTTTTCTCTGAAATAAATTTATGCTAAAGAAGCTCGATGGGACAAGATGTTCGCCCAGGTAAGCATAGATTCAGCCCAATCTGCGTCCATACGGACATCATGGGAGAGGCGCTTGAAGTCATTCTTGAACCATTCATAGGTGGGTGAAAAACGGAGCGATTTCGGGGCGGATTCCAAGGCCTTTAGATATTCTTGGGTCTGGGCCAAGAACTGTTCAACTCGCTCCTTGCGGCCTTCCATGGCCCAAGTGCACAGACGACCCAAGTTTACGGCGATATTCAAAGTTAATTCCTTAGCTGTCATAATCTACTCCAGTAATTAGAACTTCCGGATCTTTTTGGCACGGATGATTAATAACATTTTTACAATATTATAGCATGGAATACCCCACAGGCAAGCCCATGTTACCTAAATTTACCCTCCTTCGCTGAAGAACTTTCGTCTTCAGCTTCGGCGGGTTATCCCCCTATTTCATATACGACTTGCCCTTTAGTGACATCCTCCGAAGCCCCGACGTATCTTCGGGGCGAAGGGGGATAAAATTAAAAATGTAGCCTAAATTATCTGTAAAAAGTGCGTGTCCCCGGAAATTTATTAAGATTCGTTTATTGCTTGCAGGTTTTGCCAACCAGATCTAAATAATCGTCTATGCGAATAGCTCCTTGGGGTATTTTGCAATCTGGATTAGTGTTCCCACCTCCGCCGATAGCCCAGGTATCTTCACAGAATTTACCTAAATCCTTCCCATCAAAGGATTCTTTCCGAATGGCATATACTTCTCCGCCAGATTCACCAATGAGAAATTGATTGTTGTAAACAAATAAACCCTCATGGCGGCCAAAATCTCTATATCTTTTCATCACATCATAAATTATTGAGACCCTGTCATCGGGTTTAATTTCTTCAGAGCGTATATAATGATCGTATATTTGATTTTCCCGTTTCTGCTTTAGGGGCAGCTCGGTCAAGACTTTTTCCCTCTCATTAAAGTAGAGATTTTTCATATAATCCCATAAGCCATAAGCATAAAGTTTAACCCCTTTTCTAAAAATATATACCTTTAATTCATTGCCACTTAATTTAACATCATAGGATTCGTTATCTGCGCCTAAAAAGGAAATCCCTGATAACATGCTATTGCGGTCTCGTTGAGACCCTGAAACGGTACTTGTTATTTTTTTTATCTCGACTTTATTTTTTGTCTTCTCATCGACAATGGTTTTAATTTTCCCTTCACTGATATCCATTAGATCTATCTCTTTGACAGAAAAAATATAGTAATATCCCTCTTGTGTAAAACTGATTGGTAACTTTTCGATGTTACCATCCTTTGTTATCACATATTCATCTGTAACATGTTCTGGCATATAAGTCCCTTGGGGATGACGCATAAGAAATCTATCATTATAATAAAAGAGGTGATAGAATCCTGTGCTACTTATTCTACAACCACTGCAATTCCAATCTTCGCATTTGCAATTTAAATAATCGGTAAATATCTTTAGTTTTTCCTTGAATTTTAAATATTTAGGAACTGATTCTTCTCCTGTTTCCCATTGCGGTCTTGGGGCATTCCTGTTGCACTCTTTTAATATGTCATCCGTAACATCGGCAAAGGATAAATTTAACCATAGAAATGAGGCAGATATTATTAAATAGCATATCCGCCTGTTATGTTTAATGCTCTTTATAAACTTCATGTATCCTTTTGGGGATAATAGCTCCTTACCTTTCACGCTACACTTCCCGTCGCTCATTTCACTTTTCTCCTTTTTTACTTTTAAAGTATGGCAAAAAGTATGATGTTAGAATTCGGGACTTCGCGGGACTCCCTTCGGTCGCGAGTGATCTAGAGAAAAAGTGCGTGTCCCCGGAATTAAATTATTGCCTCGCTTTTAAAGCATTAATAAGGTTATATATAAAGTCTATAGCGACAATTAAGACAGGTATACTCCAGATCGCCTGTATGATAAGACGATTCTTAAGTATTAACTCGGCCGAATCAGGATTTCTAAAAATTACGCGACCAACAGTATTGAACATTAATGCATTTATACCAGGAACCGAATAGAGAAGCGCAATAAGTAAAAAAGTATAAATAAATTTAGTTTTCGGATTAATATCCTCAGGCACAAATCTAAGGCCCCTGGTACCAAAAGATAAATCTGAACCAAAAGAAAATAAAGAAAAATTATAATTTTCAATAGCAAAAAATACACCTAAACCTATTAGAGCCAAAAGTGTCTTTAAAAGATAAAATAAGCCAAAGTCAGGCAAATGAGTCTCGAAGAAACCTCCGCTATCTGTTTGCCATGTAGTCAAACAAATTGTATTAAATATAAAAGCAACAATAGCGGATAATTCTACAAGCCGCAAAAACAAAACTTTAAGTTTGTTTTCTTTGGATATGGCCTTTCTAGCTACAAAAAATGCCAAAATCATTAATAGAGGTGAAATCAGATATAACGCCGCTATTATCTTAAGATTGGGACTTGGCATTGAGGTTATAGTCTCCATTATAATCCTCCTCTAATCATCAATGAAAAACTGGTGTCAGAATTCGGATTTATTTAAAAAATGGTTCCCTCATTACATTCGGGACTCTCTCGGCCTCAAACAAATTTGAAGGCCTCGGTCGCGAGTGATCTAGCTTGCCCTGAGCGTAGTCGAAGGGTGAAAAAGTGCGTGTCCCCGGAATTCTCGCCGGATTGACGCTTTTTAAAAGAAAAACAACCTCACGATTTCATAGCCTATGCCTGTGCTTATGCCTCCCAGCAAAATCCCTTTCAGTATTTGGCTGCGACCCATTTTAAGGTAAAA
>JAZDFF010000025.1:0-11004 GCA_043808095.1 Candidatus Omnitrophota bacterium
TATTTCGCCTCAACAGTAGGAATAGATGAAGTAGTGATACAGAGATACATTGAACATCAGGGGAGAGAAGACAGCGGACAAGTGGAACTTGAATTTTGATTTGAATGCTATGGCCGTAAGGCCATAGATATTTACTTCGCCCAAATGACTTACGTCGTAATTATACTCCCTGCCGGCAGGCAGGCGTAAGTCATGCGCTCATTTAAAAAATGAACTCATTAATTGTTGCGACAATCGTATTAATTTTATTTTGGTTAGGTTATAAGTTTTATGGCGGAAGGCTCCAGAGGATTTATCATATAAATCCCCAGAATCCTACCCCTGCGGTTTCCAAGTTTGACGGAATTGATTATGTTCCTGCAAAACATTGGTTGGTTCTTTTTGGCCACCATTTCTCCTCTATTGCCGGGGCAGGCCCGATAATAGGCCCGGTCATTGCGGTTATGTTATGGGGTTGGTTTCCTGCCATTTTATGGGTGGTGCTGGGAACAATCCTAATAGGAGGCGTTCACGATTTTAGTTCTTTGGTTATCTCGATAAGGGAAGGGGGTTCCTCTATTGCAGATATAGCCGGAGGAGTAATCTCCAGGCATGCCAAGATCATCTTCTCGTTATTTGTCTGGCTGGCCCTAATTTTAGTAATTGCTGTTTTTGCTTATCTTTGCGCCGATACCTTTGTTAAAGAACCCAAGATAGTCCTGCCGTCTTTAGGATTGATTCCGGTGGCCATGGTTGTTGGGTATTTGCTATATATCGCAAGGGTGAACATAGTATTGGCTACGGTATTGGGCTTGGTTAGTCTTGCAGGGCTAATACTCTTAGGTAATTCCTTTCCCATAAATGGCAGTATAAATATCTGGATTTTAGTTTTATTTATCTATTGTTATGCGGCTTCTATCTTGCCGGTAAATATTCTTTTACAGCCGCGCGATTATCTTTCCAGTTTTCTTTTATTTTTTGGGGTAGGTGCAGGCTATATCGGACTGTTGTTTTCTCACCCCAAGTTATCGATGCCTTATTATAACAATTGGAGGTCGTCCGAAGGGAGCCTGTGGCCGATGTTATTTATTACGGTTGCCTGCGGCGCTATCTCGGGGTTTCATGCGCTTATAGCAAGCGGCACTTCTTCAAAACAGATTGCTAATGAACGTTATGCCAAAAGGATTGGATACGGCGGCATGGTCGCTGAAGGAGTAATTGCGGCGTTAGCAATAATCAGTGCGGCAATTCTATTTACCAGGGGAGAAGATTTTGGCGCAATCTTAAAGAACCTGACTCCAATCGGGATCTTCGCTAAAGGATACGGATTGATTACCAAAAATATCTTGGCAGGCTCGGGGCAGATTATAGCAATAATCATATTAAATGCCTTTATACTCACTACTCTAGATAGCGCAACCAGGATTTCCCGTTATCTGACAGAAGAACTATTAAGGATAAAAAACCGTTACCTCTCTACGTTAATTATTGTTACCCTTGGCGCGGTATTGGCATTTAGCGGAAAATGGAATAAAATCTGGCCTGCGTTCGGTGCCTCCAATCAATTAGTAGCTGCCTTAGCGCTTTTAGTGGCAACTTGCTGGTTACTCGCGCATAAGAAACCATATATGTATACATTGCTGCCTGCGATATTTATGTTAGTAACTACCCTGGTAGCGTTAGCCTTGCAGGCACAAGCTTATTTTAAAAACAAAGATTTCGTTTTATTAAGCATAGCCATAATTCTTACCGGGCTAGCAATGTACATGCTGTTTGAATCAGCCAAGGCAATCAAGAGGCATAAAAAATGCGTAAATTAATCGTTCAAAAATACGGTGGTTCATCTATAGCAAATCCAGAGAGGATTAAAAATGTTGCCTCGAGGATTATTAGTTACAAAAGAAGAGGCATTGACTTAGTGGTTGTAGTTTCGGCGTTGGGCGATACCACCGACGAATTACTTGAGCTTGTAGGAAAAATCACCAATAAGCCCTCAGAAAGGGAAATGGATATGCTTCTTTCAACCGGAGAACAAATTTCTGCAGCCTTGCTGGCCATGGCAATTCACAAATTAGGTTTTGAGGCCATCTCTTTTACCGGTGCGCAGGTGGGTATTATTACTGATACCAGCCATACCCGCGCCAGGATCATAAAAATCAACACTGAAAAAATCAAAGAGGAGTTTAAAAAAGGCAGGATAGTAATAGTTGCCGGTTTTCAGGGAGTGACTTTAAACCAGGATATCACGACCCTTGGCCGCGGCGGCTCAGACTTGACTGCCGTTGCCCTGGCCCATACCCTGGGGGCGAAACTCTGCGAGATCTACACGGACGTCGAGGGAATATTTACCACAGATCCCCGTATTGTACCTCAGGCAAAGAAGATAGCCAAGTTAAGTTATGATGAAATGTTAGAAATGGCCTCGCTTGGCGCCCAGGTTATGCAGGCGCGCTCTATTGAGCTGGCAAAAAAATTTGATGTTCCCATACGCGTGAGGTCTTCTTTTAAAAAAAATAAAGGTACGCTTATCTCTAAGGAGGCTGAGATGTTAGAGAGTGTTCTCATACGGGCAGTTACTTTAAATACATCTGAAGCAAAGATTACAGTTTGTAATGTTCCCGACCGGCCAGGAGTAGCGGCAAAAATTTTCAGGGAGGTTGCCCGCGGTGGCGTGAATGTCGACATGATTGTTCAAAATGTCAGCCATACCCGCCAGACCGATATATCTTTTACCGTGCCGAAGCAAAATTTGAGTAAGGCCATGAGTTTAACCAGAAAGATGGCGAGGAAAATCGGCACAGGCGAGGTCTTGAAGGACCAGGATGTTGCCCGGATTTCGATTGTAGGGGTGGGTATGAAATCGCATACAGGCATAGCCGCCAAGATGTTTGAGACCCTGGCAGAGGAAGGCGTAAATATCGAGATGATTTCTACCTCCGAGATAAGTATATCCTGTATTGTTAAAAAGAAGTTTGCTTACCAGGCAGTTAAGGCCTTGCACGGGAAATTTAATTTGGCCAAATGAGTAATGCGAGTGATTAGGTTAAGTTATTAAAGGTTACGGCTTCGGTTGCGCCTGCCTGCCGGCGAGACAGGGAAACCTAAGCCTTTATAGACGGTAGACTAAAAATTAGTTATGCGTACTAATTAGCTAAATAATAGTTTTTAATAAGCGGGGAAACTATGCTAAAGGTAAAACTATATGATACTACTTTGCGCGATGGTTCGCAGGGAGAAGGTATTTCCTATTCGGTGATGGACAAAATCCGCATTGCGCAGGAATTAGATGAATTAGGTATCCATTACATCGAAGGTGGCTGGCCGGGATCTAATCCCAAGGATATGGAGTTTTATTTAAAGATGGCCAAGAAGCGTCTTAAATTTAGCGAATTGGTTGCCTTTGGTTCAACGCGAAGGCCCCATTCTAAGGCCAGCGAAGACCATAATCTTAAGTCTCTTTTAAAATCGCAGGCTAAGACTGTGACCATTTTTGGCAAAACCTGGGACCTGCATGTAAAAGATGTTCTAAAGACCACATTGGATGAAAATCTCCATATGATTAGAGACACAGTGGGTTTTCTTGTTTCAAAAGGATTGACCGTATTTTATGATGCAGAACATTTCTTCGATGCCTATAAAGACAACAAAGAATATGGCCTGAAGTGTTTAATTGTTGCCCAGGAAGCAGGAGCAAAGGCAATTGTCTTATGTGACACCAATGGCGGCACGCTTACTTCAGAGGTATCCAAAGTCATTAAGGAAATTCGTCCCGAGATTAATGTCTGGTTAGGTATCCATTGCCATAATGATGCAGGCCTGGCTGTGGCAAATTCTGTTTTTGCAGTTGAGGCAGGAGTTGATATGGTCCAGGGCACAATTAATGGTTATGGCGAGCGTTGCGGCAATGCGGATTTAATTCCCATTATTGCAAATCTTAAGATTAAACTTGGAGTAGACTGTATTTCCGACGAGAAATTAAAAGAATTGACGCACGTATCTCATTTTGTAAGCGAAATCAGCAATATGAAGCAAAAGACGGAACAGCCCTATACAGGTGCATCAGCCTTCGCTCATAAAGGCGGAGTACATATCAACGCAGTAATGAAGAATCCCAAGACCTATGAACACATCGAACCGGATCTGGTGGGTAATCGCCGTCGAATTTTAGTCTCGGAATTGGCTGGAAAGACTGGGATCCTGGTTCGGGCCAAAGACCTGGAATTGGATTTAGGCAAAGAAGACCCTAAGACCAAAAAAATCCTAAAATTGATCCAGAGGCTTGAGCATCAAGGATATCATTTTGAGGCGGCTGAGGCCTCTTTTGAATTACTGGTAAAAAAGGCGCTCAAGAAATATAATAAGTTTTTTGAATTAGAGGGTTTTCGCGTAGTGGTAGAAAAGCGCTCAGATAAGAAAATTACCTCAGAGGCGATTATTAAGCTCAAGGTTAAGGGGATTAAGGAACATACTGCGGCAGAAGGTGATGGTCCGATCAATGCCCTGGATAATGCCCTTAGAAAGGCACTAAAGGATTTTTATCCGACATTGTCCAAGATGCATCTTTCTGATTTTAAGGTGCGCGTTTTGGATGAGAAGGCCGGCACTGCTGCGCGCGTACGCGTTCTGATCCAGAGCCAGGACGAGGATGATATCTGGAGCACTATCGGCGTTCATGAAAATATCATCGAGGCCAGCTGGCAGGCCCTCGTGGATAGCGTTGAATATAAATTGTTGAAAGACAAGATAGATTTCAGTGATTATGATAAAGATTCCAGTGATTAAAGCGTTAATCACTGGAATCAATTTTTCCCGCTTCTGGCGGGATCCCGCTGTAGTTGAAAGTGAGAGCGGGAAAAAATCACAGTAATCAATACTATTTTTTATTCTATAAGCACTATGATGAATGAGATACCCAGCCGTTACAACCCCAAAGAGGCTGAAGATAAGTGGTATAAGTATTGGCAGGATAATAATCTTTTTGCTGCTAAGTCCGACCCCGCTAAAAAACCATTCTGCATAGTTATTCCTCCGCCTAATGTGACAGGGATCCTGCACATGGGCCATGCCCTTAACAACAGTTATCAGGACGTCTTAATCCGTTTTAACCGCATGAAAGGTCTTATGGCCTTATGGATGCCGGGGACTGATCATGCCGGTATTGCCACTCAAAATGTAGTTGAACGCCAACTCGCCAAGGAAGGATTAACCAGAGACGAGGTAGGCAGAGAAAAACTTATAGAGCGGCTCTGGGCCTGGAAGAATGAATACGGGGACACCATTATTCATCAGCTTAAAAAACTGGGTTGTTCGTGCGACTGGTCAAGGACCCGCTTTACCATGGATGAGGGTTATACCGAGGCAGTGAAAGAGGCATTTGTCCATTTATACAACAAAGGATTAATTTATCAGGGAAATTATATTATTAATTGGTGCCCTCGCTGTCAGACCGCGCTTTCAGACGAAGAGGCGGCGCATAAAGATATGGAAGGGAAACTTTATTTTATTAAATATCCGTTGAAGCTTGAGGAGGCAAATTCCAAGAAGAAAGATTATGTTGTGGTAGCCACGACCCGGCCTGAAACCATGTTTGGAGATACGGCAGTAGCCGTAAATCTTAAAGACAGGCGTTATCGCGGCCTCGTCGGAAAAACGGTGATTTTGCCTTTAGCGGAACGCCCAATAAAGATTATTGCCGATCCGACAATTGACCCTGAATTTGGCACTGGGGCAGTTAAGGTGACGCCGGCGCACGATCCCAATGATTTTGAAATTGCGCTTCGCCACAGCCTGGAATTTATCAAAATTATGTCACCCGATGGACGGATGAATAAAAATGCCGGGGCTTTTTCCGGGATGGACAGGTTTGAGGCCAGAGAGGCAATTTTAGAAGAATTAAAAGAGCGCGAGCTTCTTATTAAAGTCGCCAGCCACAAGCATGCAGTAGGCCATTGCTATCGCTGTCATACTGTGATTGAGCCATATCTTTCTAAACAGTGGTTTGTGAAAATGGCGCCGCTTGCCGAAAGCGCAATTGAAGCCGTTAAAGGAGGGAGAATAAAATTCCATCCTGCGCGTTGGACCAAGGTTTACCTAAACTGGATGCAAAATTTAAAAGACTGGTGCATAAGCCGCCAGATCTGGTGGGGACACCGTATCCCTGTCTATTATTGCAAAAATTGTCAGGAGGCAGGGAAATCCCAAATCCAGAATTCCAATGGTTCGACTCCGCTCACCATTGGCATTGAGCAAAGTCGAAGTGCCAAATCCCTGTTTGTCCAGCAGGTAGGCCAAATTCCAAATTCCAAACAAGAGCCGGGAATAATTGTATCTAAAGAAAAACCCCTAAAGTGTCCAGAATGCGGTTCAGCAGATATTTATCAGGATGAGGATGTTCTGGATACCTGGTTTTCTTCCTGGTTGTGGCCTTTTGCTACCTTTGGCTGGCCTTTTAATACGATGAGAGATGAACGCCTGCCTGCCGGTCAGGCAGAAAGGAAGAAAGACGAAGAGGATCTGAAATATTTTTATCCTACTTCGGTATTGGTTACTGCCCCGGAAATAATCTTTTTCTGGGTGGCGCGAATGATTATGGCCGGCTTTGAATTTATGCGCGATATCCCTTTTTCCGACGTATACATCCACGGCACAGTACGCGATATTAGCGGCAAAAAAATGTCTAAATCACTGGGCAATATTATCGATCCCTTAAAGATCATTGATGAATTCGGGGCCGATGCCTTAAGATACAGCCTTATATCCCTGACTGCTGTGGGACAGGACATCTTTTTATCCCAAGAGAAATTCCAGGCTGGGAGGAATTTCGCCAATAAAATCTGGAATGCCTCAAGATTTGTGATGATGAATCTCAAAAATGATGCTGTCGGCTCTGATCTTTGCCAGATCTATAGGGATAGTGACCTAAAATTGCCTGAGCGCTGGATTTTAAGCAGGCTATATGAGACCATTGAGCTTGTCGAGAAGAGATTAAATAATTTCCGTTTTAATGACGCTGCCAAGGAATTATACGCATTTTTCTGGCATGATTTTTGTGATTGGTATGTAGAACTCGCCAAGTTCAATATAGAGGACAAGTTTACGCAGATTATACTTTTTAAAGTCCTGGAAAAATCACTGAGAATGCTTCATCCGTTTATGCCCTTTATTACCGAAGAGCTCTGGCAGAGGCTTCCCGGAGCAAAAAAATCGATTATGACGGAATCCTGGCCGCACTTACAGAAGGATCTGATTGATAGATCTTCGGATAAGAAGATGGAATTATTTTTTGAGATTACTAACTCTGTTAGAAGCCTAAAGAAAGACTTAAATATTGAGAACGCCCTGGCAATTAAACTCATTATATCTGTGCCTGATTCAAAGACAAAAAACATGTTGAGCGAGCTTTCGGCAATATTGGTAAATTTATTAAAATTAGATTCGTTTAAGTTAGAGATAGCCGGCCAAAAGCCATACCATGCGGTATCAGCCCTTATAAGTAATTTCCAGGTCTTTATTCCATTAAAAGGAATAGTGGATTTTAAGAAAGAGAGTGAGAGGATAATAAAGCAAATTGAGGAATTAAAAATCCAGTTAAACAACATAAACCAGAGATTGAAAAACAAGGATTTCTTAAAAAAGGCCCCCCGGGAAATAGTAGACAAGGAACACGCCAAAAAAGAAGAGACGAATGAATCAATAAAGAAATTAAAACAACTTCAAGATGCATTCCGCTAAGGTAAAGATAAATCCGTTAGTAAAACTGGGTATTTGCGAAGATATCGGCCGTCGAGATCTGACTACCGAGGTCTTGGTGCCGAAAGCAAATAAACTATCAGCCCAACTGTTTGCCAAAGAGGATCTCATACTTTGCGGCTTGAAAATAAGCAGGCTCTTTTTTAAGGCGCTTGATAAAAATATTATATTTAGGCCTTTAGTTAAGGACGGTTCATTCGTTAAAAAAGGCAAGGTCATTGCCGTCATTTGTGGCTCTGCAAGGTGCATATTAACTGCCGAACGCAGCGCCCTTAATATCCTGACTCATCTTTCAGGAATTGCCACTCTAACCAATAAATATGTTAAAAAAATCAAACCTTATAAAGCAAAAATCATGGATACCAGGAAGACTCTGCCGGGACTGCGTCTTTTAGAAAAATACGCAGTCAGCTGCGGGGGCGGGAAAAACCATAGGTTCGGGCTCTATGATCAGATCTTGATTAAAGAAAACCACCTGCATGTTATCGGAGGCTACAAGAACTTAAGGAAAATCACCAAAGGTAACCTAAAGAGAATATTTAAGAAAAATAAGGTTGAATTGGAAGTAAGAAACCTTAAAGAGTTTATTCAGGCTTTGGAATTAAATCCGGATATAATTATGCTGGACAATATGAAGGCCGCTGATATAAGGAAGGCAATTAATCTTAGAGATGTCCCCAGAGGCAAAAGCCGTTATCCTTGGCCGCAATTAGAGGCCTCAGGAAGAATTAACCTGAAGAATATCAAAAAAATCGCCGCAACCGGAATAGAAATGATTTCGATCGGTGCGCTGACCCATTCTGCTCCCGCCGTAGACATTAGCCTTGAAATCAAATGAGGTATTCATTTCATCATTTATCGGTTTAGGTTTCGGCTACGCCTGCCTCACCGGCAGGCAGGTATCGTAATACGTTTTGAGGTTTCGTTTATCGTTTTTAGACGATCACGACGTCCGCCAACTTTTTAGACGATACTTAACCGCAACCGAAACCTTTTTATACGAAGTCTAAATGGAAAAATTTAAATTAGTCTCCGGTTTTAAGCCTTGCGGCGACCAGCCTAAGGCAATAAAAGAACTTACCGAAGGCCTGAAAAAAGGAGTGAGATCCCAGACCTTATTGGGCGTGACCGGTTCAGGTAAGACCTTTACCTTAGCCAATGTTATTGAAGATATAAATAGGCCGACCCTGGTGATTTCGCATAACAAAACCCTGGCTGCCCAGCTTTACAGCGAATTTAAGGAATTCTTTCCCGAAAATCGCGTGGAGTATTTTGTCAGCTATTACGACTATTATCAGCCGGAGGCTTATATCCCTGTTACTGATACCTATATTGAGAAGGATGCCTCCATCAATGATCGTCTGGATGCGCTCAGGCTTTCGGCGACCAGCTCGCTTATGTCACGCAAGGACGTGCTCATCGTGGCCAGTGTTTCCTGTATCTATAATCTGGGCTCGCCCAGCGATTACCGCGACTTTATACTTTTGATTGAAAGCGGCGAGACTTTAGACCGCGACGAGGTCTTAAAAAAGTTAGTCTCTATTCAATATGAGAGAAATGACCTGGACTTCAGCCGGGGGAAATTCAGGGTACGGGGAGACGTGGTTGAGGTTTTTCCTGCCAATCAGGATACGGCTGTGCGGCTTAATTTTTCCGGCAATACTTTAAAAGAGATTTGCGAAATCCACCCCCTTAGCGGCCAGGTGCTTACCAAAACCAGGCATGCGGCAATTTATCCTGCCAAACATTTTCTCGTTTCAGCCGAAAGAATTGAGGGCGCGTTTGAGTCTATTGAGGCAGAATTAGACAGCAGGATCGAGTTTTTAAAGAAGCAGTCCAAGTTGCTGGAAGCTCAAAGGTTGTTAAGCCGCACCCGTTATGATATGGAGATGCTCAGGGAAATCGGTTATTGCCATGGGATCGAAAATTACTCCCGGCACTTATCAGGCAGGCAGCCTGGTGAGCGGCCATATTGTTTAATTGATTATTTTCACAAGGATCCCGAATGGAGCAATTTAAAGAGAGAATCATCAGGATCCCGAAGCAACGCCTCTAAGAGAAACGGCATTCGGGATTTTTTAACTATTATAGATGAGTCGCATGTAACCATGCCCCAAATCAGGGGAATGTACGAAGGCGACCGCGCCAGGAAAGAGACCTTAGTCGAATACGGTTTTAGGCTACCCTCATGTTTAGACAACCGTCCTTTAAAGTTTGATGAGTTCGAGGCCCTGATTGGGGATGTCATCTTTGTTTCGGCAACGCCCGCTGAATATGAACTAAAGAACTCTCTAAATCATGTCGCAGAACAGATTATCAGGCCTACGGGCCTGGTGGATCCAGAAATTGTCGTTAGGAAAACCGAAGGCCAGATTGATGATTTAATCCAAGAGATAAATAATCGTGCCCAGTTAAACGAAAGGGTCTTAGTCACCACGCTAACTAAACGCATGGCTGAAGACCTGTGTAATTACTTGAAAGAAAAAGGCGTAGCCGTGCGTTATATCCATTCTGAGATTGATACTATTGAAAGGGCAAAGATTTTAAAAGACCTAAGGCTTCAGAAATTTGACTGTCTGGTGGGCGTAAATCTCCTGCGGGAAGGCCTGGATTTACCTGAGGTTTCTCTGGTAGCCATATTAGACGCGGATAAAGAAGGATTTTTGCGCTCGGCTACCTCTTTAATCCAAGTAGCTGGCAGGACCGCGCGAAACATAAACGGGACCGTGATTATGTATGCGGATAATATCACCGGTTCCATGAAAAAGGCAATTGAAGAGAGTAGCCGCAGGAGAGAGGTCCAGATTGAATTCAACCGCGTTAATAAGATTACGCCACGGACGATAAAGAAGGCTATTCGAGACAGTATTGAGATGGAAGAAGAGGCTAAAGGTTTGACCGCCGAGGCAGCCGGCCTGAGTAAAGACGAGCTTGAGTTTGAAACCATCATTAATGAACTTGAAGAAGAGATGGGATTAGCCGCAAGAAACCTGCATTTTGAGCAGGCAGCGGCGTTGAGGGACAAGATAAAAGAGTTGAAAAATATAAAGATTAAATGACTAATGCCTAAATCCTAATTCCGAATTAATGTCTAATTTTTAAATGTCAAATTAGTCATTAGGAATTTAGTAATTAATTGTAATGCTCCCCGTTAGTCAAGCTAAATTTTAGTAGTAAGCAATATTTGCTCTTTTTCAAATTGACAGGGTGTCCGGTAATTCAGGGATGAGTGGGGATAATCGTTGTTGTAATCTTCAACCCACTTCTTGAATGCCT
>JAZDFF010000026.1:0-11696 GCA_043808095.1 Candidatus Omnitrophota bacterium
CGCCTCAACAGTAGGAATAGATGAAGTAGTGATACAGAGATACATTGAACATCAGGGGAGAGAAGACAGCGGACAAGTGGAACTTGAATTTTGATTTGAATGCTATGGCCGTAAGGCCATAGATATTTACTTCGCCCGCCATTAATTAGTGGCGGGCTCATTGAAGGGACTATTATGAAAATAAAGAAATCAGATTATGAAGGTTTGCAGGGAAATATCCGGCGCCTTAAGACGCCTCAGATTGAAGTCTGGAAAAATATTTATCCGGACAAGGAATTTATTGTTAGTCTTGAGATACCGGAATTTACCTGTATCTGCCCGAAGACGGGTCTCCCGGATTTTGCTACCATAAAAATAGATTATATTCCGGATAAATCATGCATCGAGCTGAAGTCTTTTAAATACTATATTAATTTCTTTCGCGACATCGGGATATTCCATGAACATGCAATAAACAGAATCCTGGATGATTTTGTAGAAGCCGCAAAACCCCGCTGGGTGAAGATTGCGGGCCAGTTCAACCCGCGCGGCGGGATTATTACTACAGTCACAAGAGAATATAGCACGAAACCAGTAACCAGAATTTAATTATATTTCTATGAGAATTATACACTCTAAAAAAATAACAGCAGCAGTTTCAGATTTATGCATTCAGGCAAATATAGTTTTACGAAAAGACGTTTTGGCCTCTCTAAAGGCCGCTTTAAAGAAAGAAACCGATTCACGCGCCAAGAAGATATTAGAAGCAATTATCCAAAATGCCCTTATTGCCAGACGGGAAAAATCGGCTATCTGCCAGGATACCGGCTTACCAATAGTTTTTGTGGAATTGGGCCGGGATCTAAAGATTAACGGAGACTTAAAAAAGGCAATCCAGAAAGGAGTGGAGCTGGGATATAAAAAGGGGTATTTGAGAAATTCTATAATCAGCGACCCTTTATCTAAAAGAGTTAGTCCCGGATATGTGCCTTCGGTGATTCATTTTGATTTGGTAAAAGGAAACAAATTAAGGCTTACGGTTTTACCCAAAGGTTTTGGCTGTGAAAATAAAACCCAGCTTAGGATGTTTTTACCTACGGCAGCAATAGTAGAGATTAAGAGATTTATCCTTGAAGCGGTTAAGGCTGCCGGTCCGGATGCCTGCCCGCCGTTTGTTTTAGGCGTGGGTATCGGAGGCACAGCTGATTATGCGGCATTTTTGGCAAAGAAGGCATTATTACGAAAAATTACTACCCCACACTTACGTGCGGGGAATTTATACCACACTCGTAAGAGTGTGGTTAGGTTAGCAGGAGAACTCTTACGGACAATCAATCGACTAAACATCGGCCCTATGGGTTTAGGCGGTAAAACTACCTGTTTAGGCGTAAACATCGAAACCTATCCTACGCATATCGCGGGGTTACCTGTTGCGCTAAATTTAAGCTGTCATGCATTAAGAAGCGCAAGTAAAACAATATGATATTACCCCACGCTCCCGCGTGGGGAATGTAATGAATACCCCACTCGTAAGAGTAGGGAGACAGAAAATAATGATGACGATATCGCCACCCCTTACGCCAGACTTACTTAAAAATTTAAAATGTGGTCAGGAGGTTTTATTAAGCGGGATAATCTATACTGCCAGAGACCAGGCGCATAAAAGAATACTTGAGGCAATTAAGGCCGGTAAGAAATTACCGCTTGATTTAAGAGATCAGATTATTTATTATTGCGGACCGACTAAAACTCCCAAGGGTAAAATCGTTGGCTCATGCGGTCCGACCACAAGTTCTCGCATGGATGAATTTACGCCCGTGTTACTTAAAACAGGCCTGAAAGGCATGATTGGAAAAGGATGTCGTTTGAAGGAAGTGATTGCTGCTATAAAAAAATATAAGGCGATTTATTTTTTAACCTATGCCGGTTGCGGGGCGTTATTAAATCGATATGTGAAGAAGGCCGGAATAATCGCTTATAAGGATTTAGGGCCAGAGGCAATCTATAGATTAGAAGTAGAGGATTTTCCTTTGATTGTGGGGATAGATGTTTATGGAAATGATATTTATACTCCGCGGCCTGAAAACCGCGCCCATGACCCCTGCGGGGGCTAGGGCGCGGATAAGATGTGGCCGCTTGAGTATTCCGCCCAGGGAACCCCGAGCTTTAGCCCGGGTGGGCTCCATAAGAAAGCAAGCACTACATAAAATAAATATATAGCGAAGTCCTCCGTAGCCGTTCGTTTTTAGATTAAATTTAAAAAGGCGAAGGAGGAGCAGGTGTATTTATAAAACTAATTACGCAGATTAGCACAGATCAAAGCCTAAAATAAAAGGCTTTCACAGATTAGCACAGATATCGACGAAAGAAATCTGCACTTATACCTGCCGGTAGGCAGGAAGGGCTTTAAATCTGTACCCATCTGTGTGGAATTAAAAAAAAGAGAGGGATTAATGATTAGAAACGATGGTCGAGGTGTTGATAAATTACGCAAGATGATTATTACACGTAATTACGTTAAATATGCAGAAGGTTCATGCCTTATTGAATTGGGAAACACCCGCGTAGTCTGTACTGCCTCGGTAGAAGATAATGTTCCGCCTTTTTTAAAAGGCACAGGTACAGGTTGGGTAACCGCTGAATATGGGATGATTCCGCGTTCTTGTCAAAACAGGATTAGCCGGGATAAGACTTCGGGCCGTACCTATGAGATCCAGCGGCTTATCGGAAGAAGCATCCGTGCAGTTATGGAGACCAGGGCAATAGGCGAGCGGACCATCCGCATAGATTGCGACGTAATCCAGGCAGACGGAGGCACTCGCATTGCCTCTATCGTCGGAGGTTTTATTGCGATGGTTTATGCCCTGGATAAGATAAAAAGGGATGGTTTAATCGACTCTATTCCGGTGACTGATTTTGTAGCGGCAGCCAGCGTCGGTATAGTAGAAGCTACGCCCATCTTGGACTTAAACTATCAGGAGGATTCCCGGGCCCAGGTAGATATGAATGTGGTGATGACCGGCTCCGGAGAATATGTGGAGATACAGGGTACAGGTGAGTCCAAGACTTTTAACGATAAACAACTCCACGAACTTCTTAGTCTGGCCAATAAAGGTATTAAGGAAATGGTTAGCCTGCAGAGAGAGCAATTAAAAGATATACTTTTTTTTAAATGAGACAGCTTGTAGTTGCCACCAAAAACAAAAAGAAATTTTCCGAGATAAAGACTTTATTAAAAGCAACCAACCTTAAAATAGTCTCGCTTTTAGATTTTCCTTCCGCAGTCCGCATCAGAGAAGACGGAAAAACCTTCCGGGAAAATGCCGCAAAAAAGGCCTTAGCTATTGCCCGTTTTAGCGGGGCGCTTGCCTTGGGTGAGGATTCCGGACTTGAGGTTGATGCCTTGGGGGGCCGTCCCGGAGTTTACTCTTCCCGGTTTGCGGGAAGCAAAAAAGACGACAGGCTGAATAACCGAAAGGTCTTACGTTTATTAGGAAGCCTGCCTCTTAATAAAAGGACTGCACGTTATCGCTGTGCAGTTGCCATCGCCGATTATAGCGGATTGATTAAAACAGTGGAAGGAACTTGCGAGGGGTTAATTGGTTTTAACCCCAAAGGTAAATCAGGTTTTGGTTATGATCCGGTATTTATTATACCTGCCTACAAAAAAACCTTTGCTCAGTTGGGCCTTGGTATTAAGCACAAGATTAGTCACCGCGCCAGGGCCATTCAGAAAATCAAGCCTGTCATTTCAAAGTATCTTGATAGACAATCTGCCTAGCCTTAAATGTCTAATGCCTAAATCCTAATGACTAATGAATGCCTAATGATTTAATGTCTAATTTGTAATCAGTTTTTTCCCGCTTTGCGGGATCCCGCTAGAATATTATTTTATTTGTGCGGGATAATCACTGTAATCTCTTTTATAATCACCGTAATCATCCTCTAATTAAATATCTTAAAAATCCCCTCAATAATATTTTCTACCTGCGGCTGGACCTTGTATTTGGGATTAGTCAGAGTCCCGGTAATTTTTACCGCCACATATTGTTGAGCCTGGCTTAATAAGGCGCCGACGATTTTTTCCAGGGTTTGGCTGTCTTCCTTTACGAGTTCTTCGCTGAATTTGGTCACCGCTTTTGCGTTAAGATTACCCGCAAAATCGCAAGTTCCCTCTATAACAAGTTGCAGCTCGTCGCTGTCAAACTTTATAGTGTGGCCAAATATGGTTTTATTGGCAACGGTAAAACCACCTTGAACGTTTTTAAAGACGATTTTTTCAAAAGACTGCGGGAATAACAATTTGCCCAGGCCCTTAAAGAGGTTTAATTCCCAGAGATTGCCTTCGGTTACAGAGATATTCCCGGAGCCATTAAGTTTGGCGAGGTCGCTGCCTTTGCCGGAAAATGTGGCCCTGGCATTTAAAGAGCCGCTTATATTTTTGTCTTTTACGGGCGTGTCAAGTTTCAGGCGGGAAATATCAATAGATTCCAGGTTTAAATCCGCGTTATAGACCATATCTTTATCAGAAAGATTCAGCTTTCCCAGAAGGTTGATATTTCCGTTATAGGCCTTCGAAGACAGTTTCAGATTCCCAAGGCCTTCTGCCTGATTGTATCCTAATGAAAGGCCGCTTAATTTCAGGTCATAGACGGATGCGACTTCGCTTGCTCCGGAGAGGGAAATATTCAGTCTGGAAAAATCATTCACCGGGCCCGAAAGAGAAAAAGTGGTTTTAAGAACCCCCCGGGCTTTAAGCGGTTTTAGGTCAGTCTTAAATTTATCCGCGATCTCGGGAGCATCTTTTAGGTCTAATAATAAAGAACCCTTCAGATTTACCAGGGGGTTTTTTGTATCTTTTATATCGAGGCCGCCCTTAAGGCCGAATTTTAAGCCAAGATAGTTTCCGTCTAAAGAGGCGATATTAACAAGGTTGTCCTTAAAGCCGAATACGGTCTTAAGATTAAAATCCCGGCCTGAAAGCGAGGTCTCGATAATAGGGCTCGCGAAATCTTTTAACTGTCCGTTTAATTTAAAGGCCTGGTCTTTGTATTTTAGAGATAGGTCTTGCCAGCTTACGCCATCCTTTTGGATGGTGAGGTCGCCTTCTATCTGTTCAACAGGCAGATCAAGTTGGGGCGTTGATAATCTTACCGACAGCAGTTTAAGCCTGGTTTGAAAATCAAGCGCATCCGGAAGGCTACCGCTGATTGTGGCATCAAGCAAAGCCGGGCCTTCCGCTTTGAGATTATCAATTCGAGTAAGGTCCTTAATCAAATCATTTAATTTAAGAAGGTCTAACTTTGATTCTAGTTTTAAGGATAATGAAGGGTTATTAAAATTTGTAAGTTCGCCGCTTAGCTCAAGCGGGCAGCCCAGGGCCTCGGCAGTTAAGGATGATGTCTTAAGCAGGTCATTTTTAAAATCGAGCCTACCTTTAATATTTGTGGCTGATTTTAGAAAGGGGATGCCTTCGATTGCAGTATTTGTTAAATCCAGGAATCCGCTGTAGGCCATTTCTTTGCTGATCAGGTTGTAATTAAAATCGCCTTTTAGATTAATGCCGCCGGTTGCCTCAAATTCATCTTTACTAAGAGAAATACTATCGGTAAGGGTTTTATATTCGATCCCAATATTGTCCTTAACTTTAGTGAAATTGATTTCAGTCCCTTTAAGCCGGCCTCCTGAAACCGCAAGCGGCAGGTTTGCGTAATACGGGCTGTATTCGCCGACATTAAAGCCGTCTATTTTTGATTCAACATAAAGCGCGTCTTCCTTGATTTCGTATTTTCCCTTTAAAAGGATCCGGCTTTTTGTCTTATCGGCATTTAAAACAGAGGCCTGTAAATCGATTTTTAATCGGTTTGGCAGAGAGAGGGTTATTCGAGACTTTATATCCTGGATTTCTTTTACAAAATACGGGGTTTTGGTCTGGTCTTGGAATGTAAGTTTTCCCTTATCAAGTATGATACGATAGATAAAAACCTCAAATTGTCCTTTTTGGGCTTGAGGCAGGGGAATATTCAAAGAGTTGTCGGCTAGCAATTTTATATTGGCACTGGGTGAGTCAATTGTAATGGAAGGGATGATAACCGTCTTGGATTTCAGAAATGGAATAAGCAGGAAATTAAAATTTACACTTTTAACCGACAGAAGTACGGCATCCTGCCTTGGCGGGACATCAAAGATTTTCAGGCCTTCGATGACTATGCCTTTAAATAATCGGAATTTAAGATTACCGAGTTCTGCCTTTCTCTGCAGCTGGCCGGATAGGGCATCAATTAGAATTGACTTTAATTTCTTGGGCAGGAAGACATTGTTCAGATATGAAAATCCCCAAAAACCCAAAATGAGCAGGACAGTAAGGATAATTAAAATAATCTTTATTTTCATTGCAGTGTTATTATATTATGATTATCACGACTTTTCAATTATAAAAAAGACGTAAAGGTTGAAAAAACAAAAGGTGCATGTTATAATAAAACGTTAAACTTACAGGGTATAACTCATGTCTTATGGTATCTAAAGGATCGTCCCTCGTTTCGACGTTACGTCGGGACCCGGGATGATTTGCCGAGAGAGATAGATACTAAAATGTCCCTCGCCTCCAGAGTTAAGATAAAAGAAGCTCGGGATGTTTTACAGACAGAATATAGCGGGTAAAACACGGGGCGTGGCTCAGTTTGGCTAGAGCGCTTGGTTTGGGACCAAGAGGTCACAGGTTCAAGTCCTGTCGCCCCGATAGATTTTGCTTGCTCTTAAGGTGTAGGCAAAATCATCCCGACGAGCGTCGCAAAATTTTCTCAGAAAATTTTGCGACAGGATTGTGAGTCGGGACATAAACCTCAAAATTTGAAATACTTGGTTCAACGCGCCTGTAGCTCAATTGGATAGAGCACCTGCCTTCTAAGCAGGTTGTTGGCCGTTCAATTCGGCCCAGGCGCATTCTACTTCGCCAAACAGCTTTCGCGTTTGGCTACGTAGGAATAAATTCTAGTTCGCCCAAATAGGTTCGCCTTCGACTACGAGGAATAGGTCCTACGAAGCTCTTACCAGTTATAACTCATTGAGGAGCGAAGTAGACCGCCATATTAAAGAGGAAGGAAAAATGAAACGAATAAAAAAAACCATTTTTTTAATCGTTGTTCTAATTTTGTTATTGTTTTTTATCTCTTCCGGGTTAGTTTTACTAAAAGGCAAAGACATTTTCATCTCTCAGATGAATAAGGTTATTGATGCCAGGATAAACATAAAAAGCCTGACCCTTGGCTTCCCAATAAATTTACGGATTAAGGGTTTGGAAATCGGAGATTTCCTAAAAGGGAATTTTTATGTCTCGCCCAGCATCCTGGCTTTACTGAGCGGAAGGCTTGTAATAAACAACTTAACCGCCAACAACCTTCGGGTAAACTTATCCAGGGCAAGTGACGGCACATTTAATCTGCCTAAACTTATCGAGCAGAAGAAAAAATCTCCCCCTCCGGTGATACTCGGCCTTGATTTAAGAAGTGGTAAGGTTTATTTTGTTGATAAAAATGTTGACCCCAAGGGCTTTAATCTGGAGGTAAAGGATATAAATATAAACGTGTCAAGAAAATCCTTTGCCATGCCGCCTTATGTTTTGAAGTTTAAGGCCTCAGCCGGCATCCCTACGGTTAAAGACGAGACAGCCAGGGTTATTTGCGAGGGCTGGATTGACCTTTTAAAAAAGAATATGAAAGGTGCCCTTACATTAGAAAATCTTGACGGCGTATATTTCTATCCTTATTATAAGAATTCCGTGCGCCAAGGGCCGCTTAAGGCGAATGTCAATTTTAATGCGGATTTAGAGGCAAAGAATAATGACCTCGTAGCCAACTGCCATCTTGAGGCTAAAGACGTTGATTTTGGCCCTGTTCCTTCAGGCGGGATCAAGGAAAATATGTTTGGCATGATGACGGATATTTTGGGAAATCTCTCTACCTTAACCGATAAAGTGGCGGTTGATTTTGTGGTCAGGACCAAATTAGATGCTCCTCAGTTTAAGTTGGCTGAAATCAAAGTCAGGATTACCAACAAACCGCTTAAGGAGATTATCCGGAAAGCGCCCGAGGTTATTCAGAACATTGAAGATATCGGAAAGCAGATAAAGGGTATCGGCAAGGATTTTAAAGAGCAGTTTAAGGGGATATTAGAAGGAGCACCGATACAACCGGCGCCTGAAAATCAGCCAGCGCCGGCACCGGCGCCTGAATCGCAGCCGGCACCTGCTCCTGAAGTTACTCCTCAGTCAAGCGGTCAGTAATAGCATATAGCACGGAGCAAATGGCAAATAGTTAAAATGTTTAGATTTGAGGAACTAGATATCTGGAGGTTGGCTATAGAATATGCTGATGAAATATATAATCTAACCAAGAAAATGCCTTCTGATGAAAAATATAATTTGATCACACAGTTTAAAAAAGCAGCCTTATCTATTTCTAACAATATTGCTGAAGGCTCAGGTACTTCGACTTCAAGAAATTTTCGCTCTTTTTTAGATATAAGTTTATCCTCTGCCTTAGAAACTGTTAATCTATTACATTTTGCGAAAATAAGAAAATATATAACCGAAGAAGATAGATTAAAGTTTTATGTTAAAGCCGAAGTTTTGATTAAGAAAATTCGCGCTTTTAAAAATAGTCTAAAATAATTACAATTAGCCATTTGCCATACGCTATTTGCTAAAGGTTTTGATGAGTAGTTGGCGAAGTTTTTTTACATAGAAACTTAAAATAATTGTATATAGCAATTTGCAATTTGCCATACGCTATTTGCCAAATTGGTGGGTGTAGCTCAGCTTGGATAGAGCATCAGAATGTGGCTCTGAGGGTCGCGGGTTCAAATCCCGTCACCCACCCCAACATCTCCTATCTCTATGTGGCACAATGAGTTAGGATAAGTCTCCGACGGAGAAATCTGTCGGAGATTTTTTATGTAGCGATGTCCCTAGGACTTGGGGCGTTATTCCCGTGCGAGAATCCTGCAATATTTTACAACAAGATCTCCGTCGGGGAAGAGGGTAAATTTTAGAGAGAATTTTCAAAAAATAGCGCAATTCCTCTCGTAGTTTATGGGCGCTAGTTTATGCTTTATCCGTCGATATTATCGATTTTATACTTCGAAAATCAGCCATAAACTAGAGGTGAGGGAAATTTGGCTTTAGAGAGGTTTGGTTGCTCGCGCCCGCCGAATATTAATCGCTATACAATTTTGACACAAAAAATTGTTTGCCTAACATCTTATGAGTGCTAAAATTAGGTAAAGCGTTTAGGCTTTTTATCCTATGAAAAAACAAAAATCAAATAATCCGAATGCGGCGATAATTGTTTTATCTAGCTTTATCTTGCAAAGTGCAGAAAGTTCTAGAAAGGATTTTGAAGAAAGAGAAGAGTTAAAAGAAATCTCGAAAGATTTCAATGCCCAGCCTTTTCTGAAGCGATTTCTAGATTTTTCTATTCTCTATTTTTGGAAAGCAACGATTGCGTGCGAACTATATTATGAGCATGATGATTTCTTAAAAATATGCGATGGTATTGAAAAGAATATTTTTAAACGGTTTTCTGTGATTGAAACCGAATTAGGATCGTCTGGGTTAGTATTAAAGGATTATGTAAAAGATAAAGATGAATTAGCGCTTTTCTACAGAAATTTTCCTGTGGAGGATGAGACAAAAGTAAATTCGCCCGTTCTTCTGGACATTCTTATTACCAAGAGACTTTTTGATTATAATTCAACTTTACGCTTAGATCTTGCTCAGCAAGTCCAAAAGGTACCTTCATTGTTTTTCAAGCACGTTTTTGGAATTGCAGAATACGAGTATGAAAAATTGGAAAATACTATGTTGCATGCCTGTCTTGCTGTTTCTATTTCATCTTTTTCGTCAGCTTGTGCTAAGCTTATTACTGAAATAGAAAAATCAAATCGTTCGAATCCCTTGGAGGAACCGTGAGAGGGCACTTCCGTTACTAATCTGTGCCCCTCCAGAAACCCCAGTATTATGCCTCTCGATGGGGGAGGTAAGTGAATGATGGCGCTGATTCTTAATGAGGATCAGCGCTATTTTTATGTCCTAGGGGGTTAAAGACTTGGGGCATTATTCCTACCATGTAAAATTCGGTTTTAGACGATCGCCTTCCTTTGGCTTGGAGCATCCGCAAATCTACCGAAATAATCTCCAAATTATGCCAATTCCTCTCGTAGTTTATGGTTGCTAGTTTATGGTTTATTCACGATAATATAATTTAGAATATTGACACATTCGGCGACAAGCCCCAAGGCTTGACCTTGGGGACTCAGAGCCGATGTGCCGAAGGCACAAAAGAAAAGCAAGGGCTTGTCGCTCTCAGTGTCAACACTGAGGATGCCCAAGAAGAACTGAATATTCAGAAAACAAGCCCCGATGCTTGCCATCGGGGTATACGAAGCGTTGACAGATCTAAATATGCCCATAAAATAGGAAGTATTGGCCAGTATTTAGTAGATAAACTAGAGAGGTTTTGGCAAAAATAACCCACTTTCCCACTTGACAATATTCCCACCATATGGTATGCTTTAAGTGGAAAAGGAGGGGAGTACAATGAAGACCGTAAAAGCTGCACAGAGAAAAAA
This sequence comes from Candidatus Omnitrophota bacterium, assembly GCA_043808095.1. GTDB lineage: Bacteria > Omnitrophota > Gorgyraeia > JAZDFF01 > JAZDFF01 > JAZDFF01. The sequence continues at coordinate 10,609 of JAZDFF010000026.1, forward strand.
GCAAGTCGTTGAGATTCGGGAAACGTTTATGCCTGTGGATACCCGGCCGCTTGATTCCAAGCATCGCATAACACTGGGCGGAAGGTTTCAGAAACTTATGATGAGCAAGATGAAGATCGACTCTTACCAGGTATTCGTAGGCAAAGAGGGGGACATCTTGCTTCGGCCCGCCGTATCGGTTCCCAGCAGCGAGGCATGGGTGTACCGCAACCCCAAAGTGATCGGCAAGCTGCGCCAAGGGTTAAAAGAGGCCGCGGAAGGCAAGGCAGAGAAGGTTGATGATTTGGAAAGCTTTCTGAATGACTTATGAGTTTCTTTTTGAGTTTCACCCCTACCGCAAAGAAAAGTTTAAAAGAGCTTAAAGAATCAGCACATTTAGAGAAGCGCTTTAAGGCGGTTTCCAAAGCTTTGAAATACCTCGCAGAAAATCCGCGCCACCCCAGCCTGCAAACTCACCAGTATTCTTCTTTGTACGGGTCAGAAGGAGAAAAGGTTTTTGAGGCGTATGCCGAGCAGGACACTCCGGCCGCTTACCGTATTTTCTTCTATTACGGAAAGGCCCGTGGTGAGATCGTTGTCTTCGCCATTACCCCGCATCCTTAAACAGGAGTTTGCCGTAGTTAATTATCACCCAGAGCATTCCTATACCTGTATACAGAGAGTCTTTCTGCCGCGCCGTATTTCTGGGCGTCCTCACCGGGGTTACCTCTTTAATTAAGCCGGATATCCTCAATTTAAAAGCAGTATCAGTTGATTTGCCAGTTGTTAGGCGTGTTTTACCTCATCATAAATAGCAGTACATAAGCAGTAAATGAGTGTTTGTAAAGCGCGCGGGCCATGTTACAATAAACAATATATAGAATGCACTATAAAGTTTAGCAAATCTGCGCCGTTCAAGAGGGAGCGCTAATCTTTGCGCGGCATTTTTTCTATCGTAAATAAGGGGTGCGCGTGAATAAGGAATTCAAAGATCTGGTAATCGGCGGGCTGCACATTGAGATCCCGATCATCCAAGGCGGGATGGGGGTGCGCGTGTCGGCATCTTCGCTGGCTTCGGCGGTATCCAATGAAGGCGGCTTAGGGGTGAT
>JAZDFF010000027.1:0-52381 GCA_043808095.1 Candidatus Omnitrophota bacterium
TGATATTTCGCATAATAAACGCAATGCCCCAGTTTCTTATATTTCACAGAGCTATTCTACCATATCAAAGGACGACAGCGGATTGTTCTATCCCTCTACGGGCTTACGCCCGTAGATTCCCGAACGGGTGTTGAACCCCCACTGTTTCGTTATGATTTGTTTTGCGAAGCAAAACGAAACAAAACGGTGGGGGGTAAATTCCCCCGACGGTACCGTCGGGGTCATTTAACTAGGCAAGAAACGGCGTAAGCCGCTATAGCCTCGCCTTTACCTATCTCTCCTAAGCCTTCCTGGGTAGTGGCCTTAATATTTATACAAGTAGCCTCGATCTTTAAAGTCTTTGCGATTGCCTCGGACATCTTAAATTTAAATGGCTCTAGATGCGGCTCGTCGCAGACAACCGTAACATCGATATTACTTATCTTAAAACCATGACTTGCTACTAACTGATAAACTCTCTCCAATAATATCAGGCTAGAAATTCCGGCATACTGAGGATCATTGTTAGGAAACAATTTGCCTATATCCGAGCCGCCAACAGCCCCCAGCAAACTATCACAGATAGCATGTATTAAAACATCCCCGTCCGAATGACCGTATAGGCCTTTTACAAATGGTATCTCGAGCCCGCCTAAGAATAATTTTCTGCCTTCGACAAGCCGATGAATATCATAACCAAAACCTACTTTCACATCCATCTCATTTTTAATCGAATTTAAAAATACAACAGATTTAAGGGTTAGAAGGAGTTAGTGGGAGGTTTTAAAAATCCCCCTTACTACACCCTACTAACCCTTAAACGTAGATTTTGAATTTAATATTGCCTTAGCAAATACCAGATCCTCGGCAGTGGTAATCTTGATGTTAAAATAAGAACCCTGGATTATCTTAATCTTAACGCCGAGTCTTTCAACTAAATAGGCGTCGTCAGTGGCGCCTATACCTTTAAATTTACGATAGGCCTTTAAAATGATGTCTTTTTTAAAAACCTGGGGCGTCTGGATCTCCCAGATATTAGCCCGATTTATAGTTCTTTCGACGAAAAATCCAGAATTTTTTGCCTCTTTTAAAGTAGATTTTACTTTTACCGCCACTACCGAGGCTTTATAGCGGCAGGCCGCCTTAATTGCCCTAAGAACAATGTCTTTCTCAATGAAAGGCCGGGCCGCATCATGAACCAAGACCAAATCCGCCTCAGCCGGAATTTCTTTTAACGCGTTTTCAACCGATCGTCTTCTGGTTGCTCCACCTAAAATTATCTTTTTAACCTTGGTTAATCTATAATCCTTAATGACCCGTCTAATCTTAGCGATATCTTTGGGGTGCGCGGCAACAATTATCGCTTTAATCCCAGGTACTCTATTTAGGGCCGATAATGTATGCGCAATAAGCGGTTTTTTATCTAAAATTATCAGCGGTTTGGAAACACGACTTTTTAATCTGACCCCTCTTCCTGCCGCTGCAACAATCGCAACAACTTTCTGCATTGTTTTTAATACTGATAAAATTATTCCCTATGATTACAGTGATTTTTAAAAAAGATTATAGAGATTTATTTTTTGTTACTTAATCACTGGAATCCGTTTTGTAATCACTGTAATCAATAGTTAAAAGGGCTGTTATTTTTAAGAATGTACCTCGTTTTCCTTCTTGGCAAAAACCATTCTTCCGGCTTGAGTCTGCAATACCGAGGTTACCGTTACCTTAATCGTCTGGCCAATCAAGCGCCTGGCATCCTCTACCACAATCATTGTCCCGTCTTCTAAATACCCAATTGCCTGATTATATTCTTTGCCCTCTTTGATTAACTTTACCTCTAAATTTTCTCCGGGAAACACCACCGGCCTAAGGGCATTGGCAAGTTCATTGATATTTAGGATCTTTATCCCTTGCAGTTCTGCCACCCGGTTTAGGTTAAAATCCATGGTAAATATCTTGGCCTCCAATAATTTTGCCAGGCGGACTAATTTCGAATCCGTATCTTCTGTCTCAGGAAAATCTTCTTCATGAATGGTTACCTCCACATCCTTGTCTTTTTGAATTGTATGAAGGATTTCAAGCCCCCTTCTTCCGCGCTGCCTCTTCAGGGAATCAGATGAATCCGCTATCTGCTGTAATTCTTTTAAGACAAAGCGCGGGACCAAAAGACGCGCCTTTAGGAACTCAGTTTTGGCAATATCAACGATTCTTCCGTCGATGATAGCACTTGTATCAACAATAATTACCTCGGGCCTTTCCGATTGGCGGCTTAACCTGACATACGGTATAACGATATTGAATTCATCCCTGCCGCGGATAGCCATAACCACGCCCAGATAAGAAAAAACCAAAGTGAGGATTACCCTTATGGAAGAAATGGTGCCTATCTCAAGAGGCCAGAGCGCAATAATATCGCTGAGTAATTTGGACATGATGATACCCAGGACTAACCCGAAAACAATACTAGAAAGCCCTCTTACCGATACCTTGCGTAGCCCTCTCTCTAAAAATATTATGGCCAGGCTGAAAAATAAACCAGAAGCAGCTCCCGCTAAACCTGTATTCTTTAAATCGCCCATTAAATAACCTAATGTAATACTGGAAATAACAAAAAATACGCGGAAAAATAACAATGTCATAGTTCCTCCTTAATGAGCGCACAATTTATGGAACGTAGTGAACATAAATTGTTTTGCGTGAATTAATCCCGAAGCTTGAGCAAAAATTATCGAAGAGAATTTTTGCTTGTTTAAGCGAGGGATCTATGATTAATTTATGCCTGCCTGCCGGCAGGGAGTCCGCCATTGATTCAGTAGCGGGCGACATAAGTTATATGTCAGAATTGAATCCGCCAACGCTTTGTGGCGGATTAATGATCACTTAAATTAAGACCTTATCAATCGCTTCTTTTACTGTCTCTACGCCTATAAGTTTTATATCCTTGATATCTTTTGTGCCTTTTAAATTACCTTTGGGTAAGATAAATGCATTAAATCCGAGTTTCTGGGCCTCCTTTATCCTTATGGACGCCTGGGTAATACTGCGAACCTCTGATGCCAGGCCTACTTCACCGCAAACGACCACGTCGGAACATATCTCTTTTTCTTTATAACTTGAGGCAATGGCAAGAAGCATCCCTAGATCGCAGGCGGGGTCTTCTAATTTCATTCCGCCAATGACATTGACAAATATATCCTTATCAAATAACTGGAGGCCAATTCTTTTTTCTAAAACCGCAACCAATAATAAAAACCGGTTATAATCGATTCCCTGGCTACGGCGTCTGGCCAGGCCAAAATTAGATTTAGTGACCAAGGCCTGGACCTCAACCAAGACCGGCCGGGTCCCTTCTAAGACACAGACAATAACTGAACCGGAAGTATGTTTAGGGCGCTCGGATAAAAAATATTCAGAAGGATTATTTACTTCTTTTAATCCTTCTGAACTCATCTCAAAGACACCAATCTCATTTGTAGAACCAAAGCGATTTTTAGTGGCGCGTAGTATCCGGTATTGTGAAAAATGTTCTCCTTCAAAATAAAGGACTGTATCTACAATGTGCTCTAAAACCCGTGGCCCGGCCAAATATCCTTCTTTAGTTACATGGCCGATCAAAAATATGGATATGCCTTTGGACTTGGCAAACCTCGTAAGTATTCCTGCGCACTCCCTTATCTGGCTTACCCCGCCAGGACTTGAAGAAAGACTGTCTTGGTAAACCACTTGGATTGAATCAATAATTACTACCTCAGGAGAAATCTTATCAATATATTCCATTATCCAGCTAATGTTAGTCTGATTAACGATATAAAGTTTGTCCCCGGTTTTACCCAGACGGTCTGCCCTGAGTTTTGTCTGTTTTATGGATTCTTCTCCGCTAACATAAAGTACCTTATGACCTTCTACGGATAATTTATCTGATAACTGTAATGATAAAGTAGACTTACCTATACCAGGTGAGCCGCCAATTAAAATAACCGATCCCGGCACAATCCCTCCGCCCAATACCTGGTCTAATTCTTGAATCTGGGTCTTAAGTCGGGATTCTTCCAAGGCCTCTACTTCCTGAAGTAAAACCGGCTGGTCTTTTAAAAAATCAGGGCTTGTCTTATCCTTTACAGAAATCGCAGAAATATTTTCTTCAACAAAACTGCTCCAGCTGTTACAATCAGGGCACCTGCCCATCCATTTTGGCACCTGATACCCGCAAGTCTGACAAATAAAAACCGTCTTTGTCTTTAACATTTTCTTAACACTAATTCTCACGAATCAAAAGCCAAATTCTCACGAATTATCGAGGCAAAACATATTCGTCTGGATTCGATAAAAATTCGTGTAGATTCGTGCCCAGAACTCTTTACTTAAGGTCTACGTAACAATTTCCAGGGATTCTTCTTGATGTCTTCGACTAAATCTTCTGTGGCATTATAGATTTTGTCATCAGTGACTAATTTTCCGAGCGAACCCTCGCCTTTTTCAATTCTATTTAATATCTGACTGAGCGATCCCGATGCCTCTTTTAGATTATTAATCATCTCTCGAAAAGAAGTAGTCACTTGCCCGTCTTTGACTATTGCGTTTAAACTTTCAATGGTCTTATCGAGTTTTAAGGCGATATTCTTGCTTAATTCGCTGATTTCCTGAATGGAGACAGGATCATCTCCTGCTAAAATCCCGCCTTCGGAAACCAGGGCATTGTAGTCTGTACCCGGGAGTATCTCAACATATTTCTCGCCTAAAATACCCAAGGTATTAATCTGGATACGGGAATCTTTGGGTACAAGTGCTTCTTTCTTAAGCCAGACAGCAATTTCAATCTTGGCTCTCTCCATCTGGGGAGTTCGAAAGACGTGGATGGTTTTTATCTCGCCCACGTCAACACCGGCAAGTCTGACCGGAGCGCCGATCTTAACCCCGTTGGCAAAATTAAAGACCAACTTTATGGTATAACCCGGACTGAAAAACCTGAAATCACTTATCAGAAATATAAAAACCACTAAAACAACTAAACCAATAAGGGTAAATATTCCGACCTTCAATTCTATCTTTGACTCTTTTAACATATCTTCGTCTCCTTGTATAATATACTTAGTTAAATCAGAAGCACGAAATCCGAAATCCGAAACAAATTAGAAATTCAAATTTATAAATGACCAAAACAGAGCGAGTTTTAAAAATTGTGATTTAGGGATTTAGAAAATTAAAATATTGTTTCGAATTTTCCCGCGATAGCGGGATCCCGCTGGATTTTTTAATTTTGTGCGGGACGAGATTCGAATTTCGGATTTAGGATTTTCATATTGTTGCCCACTTAACTTATATGCCCGAAAACCAGGTTTTCTTCTTCAGCTATAGGACCACTAGCATGCCCATGGATAAATTGCTGGACCACTAAGTCTTTATTATTTTTTATCTCATCAGGAGTTCCATCGGCAATGATACGACCTTTATAAAGCATAGAGATCCTGTCGGCTACCTTATAGGCACTACTCATATCATGGGTAACTACAAACGAAGTTACCTCTAACTTATCGTGTAATTCTATAATAAGGTCATTTATAGCATCAGCAGTAATCGGGTCTACTCCGGTTGTTGGTTCGTCATAAAGCAAGATCTTCGGCCGCATACAAACAGCACGGGCTAAAGCTACCCTCTTTTTCATCCCGCCGCTTAATTCTGAAGGCATAAGATTTTCAATACCGGCTAAACCCACAAGACCAAGCGCCTCTTTAACCTTTTTTCTAACGGTAGTTTTATCTAAATCAGTATATTCTTCCAATACAAAGCCCACATTTTCCGCAACCGTCAAAGAATCAAAAAGCGCACCGCCTTGGAAAAGCATGGCTATCTTCATGCGCAGTCTGAATTTATTCAGTTCTTTATCGGTAAAATTATTTACATCCAGACCGTCGATTAAGACCCTGCCTTCATCTGTCCTCAATATTCCGATAATATGCTTTAGTAATACGCTTTTTCCGCAGCCAGAGCGGCCGATGATAACCTTGGTCTCGCCGGTCTTTACTAGGAGATTAAGATTATCCAAGACCTTGTGTTCGCCGAATGACTTGGAGAGTTTTACTATCTCAATCATCTTATTATCGCAAAAGCGCAAAAATTGATTTCATAATTTCTACACCGCCAAAGCGCCAAAGGTTATTCTTTGCGTTTTTGCGGTATCTTTAATCACTATCTTCTTTTGCGTTCTTTGCGGTTAGGTAATAAAGTAAAATAACGCAGTGAATATACAGTCTGCGGTAATAATAAAGATAAAAGAGGTAACGACAGAACTGGTTGTGGCCTTACCTACCCCTTCTGCGCCGCCCTCGGTCCTCAGGCCGGAAAAACAACTTACCAATGCAATAATAATCCCGAAAAATATTGCCTTTATTAAGCCGGTAAATATATCTTTTAAGGCCAGGGATTCAAAGGTCATATTCAAATAAATCGACGAACTTATCCCGATTTTAGATACGCAGATAAAATACCCGCCGAAAATGCCGACGAGGTCTGAATATATGGTCAGTAACGGAAGCATAATCAATAAACCTAAGAACCTGGGCACAACCAGGTATTTAATTGGGTTAGCGGCGAGCGTATGTAAGGCATCGACCTGTTCGGTTACGCTCATTGTCCCAATTTCTGCGGTAATGGCTGCGCCCATCCTTCCGGCAACAATCAGGGCAGTTAAAACCGGGCCGAGCTCTCGGACCAGAGAAACCGCAACAATATTGGCAATATATATCTCGGAGGATAATTTCTTCATCTGGTATGCGGTCTGAAGCGCCAGTACCATTCCGGTAAAAATGGCCACAATGGAAACAATAGGCAGGCTATCTACGCCAATCCTTCTAGCCTGTTCAAAAAATCTCTTCCTATTAAAAGGGGGTACGAAAGTGTAAATGGAAGTCTGAAACCATAGGACCACCAGATTACCCAGATACTCTGCGAATAAAAATACCCTTTTACCTAAGTACTCAAGCCAGTCTTTCATAATTCTGCTTTATTCAATGAGCCCCTGCCGCTTTGATTCGCTTTGCTCATCAAAGCGAATCAGCAGGGGCGAATTGAACCCGCCATTAATTAGTGGCGGATAAATTCCCCCGACGTATCGTCGGCCTCATTTACCTTATTCAAACGCCAATTCGTCGTTTTTTCTGGAGACTTTAATAGCTGAGCCTTCCTTAAATCTGCCCGAGATAATCTCTTCAGCTAGGGAATCCTCAAGATAACGCTGGATAGTCCGCTTTAAGGGCCGAGCCCCAAACAAAGGATCAAAGCCTTTCTCGGTTAAAAGGGCCTTGGCATCGCTATTCAGTTCGATATTGATGTGTTGTTCAGCTAGACGTTTGGCCACCATATCTAACTCTATATCCACAATCTTTACCAAATCCTCTTTATCTAAAGCCCTGAACACGATAATATCGTCGATACGGTTTAGGAATTCAGGCTTAAAGGTCTTTTTCACTTCCTCAAGGAGCTTATCTTTCATCTCTTGGTAAGTCACATCTTCAGACTGAGACTTAAAACCCAAGGAACCTTGCCTCCTTAAGATCTCTGCGCCCACATTAGAGGTCATAATCAGAATGATATTTCTAAAGTTTACCTTTCTGCCAAAACTATCAGTTAGTCTTCCGTCCTCAAGTACCTGTAAGAGGATATTGAAGACATCCGGATGGGCCTTTTCAATCTCATCTAAAAGAATAACCGAATAAGGGCGGCGCCTGATCTTTTCAGTTAGCTGGCCTCCCTCTTCGTATCCGACATAACCAGGCGGAGCTCCTACTAAACGCGAGACATTAAACTTTTCCATATATTCAGACATATCAAGCTGAACCAAGGAGTTTTCATCCCCAAACATGAATTCAGCTAGCACCCGGGCAAGAAGAGTCTTACCTACGCCTGTGGGACCAAGAAATATAAACGAACCTATGGGCCGACGCGGATCTTTAATTCCAGCCCGAGAACGACGCACTGCGCTGGCAATAGCCCTAATCGCCTCATCTTGACCAACAATACGCTGATGCAACTGCTCTTCAACCTTTAGGAATTTCTCCGTCTCTTTCTCTTCTAACTTAAGTATGGGGATGCCTGTCCATTGTGAGACAATCTTGGCAATATCCTCTTCGTTTACCTCGGGTTGGATTCTATCTCTTTTTTGATTCCATTCATTGGATACGTTTTCAAGACTGGTACGGACCTCTCTTTCCTGGTCTCTTAGTTTGGCTGCCTTTTCAAAATCCTGGCTTTTAATAAAGACCTCTTTTTCTTTTCTGACTTCTTCAATCTGCATTTCTAATTCCTTAATTTCAGGAGGCACTGTCATAACTGCAAGCCTTGCCCGGGAACCCGCTTCATCAATCATATCCACCGCCTTATCCGGGAGGAACCTACCGCTGATATAACGGTCGGATAATTTTGCCGCAGCAATAAGCGCCTCATCAGTGTATTTGACCCGGTGGTGAACTTCGTATCTCGACCTTAGACCTTTAAGGATTTCAATAGTTTCATCAACTGTCGGCGGATCAACCATGATGGTCTGGAATCTTCTTTCAAGGGCAGCATCTTTTTCAATGTATTTTCGATATTCATCCATAGTGGTTGCGCCGATACACTGGATCTCGCCGCGAGAGAGCGCAGGCTTTAGGATATTGGAGGCGTCAATTGCGCCTTCTGCCGCACCCGCGCCTACAAGCGTATGAAGCTCGTCGATAAATATAATGATGTCTTTGGAACGCTTAATCTCATCCATTACCGTCTTAATCCTTTCCTCAAATTGCCCGCGGTATTTTGTGCCGGCAATCATTAAAGCCAGGTCTAAAATGACAAGGCGTTTATTTCTTAAGACCTCCGGGACATTGCCGGCGATAATAGACTGGGCAAGACCTTCAACAATTGCGGTTTTTCCTACGCCTGCTTCACCCAAAATAACCGGATTGTTTTTGGTGCGCCGGCTTAAGATCTGAATTACTCTTTCAATTTCATTCTTTCGGCCAATTACCGGATCTAACTTATTTTCTCTGGCCAAGGTAGTCAGGTCCCGGCCAAATGCATCTATGGCCGGAGTTTTGGACTTTACCCCTTGCTGTCCAAAACCAGGCGTCACTGAACCTAGTAACTCCATTACCTCAGCCCTTACTTTATTTAAGTCTAAACCCAAATTTAAAAGCACCTGCGAAGCCACGCCTTCCCCCTCTCGGATTAGGCCTAAAAGGATATGTTCAGTCCCGATATAATTATGGCCTAAGGACCTGGCCTCTTCCGCTGCCAGTTCCAAAACTTTTTTTGCCCGCGGAGTAAACGGGATATCGCCTAAGATCTGGGTGGTCGGACCGGGTTGCACGAGTTTTTCTACCTCAAGCCTGATCGTCTCTAAACTCATACCCATCTTCTGAAGCACTGCCGCTGCTACGCCTTCTCCTTCGCGGATTAGGCCTAAAAGGATGTGTTCGGTCCCGATATAATCATGATTAAAGCGCCTGGCCTCTTCTTTAGCCAGGATAATTACCTTGCGTGCACGCTCTGTAAACCTATTGAACATTATCTTTATATTCCTCCCGATTTATTTGTTGGTCAATTTTTCTCGAATAATCGAGGCCCTTTTAAAATCCCTTTCTTGGGTGCTAAGTTTTTTCCCTTCTAATTTTTGCAGGTGCGCGGGCTGAATAAGGATAAATAATTCATTGATAAGACTGCGCTCAATATCCTTGATTACCCCTAAATCAATACCCAGCCTAACCATCGATAACAACTCCACTGTTTCATCGCTTGAAATTATGTGTGCAGTCTTCAAAGTACCGAATGACCTGCTAATGCGGTCTATCAATAATTCCTTATGGCTAGTCATCATTATATTCCTAGCCTGGGTTTCTTGTTCGATTAACTGCCTGATTACGCCATGGATATTATCGACGAGCTCATCTTCATTATGCCCTAGGGCCACCTGGTTTGAAATCTGGAAGAAGTTTCCTAAGGCCTGGGTCCCTTCACCATAAAGGCCCCTGGCGTTAAAACTCAGCTTATTAATTACCTGCAATAATTTATTAATCTGCTTGGTCATCACTAATGCCGGAAGATGTAACATCACTGAGCCTCTCAGGCCTGTGCCGGTATTAGTCGGGCAGGCAGTCAGATACCCCCAATCCGGTAAAAAGGCAAAATCAAGCTTAGAAGAAAGCTCATTATCGATATTATTAATTATCTGCCAGGCCTCAAAGAGATTAAACCCGGACTGCATTACCTGAATCCTTAAGTGGTCCTCTTCATTGACCATGATCGCAACGATCTCTTCTTCGCTAATCACAATCGCCTTATGATCTGATTTTGCGGCATGCTCGCGGCTCATTAAGTGCCGTTCGATAAGGAACTGCTTATCTACACTGTCGAGGTCAGCAAGTTCGAAGAAAAATGATTTTTTGCAATAATCGCAGGTCTGGATTGCCTCTTTGACCTTGACCAAAACATCTTCCGATTGTTTTTTGTTAGCACGGTGAGGAAAGGGGAGTTTACTTAAATTTCTTGCCAGGCGCACGCGGCTTGACATAACAATATCAGAATTTGGTCCTGTGCCTTTAAGCCACTCGCAAGTATGATTGATTAAATCATCAAGTTTCATCTGTGTTTCGCTCTTTCTTTTCTAATTCTCTAATTTTATCCCGAATACCGGCTGCCTCTTCAAAGGCCTCATCCTGGATTGCCTTCTGCAATTTATTTCTTAATTCTTGAAGGTCTGTACTCTTCTTGACTGACTTGGCTGCCCTGGCCGGGGCCTTGCCTAAATGCTGGTTTGAACCGTGTATCCTTTTAAGCAGCGGCCCAAGAAATTTATTAAAAGCAGTGTAGCATTCGCTACAGCCGAGCCTGCCGATCTTTCTAAATTCTTTGTAAGTAAGTTTACAATTAGAGCATTCAACAGTAATTTCTTCTGTAGGATCAATCTGTTTGCCAATCTCAGTCAGGCCTGCTAAAAGATCAGAAAGCCCAAACTGCTGCTCCATCTGCATACTTTTTTCCCGGGCGCAGTCCTCGCAAAGATGCAGCTCTGTCATTTGGTTATCTACTATCTCGGTCAGATGAACAGTTGCCTGATTAGTGCCACAGATATCACACAGCATATTGCTCCTTTTAACCCAAGATTAAATCCGAAGCACGAAATCCGAAATTCGAAACAATGTTAAAATTTTATAAATTCTAATTTCAAAACATCTTGTTTTGGTCATTTGAGCATTCTAATTTAGAATTTGTTTTGGATTTCGTCCCTCGACTTCGCTCGGGACGACCCCGAGCGAGTGAAGCGAGTCGAAGGGTCGATATTCGGATTTAGGATTTATAGTTTTATTTCGTTTAAGTTAATTTGTATTTGGCCCCGTCGGTCTTAGTGAGTTTCCTGAATTCCTGTAAGATCTTATTGGTCAGGGCCCCGGGCTTACCGCTTCCGATAACCCTTCCGTCGACCTTAATTACCGGCACAATCTCTGCGGCAGTTCCGGTCAGGAAACATTCATCGGAGATGAATAACTCGTGTCGAGTAAGAACGTGTTCATGAGCAGGGATCTTCAATTTTTCGGCAATCTCTAAGACCGCATCGCGGGTAATTCCACGCAAAGTCCCCATGCATTGAGGCGGCGTATAAAGTTCGTTATGCCTGATAATAAAGATATTATCGCCGGTACATTCAGCAATATATCCCAAACTATCCAACATAATTGCCTCTTCGCAGCCGGCATTGATCGCCTCAATCTTTGCCAGGATATTATTAAGATAATTTAGGGTCTTAAGCTGAGGATTTAAGGCCTCAGGGATATTCCTAACAGTAGGTACAGTAATAATAGCTAATCCTTCCTTGTATAGCTTATCCGGATAGAGTGCAATCTTATCAGTGATAATAATCACCTTCTCTTTGCCTTTACACTTTCGCGGGTCAAGGCCTAAATCACCTTCGCCGCGGGTTACCACCAGTCTGATATAACTATCCTTTAGTTTATTTAACTTTAAGGTATCAAGGACCGCTTTGGTAAGTCTCTCTTTAGAAAGCGGGATGTCTAACATAATGGTGTGGGCTGACTCAAAAAGCCGGTCAATATGCTCTTTTAATTTAAAGACCAGGTAATTATAGGACCTAATGCCTTCAAACACGCCATCGCCGTAAAGCAGGCCATGATCAAACACCGAAATCTTTGCCTCATCTTTGTCAAAATATTCTCCGCTAATATAAACCTTCATTCCCGCCTCCATTTAAAATAACCTTTTATAGTAGCGAGTAGCTAGTAGAGAGTAGAGAGAATATTAAATTACAATAAACAAACCACAAATTATACCTCGTTTCTCTCGGCATCCTTCAAGGATATCCTGAGCAACGCGAGAGACAAACAATGCACAATTCCAAATACCGAAATAGCAAACAGTGGTCATTCGGATTTTGTTATTGGGATTTGTTTATAATTTGGAATTTTCTCATCTCGCTACTTGCTGCTCTTTACTCGCTACTTAATTTTGTAGGACTCCGTCCCTTATATGGATTACTCTATCCGCTGAGTCAATCAAATCCTCTTGGTGGGTGACTACTACAATAGTAAGTCCAAATTCCTGATTCAGTCCCTTCAGGAGATTTATGATTACCATGCCCATTTCTGAATCCAGGTTTCCGGTCGGTTCATCGCAAAAAACAACGCTCGGTCTATTTATAAGAGCCCGGCCAATTGCCACGCGCTGCTGCTCTCCCCCGGAAAGTTCTCTTGGCTCATGCACCATTCTATCAGAAAGGCCGAGTTTTTCCAAGAGGCTTATTGCCTGGTCTCTAACATCCTTAGAGTTACCGTTTTTAATAATCGCCGGCATCATTACGTTTTCAAGACAGCTGAATTCACCCATTAGATGATAGAATTGAAAAACAAAACCGAATTCCTGATTTAAAACCCTTGCCTTTTCAAAACCGCTTAGGCCGGATAAATCCCGGCCATTTAAAAGGATGCTGCCTCTATCCGGCTGATCTAAGCCGCCTAATATATGCAGTAGCGTAGACTTACCCGCACCTGAGGGACCGCAGATCTGTAAAACTTGGCCCTTTTCTATTTTTAGATTTATGCCTTTTAAAACGTGTAATTTTTTGGGACCGCTGTTATAAAATTTATGGATATTGCGGGCCTCTAAGATTATCTCACTCATATCTTAAGGCCTCAACCGGCTTAAGACTGGCTGCCTTATTTGCCGGAAATAGCGTCGATAAATAAGTTATAACCAGGGCCACTAAGACTACCGTAGCGATGTCTTTTAAATCAATGCTTACTGGCAGATACTGGATATAATAGATGTCTTCGGGCAGTTTTATAAATTGGTACCTCTTTAAAATAAGGCAAATGGCAATTCCTAAGAAACTGCCTAAAACGGTTCCTCCCAGGCCGATAAAAAGACCCTCAAGCCTAAAAATCCTTTTTATCTGGGAGGCAGTGGCGCCTATTGACCTTAAGATACCGATGTCCTTAGTCTTATGCGTCACCAAAACCGACAATGTTGCCACGATATTAAAAGAGGCCACAATCACAATAAGTGTCAGGATAATAAACATTGTAATCTTTTCTAATTTTAATGCGGCAAAGAAGTTCTTATTAATCTCTATCCAGCTGCGCACCGAATAATCTGGTCCGAGTTGCTTTTTTAAAGAGGCGGAAATAGCGCCTGCCTTATAGAGGTTAGTCGTCTTTATACCTAGGCCGGTCACAGCATCGCCCAGGCTAAAGATATCCTGGGCCATTTTTAAATTCACCAGGCCCAAGTTCATATCATAATCGTACATCCCGGAATTAAAAATTCCGCTTACTTTTAAATCAACCATGCGGTTATCCAGTGCGGTAATCACCGAAAGGCTATCGCCGATATCAAGTGCAAATATCCGCGCTAATTCCCGACCGACCACAATGGAATCACCGGCTAAATCCAGGTCTCCTTTAATCAGATAATCCTTCATCTTGCTTACGCTGGGCTCTAATTTCGGATCGATGCCGCGCAAGTTAAGATTTACGATTCTATCCTGATGATATAAAAATACCTGGCCTCCTACATAAGGACTGACGGAGCTAACCCCTTTTACCTTTTGGGCCTCGGCCGCCAGCGCCTCGTAATCTTCAATGGGCAGGCCTGCTTCCACCATTATATGACTGTGTGCGCCGACGATCTTTTCGCGCAATTCATTATCAAATCCGGTCATTACCGCCAAAACTACTATGAGAGTAGCAACTCCTACTGCTACCCCCAAAACAGAGATAAGCCCGATAAAAGAGATAAACCTCTCTTTATCTTTGCTTATTAAATAGCGAAAACTTATCCAGGCAGGGTAAAACATATTATCGAAAATATTTTACACAGATAGGCACAGATTTACACTTTAAAGCCAAGTTATCACAGATAGGCACAGATAATCTGTGCTCATCTTGTAGTTTTCTATCTACGCTCATCTGTGGATGAATTAGGTTTTAATAACGGGAATAAAATCACGTCTCTTATCGAGGGACTGTCGGTAAATAACATGGCCAGCCGATCAATGCCGATACCAAGACCGCCACACGGAGGCATCCCATATTCTAAGGCCTCTACAAAATCCTCATCTAATTTTCCGGAGGAATTTTCGGCATCAGCCTTTAATTCTTTTTCAAACCTTTGCCTTTGCTCTATAGGGTCATTTAATTCTGAATAGGCATTGGCTACTTCAATGCCTCCCATAAAAAGCTCAAACCTTTCTGCCAAAAGCGGATTATCTTTTTTGGCCTTGGCCAGTGGACAGGCCTCGCTAAATAAATCAATGGCAAAAGTAGGCTCATGTTTTGAATCCGGTTCAAAAAGCTCTGTGATTAAATGGGTAAGCTGTGAACGACTCATCTTGCCTTTTATGTCCAAGTCGATTTTTCTTTTACTGCCCATTTCTTTTAACTTTTTTATCCAAACGTTTACATCATCGTCCGGATTGATATTATAGAGGTCTTTGACCACCTTGGCGAAAGAGAGACGCCTCCAGGGGGTTTTTAAATCTATTTCGCTACCTTGATAGGCGATTTTGGTTTTGCCTAAAATCTCTTGTGCCAGATACGTGATTAATTCCTCGGTCAAATTCATTATATCCTCATAATCGGAGTATGCGGTATAGGCTTCAAGCATGGTAAATTCAGGACTATGCCGGGTGGAGATACCTTCATTACGAAAACTTTTGTTAATCTCATAGACCTTTTCAAAACCGCCTACCACCAATCTCTTTAAATACAATTCCGGAGCGATACGTAAATACAGGTCTACGTCATAGATATTATGATGGGTCTTAAATGGCTTTCCGGTTGCGCCTCCGGGAATAGGTTGCATCATCGGTGTCTCAACTTCAATATAGCCCTTCTTGTCAAAAAACCCACGCATCTTAGAAATAATAAGGGAGCGCATCAGGAAGACGTTTTTTACCTGGCTATTTGCGATTAAATCAATGTAACGCTGCCGGTATCTGGTCTCAACATCCTTTAGGCCGTGCCATTTCTCTGGAAGCGGCCGTAGAGACTTGGAAAGTATGCTTAAATTTAGTACTTTAATCGTTGGCTCGTCGGTCCTGGTCTTAAAAAGCTCACCCTCCACTCCAATAATATCTCCGATATCAAGCGCATTGAATAAATTAAAGTTCTCTTTTCCGATAAGGTCTTCTTTTACGTAAAGCTGGATTTTACCGCTTTGATCGTTGATATCCAGGAAACTGACCTTACCATGAGAACGATTAGCCATGATCCTGCCGGCAAGAGAGACTTTTTTGCCTTCACTAAAGCTAGACAGCTCCTCTTTTATGCTTCCTGAACGCACAAACCGAGAGCCATAGGCAGCTATGCCTTGTTTTTTTAGGTTATTTAACTTCTCTAATCTCTGTTTGATGATCTCGTTTAGTTCCATTTTAGTCCTTTATTATACTCCGAAAAGAAAAACCTGTCAACGAAAACTGCCTGCTTAAAAAATCACTAAGTTTTTCTCAGTCAAAGAGTTGCAGATAATTTGTTTTTCAAAATCAGTCTAATTTTTATTTGCTACTACCATGGATTGTGATAGAATTTATATGATAAAACGGATAAAAAGGCAACGTATGACTAAAAGAATAATTATAGCCAGCTTATTATTTAGAGGCATCCTCACCATAATCGCCCAGGTCATACTCATTAGGGAGCTTTTAATCACCTTTCTGGGAAACGAACTCTCTATCGGCATAATCTTAGCCAACTGGTTATTCCTTGAGGCCCTAGGAAGCAGCGTCTTTGGCAGAATCTCACAAAAGATAAAAAATGGAACTCCACAAACAAATACGAAGCACCCTAATATACCCGCCTCCGCTGAAGAACTTTCGTCTTCAGCTTCGTCGGGTTATCCACCGAAGCTTGTCACAGCGGAATCCACCGAAGCTAAACGCGGAAGATGTTTAGCGAAGGTGGATAAGATTTTCGTATTTATTCTCTTGATGGTGGTAATAGCCGCATATCTGCCTATAGCTGTATATCTTGCCCGGACTATTAAGACTATCTTGGGTATTGGCATTGGCGAAGTCGCAGGAATTCCGATTATCTTTATAAGTTCATTGACGATATTATCTATCCTCACATTCTGCGACGGTGCCCTGTTTAGCCTGGGCTGTTCAATCTACTCAAGCCTGACAAAACAGGTCACTAATTCCATAACAGGCGTCTATATCTTAGAATCATTGGGATTCTTTACGGGCGGGTTGTTTTTTAGTTTCTTACTTATCCGTTATTTTGGTACTTTCCAGATAGTCTTATTAGTTGCTATCACAAATTTATTTCTTGCCCTTTTACTTAGTATAAAAGTAAGCCACAGGCTCCAAATCGGCATAATCTTGCTTTTAATAGCATTCGGCTTTTTATTTTTAAATTCTTCTTACCTGCAACAAATCTCACTAAATTCCCAATGGAAAGGCTTAAATATCCTGGACTACCAGAACTCGGTCTACGGAAATGTTATGGTTACCAAAAGGGTCAATGAGTTTACCTTCTTCTATGACGGAATTCCGCTTCTAACCAGCCCAAATCCCGACACAGCCTCTCTGGAAGACCTGGCGCATTTTAGTCTCTTAAGCCACCCTCATCCCCGACAGGTATTGGTAATAGGAGCAGCAACTGGTGGTCTTATTAATGAGATTTCCAAACACCCAGTAAACATTATTGACTACGCGGAACTCGACCCTCTGATTATCAAGATGATTAAAAAGTTTCCTACAAATATAACTTTAGAAGAATTATCTAATCCAAAGGTGGACATCCATTATCTAGACGGTAGGCTCTTGGTAAAGAAAACCAAAACAAATTATGACGTTATAATTCTAAACTTACCTGCTCCTTCCAATCTACAGTTAAACAGATTTTATACCCTAGAATTCTTTAAAGAGGCTAAAAATGCCTTAAAAAATGACGGTATCCTGGTGCTGCGCCTGCCTGGTTCTCTATCCTATTTAAGCCAAGATTTGAGACAACTAAATAACTGTGAGTATCGCATGCTAAAGCGGGTATTTAAAAATACTAGGGTTATACCAGGAGATACCAATCTCTATCTTGCCTCAGGAGATGGATTAGGTGACTTTGGGGCTGATACTATCTTGAAAAGATTCCAACAAAGAAATATTAAAACCCGTAATATCAGCGAATTTTATATAAGGGACAGGCTCTCCAGCCGCTGGCTGGATTGGTTCAGCAGTCAAATTGATCAGGCAAAAGAAACAAAAATAAATAGCGACTTACACACGAGCGCGCTCTTCTATGAAATCAGTTTCCTCAATGCCCAGTTCTCGCCGAAACTTAATTCTTTCTTTAATCGGCTACAAAAAACAAAATTTAAATTTGTTACGGTTGTTTTAATTCTAATTAATTTAGCCGTTGTTTTATTTAAAAGGTTTCTAAGATTCAAAAGTTTAGCCTTTAATTTTGCCATATTCTCGACGGGATTTATGGGCATGGGCATAAACCTAATCTTAATCCTGGCATTTCAGTCATTCTATGGGTATCTCTATTATCAGATTGCCTTTCTAATTTCATTCTTTATGATTGGGCTTGCCTTAGGAAGTCTATTTATTTCTGCTAGAACGAAAAATTCTAAAAATGACAGAAAAAGTATAATTAAGGTAGAATTGGTAATTATCACTTTCTGTATAATTGTCGGCCTTATACTTTTTGCTCTAAATAGATCATTAAATGTTGAAAAACTAAAATATATCTTTCTGATATTGTGCGCTCTGGCCGGAGCGATGGTAGGAGGAGAGTTTCTTTTAGTGAATAAATTAAGGTTAGTTGAAGACAAATCTTTAAGTAAGGTGGCTGGCTCTGTTTATGCCTGGGATTTATTGGGTTCGTGGTTGGGGGCCTTATCTATCTCGGTAGTATTTATCCCGTTATTCGGAATAATTCAGACAATAGCACTCATAGCTTTACTTAAAATTACCAGTTTAAATTTAATTACCGCTTAACTGCTTAGCCAATTTCTTATATTCCTGCCAGACCTCAACAGGCAGATGCCCGCCAAATGAAATAAAGAAATTTTCTATATCTTTTAATTCCGTCTGCCAATCTTTGGGATTAACCTCAAGCAATTTCTCTAAATTATCTTTGGCGATATTTAATCCAGTGAGGTCTAAATCTTTTAATTCCGGTATAAATCCCAGGGGCGTTTCATTTGCGCCGACGCTATTGGCGATTCTTTCTATTATCCATTTTAATACTCGAATATTCTCGCCAAACCCCGGCCAGAGGAATTTTCCGTCTTCATCCTGTCTAAACCAGTTAACCGAAAATATCTTGGGAGGATGGGTTAGCTTTTTACCAATATTGAGCCAATGCCGGAAATAATCACCCATATTATAGCCGCAAAAGGGAAGCATGGCCATGGGGTCTCTTCTTACCAAACCCACCTGATGAACAGCAGCTGCAGTAGTCTCTGAACCACTGCGCGCTCCCATAAATACACCGTTTTGCCAATTCAATGCCTCAACTACTAAAGGCATAAGCTCGCTTCTTCTGCCACCTAAAATTATCGCCGAAATCGGCACGCCTCTGGGATTGTCGAACTCTTTAGAAAGCGTAGGGGAGTTATATATTGAAACGGTAAACCTTGAATTGGGATGTGCAGCTTTTGCCGGGAGAGAACTATTCCAAGGCTTACCTTGCCAATCCAAAAGGTTTTTGGGCATAGGGCCGTCCAAACCTTCCCACCAAGGCTGGTTATTATCCATATCCAACGCAGTATTGGTAAAAAGAGTTGGGTAAAACTTGGCAGTCTTTAAGGTATGTATCATATTGGGGTTAGTCGTCATGGAAGTTCCGGGCGCAACCCCAAAAAGCCCTACCTCGGGATTAATGGCATAGAGTCTGCCGTCAGGACCGATATTTAACCAGGCAATATCATCACCAAGAGTCCATATTTTATAACCCGGTAAGACCGACTCAAGCATGGCAAGATTAGTCTTTCCGCAGGCAGAAGGCATAGCTGCAGTTACATAAGCTATATTTCCTTGGGGGTCTTCTATGCCGATAATCACCATATGCTCGGCAAGCCAGCCTTCCTGAAATCCGAGCCACGAGGCAATCCTTAAAGAGAAACATTTTTTACCTAAAAGGGCGTTACCTCCGTAACCAGAACCGATGCTCCAGACAAAATGCTCGTCGGGAAAATGCATAATAAAACGTTTGTTAGGATCAAAGTCTCCTACAGAGTGCAGCCCTTTGACAAAATCCTGACGGTTTCCAATTTTTTCTATAACGCCTTTACCCATTCGGGTCATTATCCTCATGCTTACGGCCACGTAACTTACATCAGTAAGCTGGATAGAGGTCTTTGCATAAGGTGAATCAGGATGGCCCATCATATAGGGAAGGACATACATGGTGCGTCCGCGCATGCAGCCGTCGGATAATTTTTTAAGTTTATCTTTTGCGTCTTCGGGGCTCATCCAATTATTGTTGGGGCCGGCAATACTTTTATCGGAATGACAGACATAGGTAAGATGTTCGGTACGGGCTACATCGGTATGGTGGCTGCGATGCAGGTAGCTATTCGGCCAGGTCTTTTGGTTTAGCTTATAAAATATCTTGTACTCATCTATAGACTCATCTTTCATCCCTATCTCGATGAGTCTATGCGCCTCTTCTTCTGAGCCGTCGCAGAAGTAAACCTTTTTTGGCTTGGTAAGCTGTGCCTGTTCTTCTACCCATTTCTCTAGTTCAGTTGCCATAATATTAAAGCTCCTCGTATAATAATCGTTTAAGGGTTAGGAAGGGATAGCAAGGGTCAGCAAGGGTTAGCAGGAGAGATTAAAAACCTTTTTTGCCGTCCCGTTTCCTAACTAAAGACTGAATTAGTCTTTTGAATAAATATTCAGTCTTGCCTGTAAGTTCATCTATTTTTAAAAATGTATTTTTATCAATCAGCCCGTCATCAAAACAATCTTCAATATCACCTCTTAATTCTAACAATGAGCCTTGGGAAATATTTAGATGATTGATATAACCGGGGAGGGTTTTCATATAACCTTCCTGGATATTTTGTTTTACTGACCGGGAAGAGTCATTCATTTGTCCTATTCTTCTCATCTCTGACTTTGGGAATTGTTTGGTTGTTTCATATATAAGGCGCCTCAATTTCTGTGCATTCTGCCAGACAATTAGTTTCTTATACCCTGGCTCTCTTTTCATTTCCCCTTTCTAACCCCTTCTATCCCCTACTACACCCTGCTGACCCCTAAACGTCTGTAGCCCTTTGTGATTTTATACTGTAAAATCATCGAGCCAAGATCATCCTTAGGCCAATTACAGCCAGAAAAACCCCGAAGATTCTCTTTAAGGCTAAATCCGGTACCGGCATAACCCACTGTGCGCCTAAATAACCGCCAAGAAAAAATCCCAGTGCCGCCCAAATGGCAATTGGAATAATCACGTTCCCTTGCCGATAATAGACCAGGGCAGCTAAAAGTCCGACTGGTGGAATCATAATGGCAAGAGTAGTCCCCTGGGCCTGATGCTGGGTGAGACCAAAAAGATAAACTAAAACCGGAATAATAATGGTCCCGCCTCCGATACCCAGGAAACCGCTTAATATCCCGGCGACTAATCCTAAGATTAAATAGAGTAAATTATACATGAATAAACCCCCGTATTTTTAAATGACTAATAAATTTGTACTATTGAAAAACAATGTTAACAATCTTTGGGTTTTGAAGCTCGTCTTTCGGTATGGATGCTCGTATAGATGCTAGATACAAGATATACAAGATACTAGATGCTAGTTTAAATACATCAATATTATAATTCCAGCTTCAAGAATCGAGCTTCGATACCAGTATCGACAACGTTAGACGAGTATCGATACCTTGGTTCTAATGATACAGATTGTAAACAGATCTCTCGAATTATACAAATTCGGCATTAGAAATTAGGCATTATAAACTTAAACCCTGGTTTCTGTGCTCTGGTTTCTGGTTACTCTTTTCAGCTTTCTTTTAGCAAGCCATCTCTTATGCCAGGGCAGATAATCAATTAATAACCTTCCGTCAAGATGGTCTATCTCATGTTGAATTACTCTGGCCAAAACATCTTCGGCGTCAAAAACAATGTCTTTACCTTCTTCATTTATGGCCGAGACCCTGATCTTTTTTGCCCGCCTTAGGTTGATTATTATTTCAGGAAGGCTAAGACACCCCTCTTCCATAAAAGTGGCGCCTTGTCTCTTTAAGATAACCGGATTGCATAACTTTAGAGGGCCATTTCCGGCGTCTACAACAATCAAACACAGGTCTTCACCTACCTGAGGCGCGGCAAGGCCCACGCCTTTAGACTCATACATCAGCTCCAACATTTTATCCAAAAGCTCTCTCACTTGGGTGGTAAATTTCTTAACCGGCTTGGATTTTTTTCTTAGGACCGGCTCTGGGTAAATATATATTTTTAGGTCTTCCATTCTAGGGATGATAAAATAAGGAGACGCCGCTAGAGGGGCGTCTCCTTTATATACTGAAATTTTTATTATTTAGACCCTTCCTCCCACAACTGTAAAACAAATTCCTGATTTTCCCATTTAAGGACTACGGAATTGGATTTTATATCTACTATCTTAAAACCTACGACCTGGTCTCCAACCTTCATCAACTCTCCGCTAATCATAGCAGAATTCTCAGGAGAATTCTCTTTGGCAAAGATTATCCCGGTTAATTTTAACTGGGATAACTCCGGCCTTTTGGTTACGGTTTTATAAGAAAATTGTTTTTCGATATCCGCAAGGTCTTTCTCTAAGATTATGAAGGGATCTCTCTTCCATCCGCCTTCGGTTTTTTCTTTTTTAGCGGCTGGAGTACCGATACCTTTGACAGAGGACGTCGACTCCCGGGCCTCTTTTCTATCTTGCTCGACGGCCGCTTCTTTAGACAACTCGATAGTTTTTGATTTTATTGATTTTGCCTTATTATTATTACAACCAAATAAAAATATT
The DNA here is from genome assembly GCA_043808095.1 of Candidatus Omnitrophota bacterium. Taxonomy (GTDB): domain Bacteria; phylum Omnitrophota; class Gorgyraeia; order JAZDFF01; family JAZDFF01; genus JAZDFF01. The sequence goes on from JAZDFF010000027.1 coordinate 22,468, forward strand.
ACAATTACAACTACTGAAATAGGTACTATTATTTTTGCTATATTCTTGTTCATTGTAAACTTTCTACTTTAGGCCTTGAGGATAATACATAAACGCCTATGACCAATTTTACCCTTAACTGAGGCAATATCTCTTTTTCCTTGGCAATCTCTAATTGTTCGATACTAAATATGTAACGAGGGTTGTTCTTTAAGGTTTTTAGAAAATCTGCCAAATCGCGGTACCTGCATTTAACCTTTAATTCAAAGAGCTTCTGTTGGCAATTAAGCTCGGCAATGTCGAGCGACGGATTTCTAGGGATATAAGCCTTTAGTTCACCCGGGGTAATAGTCTCAATTTCTAAGAAATTACGTTTTGACTCCTCAAAAATATATTTTAAAATCGTCGAAAGCTGGGTGTCTTTGGGAAACTTTGTTTCTAATTCCACGATTTCTGACTGCATCTGTTGAATTTTCGCATTATAATCTTCCGTCTTTTCTAATTCTGTCTTTGCCTTCTCAATATCAACACCAAATTCTTTTATTTTTCTATCTATGGACAACATCTCTTTTTTCTTGGGAGCATAGACGAACATCCAAAAGAGAAAAGAAGCTACTAACATAGCGATAATGGTAATGATTAAATTTCTTTCAGTACTATCAATCTTAATCTTCGTCATTTTTTAGACTTTGCTAGATTTACCACTAACTCAAATTCTGCAGCAGGAAGCTGGAGTTTTTCCGTCTTGCTGCTTGAAATTAAAGTAGCTTTGGTAAAATAAGGCGCCCCCTCAAGGGACAACAGAAAATCTGCCAGCATCATTTCGGTTGTATATTCTGTCGTAATGAGCATTCCTTTTAAATCAAGCTCTCTTTTTTCCTGATTTAAAACTAAACTATTTAACTCTGCTGTTTTTGGAATAATATCACTGATTGATTTTAATATGCCATACAGGTCAGGTTGATCTACAATTATTTCATCATAAAGAAGTTTCCGCTTATCCAGGCTTCTCCTTGCTTCCGTAATTTTTTCTAACATACTCCAGTATTGAGACAATGATACAAGATGCCTTTTAAATGTATTCATCTTTTGATTCATCCAAAGAAGAGAGAAAATAAATACGACGCTTATAACGACGCTTATGACCCTGAGAGTGCTTTTTTCGATCTCTCTAATCTGTTTTACTTGGGCCCTTAACTCTTTCGGAAGGAAATTCAGGCCTTCTCCTTTACCTAAAGCCAAACCCAGTGCAACAGCCAGGCTGGGCAATAATTCTTTGAATTTATCCTGGTTAACGGGTTCACAATAAATGCTTTTGGGCATTGAGATTAATTCTACTTTGATATCACTCAAGCCCTTAGCCAAAAATTCGTCTAATTTTTTAAGACGCGCACCTCCTCCGCAAAGGATAAGCCGGTCAATTCTTTCTTGTTTGAATTCCTGGCGGTAATAATCGAGAGAGCGTTTTATTTCATTAAGCAGCCTCTCTAAAACAGGCCTCATCAACATTAATATTTTTGACGGAGGAATCTTACTATCAGAAAGCATGCGTGCATCTTCTTCGGGTATGCCGTGAGTTCTTTTGATTTTCTCTGCCTCATCAAAGCTTAACTCAATTTTATCGGGAAAGGAAACCACTACCCCGGTTAATGCCCTGGTAATAGTATTTGCGGCCGTGGTAATCTGACGCACAAATTGAAGTTGTTTGCCTTTAAAAAACATAATCTCTGTCTTATCTGCGCCGATATCAATTAAAGCAGAGATTTGATTAGGTCTTATGCTGTTGTCGATCTTTACAAAATTTGAAATTGCATAGCTTAAAACGCTCACACCCTGGGATTCCAGGCCCGACTCCTTGATTAATGTAATATGGCGCTTTAGGCTATCCTCATTAACTGCAACAACCATGACTTCTTTCTTCTTTATCCCGTCAATACCTATGGCCTCGCCTGTAATTTCAAATTCGATAGAAGACTTATCCAGATCAAAAGGCACCTGGTCTTTTAGGGCCCATTTAATTGCTCCCAACAATTCCTCGCGGGACATATCGGGCACAAGGGTACGTTTTACTGCCAGCCCGACTCCGCTGACCATGGAATTAACCCCTTTATAAGCCAGGCCTTTTTCTTTAAAGATATCCTGGATTATTGTTTTAAGTGCGGCTAAATCTTTAGTCTCCTGAACTTTGGCGGGAATTTCATGCAGGGAAAAATCAAGGACAGTAAAGTTATCTCCTTCGGCCTTAAGCCTGACCAATTTTATCGAACTGGTCCCGATATCTAACCCGATGAATTCGCTGCTTTTTTTGATTAAATCTAGTTTAAAATCCATATCTATAATTTATTATATGCTAATTGACCTTCCGTAAAAAATCAACAGGTTTAAGGGTTAGAAAAGGCCAGGAAGGGTTAGAATGGGATAGGATGGGTTTAAAACTATTCCCCTGCTCACCCTTACTACCCCTTACTACACCCTACTATCCCTTAAACCTGGTTTTCAATTTATAGAATAACAGAGTTATTATAAGCAAGCACTACGTCTTTATCAGTTGCTTAATCTTTTCTAAAAGGACTTCCGGTTTTTCTGACTTTATAATGTAAGCATCTGCCCCCATCTGCTGGCCGAGATTTTTATCTTCTTCCTGGCCCCTGGCCGTAAGCATAATAATGGGAATTTCGCGGTATTTCTCATCAAATTTGAGGAAACGGCATACCTTGTAACCGTCCATCTTGGGAAGCATCAAATCCAGGACAATTAAATCCGGTCTTAGTTTACGGGCCAGATTCAGCCCCTCCTGGCCATCGTTAGCAATAGTCACTTCATAGTTATTGGCTTCCAGAATGATGTGAATGGCCTTAACAAAATCCGGCTCGTCGTCAACCACCAAGATCCTTTTTTTAGAAATACTATATTCTTCAGACATCTTGACCCACCTTATCAAATTTTAAATAATCTTCTGCCATCTTAATTAACTCTTCGGCCTCAAGCGCATCCTCAGGATAAGTGGCCACGCCCGTTGTCATTTTAAGTTTCAGCACACCTCTTGAGGTAGAAAAATCACTTTTCTCAATCGTTGATTTTAGGCGCCGAGACAAAGACAAGGCCCCTTCTTTATCTGCGCCAGCTAAAACAGCAATAATTTCACCCTTCATAACCCTGATAACAATATCTGTTGGCCGGCGTACTGTCTTCTTGGACAAATCCTCTATTTCAAGAAGTATTTTATTTATCTCAATATCGGAAATAGAATCTCTGATTATATTAAAATCGCCGATAAATAAAACCACCAGTGACAATGGAGAGTTACTTTGTCTGGCCCTTTTTATCTCTTCGGACACCCTGACTTTAAAAAATGTATCTGCATCGAATATGGGCAGACTAAAAGTGAATTTGCTGCCATTGCCTAATTCAGATTCAGCCCAGATATTGCCGTCATGCAATTGAATAATCTCTCGCGATATTGCAAGCCCCAGGCCCGTCCCTTTTCCGCCGGGAGGAAGCCCTATTTCCATCTGATGGAATTTATCGAAGATCCCGCCTATGTCTTCAGGCGGTATGCCCCTTCCTGTATCAGATACGCTAATATCCAAATTTTTATAGGCCGCGCGCCTTGGAGAGATCTTAGCCTCAAGCCAGATCCTGCCTCCGGAAGGAGTAAATTTCACGGCATTTCCGATAAGATTGGTAAAGACCTCAATAACTCTCTCTGCATCAATATATACCGCAGGTAAATCTTCGGCAATATTATTCTCTAATTTTATTCCTTTGACCTCTGCCGGGCCGCGAAAGTTATTTAAGACTTCATTAGCTATAGTATGAATCTTAACCTGCTGACGTTTTAATTCTAATTTTCCTGCCTCGATTTTAGAGAGAGAAAGCAAATTATTAATCAGGTGCGTAAGCCTCTCGATGTTACTCTCCATCAGACTCAGATATTCCTTTTGTTGAGCAGTTACGGTGCCGGCTAAATCTTTTAAAATAATCGAGACAAAATACCTGCAGGTTCCAAGGGGCGTGCTTAATTCATGAGAGACATTTGCTACGAATTCAGATTTTAATCTATCTAATTGTTTTAGGCGCTCATTGGCCGCAAGTAATTCCTGATAGAGCCTGGCATTGGCAATAGTGATAGAGGCCTCATTAGCTAAAGCAGTCAAGAGATTAAGGTCGTCTTTGTTAAAAATTTGTTTTCTGGCCTTATTGTTTACATTCAAAACACCGATTATCTGGCCACGGGCTTTTAAAGGAACGCTTAAGAGTGACTGGGTATAGTATTTACCTTTTTCGCGCGGACGAAAACGCTTATCTCTAGAAATATCATTTATTAAAAGGGGTTTTCCTTTTTTTGCCACCCATCCGGAAACACCCTGGCCCAGTTTTACTCGAACATTCTTAATTACACGGCTGCTTATTCCGGTTGCGCACTCGATTGTCAACTCCCTCTTCTTTTTATCAAGGAGCATCAAAGAAACCCGCTCCACATCTAATAATTCTCCAGCCTTATCGACAATAATCTTTAAGCAACTCTTAAGGCCTAGCGCAGAGTTTACATCGCGGGCTATATCATAAAAAGTTTCTAACCACTGCAACCTGCGTTTTAAGTCTTTTATTTTATTATTTCTCATTACAAAACTATTAAAAATTTTATCTTATACACGAATACAAACAAATTTCACGCCACTCTACACAGATTCCTATCCGTCGACATGCAGGTATTAGTGTCAATTCGTGCCTAATATTGTCATTAGTCTATTACAGAATAAATTATCATACAAATAATAAAAAGTCAAGCGAAGTTATTGCATCTTAAAACTGAACTTTTATTTATAACTAATTAAAACAAAAAGAGTTATAACCCATTTACTTATCTTTCTTAGACTCTAAAGTCTCCAAAGACCGTACAAATTCTACCTTAGGCTTATAACCATATTTTATAGCCAAATCCAGATGTTTTCTGGCCAGGTCTATTTTTGGCGGTGACAGATTGGCGTAACTTACTGCCAGATTATAATGTGCAGGCGCAAATTCAGGATCTGTCTCTATTGCCTTATTAAATTCTTTTAGCGCAAGCAGATTTCCCTGTTTTCCATAGATATTACCCAGACCATAATGGGCTAAGATATTATTAGAGTCTATCTTAATTATGGTATTGTAGGCATCTTGGGCTTTATCTAAATGACCTAAATCTTCATTCAAAAGCGCCAGGGCCTGATAGGACTTGATAAAATCCCGGTCCCTTTCAAGGGCTTTTTTAAATTGTATTATTGCCTCTTCAGTCTTTCCTTTTTGCATATAAGTAATCCCTAAATTATGATAGGCCTCGGCTAAAGGAAATTTTCCTTCTCCTGCCTTTTTAAATGCCACGATGGCTTCTTCAATTTTTCCCGTGTAATCATAAACAATTCCTAGATTATTATAAGTCTCATATAATTCGGGATCCAGGATTAAGGCCTTCTTGTATTCTATTTCTGCCTTATCATATTTTTTTTGAAAAAGATAGCATTGACCGAGATTGCTATAAAGAACAGGCCAGAGAGCCCCCTCTTTATCTAATTTTAATGCCTTCTCCAAGTATTCAATTGCCTCATTAAATTTGCCCAGGGTTATACACCGAAGAGCAAGATTATTGTAGGCACCTGCGGTAGGAAAATTATTAATACTGGCTTGCCAAAGGTTATACTCATTTTGCCAAACGATATTTCTTCGCATTGAGGTGATTGAGAAAACTAATAAAATAACCGCCAAAAGAAACAGCAAAATTAGCCTGAATTTCTTGTATGGGAATATCTGTTTTATTAAAAGCCCAAACAAGACATAAAATCCGATACTTGGTAAATAAAGATGGTGTTCTGCAGCAAGCAGATGAAGAGAAACAATAAATTTAGGGACTAAATTTAAATAAAACCAGAATATCGCAAAAGACAATAGTTTTATCCGCTTTAAACAAAATAAGGCAATACCTAACAATATAATTGTTATCAACGCAGATACGAAAACGCTCGGCTCAAAAATAGAAAGAGCCACAGGAAAATGTCGAGTAATATTGAGATCGAACGGAAAAAATAAAAGCCTGAAATACAATACCGTTACATGAATTTGCGTAAGAAGATTCGAATAAGGAGAATTAATCCAAACTATCGTACCCACTCCTCCAAAAATACGTTTGCGCCACAGAAGATATAAAATACTTATTAAAATAAACGGACAATAATTTAAAAGTATTGTTTTGAGTTTTGATCTAAGTCTGTTTCGGCTCGACTTTTTATTATCCAAAAGATTAAATATAAAGTCATAAGATAACAATATAGCCGGAGTCACTATGGCAATTTCCTTACTTAAAAGTGCAAAGATAAAGGAAATAAGAGAAATGGCATAAAGATAGCTATCCTTAGGCTTGGCAAACTTATCTCTACTGACATAAGCTAATAGGCTTAATAATATAAAAAATCCTGCCATTAATGAAGACCGGCAGGATATGTAGCCTACTGCCTCGGTATTAACCGGATGGACAATAAATAAAAGCGCTGAAAGAAATGCCGGCCAGAAGTAGTTCTCCCTTAAGAAAAATTTCAATAAGAAAAATAGGACTATCCCGTTAAGAAAATGAAACATTATGTTTGTAATGTGGTAGCCTATCGGGTTAAACCCTCCAAAGAAATAATTAAAAGCAAAACTTAACATTAACAACGGCCTAATTCCCTGAACGGGATCGGAACTTGTAATAAATCCGGAATTAAATAGCAGCGCGATCTTATTGGGTTCTTTGATGTAATTATTTCTTACTATCGTGTGAAGGTCATCAAATACAAAAGGATTACCAAGGCCGTTAAAATAAATTATAATTGAAACTGCAACAATTAAAATAATTGCCAAATGATCTTTATTATCCTTGCATGACTTAATAATTTGGCTCATTTTTATTATTTAATTTAGGTATATTTTTTGACAAAGGGCTTATTTTTAGGGCTTCTATTAACATCTTGGTACCAAATAACAGCCCTAAGATAATACAGACCCCTGTTAACATTATTCTATCTGCTATAGCAATTAGAAAAGAGGCCTTTAGCGTTATGCCGTGTTCCATCAGAAGAAAAATTAAGCTGCTTTCCTTAAATCCAAGGCCAGCGGGAATGGGCGAAAGGTACCCTACCGTAAAAGCAACAGAAGCGATCTTTAAAACATCCAGCAGAGCAAAATTTAAATTGAAAACTTTGAATAAAAAAAAGTAATAATAGACTCCTAATACAACATTGACTAACGCCAGGAAAATAACGATTAAAATATTTTTCTTGATATATTTAAAATAACCTAAAATTTGTTTAAAAAACTCCAGTATCTTATTTCTTTTATAAATTGCAAAAATTACTATCAAACCTAAAAAAATAATTGAAAAATATGAAATTCTTATGAATATCCTTGCACCAAAATATAATCCTATAATTATCCAGGGGATTATTGAAAAAAATTCTACGGCGGCAAATGATAGGAGGCATTCGTGAAGCTTAAAATTATCTTTTTTAAGCTTTAGGCTCATCGTCGCATATCCTGAACCGCTCAGGAAAAGCTTATTTAAGGTGGCTGCTACTGAAACTAGTTTAACGGCTTCATAAAATTTTATCCTTCTGTTTAATAAAATCCAGAAAATTAGCGAACTGACCAAAGTGCCTGTTATCAAAACAAAAATGATAAGAATAATATTTAAAATCATGTTAATCCTGTTTACATACTCCTAATAGGCCCTTGCATACAGGCACAAATTTGCTTAATAACCTATGGATAAATTCAACTGGTTTAAATCTATAAAATGGGTGAAGCCACCCAAATTGCCCATAGATTTTAAAAGAACGGAAATTACTGCTTAAAATCGACTTCAATTGAGAATAACTCAGTTCGGAAAAATGCGTTGGGTGCATTTCTCTCAATAACCAGCAATAGATTATAAACAATGGTCTATTTGGGGTAGAGATCAAAAAAACCCCGTTCTTGGATAACAGTCTCTTTACTTCTCGAATAAATCTAAAATGGTCATTACGGTTAGGCAAGTGTTCAATTACTTCGAATGCGCAGATAGTGCTAAAAGAACGATCCTTAAAAGGCAATACTCTAGCATCACTGATAATAAAATCAATGTCAGAATTATTAATAATTTTCTTAGCGTTTTTGATTCTATCTTTAGATAAATCTATTGAGACTACATTACTCGATTTGCTTCTGAGAAAATCCGTCCAAACGCCATCACCACAACCGATTTCAAGACATCTTCCCCTTATATTTTTTAAAATAATTTCTACAAACTCTTTGTAACGAGTCCCTTTGTGTTTTTCCGTCTTTGCAGAAATATCTAGGTATTCTCTATACTCTGACTCTTTCATAAACTTTATTTAATATCTCATCGAAAAACTTAACTAATTTTTATTTCTGAGCTACCATTATATAGCCTAATGTTTCTCTCTCATCTTTATTAACCTTATCTAATATCAAAAACAGGGCTTGGATTACAACACAGAATAATACTTTAATTGCCATCGTGATGATTGATTTAGGTTCACCTCTCAAACGATATACTATAGAACTCAACCTTTGACCCACAACTGCCCATATCCCACCTCTTGCCTTAATATAAATTATCTTAAATCCCGCGCCTTCCGCGAGATTTATCAAGCCATACTTAGTGAATCTGTAATAGTCAAAGGGGGTCTCATGCAATTCCCAAACCATAGGTGCAGTCAATATCAAATACCCTCCCTTTTTTAATACTCTAAAAGCTTCCTGAAGACTCATTCTCGGTTCAGGCAGATGTTCTAATACTTGAGTGGATAAAATTGTATCAAAACTTTCCAATTTACAAGGTAACTCTAAAACACTGGCATATATATCTACACGATAGATCTTCTTATGCACCTCAGCTGCAATAGGTAAGTCTATGCCGATATATTTTTTAAACCTATCCTTAAATATCACCTCATAAGGCTTGTCTGCACAACCAATATCTAATAATCTTCCTTTTATATGGCCTCTTGCTTCAATTAATGAATTAAGAATACTTTGTTTTTCGATCTTTTCGGGATCTAGCCACGATATCTTACCCTCAGCAAGTAATTTTTCCTTCTTTTCTTTTATGTAATTTCTTTTGAAGTTTTCTAGAAAATTGCGGTTCATTTATTTTGCCCTTCTTTGATTTCCTTAATAAATCCAATTATTCTCGGTACTATTTTTTGCCAATCATAATTTGCGCTTATTTTAATGCACTGCTGAGAAAGCTCCTTTAGTTTACCTTCATGAGGAAGGATATCTAATATGGCCTCAACCAAACTTCCAATATTGCCTTTTTCAAAACGAGGAACACCTAAATTAGGGCAACCGCTTGAAATAATCGTAGGAACACCGCAAGCCATGGCTTCTAAAGCAACCAAGGGAACACCTTCATAAAAAGATGGTAAAACAAATAAATCGGCTTCATTATAAACCTCTAGTAAGCTTTCATGTTGGATCCTGCCTAAAAATTCTACAGGAATAGATAAAAAGTTTGCAAGATTTAGCAATTTATTCTTCTCTCTGCCTTCTCCTACAATCGTAAGTTTCGCCTTTATTTTTTTTAATACTTCTTTAAACGAGTAAAATAAGATGTCTATCCCCTTTCTAGCGTCCAATCTACCAACGAAGAGAATCTTTTTTTCTAGAGAACTAAAATCCTTTGGCTTGAGTGGTTTGAAAAACTCTGTGTCCACGCCATTGGGAATAACTGTTATCTTTTTACTAGTGCCTCCCATAGCATTAATTTCATTAATCATATTCTCAGATAGTACGATAACCCCATTTGCTTTTTTAAGAAGAATTTTATCAAATGGTATGTATATGCAATTAAGCAAGGCATATAAAAACTTTCTAATTTCTTTACAAGCCAGATATTCTCCATAACGCGTACCTTGAAAATGCACAATAAAAGGACGCTTAATCTTACAAAAAATTGGAGAAGAATTAGAATATATCAAGTCATAATTATCTTGTATCTTTGATACCAATTTACTAGCATAATAACTAAAAGAGGGTAATTTAGTTAGAAAAGTTGAACCTATAGTTGGTACACGATAAATAATGAGTCTATCTCCTGTTTCCCTTAAAATTCCTAATTTAGGGTGATTTGCAATTATCGTTAAGTCCAAATCAAATTTTTTAGAAAGTTTAATAATATTTTCAACAACTCCTCCCATTCCTCCCCATGCATAAGGAGGATAATCCCTACTTAATATTAAAATTTTCATTATATTATCACTACTCTTTATCAAATAGATTATTTAATCTATACATTAAAATCTCTTTGAAAAAGCTGCTTTTTAATAGAGACTAAGTAACCTTCCCTCAATGGAAATAATTCACCTATAATATAATCTCCTGTAAATTCATCTTTTATATCTTCTATTGTCCAAGTTCTTAAATAGAAAAATCGCTTTTTACCAATCTTAGAAATTGGCCCTATGATAATCATACCATCATTTGCAAGAGAAAGTTTAACATTCCTCATCGCGGAAGAGAGTTTTTCCTTTCTCACGATGTGTTCTATAGCATTCATCATTATAATGAGATCAAATGTTCCTTCTTTCCATTGGTTAGTTACATCTCTTTTAATAAATTCGAAGGTTGGGTGCTTTTTTTAAGTTCGGCAAATAATATATCAGTGATATCTATACCAGTATATCGTCTTACGCCAAGTTCATAAAGTAAAGATGCATAAAAACCAGTTCCGCAACCTATATCCAATACCCGTGTATCTTTAAAATTAATATTTGCCTTTTGGCATAAATTTAAAAATACTCTTTTTGTCTCGAGATACATATTTCTATTCGCTTCCTCGGACAATCCTTCATTTCCTGAACCTTTAAATGATAACTTATGATGAGAAAACCTATCTGACCAATATTTAGTTGCATCATAATCATCGCCTTTATAATATTTGATCCTTCCTATGCTAGATTTATATAAAGCACGAACAAAAAACCGAGTGGCTCTTTTTTAAATTTCTCATAAATTTTTCGCAGTTCTTTAAGCATATTGCTTTAAGTATTTAACGATGGTTTCGGAAGCAGAAATGTTATCTATGTTTCCATTATTTTGACTAAACTCTAAATAATGATTTAAAAAGTGATAAATCTTATCTTTATTGAACTCGGAAATAACCACATTCTCGCCTAATCCTTCGTGTCTCTCTGTAGTATATCTTAAAATTAAACATGGTTTGCCTAAATAAAACGATTCTTCTTGAATGCTTCCCCCATCAGTAATTATGAAACCAGCCTTATTTAATAAATGAATAAAATCGGCATGAGGAAGCAATTCTAACAATTTTATGTTTTTTGAATTGCTAAGAGCTTCATATAATCTGAATTTACGTAAGGATAAGGTCGTCGGTTTATGTAATATAAACACTACATTTCGCGATTTCGAAATTTCACTCAGTAAATTTACAATGAATTTCATTTTCTTTTTGCTGAATATCGTCTCTGCCCTATGTATAGTCACAATACAATAATCAAGAACCCCTAATTTAAAATTGGCATCTTTGGATAAGGCAAAATAAGTGGATTCCATATTCGTATTTACCTTCATATTAACTAACTCTGACTTAAGATTCATCTTTATAAGATTGTTATAAGCCCAGTCTGAAGGCGCAAATAAAATATCGGAGTATTTCATTGCAATTATTCTGATAATCTCTTCCGGAAACGGGTGAAAAATATTGTAAGACCTAAGGCCTGCTTCTATATGGGCAACACGAAGACCTGCTCTTTTAGCTAAAAATAAAGAAAGCACTGTGGAAAGCGTATCTCCGTGAATAACGCAGATGCCTTTTTTGTCTTTAAAAATATTTTTTAGAATATGTCCGGGACAAAAGGTTGCAAGGATTAAGTACTTTTGAAACCAGATAAATGCGCTCCAAAGAGTAGAAATGTCAAATTTATCTTTTAAATAGACGTCCGGCTCCCTTATCTCTAATTCCTGCCTTAACATCTTAGAAAATTGCGCGTGTTGACCCGTATCTATTAAGTTATAAGGGATATTTTGTTTATCCAGACTCCTTAATAAAGGCGCTGTTTTTATATACTGGGCTTTTGTGCCAAGGACTATATGGATCATTTTGTACTACTGAACGCCTAACATACATCCCGAATTAGCTGCTATTTCAAGATGTATTTTAGCGGATTCTCTGTCTTGTGGCTTAAGAAGTAAAAAACTTCTTCCTAGGTTAAAATGCACTACGCCTAAATCGGGATCTATGCTAAGGGCATGCTCAAATTCCCTAATTGATTCCCGGATCAAACCTGCCCCTTGAAAGATTAGCCCAAGATTATTGTAAGATTCAACTAGATAGGGATTGATTTCCAGGGCTTTCCTATACTCGGATATTGCTTTATCAAATTCTTTTGTCTTTTGATAAATAAGTCCTAAATTATGATGGGCCTCTGAAGAATTTGGATCTATATTTAAAGCATTTTGGGAAGCTTTAAATGCTTCCTCATGCCGGCCTTTCTTAATGTAGGCATAGGAAAGATTGCAATATAATTTTGCCTCCGCACCTCTTAACTCTATCGCTTTCTTAAATTCATCTATGGCTTTACCGCATTCATCTCTCTTCAAAAATTCGATTCCTAAATCATTATGTGCGCGGAATGATTGCGGGGAAACTCTTACCGTATCTTGCCATAAAGCCAAGGCATTTTGCCAAATTATGTTTCTTCTTATTGTTAAAATCGAAGATAACAAAATGATAATAACAAAAACAAAAATTAAATATTTAGAAATACTCGCCCCATATTTGGTATTAAATAATTTTAATATTACAACACCGACAAGTAAAAACAAGCCTATTCCCGGTAAATAAAAACGATGCTCACTCATTACAATATTAAAAGGTATAATCGAAGAAACTGGAATTAAATTAAGAAAAAACCAAAAAATTGAAAAAGAAATTAATCTGTCTTTTTTAAACGACTTCATCCCAAGAATAATCAAAGAAATAAGTAAGATTACTGAAAAAACTACCGCTGGTTCAAATAATGATTTTGAGGTAGCGATATAGCGGTCTATGCACAAATCAGACGGCCAGAGGAACAATTTAAAATAATAAACAACGGCCTTGGCTTGTCTAAGGATATTAAGATATACAGAGTGACCTAATAAATAATCTCCTCTAATTAGCCCGCTAAATAGCCTGATTCTTAAATGAAGGTATAGCGCTAAGATGATAAAAAAATGAAAATAATTTTTGAGGATTAGCTTCAAATGATCTCTTGTTCTTTCAAGATCCTGAAAACATACATCATATAGAATTATTAAAAATGGTAACATTATTGCGCTTTCTTTCGACAAAAGAGCTCCAATAAATGAGAATACAGAGCCAAAATAAAAATAAATTCTCTTCCTATCACTATAGTTATCCTTTTTTATGTACAAAAATAAAGAAAGGAGCATAAAAAAAGTAGACGTTAAACTTGACCGTGCCGAAATATAGTTTACCGCCTCGCTGTTTATTGGATGCACGGCAAATAGAAGGCTAACAAAAAACGGGATAAGAGTGCTAAAAGGGTTAAGGGAATAATTTTTAGAAAATAAAATTTTTAGTATGGCATAAATTATTACTGCATTTAGAAAATGAAACATGATATTGATAATATGATACCCGAGCGGATTTAATTTACCAAAAAAATAATTAAATAAAAAGGTAACCATAAGAAAAGGCCTGAAACCTTGCACCTGTCTATTTGTCGAAAGCCTGCCAATAAAAAAATTAATAACCTTATGAGGGTCTTTTATATACGGATTGTTAACAATAATATGTGTATCATCAAAGACAAAATCTCCGGCCAAGGAGTTAAAATATACTATAACGACTGCGAAGAGCAAAATAATAATAGAAAAATATTCCAAAATAAATTTATTTTTTATTTTAAATAACATCTTGCCTAACCTCTAACAATAATGTACCGCCCATTCGTTTAATCAGCCAAAATATTTTACGATTCTTTATGATTACAGGCAGCAGATATTTATTTGTTTCCGTACTAAATTCATCGAGGATAATATAATTAATATTGTTGCCTTTGAGCCAAGAAATAATTTTTTGTTCACTCTTAACGAATGGATAACATGCTGCTTTATGATTACTAAATAAACTTGTGATGGTGGGTTTCCTGCAGGCTATAATACTGTCTTTAGAAACGCCCTCTTTTAACCAAGAACTTACGGTTAAATAACGATAATAAACTTCGATTATTAACCTAGATTGGTCATCAAAACCGTTTAAATATGCGTTTATTCCTTCATAATAATTAGATAAATTTAAGCAAGGAAAATTTCTTTTGTCTTTATATACATCACAACCTTTTGGAAAATAAATTTTACTAAGATGAACCTTTATTATTTTTCCGGATATAACAAAATTTGACCATGCCAGGATGATTATAACTAAACTAAATAAAATTCGATTCAATTTCACGAGTTGTATTTTTGAAAATAAATTTAAGAACTCCTTTAAACCGACTAAAAAGTAATAGATTATAAGAAACAGAACCGGAAGGAGAAATCTCCTTTCCGTATACGGCCACAACAAAATAATAAATAAATATACCAAAAGATAAAATTCCAATAAGGTCCTTTTTGTCAAGAACTTAAATAAAAATCCAAAGATAAAAATAGATAAAATTAAAAGGCTGATGGGGGTACGGTAAATGCCTGAATAAAAAATATTACCCGCTATTACATCTTGATAAAAAATAAGGTTTTGATTAACCCTTGTTAGCAAATCATAAAGCCTGGCGTATCCTATGCCGGGATTGTATACATCGATTAGAAAAAATGAGTTATAGTAACTGGGCGTTGCCTTATCTATTAATAACGACCTTAAATTCCAAAGCAAAAATGGTATAATAAATATAATACCAACGTAGAAAGTTTTATTCAATTTTATTTTTAAACTCACGGCACCATTTCCAAAAATTAAATATACTATTGCTGCAATAAAAAGGCTGATACCAACCGTCCTGGTAAAATATGTAATTACCATAAACAGGCAAGATAAAAAAAGATATCTATTTTTAACACTGTTAGTATCGGCATACTTTTTTATAAAAAACAATGTCAACAGGGAAAATAAAAAATAAGGCATCTCAGATAATATTCTAAGAAGCGAGATTATTAAGAAGGGGCTGAGGCCAGCATAGATCATAACCAATAGAGCGTTTTCTTCGGAATCATCATCTTTTATAACCTTATAGATTAAATAAACCGAGGCGATGGCACAGGCGATAATAAGAAGATGCATAAGAAATAAATTGTTTCCAAAAAAATAGATAATCGGAGCAAGTAATAAAGGAAATACCGGGGGATACTGTGAATGAACAGGGCTTCCGGGCAAATTAATTGCCCGATATCCTCTGCCTGTTGCCAACGATTTTGCCAGAAATATATACTGGGCATTATCCCCGCCGAAATCCCCTAAGTCAGAACTCAGCATAAAAAGATATAATGCTCCGATAAATAAAGAAATTAAAAATATTATTTTTTTTGAGCCAGTTTCAATTCTCATCCAGTTTGATTTTTGCCTTTTCTATCTTAAATACCTCGGAGTTTCTGAACTTTGCTACAGAAGTAAATATCTCTGGATATTTTTCAATGAACGGTATTAAATATTTTACAGTTTCAGTAGTTATTTTATCTACAATAACATAATCTATATTAAACATTCTCAGATATCTGAAAAACCGATTATCGGAATTTGTCCAAGGATAAAGTATGGTTTTCCGGCCAGTTAATAAAAACATAGTAGCGGTAAAACGATATATTATTACACTATTTAGGGGAACGTTCTTAATTACCCATTTATATACCGGAGATTGACCGTGCGTAATTCTGATAAATCGCTTGCTTATATAATTTAAACCCAAAAAATCAAACAATATGATAACTGACAATGTTATTACTAAAAATAAATAACTAACTTTTTTTATTCTACTTGCAAAAGTTATTAATCCTGAAACGAGATAATATGTGCTAAAAGGTAATATTGGTACTAAGAAACGCATCTCCTGGAACGGCCAGCTAAGAAAGAGTAGGCAATAAAACAAAAAATAAAACTCAAAAATAGATTTTTTTATTATTAACTTTTCCAAAAATCCAAAAACAAATAACGACATAAAAAATAAGGCAAAAGCATTCCTTAGGGCAGCAGGTAGTTTATAGTAAATGAAAAATTGGTCGAAGACTAATGCATTGGCGTAATATTTGAAATTATTTTTTACCCTTGAAAATAAATCAATAAAATTGATTATGCCTGCCTCATCGTCGTAATGTTTCATAGCAAAAAATTGATCCGTATAATCAAAAGATCTGCCAACGGGACTATGTCCCATTATAATCCATGAGAAAAAAGGTAAACCGCAAATTACCACAAAGACTAAAACTTTCTTAAGAAAATTTATTTTTTTTATAGTCAATCGTTTTTTTAAAAAAAGGTAAAAAAATGCTCCAAGAAAAATCGAGATTCCTGCCATGCGTGTAAAAAACGAAATTATCGTAAAACCGCACGAGATAAAAAGATACTTATTTAAAACGGAGTCTGTATTGGCGTAACTTTCAATAAAAAATAATGCCAGAAGACTAAAAAATATATACGGAATTTCCGAAATAATTATTGTTTGATAAAAATAAAGAATCGGGCTGATTCCTACGAGCAACATGCACAATAAAGCAAATTCCTCGTCTTTTTTTTGCCTGAACATCCAATAAATCAAATAAAGAGAACCTAAGCCAAAAAATAAAATTAAGATTCGCATTAATAAGAAGTTATAGCCGAAAAAATATACTATCGGGGTAAGCAACAAAGGAAAAATAAAAGGGTAGACAGTTTGAAGCGGGTTATAAGGATAATTAATACTGCGATAGCCCTGACCTGAAGCTAGGGCCTTGGCAAGAATTATATACTGGGCGTCATCATTATTAGAAAGCCCAAGATAAGAATGTAAGGTTGAAGCATAAAGTATGCCTAATGCAATAAGAAGAATAATGACAAGAACCTTCATCAATCAAATAGATTATACCGAATAATGGCAAATATTGCGGCTATCCCATCCTTGTAGGTTATCTTCTTACCTTCGGAATAATCTCTCCCACTATAGGATATGGGCACTTCATAAATCTTGCATCTTTTCTTGGCTAATTTCGCGGTAATCTCCGGCTCAAATCCAAAACGATTAGAGCTTATTTTTATACCCTTAATCACCTCTTTTTTAAATATCTTGAGGCCGGTCTCCATATCTGTAAGATTGAGGTTTGTGAATAGATTTGAAAGGAAGGTCAGGAACTGGTTCCCTAAATAATGCCAGAAGAACAGTACTCTATGGGGGCCTCCTAAGAAACGTGAACCATAAACAACATCAGCCCTTCCGTCTAAAATCGGTTCCAGTAACCTTGGATATTCTCTGGGGTCATATTCCAGGTCAGCATCCTGAATAATTATTATATCCCCCTCTATATGTTCAAAGGCCGTCCTTACACATGCACCTTTACCCATATTTCTAGAGTGGAAAATGGCCTTTAGATTATTGTCTTTTAATGATCTGACAAATTCCCTAGTGCCATCGGTAGAAAAATCATCAACAATGATTATCTCTCTATCAAATTTGACTTTTCTAACCCTGTCTAAAATTTCCTTGATAGTTTTTATCTCATTATAGGCGGGTATTATTACGGATAATTTCATAAGAACTTTTTGTTTTAGATATTTTCGGTGCGGTCTAATCTCAACTGGGCTATCTGTTCAGAGACTAAGCCCATCATGAAGATGATAATGCTAGTCATAATAAGTAAGGCAGACATATTGGTGAAACGGTGGAAGTTAAAATAGGTGTAGCCATAATATCCTGCTCCTAAAGCAAAGAAAAATAAGCTTACCGGCAGAAATATCCTAAACGGAGAAAATAAGGTTGCAATCTTAGTTATAATTAACAAAAACTTTACTCCATCTTTAAAAGGAGAGATTTTACTTTTGCCCTTTCTTAATCGCGTTTTAATTGGTATATATTTAATGCCTCGTCCAGACTTCAAAAATGCAAGGGTTATAGTAGTCGGATAAGAAAATGTATTGGGCAATAGGTAAAGAAATTTTAAGGCTACTTCTTTTTTAACTACTCGAAAACCCGAGGTCAGGTCCTCTATCTTAAAACTGCTAACATAGCTGGCAAAGAGATTATAAATTTTATTGGCTAATTTTCGTTGAAAAGATGTAGATGAATCATCAGTCCTTGCGCCAACAACCATATCATACTTATCGATGTGTTCTAATAATCTGGGTATATCAGCAGGATTATGCTGGCTATCGCCATCCAGCAAGACTAAAATCTCGCCTTTAGCAATTCTTATGCCTGTTTTAACAGCGGCGCCGTTTCCCATATTGTATGGGTGGCTGATTACTCTTACGTTTAATTCCTTGACGATTTTAGCAGTATTATCTTCTGAACCATCATCAATTACCAATATCTCATCATCTCCAGATGAAACGGTCTTTATCCCTTTAATCAGCTCAGAGATATTCTCTTCTTCATTTAAAACTGGAATAATAATAGTTATTTGGGACATTTTCTAACAAAAAGGGGAGAATATTCTCCCCTTTTTCATTTTTGAATTAAATAAAATTATTTCTACCAGAAAACCGGATGTTTTACCAAGCAGACCAAGGCGAATGTGCCGGAAAACCTGTCTTCGTTACCTTGCCAGAGCCTGAGTAATAAATCCATTCAAATGACCGTGTAGGATAGTTATATGTCACTCCTGTGGGTGTCGTAAGTTGAACAGGACGTTCCTGAAGTTGCTGCAGCAATATGTTCGTGTTATTCGGAAATGCGGGCGTCCCTCTCACTGCTGTTGAGGCATAATAAAGCTGTGCTGCGGCTCTTAATGCGCCTAACTCTGCCTCGGCTGTTGCCCTTCTTGCTTTCTTGGATAAATCCACAAATTTAGGGATAGCCACGGCTGCTAAGATTGCTAATATTGCGATAACTACGACTAACTCGATTAAGGTAAAACCTTTAAATTTCTTCACGTTATCAACCTCCTTTCATTTTTTTAATTTTAACACCTATTGGTGGATTTGTCAAACATTTTTTTTATCGCAAAAACGCAAAATTACTAAACGACTAAAGATAGACCGCCAAAACGCCAAAGTAAATATCAAGCCTTGAAGACGCTGGCCATATTCCACATCGGCAGAAATACTGCCAAGGCCAAGACCAAGACAATGCTGCCTAAGGCAAGTATCAAGATGGGCTCAATCATTGTGGTCAGATTTTTTATGGCATAGCCCACCTCAAGGTCATAATGCTCCGAGACCTTTAACAGAAGAGTATCTATCGCGCCGCTCTCCTCTCCGGTTGAAACCATATGCACTAACATCGGAGGGAAAATTTTATTGAGCCTCATCGGCCCGGCCAGGCCCCTTCCTTCTTTGACATGTTCGCGCACCTCATTAATTGCCTTCTCGATTACCACATTACCTACAATCTGAGAGGTAATATCCAGGGCCTGGAGCATAGGTATACCGCTCTGGATCAATGTTCCTAAGATGCGGGAAAATCTTGATATGCTTATTTTATTAATCATAATTCCAAAGACAGGAACCTTTAATTGAAAATTATCAAAGATGCGTCTTCCCATGGGGGTATTGATAAACCAAATAAAAGCAGAAATTAACGCGGCAATGCCGATAATAAAAAATAGGGCATAGTGCCGAAGTACGGCATTTAGGCCTAATAATATCCTCGTAGGAAGAGGAAGATTTGAGCCAAATCTTGCAAAAAGGGTGGCGAACTTAGGTAAGACAAAAGTGGTAACTCCAAAAAATACAAAGGTAATCACGGCTACAACCATTATGGGATAGCGAGTAGCTGACTTTATCTGGGAACGCGTTTCTTCATCGTGTTCGCCTAATTCAGCAAGCCTATCTAAAATATCTTTTAGTTTACCTGCGGCCTCCCCAGCCTGAATCATATGTACATAGAGTTTGGAAAAGATCCTGGGATGACGGCTCATCGCATCGGATAAATCAGAACCTCCTTCAACATCCCTCTTGACTTTTCCCGTAACTTCTTTTAGATGCCTGTTTTCGGTTTGTTCCTCCAAGGCCTTAAGGCCGGACAAAATTGGCATACCCGCGCCTTCAAAAGTCGCCAGTTGCCTGGTAAAGACATTCAGGTCTTTCTGGCTAATCCCCATCATATTCTTCCACAAGGCAACTATGTCTAATATTGCCTTTCGCTCAATAATGGAGATTGGTGTATAGCCCATATTTTTAAAATACTCAACGAGGCTGGTATTGTCCCTGGCCTCCATCGTCCCTTGGATTAATTTGCCAACCTTATCTCTGACCTTATACCGGAAACTTGCCATGTTATTCCTCCTCGTATAATTCTAACTTATAATACTAGATTATAATTATACGTGATTACGGTGATTATAATTTGATTACATATGATGTTTTCTTATTTAAGTTATAAAACATCATACTATTCCTCCTGGGTTACGCGAAGAACCTCTTCTAATGAGGTAATGCCAGCCATTGCCTTGACTAGACCATCTTCTCTTAAGGTCTTCATCCCTATTCCCTGGGCGTGCCTTTTTATATCCACTGCGGCGACCTTGGCTACAGTAAGCCTTCTAATCTGGTCATCGCAGACCATAATCTCATAAATACCAATGCGGCCCGTGTAGCCGATATCTTTACACCGACGGCAGCCGACAGGTTTATAGAAAGTAACCTCTTGACCCTCTTTAAACCCCAAATCGCGCAATAACTCAGGCGTTGGCTTGTAAGCCTGTTTACAATTATCACACAACACCCTTATTAACCGCTGGGCAACCACGCCAATTAGTGATGAGGCAATCAAAAATGGCTGCGCGCCCATATCAATAAGCCGCGTAATGGCACTGGGCGCATCATTGGTATGCAATGTGGAAAACACAAGTTGGCCGGTTAATGCCGAATGAATAGCAATCTCAACCGTCTCCAGATCTCTGATTTCACCAACCATTATAACGTTAGGGTCTTGGCGTACTATAGCCCTGAGGCCCGAGGCGAATGTTAGTCCTGCTTTAGGATTGACTTGACATTGACGGATAAGCGGCAGATGATACTCCACAGGATCTTCGACGGTAATAATATTCTTTTCCAGGGAATTAATTCCCTGCAGCGCCGCATATAGGGTAGTAGTCTTACCGCTTCCCGTGGGCCCGGTAACTAAGATTATCCCATAAGAGCGTTTAATCATCTTATCAAAAATTTCCAAAGAATCTTTGGCAAATCCCAGATCGGTTAAACCATACATAATGCTGCCTTTATCAAGCAGTCTCATTACTATGTTTTCTCCATAGACAGTAGGAAATGATGAAACTCTCAAATCAATGGTCTTGTTTTCCATCTTTAAAGAAAAACGGCCATCCTGCGGTGCCCTCTTTTCTGCGATATCCATCTTAGAAAGAATCTTTACGCGCGAAATAATCCCGGACATTAAATATTTTGGCGGTGGAGGAATCTCGTATAAAATGCCGTCAATTCTAAATCTGACCCGTAAGAGTTTCTCTTCTGGTTCAATATGGATATCCGAGGCCTTGTCTTTGACGGCCTGAGCAATCAAAAGATTAACTAATCTAATTATCGGCGCCTCTTCGGCCAAGAGAGAGGCGTCCTTGATATCCTCCATATTCTCGAGTTTTTCAATCATCTTGTTTAAATCGTCTTCTTCGATACTGCCAATGATTTTTTCCATATCGCCGCTGACGCCGTAATATTGGTCGATAGCTGGATTTATCTGGGTGTTTATGCTAATAACCGGGTCTATTTCTAAATTACACTTACGATGCACCTCATCAATGGCTATGATATCCGTGGGATCTGCCATGGCTAAAGTCAGGGTATTGCCGACCTTGAATAATGGAATAACACAATATTTCTTGGCCAGATCCTGGGGAACAAGTTTTATTGTTTCCTGTTCAATAAGATAATCCACAAGGTCAATATAAGGGACATTGAGGCTGCCGGCTAAAACCGAGGCGATCTCGGGGTTATTAATCATCCCTAAATTAATCAAGGCCTTCTCTAAAGAAATTTTTTTCTTTTTGGCCTCTTCCTTGGCTAATTTTAGCTGCTCAGCGCTAATGAGGCCTTGTGCGACTAAATTCTTTTCTAATGGAAGATTTTCTTCTGCCATATTTGGCTCCTTTTAATGACGACACAACTTATGGAGCGCAAGCAAACATAAGTTGTTTGTCGGAATTATCCCGATAACTGCAAGAAAATTTATAGCTAAATTTCTCAAATTTAGCTATAAATTTTCGCAGCGTTATGTTATCGGGAAGATCCCTCCGACGATACGTCGGGGTCAAATTCAGCCAATCCCGACGATACGTCGGGAGGCTTCATTTTACCAACGCGCAATTCTCACAATCTCAATTACTCTCGGACAGAAAGGCGGCAACTTATTTACGTCATCAAAATCCGTATCATACATCCAGTTTCTAATCGGAGCGGTATATTGCGGATCGCCGTATTGCCAAAACCCTGTAGTAAGGGAACTGTCCCAAATATTTACAAAAGACATTTTCATATTCAGGGTTTTATTCGTCCAGTTTTCGAGAAAACGGGGATAATTCTCAACGCCTCCGTTATAGACACCCGTCTGGGTCTGGTAAGAACCGCTGATAAATGCAGAATTAATGGTTGTATTTAGGGCAACTCTATTGGCTAAGGATTTATTACTGTTAGCGTCGGACCAATTATTGGAAAGCAAATTTAGGGAATCACAAATAATCGAGGCGGGTTTTTTATTCGTATTATTATAATCTCCCTTAATATAGACGGGGTCATTTGTTACCAGGGTAAGACCGTCGGCTAAGGTAGAGCCATTAGTTAGCCTTATCCCGTTTGGGTTGCCCATAGTAGCGTCTGATCTTGTGGCATATAAAAGACCATTGTTTGGAAAATATCCGGAAGTGTTAACTTTGGCTACATCAATTTCAGTAACCTTGACCCATTTCAGCTCCCGGTTATTATATAAAGTTTTCTCGGTAATTGTGTTTACGGGTAATGAACCTGTTATATCTATTCCGGCGTTAGTATATGCCCGGTTGTCTTTTATTTTTAGGTCTGCGTTGTTATCAAAAAAGCCATTGGGCTCGGTAGAGGCTATTTCGGGCGGGACAATCTTGGTCACGCCGTGAACTCCACTTTTCACTGTACCATTCCAAAGCGTCTGGGAACCGTCTGTCCAGTTAGGGTCGGTGCTGTCAAAAAGCGGAGAAAGGGTCATCGGTTCAAATTCAGTGGGGCTACTTCCGGCGACCTTTATATCCACCGTTCCATTCATAGACCTTGGGCTATCCTTCCTTGACCTGTACATATCCCCTACGGCATGGACATATTCACTATCTAAGGTAAGAGTTACGCCGGCCTCTGCGCCAAGATAAATATTAGAATTACAATGGATCCTGCCTAAAGGAAGCATCTGCGCCCCGGGAAGAATCTCTAAATCCGGGTCATAAAATACGGCAAATTGAAATACTGGAGTCAGTTTTCTTGCGATTACCTGGTTAATCGTAACATTCACACTTGCGTTTTCAGGGTGTATGGCGGATACAGTTATGCGATAATTCTGCACTAATGACTGCGTGCCCTCCGGATTGGCTTGAACATACTGGTTTCCTATGGGCGTAATGGTGAATGTTGAATTCATTGAGGCGGTGCTTCCGGTTGTCGGCGGAGTCTGATAATTGGAAAGCGCCTGGGTGAATTGAAATATGGCATCCTCAAGCCCTCCTTCTGCCAGATAATATGCTTGAGACTGCATCCTTTTCATCTGGGCGCTTCTATTCTCTGACACTGCAACCATCAAAAAACCCGCGCCCACAATGATCAAAACCGCCACTACCGCATAGCCAATTATTAATAACGTCCCCTTTTGGGTCTTAAGATTTATCATGATTACCTCGTACGAGTTTTGTTTAGGGGTCAGAAAGAAATAGTATGGGTTAGCAAGGGATAGTAGGGGAAATTTTAAAAAACTCCCTTTCTGTCCCTTGCTATCCCTTTCTGTCCCTTGCTATCCCTTAAACGTGACAGTCTTATTTTAAGTTAACAGAATCTACGTTCTAATTACGAAGTTTAACCACGCCGTTTAACTCAACCTCAAATGGCCTTTGTTTTTTAGGGACATTTTTTCTTACCTTGAGGATTATCCGTGCCTCATCAAGGGCAAGATTCGCATCAATATTATGATCAGCAAAAAGGACGCTTACAACATAATTCGCCAAGACTTTATCCGGCTGGCCGCCGCCTGTCCTTCTTAATTGGGATATGCCCATAGGTCCGCTTACAATACTATAGGTATAAACAGTAGGATTCCACTCGATATTACCAGTGGCTGCTGCGATAATTGTGCCGTCACCGTCAAGGTCCGTTGGTAGATAAAAAGAGATGGTCGGGCTATATGATGGGCCTGCCGGTAAAACAATCTTAGTCCTATCAGAACTCTTAAGTTCAGAAGTCATTATCTCCATTGCCTGCCTTGCTTCTTGTTGAACTCTAGACTCAGTAGAACCTAGTTCTGAAATATCCAACATCCCCAAAAGCAGTGTAAATAATAGGCCAGTGATAATCACCAGAATTGCTGTTCCTACAATTAATTCAGTAAGTGTGAAGGCCTTAAAAACTAATATATCTTTTAGATTTAGTCTCATCTTGTCCGAAGCGTTCTAATAGTTTGAGTAAGAGAACGACCCTTATGACTATAGGAAACTGTTACCAGGATTTCCAGTGGATCAACGCTTACTCCTTGAGGGTAAGTTACTGTTATCTGTTCGCCGTCTAAACTTAAGGTCTCTGTGGGGAATGTCGGTGCTACAGCGCCGTCCGGAAACTTTGGCACGATATTGGTAAAATTAGTGCTCTGGATACGTTCCATTACATTCTCGGCATCTTTGTTGGCCACCGTGGTAAGCCTAGCCAGTTCTACAAGATTAAGCATGGCTAGATAAGATGTGCTCAATACCGCCAGGGTCACCACAAATACAAAAGTGGCAATCAATATCTCAATGAATATAATACCTCTAATGCCTCTTAAACTTTTCATTATCCCCCTCACGACAAACAACTATATCTCAAAATTAAATATATGTCAAGAAAACCATGTTTTACAGACGCAGTTCTACCCGATTGGCCCCGTCGCTCAAAATAACCTTGTCTTTGGTAATCTCTATTACCTTAAAACCTTCTATCTCATCGCCTTTTCCAACAATCCGGCCATTAATAATCGCCTGAGGGTTATCCTTATCCCATAATACGCCCGCAAGATTTAGATTAAAGCCGAATTTTCTTGATTTCTGTAAGACAAAAGGAGACCTGCCCCATTTAGTGTATTTGGTTCTCAGATTTGGCGGGGCTTCGGAAACTGTTTGAACCTGTAGTGTTGCTGCCTTGGATGAAGGAATAGTTGCGACAAGAGGTGCCACGTCAGCTGTTTTATTCTCGGCCTGCGGCTTTGCGCCATACTTCTTGGCCACAACAGCACAGCTGCGCATCCATACGAGAACCATAATCACGCACAAGAAAATAAAAACAATTATCTTAGTAGATCTCAAGGCCTAACGCCTCCCTGTATACATATTTACCGTTAATCTTACATTTAATTTTGGCAAAATTTTTTCTTCCCGGTCAATCTCAAGATGGTTCAAAGTTACTACGCTTCGCTTTAAACTCTCTAAGGCCCCTAAAAATGTACCCAGTTCGCCGTACTCGGCCTGAATAACCATGTCTATAGGCAGTATCTGATACACCTTAGATTTTGATGCTTGAGGATGGCGAGGGTCCATGGAGATAAAATTAATATTTTGTTCAAGGCCTAATTTTGTAAGTTCGTCTAAGGCCTGGGAAACCTCTTTTAGCGACGGGAGGCTCTTTTTCTTATTGAGAGATACAGACTGAATCTCGGATTGTAACTGCGATACCTCTTTTGTCTTCAAAGAAAGTTGAGCCCCTGCCTTTGTCAATTCCTTTGCCAGGGGAAGATACACCAAGAAAACCAAAAGAATAACTATGGCCAGGGGTATACCTAAAATTATAATGTTCTTTTTATCAGTCTTTAATCCCAAAATATTTAACATTTAAAGATTAAAAAATTTTGTGGTCACAGATATATTCATCGATACCATCCATCTGTGCCCATCTGTAAAAAATCTGTGCTCATCTGCGTTTAAAGGTTGATTTTTAACGACCAAGAAATTCATTATTGGGCTTTGCATTTGATTACAAATTCTAAACTCTCAAAGGGTTCGCTTTTTTTCCTGGTGCTAACAAGGTTTACTTCTTTGAATATCCCCTCTTCAATGGCCATCATAAATTGGGAAAGGATATCTTCCATCCTGGCGCCTTTAGATAAAATCACACCAGTTAAGACTATGTTATCAGGCTTAATGCCCATCGAGGTCAAATAAAGGTTATCGCAAACTACATTGCTTAATTCTTTAAAGACATCTTCCCAGAGAGGCTCGTTATTGACTATGTCATAAATCTGGGATTGTTCTTTAGCATCTTCAAACTGAGGCGTAAGGGCTTTTAAAAGTAGGTCCTGGGCCTGGAGTTTTTTATTAATACTATTCAGCCGAATAGCCATCCCGACATATATAAAAACCAGGATTAAGATTATGGCTGAAACTGTGGCTTTAAATGCAGCCCCTTTAACTGTCCTTTGCGTCTGGGTCTTAAATTCGCCGGGTAAAAGATTTATACCTTCTTCCTGAGCTAAGGCAGCGCCCAGGGCCATACATAATTCTAAAGGTGCTTCTTGTTTTAAGGCGCCTTCCATTTTATTAATACCTCTTAAGGGTTCAGATAACTCTACCTTCATATTTAATTCTCCGGAAAGATACGCCGCTAATCCTTTTAGCTTGGCTGCGCCTCCGCAGATAACTAATCTATTGATTTTTTCCGGTGACCAGCTCTCATAATAATAATCAAGAGATTGAATCACCTGGCTGGATAACCTCTCTAATACCGGCCTAATCAAAGAAAGCATCTGGCTAGCAGAGATTTTGCCTTCTATCAATTCTTGCCCGGCGACCTGAGGAATTCCGGCAAGCCTTTTTATCTTTTCTGCCTCTTCTAAATTAAGTTCAAACCTCCCCTTTTCTGAAGCCAGGGTAGTTTTTAGGCTATTAGTAAAATCCGCACCCGTTACGGGGATCTTACGGTTAAAGACAGGATTTGTGCCTTTAAATATGACAAGTTCTGTAATACTGGCCCCCATCTCTAACACTGCCAGGGTCTCTTCTTTAGGCGGATTTAATCTCTCTACTAAACTTTTTAAGGCTAAAGGCACGGGGATAAAACCAGCGGGCCTTATGCCCAACTGATTAAGCAAGGCAAGGTGTTCCGTAACTGTCTTTTTAGGCGAGATGCTCACTAAGACCTTAAATTTCTTTGCTCCTTTATCGAGGACTTCTTCTTGAATTTTAAAATCTACCTCGGTATCCTCGGCAATAAAAGGAATGAATTTTCTGGCCTGCCATTTTACTGCCTCGGCCA
Source organism: Candidatus Omnitrophota bacterium (assembly GCA_043808095.1). Taxonomy (GTDB): domain Bacteria; phylum Omnitrophota; class Gorgyraeia; order JAZDFF01; family JAZDFF01; genus JAZDFF01. Next base: position 50,063 of record JAZDFF010000027.1, read on the forward strand.
GTTCTGAATGCGACATATAAGGCACGCTCAATTCCAGCGTAAATGTTCCGGGGCAATTTATTACCGAGATTGACTTGGCTTTCTTGGGATCAATACCTCCCAGGGCCCGGTTTAGCGCATTGATTTTTGCATTCTGGCCTTCTTGCTGGTTTATCTCAACTATATTCGCATAAACAAGCAAAAGACCACCGGCCTCTAATTTTTTAAACTGCACAATTTTAACCGATGAAGACCCGATGTCTATGCCAAGTACAAACTCTTTCTTGCCAAATTTTTTGGTAATTTTTGTGATAAAGGGAGTAACCTTTGAAATGAACCCTTGGGCATTTTTAAGAAATGCTGCCAAGAATTGACTTCCTGTTTTCATTAAAGAATCAAATTTTATCATTTTCGGTTTGACAAACTGTTTGCCTGCCGGCAGGCAGGCATAAGTCACGTGCTCACTTAACCTGGCGCCAGTATTTGGTCAATGCGGTATCACCAATGCAAGTATCAAGGTATTTATCGCCGCCGTCTTTAATAACCATTCTTACCTGAGAAGTACTACCGGACTTTTTACCTACAGCATCAATCATAAAACCATCGGAATAATATGAAAATTCAGTCGAAATACAATTGCCGCCTCCCCAATCGCTAATCGAGGCATCGGCGTTATCCCAAATAAGTCTTTTTTCTTTAGTAGATAAATATTTCATAGGATAGCCCGGTATATCGCCATTAATAAAACCATAGAAATCACTACGATTAGAGGCGGGTATCGTACCATCTTGAGTCGGATCGGAACTCTCAAAATAGGTAAATGGCTGGCTTTCTCGACGAATCATTATATCACCGGCCAGTCTTGACGCATCTGTCTTATCTACGCCCGGAGCTACACCTCCTCCAAGACCAAGCGGGTCAAATATTGCCTCCAGGACTCCTCTTGATGCAGTATTTACATTAACCGGGGCCCTTGCACCAGTAGGTCGAAATACCCCATCATTAATAAAAGAGTAAACTGTAACATAGTCTCTGATTAAATCATAATAATCCGTGGTCATACCTTTAACCTGTTTTACCTCTTCAATACTGTCAAAGAATTTTTTGGTGCGGTAATCTACGATATTCTGGGCGATGACCCGGGCATCAAAATCGGCGATGCCGCATTCAACCATAAGATACCTAAGGAGCTCAGCCGAGGCGTAATTTAGATGTACCTTACCGCATTCATCAATAATGTTAACGCTCTCGATGTTGCCATTGCCTAAGACGAGGTTGTTAAAACCCAAAAACCAAGGCTCGCTAGATGCGTCTATTTCATAGGTAGGCCTAATGAAAAAATAATCAATGTAGATTATGGCGTTCCTGTCGTCGCTGGCCTTAATCATTTCCACCTCAATGCCAAAATCTGAAGTATTTATCTCATCCCACGTTGATAAAGGTAGTTTATAATAACTTGTAATCCAGCCTGAAAAATTATCTACCATTACCTCCTGGGCTACGATTTCTCTTGTATGCTGCCAGTTATCCGTAGTAAAATATATATTTATTAGCCCCCATTGCCCTCGCCTATTAATCCGACAGCGAATTCCCAAATCAATATTTTTAAGACGTGTGCCTAAAAGATTGGTTAATTGGAGAAAATTTCTTACTCGGACATTCAACCAATACGGCCTTATATTTAATGAAGCATAACTTCCATCATCATAAAGAAGCGCCCCCTTACTATTAGATGCGGTTCCCGAGGCCTCAAGGCCATCAATGCTGGGACTACTGTGATAGCCCAAGGCGCGCGGGTCAACCATCTGCACGGGAGCCAACACATCATCTCTTATCTCTCTCATCCCCCGCTCAAGTCCGGCCTCAGCCAGATAAAAACTTGCCGCGTCATCCCGTCGTAATCCTGAAACCCTGGTCTTTACGCTCACCAGATATAAATACCCTGCTACAACCACAGAAATCGTCACCATAAGCATCAAAGTAAACAGCAGAATAAAACCCCCTTGTCTATCAGAGAAACACATCTTCAATTAATTTGATAAATGTCGAATTCTTAAATGACGAATGACTAATAAATTCCTAAATTTCTAATGGTTCGACTACGCTCACCATTAGTCCTGCCTCGCACCGAAGTGCCTGTTTACAAGATGCTCGGCACTGAGGTGAGCGAAGTCGAAGGACTAAAATGACTAATTAGACATTATACTGCTCCCCGTTAAGCAATTGATGCATTTTAGGAGAAAATCTCCTATAATAGCATCATGGAAAGGGGGAGCCAATGAAATACCGCAAATGGGATCCAAAGACCAAGATGCAAATTGTACTCGAAGGCCTGGAAGG
>JAZDFF010000028.1:0-2451 GCA_043808095.1 Candidatus Omnitrophota bacterium
GCGGTTGCGGCAGGTGTATTGAGGTCTGTCCGGGAAAGATTGATATCCGGGAAGTATTGAAGGATTTAGCCAAGAAGCTCAATATTGCCAAATGAAAAATATCTATCAACCCATAGAGGCAATAGTTGAAGATGTCATCACCGAGAGCCCTACGATTAAGACCTTTGTTTTAAGGCTCAGGGAGCCTTTTGAGTTTAAGACCGGCCAGTTCATTGAGTTGACTTTACCGGGGACAGGGGAAGCGCCTTTTACGCCTTCTTCAGATCCAGCTATAAAAGAAAAAATAGAGCTGACTATAATGAATGTGGGCCGGGTTACCGCCTCCTTGCATAGTATTTCCAAGAACACATCTTTAGGTATACGCGGGCCTTACGGGAAAGGGTATCCTTTAGATAAATTTGCCGGAAAAGATGTTTTAATCGTGGGCGGCGGCGTGGGCTTGGCTCCCTTACGCTCTTTGCTGTTCAGTTTATTTTCCGGAATCGATAAATATAATAAAGTAGTCCTGCGTTATGGCTCCCGCACGCCCAATGACATTATATATAAAGGTTCTATCGGAGAGTGGGCGAAGAAAAATAAAGTAGACGTAGTTACTACCGTTGATGTAGGAGATTCTACCTGGAAGGGGAACGTTGGTTTAGTTACCACGATATTAAAGGATTTACCGGTAGATTTAGAGAAAGCCGTTTCAATAGTCTGCGGTCCGCCGATAATGATGAAATTCGTGACCTTGAAATTATTGGACCTGGGATTTAAGCCGCAGGATATATATCTGTCCATGGAAAAGAATATGTCTTGCGGGTTAGGGAAATGCGGCCATTGTCGTATAGGCAGGTTTTATAGCTGTAAGGACGGGCCGGTATTTACCTACGAGCAATTAAAAGGCCTGCACGATATTTGGGACTAATTATATGAAACGTTTATTCGTTGACTTAGATATCTGTAACAAATGTAAGGAATGCAGGGTGGCTTGCGATTATTTTTACCACCCGCAGAATAACGGGATTACCAATCTGCGTGAATATGCAACATTCGTCTTGTTCTGTCGCCATTGCGAGGAAGCGCCTTGTGTAACTTCCTGTTATCATGAGGCTTTAGAGAAGCAGGCCGACGGTATATTAAAACGTTATAAGATGCGCTGCTCAAGCTGTAAGTCCTGTTCCATAGCTTGTCCATTTGGGACGATATTTCCCGATTTTATTCCTTATTTAGATTCAAAATGCGATTACTGTATAGGTATACCTGGAAGGCCTCCCAAATGCATCTCTGCCTGTCCGGAAAAAGCAATAGAGATTAAAGAAATAGAAGAAAATTTAGAAAAGAACATCTATTTTGTCGGTGAGCATCTGGCAGTACATTCGCCTAAGTGGTTAAGAGAAGACGTTCCGCCTAAGATAAAATGTGTTTAAAATGGTAAAAGTATTTTTTAATTATTTGATATTTCCCGGTTTTCTATTCAGCGTCTGCGTCGGGCTGATTGCCGGCTGGGTAGATAGGAAGGTTACTGCCCGTATCCAGTGGCGAGTGGGCCCGCCCTGGTATCAGAATTTCATCGATATTATAAAATTGTTAGGCAAGGAAACGATTGTCCCTGAAGGGGCAAAATCAACCTTCTTATTAGCTCCCTGGTTCGGGCTTTTAAGTGCGGTTTTGGTAGCAGCGATTTTGGGCAGGAGCGTAATTTATCCTCAAGAAAGCGTTCTGGGTGACCTGATCGTTGTTATATATCTTCTCATAATCCCTGCAATAGCAATGATAGTCGGCGCATCCAGCTCGAGGAATCCTTTGGCTTCCCTGGGCGCATCCAGGGAGATGAAGCTGGTTCTGGGCTATGAATTGCCATTTATATTATCTATAGTCGTGGTCATTATCAAATCCGAAGGGGCTATACAGATAGGGCAGATTTTAAACCATCAAATGGTCCCGGAGGTATGGATGAGTTTTGGCTCCAATCTTGCTTCCTGGTCAGGGGCATTGGCCTTTATAGCGGCTATATTTTGTATGCAGGCAAAGCTGGGATTCGTGCCGTTTGATATGTCCGAGGCAGAACAAGAGATTATGGGAGGCGTATTGATTGAATATTCCGGGCTTCCTTTAGCCATCTTTAAATTGACAAAGGCAGTTTTACTTTATACAATGCCTTTATTGTTGATAATCTTGTTCTGGGGGGGTAATTTATCGCCTTGGGCATTAGCCGGGAAATATGTCGCTTTATTAGTAATAATTATACTGATTAAAAATACCAATCCCCGTTTGCGCATTGACCAGGCCCTAAGATTCTTTTGGGGGCCGGTGAGTATCATTGCTGTCATTGCAGTTATATTAGCGTTATTTGGCTTATAATATGAACCTTAAACTAAAAGCTTTAACTAAATCTCTCTGGGTATTTCATGCGGCGTGTTCTTCTTGTAATAATTGTGATATTGAAATCTTAGATCTGCTTACGCCCCG
>JAZDFF010000029.1:0-16477 GCA_043808095.1 Candidatus Omnitrophota bacterium
CTGCTTGGCCCTGCCATTAGCCACTGTAAGATTTGGGAATTGGTCGTCGGTTTCTTTGGTGAAGTCTCTGCCCCAGTTGATGTAATATTCAAGGGCGTAATTCCTGGCCGCCTCAGCCAGATAAAAGGCCTGGGTGGAGGAGATTTCTTTTAGGTAGGTGTCGGTCTGAGTGGCCAAAAGATTTAAAAACATCAGGCCAAGAGCAGAGAAGGTCAGGATGATAAAGATACTCAAGATGATACTAAAGCCGCGGTTAGTGATTTTTTTCATAGATGTTGCACTAATGAGCACAGATATCTGGGATTATCTGTATAAAATAAACCCTCGTCTATCCCCGGCTTAAAAGCCGGGGTCTTGACTTAAGGGTAATACTCAAGCGGCCACAACTTACCGTGCCCTAGCCCCCGAAGGGGGCATGGGCGTGGTTTTAGGCCGCGGAGTATAAAAATATTCAACATTATAAAAACAATAACTAAAGGGTAACCCCCTCTTCTTCGGGGCCTTCTTCCTGTCCTTCTTCGGGTTCCTGGGGTATGGGGCTCTTAGGAGGCTTTACTTCTATGCTAAGGGGGTCGGATTTATAGGAATTTATTTTATCCTTTGCCGCAAATGAACCGATGGTAAGTGTCCCTTGCTTTTTGGGCATAAGTATATATTGTAAAGATATTTTTGATTCGGATTTGTTATCTTTTGAGAGAGTAAGATTTTCTGACTGGCTGCTGGCTAAAATAGCGAAATCTTCTAGACTCGGTAATTCTACCTGTGGCGGCTGTTGAGTGTTGCCTGAAATTTCTACGGTAAGTTTCAGCTTCTCGTCTTGGGCGATAGTATTTTTATCAACCTTGGCCGTAACCGTGATTTCATTTTTATCTTGTGCGCATAAAAGAGGAGTTAATGAAGACAAACCGAAGACCAGGATAAAAATAAATGTTTTTTTGCTCATCATTTTTGGATTTAATCAACGATTTTTACTTTTCTTCCTTCGGCCTTTAGCTTGCCTTCTTCAAAGAGCCTGATAGCCAGGGGATAAAGCTTGTGCTCGACCTTGTGAATCTTTGCTTCTAAGGATTCTAAGGTATCGGCCTCTTCAATTTTAACCGCAGCCTGTAAGATTATCGGACCGTGGTCCATTTTTTCATCGACAAAGTGCACTGTAACCCCGGTAACTTTAACCCCGTAATCAAAGGCATCTTTTATACCCTGGGCCCCCTTAAAAGAAGGAAGGAGTGCCGGATGGATATTCAGGATCCTGTCTTTAAAACGGCCCACAAAGGCCGGGCTTAATACGCGCATGAAGCCTGCCAGGATAATTAAATCAATCGCTTCAGCCTCAAGGGCCTTCGTTATCTCGTTTTCAAAGTCCTCTTTTATAGTAAATTTTTCGGGGTCGATAAAAACGGTTTTAATGCCGCCGCGCGCTGCCCTCTTTAAGGCCAGGGCCTTTTTATCGTCGGAAACAACTAAGCTAATATCAGATTTAATAACGCCTTTCTTTTTGGCCCGGATAATCGCCGCCAGATTTGTCCCTCGCCCCGACGCGAAGATTGCTATTTTCATGTCGTTCCTCCATTTCACAGATGATCACAGATGAAACGTAACAGATGAGCACAGATAATTTATTCCAGCTTATATTTAATGTCTGAACTGCTCCTTTACTTTGAATAATTTAGATAGGCATTTGATAAGATAAAAAAATGCTGCAATTACAAATAGTATGACGAAAAATGATAGTCTAGCAATAATTTGTGTAACTAATCCGGTTATTTCTGGTTCCCATGATGTTAATTTAAATACAATACCATGAAGAAAAAATGCGATGAGTTGATAAAAGAAATAATACATCCTATTTATAAAGTTTAAACTATAACCATAGAAAAAGATAAGAGCTGTAGACCAACAAAAAAATAAATTTGTTAGTGCAGCATTTAAGAAAATAGAGGATATTTTAATATACTTCTCTTTCGAAAGAATAAGTATTAATATGAGGACTAGAATAGCCGTATTTATAATAAAATTATGAGGATATACATCCATAGTATAAATTTCTGAAAGTTTATAAATACCCGAGCCGATTTGTTGTTCGAAATGTAAATTCATTATTGTTGCGGGAAAGCCAACCATAATAGTTTCCGCAGGCCAACCTATCCTGGTACATCCCCTAAAAAATGGGGTTACGCTTAGAATAATTAAGATAAATATTATTTTAATTTTCTTCTCCATCACATCCCCATCATGTTTCTACTCGCTACTCTTTACTCGCTACTTTATCTGTGCTAATCTGCATCTTCTAATCTGCGCTCATCTGTGTTTAATTACCTTCGTCGGGCAAACTTCAAAACACTCTCCGATGTTCTGACACTTATTATAATCGAAACGGGCAAGATTGTCTATTACCGTTATGGCCTTAACCGGGCAATTGAGTTCGCATTTTCGACAGGCAATACAACCGGCTGGACAGACCGCCATCACGTCGCGGCCGGTATCTAGCGAAGAACAGGCGACATAATATTTCTTTTCTATCAATTCCAGGCTAAATAATTTTTTCGGGCAAATCGCGACGCATTTTCCGCAGGCAGTGCATTTATTTTCATCAATTATGGGTAATTCCTCTTCATTCATACTGATTGCACCAAAAGGACAGGCCTTTACACAAGTCCCAAAACCCAGGCATCCATAGATACAGGCCTTCTGCCCACCCATAACTAAGTCTGCCGCCACGCAATCTTTAATTCCTTTATAATCAAATCTATCCAAGGCTTTTCTGCCGCCATTACAGTGCATGATGGCGACTTTCTTTATTACCGGCTCAACCTCAACTCCTAATATATTAGCGACCTCTTTTTTTGTTGCGTCATTACTTACCGTGCATTGATTAATGGAACAATCTCCCTTGAGGAGCCCTTCTGTAAATCCTATGCACCCCGGTTTTCCGCAGGCCCCGCAATTTGCACCGGGTAGCTTACTCAGGACTTTCTCTAACCGCGGGTCAGTAGTAACGCAAAGCTTCTTAGAGGCAAAATACAGCCCCAGCCCGAACAAAAACCCCAAAATTCCTAAAGTTAAAACCGGTATTAAGATTTCCATCATCGTCGCTATACTCCTAAAATCAAAATTCAAAAATCAAATATCAAAAATACAATGTAAAATTTAAAATTTTATTAATCTAAACTCCTCCTTTAATTATTGGTAATCTTTTTCGGAAATTAGTTTTCCTTTTTCATCGTATAATTTTCTATTAATAACTTTACCCTTCTTATAAGTATCTATGCGATCAATTACTCCCTTCTTTTTGTAAGAATAATACTTACATAAACCATCTTGGTGACCGTCTTTGTAATTTGTTTCCCACATTATCCAATTTCCTGACCGATCCTCATACTTCTTTAGTGTACCTTCTAATTTACCATTTTTGTAACTCGCCTCTTTTTCTAATTCTCCATCGAAATAATAACTTTTACTTATGCTTTCTAATTTATTATCTTTATAATTTGCTTCTTGTATCAGCTGCCCATTATAATTATATATCTTGCCTATGCCTTCTAGTTTGCCGTATCTATAATTTAACTCTGACAATAAATCTCCCGAATAATAATATTCCTTGCTTATTCCTTCGAGTTTACCATTTTTATAATTTCTCTCTGACTTAAATTTTCCATTTTCATAATACTCCTTGACTAACCCCTCTAGTCTGCCATCTTTGTAATTTCGCTCTGCCATTAAATTCCCATTCCAATAATATATCTTGTTTAATCCTTCTCGTTTATTATCTTTGTAATTCAGTTCCCACAACAACTGCCCATTAGGATAATACTCCTTTGCTATGCTGTCTGAGATCATATCCATTTCTTCTATATTATTCCTCTCGAGTTCAAAATGATACTGGTGTCTCAATAAAGCTATATCCTTAAAACTTGGGTACGAAGAAGTAAGTTTTAAAACCGCTGGCTGTAAAGCACGCGGATCTATTTTCTCTATATAAGTAGCTTGCTCAGTTCCGCTCTTTACTTTTAATATTTTTTTAACCTGTAGTTTTCCTAATGGTACAGTTTCATCATTAATATATAAATTTTCTATTTTTGCAGATATACCGTACTGCCTATATATTAAATAATTAACCTTGATGGGTAATATAATAGGGGTTCTCCCAATAAATTTTTCCCCAAGGTAGATTTCAGCGTCGCTCGGCTCTGACGTAACTGCAATAAAGGAGGTAAAAGAATTCTCCTTTATTTTTCTCTCCGGAACATAATCTCCATATCTCATAATATCAACAAGATCTTGAATCCTAGATGGCATACATCCTGTTAATATCGTCAACATTAAAAAACAAATTAGTTTTCTCATTACACCCTCTTCATGTCATTCTTTTTATCTACGATCATCTGCGTTACTATCTGTCGGAAAACGGCTAATCTGCGATCATCTGCGTTTTCAAAAACGGAACCCGCTAAACCCCATAAACGCCAGGCTCATTAACGAGGCAATGATAAAGGCGATAGGGATTCCGCGCAGACTCTCTGGCACGTCTACCAAATCAAGCCGCTCCCTAATCCCCGACATCAAAATAAGTGCCAGGCTAAAGCCAATACCGGCAAAGAATGCCTGGGACACGGAAAATATGAAACTCCCCTTAACTGCCTCGCCCTTGACAAAGAAATCATTGATGTTTAAGACGGTAACTCCCAGGACCGCGCAATTCGTAGTAATCAGCGGCAGATATATCCCCAATGCCCGATAAAGGGCGGGTGAAGTTTTTAAGATAAACATCTCGATTAATTGCACGGAGGTGGCGATTACCAGGATAAAGAAGATAGTGCGCATATATTCCAGGCCAAAGGGTATAAGGATAAATCTGTAGATTAGCCAGGTAAGTATGCCGGATGTAGTCATTACAAATATGACTGCCATACCCATGCTCAGGGCGGGCTTGGTGCTGCGCGATACGCCCAGAAACGGACACAGGCCTAAGAATTTGGTCAGGATAAAATTATTGATAAAGACCATGCTTATAGCAATCATCAGGATTTTTTCCATCGCATCAGTCCTTTTCTTTATCGCGCTGTCTCTTTCTTAATATATTGGACAGGCCCATTAATAACCCCAGGGTCAGGAGTGCGCCGGGCGCCATAATCATCATGGTAGCCGGCTCCCAGGTGGAGAATATTTTAAATCCCAGAAATGAACCAGCTCCCAGCAGCTCTCTAATCGAGGCGACAATTATTAATGCCAGGCTAAAGCCAAGACCCATGCCCAGGCCATCTAATAATGAGGCTAATACTGAATTGCGAGATGCAAATGCCTCAGCCCGTCCTAAGATTATGCAGTTGACCACTATCAAAGGCACAAAAATCCCCAATGCCCGATTCAATAGCGGGAAATATGCCTTCATAAACAACTCTACTATGGTAACAAATGTAGCAATCACGACGATAAAACAAGGGATGCGGATCTTATCCGGAATAAATCTCCTTAAAGACGAAATAATCAAGTTAGAGCCCACCAATACAAAGGTAGCCGCCGCGCCCATGCCTATGGCATTGTTTACAGAGGTTGAGACTGCCAGAGTAGGACATAACCCCAGGGCAATCACAAAGATGGGATTGCGCCTGATTATCCCTTTGCTAAATTCTTTGATTATCTTTGTCATGGTCTTAGCTCTAATAAAAATTTATCTACATTATCCCTGACTGTCTCTACTACTGCCTTTGAAGAAATGGTAGCGCCGGTAATTGCCTGGATATTTTCAAGATCCAATTTGGTCTTATCTTTGCCTTTGAATTGTTCTAAGAACCAGGGACAGTTCTGTCCGGGCTTTATCTCAGTTATCCGGGAACCCAGGCCGGGCGTCTCCTGCTGGCTTAAAATCTCAACGCCCTGAATAAGGCCTGTCTTATCCATACCGACGAGCATCTGGATAGGACCGGCATAACCAATTGCCTCAAGCCTTAATACATAACCAATGAGTTGGCTGTCAGAAGTCCCCTTATAATAGGTAAAATCTTTTAACTGGTCTTTGGCGAATTCTTTTGCCTGCGGCAAGACCACTAATAAGGCCTGCCCTTCCTCTTCCCGGGCCTGTAATTCTATTCTTTTATGGACGAGATTGTAAGTCAGGCCGAGAATCAAAGAAGAAACAAGACAGATTATAAATAATATCATTGCATAGCGCATGAGTTTATTTCACCTCTTATATTTTTTATAAGGGCTCTATAGAAGTGTCGTCCTTTAATCTCTGTAATCTTATTAAAAATCGCTGTAATCATAGGCTGGAACGCTTTTAGTGACAGCCTATTTTTTATAACCGTATTTGGCGGGCATGCTGAACCTATCGATTATCGGAGTAGCAACATTCATCAAAAGAATCGCATAACAGACCCCTTCCGGATAACCTGCCCATTTTCTGATGACAAAGGTCAAAATCCCGCAGCCTATTCCGAAAATAATCTTTCCTTTTTTAGTAATAGGTGCGGTTACATAATCGGTGGCCATAAAGAATGCCCCCAGGATTAACCCTCCGGATAATATTTGGAAAATTATATCGCCCTTAAACAGGCCCTCGCCCATAAAGGCCCGGCTAAAAAACGCAAAGCTCAAGATATAGGCACCGGGTATACGCCAGTCAATATATTTTTTTATCAGTAGGACCGCTGCCCCAAGGAGTAAGGCCAAAATACAGACCTCTCCGATACACCCTGGGCGATTGCCTAAAAATAAATCTTTATAGGTTACACCCATCTGGGAAATAACGTGCAATCCTTTTTCTTTAGCCAGCATCAAAGGAGTTGCGCTTGATACGGCATCCACCTGCCAGCGGGGGTTCATCCAGGTGGTCATATATTTAGGCCAAGAGGCCATTAAGAATGCCCGTCCGACAAGAGCGGGATTAAAGATATTGGCGCCCAAGCCGCCAAAGAGATGTTTTCCAATAGCCACGGAAAATATACTTCCTACAGCTGCCAGCCACAAAGGAACGCCGGGAGGAAGGGTATAGGCAAGCAGTAATCCCGTAATTATAGCACTGCCGTCTAAGAGCGTGACTTTTTTGGCCTGGAATTTCTGAAAGAGCGCCTCGGTAAATAGGGCCGCCAGAATTGAAACCAGGGCCACATAAAATGCCTGGATGCCGAAGATAAAAATACCGGCAATGCCCGAAGGAATAAGCGCAAAGAACGTCACCCACATCCTTCTTAGGATATGGTCGTCAACCTGAATGTGCGGGGCAGAATTTACGACCAGATTAAATTTTGTTTCTTGCTTTGGCATATTTTATCAGATGCACCAAATCGCGTTTTGCCGGACAGACATAACTGCAGAGTCCGCATTCAATACAATCTAAAGGATCATAATTTCGGGCGATATCAAAGCGCTCTCTTTCTGCCGCCATAGCAATCATTGCCGGCATAATGCGTACCGGACAGACATCAATACAGCGGCCGCAGCGGCAGCATACCCGGTCTTCGCGGGCAAATACCTCGTCCTTAGAAAATAAAACTATTCCGCCGGTACTTTTTATTACCGGCACATTAAGCGTGTACTGGGCAATACCCATCATCGGGCCGCCGATAACTACTTTTGCTATATCTTGCCCTGGTTCGCAAGCCCCGATAAGCTCGCTTACAGGCGTACCAATTCTAGCCCGTAAATTGCGCGGATTTTTTAAAAGAGGGCCTGTGACAGTGACCACGCGTTCATACAAAGGTTTATTAAAATACACTGCCTCGTAAACCGCATAGGCTGTAGAAACATTCTGGACCACAACTGCGATGTCAAAAGGCAGCCCCCCTGAAGGCACCTCTTTATTTAAAACTGACTTAGTAAGCTGTCTTTCTCCTCCTTGGGGATATACTGATTTTAAAATTTGTATCTTGTAACTTGCCTGCCTGCTGGCGAGGCAGGTATCTTGCCTGCCTGCTGGCGAGGCAGGTATCTTGTATCTAAAAGCCTCTATTGCTTTGGGTTTGTTGTCTTCAATAGCAATATAAACATTTTTAGCGCCTAAAATTCGAACCATTAAATTTAATCCGAGCATGATCTCTCTGGTATGCTCGACCATCAGGCGAAAGTCGCTGGTTAAATAGGGTTCACATTCTGCGCCGTTTAAAATAAAGGTATCTACGGGTTTAGGAGGTTTTAGTTTTATGTGGGTAGGGAATGCCGCCCCTCCCATCCCCACGATCCCTGCTTCAAAAATAAGCTTACGCAACTGATCCGGGCTAAGTGCAGCTATTTCCTGTTCGCTCCTTGAGTTTGTGCCGAGACTTTTATCAGGTTCATCTTTCCCGTCGCTTTTTATCTGAACGGCCAGGCAACTGCCTAAAACCGGATGCGGCATATTTTTTATGGCAACTACTTCTCCGGAAATTGAGGCATGCACAGGCGCATAAACGCCGCTGTCTAAACTGCCTATTTTCTGACCTCGCAAAACCCTGTCTTTAGGTTTGACCGAAGGCTGACAGACTTTTCCCAGATGCTGGCTTAAAGGGATGTAAACCGCCTCAGGCAGGGATAAGTCTTCTATAGGCTTGTTCTCGGTAAGGTCTTTATGTTCTTCTAAGTGCACCATTTTTTGTTTTAATAAAACCAAGTATCCCGGCCATAGCAATCGCCGCGCCTGCGCCGATAAGTATCCAGAAGCGGGAGACAAATTCAGCCAGATACGCGCTAAGAAACATAAACAATAAAAATGCCATATGCATCACGAATTCTAACGAGCTAAATACCCTGCCCATCATCGAATTGTCACTTAACTGATGTATAAGGGTATTGGCAGCAACGATAATGGGTGAAATTGATAGTCCTAAGATAAAGGATAACGCCATAGCCACCAATAATGACGCAAACATACTGACCATGGTGGTAAAGATTATAAGGTTTAGGCCGCTTAATATTAAGAAAAAAAAGATTATCTTAAAGTGGGAATATTTCGTACCGAAACGGCCATACAAAAGTGAACCGCAAAACAACCCTGCGCCTAAAAATATTACCAAAAATCCCAGGTCCTGGGTAATAGTCTGTAAGGCCTCCTGGATGAATACTATGCTTACTATATAGACTGTCCCTAAAACCGCCCAGAGAAGAGAGAACACTCCAAAAATAAAACGTACGTCTTTACGCTGCTTCAGGTAGATAAGGCCGTCTTTAATCTCGCTGATTACGGATTTTCTAATAACTTCAACGATCTCTTTACCGACTTTAGAAATAACCTTGGGATTGACCCCAAGAGTAGATCTCGGGATAATGAAAAATATAAATAGTGCCGAGATAAAGAAAGTTATGGAATTTAAATAAAATCCGCCTTTTACGCCCAGGACATTCGGTGAAACCAAAATACCGCCGATACCAAAACCTAAAATCGCGGCAATCATACCAGTCGTGGTCACCAAAGAGTTAGCTAAGAGTAGATGAGACTTATGCACCAACTGAGGGATTATCGACATCTTGGCCGGGACAAAAAACCGACTGATGCTAAAAGAAAGAAAAACCAATAGATAAACCGGCACGAGCGGCTCTTTATGCAATAAAAAAAACGGGATCATAAATACCGATATCCCCCGCAATGTATCGCAGATAAACATCGTCCGTCTTCTATCCCACCTGTCTACATAGGCTCCAGCTATCGGCCCGATCAGAAAAACAGGCAGGATCGTGAAAGACATAAGCTTTGCCATAGCCAAGGTAGAGCCTGGTGCCCGGCTATAGACAAAGGCAATCAAGGCCATCTGGCTAAGCCGGTCACCAAACTGAGCAATAATCTGGCCCAGCCACAAAAATAAGAAGTTTTTATCTTTTAATACCTCAGAAAATTTGGCCATATTTAATCAAGCCGAGAGTGAGATTTGAACCCACGACCTACGGTTTACGAAACCGTTGCTCTACCAACTGAGCTATCTCGGCAAAAATGGTGGAGCTACCAATCCCGAATGTAGCGTTTCTTATGCCGAATGTCGTGTCTCTTCGAAGTATTGCTTCGGCATCCCGATGATTCTCCCAAAAAGTCACTACCTTCGGGAGAAGTATTGCTTCGGGACCCCGAAGTACAACTTCTTGAGTATCTGCATTCGGGGCTGAGCTATCTCGGCAACAAAGATACTAAAGCGTAATCCCGCGTCTACCCCAACCATATCAGCCGAAGGATGATCTATCTACGGCAGAGGCTGGTCTCCGCCGAAGGCGGATCTGCCTGCGACATGACACCTGCGGCGGAAACTGAGCTACGCGGGCAAGATTAGTCACTTAAGACGTAATTATATCAAGATAAGCCGTATTGGGCAAGAGAAAACAGGCGTGGTTTGAATTTATTCGACAGGCAAGTCAGTATTTGCAGGGGCAGAGCCGCTAATAGCGGTAAAACGAATAACTCCGCTTTCATCAATAAAGAAACTGCGAGAGCCAGTCCTTCCGAAATCCTGGGGTGTGGCGGTGGCAGTAAAGGTATAGGTGCTGCCGGTCATCATATAGCTATAGCCGTGTTTTACGCCCGAGCCCAAGGTGGTATCAATATACGCGGGGGTGGAACTGCTCAATGCAAATAAATTGACAGGATACCTGGTGTTAACTGCCCAATAACTTTGTGCGGAAGTAGAGATGACCCTGAGAGAGGATAAGGCCGAGGACTCATTGGCATTTGTCCTGGCCCTTAGCACCCCGGGGATAGCAAAGGCAGCTAAAATTACCACAATTGCCAAAACAATCATAATTTCAACTAAGGTAAATCCTCGTAATTCTTTCGGAATCATATGGCCCTAAAGATTTAAGGGTTGGGAAGGTAGAGAAAGGGTTAGAGGGGGCTAGGATGGGATTTTATATTCCCTTTCTTACCCTTACTACCCCCTACTAAACCTTACTAACCCTTGTACCTAAATTTTGTATTGTCAAGTTGGTGCCGGGAGCCAGACTTGCACTGGCGACGCCGGGCTTTTCAGGCCCGCGCTCTACTACCTGAGCTATCCCGGCTCAAAAGTAAGGTATTTATTCTATAAAAATATTAAACTTGTGTCAAATATATTTGTACACAGATAAGCATAGATTTCGTGATAAGTTTACGTTATCACAGATTAGCACTGATATCTGTGCTAATCAAGATCTTTTCCCGCTAAGCGGGATCCCGTTGGATTTTCTTATTTTGGTGCGGGATAATCTGCGCCCATCTGTGGATTTAGTATTTTTTCTAAATCACTCAACAATCTCAATCTGGGAAGGATCCTGGATAATAATCTCAGGGCTATTGTTATATTCCTTAAGTAACCCGAAGATGCGTACGTTTTTATTTTTATATTTAGAAGGGATAAATCCCTCCTGAATAAATGCACTGAGGTTATCTTTAAAGATGACCGCCTTAAAAATCGAGTTTTGACCTCTGCCAAAATTTAAGAGCACTGTCTTTCTGGTCTCTTTTACGCTTAGGATCTTGCCTTCGACCGTGCGGATTTTGCCGATAAATTTATGCGCATCTTTCACCGCAATAATCTCATCCGCCGCCCAGAGGCCACGGTTGTTCTGCCGGGCTTCCTTTAGCAGTTTAACGAACAGGCCTACGTATTTTAGATTAGGGGGATAGGTATAAAGAAGGGCATAGCCCTCTTTAATTAATTTCGCGTTGACAAAGTCGTTATCAACAAAACAATAGGCGAGGATCCGATTATATTTATCTTTCTTCTGTACGTCGAATTCTAAGCGGACAAATTTACCTTCAACTAATTTTCGGTTAAATTCGCTAGCCGCCCCGCCAAAATAATCTGAGACAGGCACCCAACTATCACCTACTAACTTTCTGGTCTCCGGAGTATCTATTCCAATATAACGAACACATTGTCCATTTTCAAGTTCAATCGTGTCCCCGTCAATTACCTTAGCGACCTTTACCTTGTCATAATTGGTGACTAAATTGCAAGAGAGGCTTGATAATATTAAAATTACTAACGCTAAAAAGGTATAAATTCTACGATTACTCACGAATTTTTTAATGACAAGTAACAAGGTAAAATTCAATATGATTGGTCAAGTCGTTGGGTTATGGTTAGGATGCCTGTTTGGTTTAGGGGTCAGGTAGTTAGTATAATTCTTTAAATACTTTTAAACTTAACCCTTTTACCATACCTGCCTGCCTGCCGGTGAGGCAGGCTGACTTCTTTACCCTTACCTTATGACCTAACCATTCTCACGATAAGGACTATTTAGTCTTTTCGATAATCTTTATAAAAATCTCCTGAGCCAATTTTAATCTTGGAAAAATGCCCTTCCTTGCCGAAACCGTCAACCTAACCTCATCTTGGGACATCTGTTCCACCTTTAGATTCACCCTGGACTCCCTAATAAAGGCCCGGTATTTACCGCCAGGTTTATAGCTAAAATCCAATGCACCCATGTCTTTGAGTATCTGAACTGAAGCCTCCCAAACTTCATCATAACTCCTCTCTACTACACCCTGGACAGTGTCCCTGCTGATTGCATAACCGCCTGCAGCACCTAATGCCCCACCGATGATTAAAGGTGCGACGCAGCCTGAGACTAATACCAGACAAGCTAACCACACTATCACCCAGGAAAATTTTGATAACATCTCTCCTCCCTTATTCTATTCTTCCTGCTGCTTATGAATATCAATCTTCCAAGACCGGCCAGCAATAATTATAGCAGCGAATAGCGTTACAAATAACCAGTCACGACCAATCAAGATATTTGCCAGCCAGGGATAACCGCCATAAGAAGAAGTCAGTTCTCTCATTAAATCATTAAGCAGAATTACGATTAACAAAATTGGGGTTAAAAATTTTACGGAGAAATCCCACCACCCCCCGATAGGAAATCCTGAACCTATATGATTAATATGCTCCCGTAGTCGCGCGGCCTTAAATATCCAGCCTACCAGTATGCATTCTAATATCCCCACCAATACCAGGCCATAATGGGTTAAGAAATGGTCAACTATATCCAGCCAGAAAAGGCCCCCTCCGGTAGCAAAGACTACCCCGCCCAAAAAACCAACTATCGAGACAAAAGTCACTACTGCACGCCGGGAATAATGAAATTTGTCCGTAACCGCACAACTAAATGCCTCCAGTATAGATACAGCCGAAGATAATCCCGCTACTAGCAAAGTAGCAAAAAACAGCACCCCGAACAGCTGAGCCAATCCCGGAAGCAGACTGATTGCCTTAGGATAGGCAACAAAGGCCAGACCGATTGATTCCTTGACCACTTCATTGAAAGGCTGGCCTGTTGTCGAGGCCATATAACCCAAGGTACCGAATACAGCAAATCCGGCAAAAAAAGAATATAAACAATTAGTAAGGCTGATTGAGACCGCATCCCTGGCAATATCGGCCTTTCTGGGTAGATACGATGCATAGGCAACCATTATCCCGAAACCAAGGCTCAAGGTAAAAAATATCTGGGAGAAGGCATCTATCCAGACCTGGGGTTTAGACAATGTGCTAAAGTCAGGACGCAGATACCACCTGATGCCCTCCCCTGCCCCGGGAAGATTCACGCTCCAGATAACCAGAACAAAAGTCAGGACAAACAAAATCGGCATAAAGATCTTATTTGCCCGTTCAACGCCACGTTGAACCCCGGAAAATACTACTAACCAATTTACAAACCAGACAAAGGCAAGGGCAAGTAGTATCTGTATACGCACATCCCCTAACTTTGCAGGGCCTTCGGTTAACTGCAAGAACTCCTGAAAGAAGAAGTTATTGGGGTCAACCCCCCAGGAGAGGTTAAAGGAAAAAAACAGGTAATTCAGGCACCAGGCAATCACTACCGAGTAATAAAGCACAATCCCGAACATTACAAAATTTACCGCCCACCAGCCCAGCCACTCCCAGTGCCTGCTGACCTTGGCAAAACTCATGGGCGCAGAGCCGCGCATCTTCTGGCCCAGGCCGATCTCTAAAATCATCAGAGGAATCCCCACGAAAATCAAGGCAATCACATAAGGAATAAGGAAGGCGCCTCCGCCATTCTTATAACATAAATAAGGAAACCTCCAGATATTTCCTAAACCGATAGCCGAACCAATCGCCGCCAATACAAACCCGGTATGGGTCTTCCATTGGGCGCGATGGGGCTGCATAATCTGGTTACTTTCCTGCATCCGCCAACTCCTTAACTATGAAAGATTCCAGTTTCTCCAAACTTAAAGCAAGCTCAGGACTTAATCCCTCGCCAAAATTAATATCTTTAGGCTGCGCAGCCAAACACATTATATCTGCCGATAAGTTTTCTTGCAAGAACTTAATCAATAGGTTTACCGAGGCATTGTGGGTTGAGAAAAAGTTGCTGGTCTGTAATTGGCAAGGAAGGAATATCTTGAGTTCTCCCGGCGAGCCGCCGAAATCTACTGCATCTACAATCAAGATAGCGGCGGGATTGCGTTTGACTATCTTGCCTAAGAAATTTTCGGGAGAGCTGCCAGCATCTATGGCTAAGGGGCCAATTTTTTTGTTAAGTCTTTGGGTTAACAGCGAACCAAATCCGTCGTCACCCCGCAGGGTATTGCCTATACCTAAGATAAGAGTATCTTTTTTTAAAAATTTCTTTAATGTGTTAAAATTCATTTCTTTGCACAGATGAGCGTAAGATTAAAAATGGGAATTGGTAAATTAGGAGATTAGGATTTGGTGATTAGGATAATTGGGGATTAGGGGAAAAATCACTAATATCCCAATACCCCAATCACCTGATTACCTTGTTTAAGTAATTCTGTGCCCATCCCTGCCTGTACAAGGCAGGTGTGTTCAAATCAGGGCTCATAATAGCCAGAGGGAGTTTCAGAGATATTGTAGAGGCCGCGTTGTCTTAGGGGTAGTTCAGATACGACACCTTGATTAGAAACAGGTCCTCCATAAAATGTGCCGCAGAGAAATGGATTATTACCGTTGTCTGAGGATAAAAGCCCATCTATAAATAGATTGCCATAAAATTCCTTTGTGAAGCACTGTAGAAAACCATAGCCAGACCTAAAAGTGCTGGTATAGACTAAACCCCAGAATTTGTCCTTTATCTCTGTAATACCAGTAGGTTGTAATAATCTTGCCTTGACCTTTGTATCAGTGCCAGTAGAAACGTATATGCCACCGGTGGTTTGTTCGCTATAAAGAATAACTCCTGCGCCAGCCATTTGATTAGGAGCGCCAGGATCGTAAGTACCTCCTACCCAGGAGTTATCTCCAATTTGAATCGCTCTGGTGGAAATGAGATTTATCCTATCGCCAATGCGACAGCTAGTATTTATAGTAATGCCTTGGTTAACTGTACTCCGTGCCACTATAGTCCCGGGACCACTAAGAGTTGTGGATGAATTTATGGTTACCGGTCCTTTTACATAGATAGTCCTACCTTGAAGACCATAAGGATAAGTAGAGTTGTTTATCGTTTTGCTCGTTAGCCAGTTAGACTGATTGGCAATAGTTAATTCTCTATTAAAATAAGCAGGGGTAATAGTGGGTTTGGAAGGACGATTTACTAGTGATAAAACCGAAACTCCACTGTTGCCTTGAAACATGTCAAGGTGATAAGCACAACTATCATTACAACAACCCACATCAGGGCAAGAAGTAAATGAAGAAGAACTACAAGTATCACATTGAAAAGGAAACTGAGGAATATAAAGCTGTGAATCATTAAAAAATTGTGCACAACATGTTATTTTTACGTCACCATTAACATAGAGATCATCGTACCACGTATGAGTGTTACCAAAGTATCCAAGCAGAACATCCCCATTAACATATATATTGCCTTCCTGGGGAATAAAAGAACGCCCAAAGCCATTACAACAATCTTCACCCAACTTAAAATAGTTAATAGGCAAATTTACATACACCCCAAAGTTCTTCATATCCTGGGCCAGGCCAGTAGTGGCATCAGAAAAGTTCTTTTCTATGGTACGAGTGATTTGGATTTCTGCGCCGGGATTGGCAATGCCGGTGAATCTTGCGGTGGCTGAGCGCTCTTGGCGATTGGAGTAAATAATCTCAAATCTTCCATCGCCAAACTGCTTGGCCTTGCCATTAGCCACGGTAAGATTTGGGAATTGGTCGTCTGCTTCTTTGGTGAAGTCCCTTCCCCAGTTGATGTAATATTCAAGGGCGTAATTCCTGGCCGCCTCGGTAAGATAAAAGGCCTGGGTGGAGGAAATTTCCTTCAGGTAGGTATCGGTCTGGGTGGCGAGTAGATTTAAAAACATCAGGCCCAGGGCAGAAAATGTCAGGATGACGAAGATACTTAAGATGATACTAAAACCATCTTTGCTATGGCATAAATTCATATTTTAGGCAAGACAGCAATTCTGCTAAGTTTAATGTCGAATTCCTAATGACGAATACCTAATGATATACTGCTCCCCGTTAAGCAATTGATGCATTTTAGGAGAAAATCTCCTATAATAGCATCATGGAAAGGGGGAGCCAATGAAATACCGCAAATGGGATCCAAAGACCAAGATGCAAATTGTACTCGAAGGCCTGGAAGG
>JAZDFF010000030.1:0-2348 GCA_043808095.1 Candidatus Omnitrophota bacterium
GATATAGCGGGCAAACTCCTCAAAGGCTTCCCTGAAACTGATCCTGCTTTCTGCCTGAGCTACGGCTAATACTCTAAGGATATTTTCTAGATGCTCCTGGCCCTTATTGAATGGCAAATGCACTATCTCCCCGATATGCGCCAAAAGTTCTATGGAAACTCCTCTTTCGGTAAGGTAATTCGCCACGCTTGCAGCGACCTTAATAATATATTCCGCTACGGATTCTTTACCTTCGCCCAGGTTCTTGGCTTTCTCTAAATTAAAAATAATCGTCGTCCCGAAAAAACTCTGAAGCTGAAATTGTTTCACGATCAACTTATTCTTACGGGCGCTGGAGATCCAGTGAATCTTTTTGACAGATTCGCCATCTTTATACTCCCGCACGCCATAAAATTCATCCTCATCTCCGCTTGAACGCGCCGTCTCAATCCCAAACCAGGGGAGAATGCTTCTGGTCAAGGCAGGAAACTTCTCAATTTTAAATATTTGAGGATAAACAACTACCCCGGAATAAACATGGTAGATGCGTTTAAAGAAAAAGAGATTCAGTGGGTCAAAAAAATAAACTACAAAAGGCCCCATTTTATAGTCACCTCTCTTAAAACAGAGGTAATCATACTTAATTTCACAGGAAGATTTTAAACCCAGGTAGCTTATAAAGAAGTTTTTCTTTTCTTGATTAGGTTGCGAGCAAGAAAAATTATCCTCAAGAGTAAAATTAAAAACTGGCAAAAAACTAACGTTGTGGATTTGGGCGGCTACTTCTAATGTGTCGCCCTCAGTAACCCGTCTAATCATTTTTCTGGATAGCTGCAGGTGCGCCATAAAGTATGTCAGAAGCAACCAGCTCAAACTAACCACTGTCGCACAGAACAAAAAATAGGCAAAGAAAAAGAAAAATTCCCGGGTCGTATTTAGTCCGATCAACAGGCTGGAGAAAAAGAAAAATCCTAAAGCCAGCCATCTTAAGCGAAAAGTTTTCAACATATCTTAGGAAACGGGGATGCTGCGCACTATCTCAGTAATTATAGATGCGGCTGTTTTCTCGGCAACCAAAGCCTTAGGATGCAGTAGTATCCTGTGGACAAGTATCCAATATGCAAGTTTTATCACATCTTCCGGAATAACGTAATCCCGGCCCTCGATAAAGGCCCAGGCACAGCTTGCTTTCATTAGCGCAATCGAAGCACGGGGGCTGGCGCCTAACCTAACATCATCTTTCTTACGGGTAGCGGAAACCAAACTAACAATATAATTAAGAACAGTGGAAGAAATTTCCACATTTTTGATTTTATCCTGCAATCCCAAAACCGAATCAACACTTAAAACCGGCTGCAGGTCTTCGATGGGATGCTGCAGTTTCTGCCCAATCGTCACCTTCTTCTCCTCTTCTAAAGATAAATAACCCACATTTATTTTCATAAGAAACCTGTCCAACTGCGCCTCCGGTAAAGGATAGGTCCCCTGATACTCTATGGGATTTTGCGTACCGACCACCATAAAAGGCCGCGGCAGGATAAAGGTCCTACAATCTATGGAGACAGAGCGCTCCTGCATACACTCTAAGAGTGCAGACTGCGTACGGGGAGTGGTTCGGTTAATCTCATCTGCCAGGAGGATATTAGTAAAAACCGGGCCTTTTTTAAAATCAAACTCTCCGGTCTTAGGGCTATAGATGAATCCACCTGTAATATCTGATGGCAGAAGGTCCGGAGTAAACTGAATTCTTTTAAAATCCGCGCTGATTGACTTAGCTAATGCCAAAGAAAGCATGGTCTTGCCCACCCCGGGAACATCGTCGATGAGAATATGCCCATTGGTCAAAATCCCCACTACTAATAATTTTACTACTTCAGTTTTACCTACAATTACTTTTTCTATATTGTCGATTAATTTATTTACCTCCTCATTATACATAAAGCCTCCTTATCTTAAGATACTATTTTTACTTTTATTTAAGTCTATAGAATGCCTTTAAAGGCCCTGATTTAATTATATAAGCCTAACCCTATCATGACAAAGATAATCTATCCTAAAAGGTATTTTTTACGAAGACTTAGAATATAAAATATTCTCTATTTTAGCGATAAGTGTATCTTTTTCCTTGCCATCGGGCGGCTCCTTCTACTTACGAGAGTTATTATAACTTCAGCCTCCTAGTTAATCTTACTTTTTATTCCTATCTGCCCGTTGTGCATAGTATACAGATTTTTTGTATTAATTACCATGTTTTCTATTTG
Source organism: Candidatus Omnitrophota bacterium (assembly GCA_043808095.1). Lineage (GTDB taxonomy): Bacteria > Omnitrophota > Gorgyraeia > JAZDFF01 > JAZDFF01 > JAZDFF01. The sequence continues at coordinate 2,241 of JAZDFF010000030.1, forward strand.
AAAATTACCCCCTAGAGAACCCATAGCATTTTGCCCGATTTGCTCTCTCAATTTTTCATCCTTTAATAAAAAAACTATTCTTTCTGACATTGCGTTAATATCGCCGAT
>JAZDFF010000031.1:0-170568 GCA_043808095.1 Candidatus Omnitrophota bacterium
TATTTCGCCTCAACAGTAGGAATAGATGAAGTAGTGATACAGAGATACATTGAACATCAGGGGAGAGAAGACAGCGGACAAGTGGAACTTGAATTTTGATTTGAATGCTATGGCCGTAAGGCCATAGATATTTACTTCGCAGACGTCCGCCACTGAAACAATGGCGGGCTATAATTTATGTCGTCTCTAACTTCGAGACTCCATAAATTGTCTGCTCATTAAAAAAGCGAGGAACAAAATGGGACTAAACAAATTACGCCTGGAAATTGACAAGGTAGATAAGCAAATTGTCAGTCTACTTAATCAGCGTACAGGCTATACCCTAAGTATTGGAGATTTTAAAAGAAGGGCCAACAAAAGCATTTATGCCCCGGATCGCGAGACCGATATTTTACGCCGTCTCAAAAAAATAAATAAGGGCCCGCTTTCAAATGAAGCGTTGGAGGCGATTTATCGGGAGGTTATGTCTTCAGCCTTGTCATTAGAAAAACCTTTAGAGATTGCATATCTTGGGCCACGGGCAACCTTCACGCATCTTGCGGCTTTGAAAAAATTCGGCTCCCAGGTTAAATATGTGCCTTGTGATAGTATAAGCGATGTATTTGTGGAAGTTCAGAAAGGTACCTGCGATTATGGAGTGGTGCCGGTTGAAAATTCTATTGAAGGAGCAGTTACCCATACTTTAGATATGTTGATGGATTGCCCCTTAAGTATTTGCTCCGAGATTACCTTAGAAATTGCGCATAATCTTCTTTCCAGATATAAAAAAGCTGTGATAAAAAGGATTTATACAAATCCCTACGTATTTGCTCAGTGCCGGGCTTGGATCGAAAGAAATCTACCCAAGGCAGAGAAGATTGAGGTCTCAAGTACTACCCGGGCAGCGGAATTGGCCAGGGTCAACAAAAGCTCTGCTTGCATTGCCTCATTATTGGCGGCGAAAGAATACGGACTAAATATTGTAGCCAGGGATATTGAAGACAGCCCGCACAATAAAACGAGGTTCTTAGTTATCGGTAGTTCTGATGTCAAGCCGACCGGCAAAGACAAGACCTCGATAATGTTTTCGATAAAAGACAGGGTCGGCGCCTTACATGATATGCTGATGCCGTTTAAAAAACATAAGATTAATTTAACCAAAATAGAATCCCGGCCTTCAAAAAAGAAGGTCTGGGATTATTACTTCTTTGTAGATTTAGCCGGGCATCGAGAAGTTCCTAAAGTAAAAAAGGCATTAAAAGAACTTGAGGTCAATTGCACATTTTTAAAAATCCTGGGCTCATATCCGGTAAGTGACTAAGTGTTACACGAATCAACACAAATTTCACACAAATGTACACGAATTCTTGTCTGTCGACAAGCAGGTATTAGTGCGGATTCGTGTGTAATTCGTGTAAATTAGTATTTTAGATGATGAGACTATTCAGAAAAGATATAGACAAACTCGAGCCTTATCAACCGGGAAAACCTATTGATGAGGTTAAAAGAGAACTGGGTTTAAAAAAGGTTATCAAGGTTGCCTCTAACGAGAACCCTTTAGGGCCGTCGCCTCTTTCGCTTGAGGCAATAAATAAGGCCCTGGGCGATATTAACCGTTACCCTGACGGCAGCTGTTTTTATCTTAAAAAGGCTTTAGCTAAAAACCTAAGAGTTAAGCCGTCGAATTTGATCTTAGGTAATGGTTCGGATGAGTTGATCGACATAATTATCAAGGCCTTTTTAAACGAAGATGAAGAGGCGCTTACTAGCAGAAATACTTTTCTGGAGTATGAGATTGTTGCTAAGGCAAATGCCAGGTTAGTACGCGCTATCCCTATGAAGAATTTCCGCTATGACCTTAAGGCCATAAAGAATGCCATAAGGCCAAAAACAAAACTTGTCTTTATCGCCAATCCTAATAATCCCACTGGCACCTATGTGAGTCAGAAGGAGGTCGGTGATTTTTTTAAAGGGCTGCCTAAAAACATTATTGTAGTTTTTGATGAAGCCTATTTAGAATTTGTGGATAAAAAAGATTTTCCCAACACCATGGCGCTTATTATTCGGGAGAATATTATTATCCTGCGAACATTTTCAAAGATCTATGGACTGGCGGGGCTACGCGTCGGTTATGGAATTGCCAGGGAAAGTTTTATCTCAGGCCTGGAGAGAATCAGGCAGCCTTTTAATGTAAACTCCCTGGCCCAGGTTGCCGCTGCTGCCGCCATAGAAGATAAGGCCTTTGTAAAAAAGACCAGGAGCCTTATTTTAAAAGAAAAAATGTACCTCTATCAGGCCCTGGATGCGATAGACGTTGATTACATACCTTCAGCAGCTAATTTTATTCTTATAGATTTAGAAAAAGAAGGTTCGGTTGTGTTTAAAAACATGCTTAGAGAAGGCGTGATCGTGCGGGATATGTTGCCTTATGGTTTAAAGAATTATATCAGGGTAACAATTGGCAGGCGCAAAGAAAACGAGAGATTTATTGAGGTATTAAAAAAAGTTTTGGACAGAAACCAGTAACCAGAGAATACCTGCCTGCCGGCCCTTAGGAATTTTATAATGTAAAATTCCAAGGACTTTAGTCCCGGAAATTCTCTGAATTTCTCGGGGCAGGCAGGGAAACTAGAAAAATATTTTCTATAATCTGTGCTCTGTAATCTGGTTTCTCCCGAACAAAGTGAGGGAAACATGATTATTGTTTTACAGAAAGGCGCAACACAGGAACAGATTGACCATATTGTAGAAAGGGTAACCAAACTTGGGCTTACCCCGATGATTTCTAAAGGAACTGAGAGGACGATTATAGGTGTTATCGGGCCTGAGGATATATTGCGCGTTACTCCTTTAGAGGTTTTCCCCGGCGTCGAAAAAGTCATGCCGGTACTGGCGCCTTACAAATTAGTTTCCCGGGAATTTAAAAAGGAGAGTTCTCAAATTGATTTAGGCAAAGGCCTTATTATCGGAGAAAATATGGTAATTGTCATGGCCGGGCCTTGCGCTGTTGAGAATAAAGAGTTACTGCTTGACATCGGCCGTAAAGTTAAGGCAGTCGGGGCAACAGTGCTGCGGGGCGGCGCATTCAAGCCTAGGACTTCGCCCTATAGTTTTCAGGGACTGGGCGAAGATGGATTAAAGATATTAAAAGACGTAGCCTCTGAATTAGGAATGGTATCTATAACCGAGGTTATGGATCCGCGCGATGTGACGTTAGTGGCAAGATATGCCGATATTTTACAGATCGGAGCCAGAAACATGCAGAATTTTAATTTACTGCGTGAAGTGGGCCAGACCAAGAAACCTGTAGTTTTAAAAAGAGGTCTTTCTTCGACGATTAAAGAATGGCTGATGTCTGCGGAATACATTTTAGCCGCAGGAAATTTTAATGTCATTCTTTGTGAGCGCGGCATCCGTACCTTTGAAGATTTTACCCGCAATACCTTGGATATAACTGCTATTGCGGTAGTAAAACAACTCTCGCATCTGCCAATCATTGTTGACCCCAGTCATGCCACAGGTAAATGGGGCCTGGTTGCCTCAGCATCCCGGGCATCGGTTGCTGCAGGTTGTGATGGCCTATTGATTGAAGTGCATTCTAAACCCGAAGAAGCTCTATCTGACGGTGCACAGTCACTGCTTCCTGAAAGATTTGCCGAGCTAATGCAGGAGTTAAAGACCGTGGCCAAGGCAGTAGGAAGAGAAGCGTAGATAGGTTAAGGGGTAAGTGATAAGGGTTAAGGAGGATAGCATGGAGAATACTTCGACTTCGCTCAGCACAAGGAAAAGATCTAAAGGAGTAACGATATTTGGTTATTGGCAGATAATTGAGGGTCTTCTTGGTTTATTATTATGCGCTGTGGTTATATGGAGAATAATTTCGCCCCACACATCGGAAGTTATTAAGTTACGGTTTGAACGCCTGATTTACCCTTGGCATATTAATATCTGGTTCTTTATTTTGCCAGTTATTGGTATTTCAATATTGAGTTTCTTGGTAGGTAATGGTTTGTTAAAATTAAAAGAATGGACAAGAAAATGGGCAATTTATCTTGCTATTCTCGGAATCGTCTTTGTTTTTTCTGATTTATTTTGTAGAGGTTTTAGAAGCAGATTAATAGTACGTGCTATAGTAAATGTAATATTAAATGTAATAGTTATCTATTTCTTCACCCGTCCTAAGGTTAAGGAACAGTTTGGCCTTAAGAAATGACGAAGTTTATCTGTGATCATCTGTATCTTTTAATCTGCGCTCATCTGTGTAATAGTTATTTTAAGGATAATATACTATGAAACTATTCAACAAAGTAGCCATAATCGGCGTAGGCTTAATCGGCGGTTCCCTTGGGCTGGCCTTAAGAAAGAAGGGTTTAGCCAAAGAGGTGGTTGGTTTTTTCAGGCGAAAGAAAACACTGGCTGCCGCCAAAAATAAAAGATTAGTTACCAAGGCGACCATGTCTTTAAAAGAGGCTGTCCTTGATGCGGATTTAATCATCTTAGCCACTCCTGTTGAGACGATTATTAAAATGATTCCCAGGATAAAAAAATTGGCCAGGAATGATGCCATCGTAATTGATGTCGGCAGTACCAAGTCAAAGATCGTTAAAGAATGCGAAAAAAGACTTAGGGATAAATTAAATTTTATAGGCTGTCACCCCTTGGCCGGTTCCCAAATGAGCGGTCCTCAGGCTGCAGATAGCATGATATTCAAAAATTCAATTTGTATAATTACGACGACTAAAAAGACAGATAAAGTTGCATTAGCCAAAATTGAAAGACTCTGGCAGGCTCTCGGTGTTAAACCAAAAACTCTTTCCCCGGCTAGACACGATAAGATACTTGCCTTTACTAGTCACCTTGCGCACATTATTGCCTTTTCTTTGGTCGATAGTATCCCGCATAAGTACCTCGGATTTATTGGCTCGGGGTTTCGCGATACGACTAGGCTTGCCTCATCCAATCCTGTTCTCTGGCGGGATATCTGCTTAAGTAATAGAAGAGAGATCCTTGAAGCGATTTCCGAATTCCAGGATTCACTTGCCAAATTTAAAGCTTATATCAGTAAAAAGAAATTTAAGAGATTAGAGCATGACTTCTCAAAGGCAAAGAAAAGACGAGACGTATACTAAATATAAAGTGGTGGCTATAGACGGTCCGGCTGGAGCCGGAAAAAGCACGGTCAGCCGGCTTTTGGCAAAAAAACTCGGATATCTATACATTGATACAGGCGCGATGTATCGAGCTATTACTCTAAAGGCCCTGAATAATAGAGTAAGCCCTCAGGATGAGCCCGTCTTAATTGAACTTTCGAAAACTATCTCAATAGAGTTGAAAAATGAAGCGGACGGTTCCCTAAAAGTAATCCTAGACGGTAAAGACGTAAGCACGGAAATCCGGCAAAGTTTTATTACTAGGGTGGTCTCGGATATTTCAAGGATTAAAGGCGTAAGAACCAGTCTTTTAGAAAAACAGAGGGCATTCGCCAAAACCAACAATGTAGTTTTAGACGGCCGGGATATCGGTACAGTTGTTTTTCCGGATGCGGATTATAAATTCTATATCGACGCAGATTTTAATGAGCGGGTTAAGCGCCGTTATAAGGAATTAAAAGAAATGGGCCAGACTGTCTCAGAGGAAGAGGTAAAAAGCGATGTTAAAAATCGCGACAGGATAGATTCAACCCGAAAAGTCGCGCCCCTTAAAAAAGCGGATGATGCTAGTTATATTGATACCACTAATATGACTATTGAGGAAGTAGTGAATAGATTACTAGAAGAAATACGTAGAGATGAATGACTAATGCCTAATTTCCTGCCTCACCGGCAGACAGGCTAATGCCGAATAAATGCCTAATGTTTAAATTTCAAATTAGGCATTAAATAATTAGGAATTCATTCGACATTCGTCATTTGGAATTCGACATTAAAATTTCCAATGGATAAACAATTAATCCGTAACTTTAGTATTATCGCCCATATCGACCACGGAAAATCTACTTTGGCCGACCGGATCCTTGAATTTACCCATTCCGTAGATAAACGTCATTTTCACAATCAACTCCTCGACGATATGGAACTAGAGCAGGAAAGGGGCATTACCATCAAGGCCTCAGCAGTTAGGTTTAATTATCGAGCCCAAGACGGTAAAGAATACATTCTAAATCTTATTGATACCCCAGGCCATATTGATTTTAACTATGAGGTGAAAAAATCCTTGGCTGCCTGTGAAGGCGCGCTCCTGGTCGTTGATGCCAGTCAAGGCATCGAAGCTCAGACCGTGGCCAATTTTTATTTAGCCAGGGAACATAATCTGGCTATTGTGCCTATTATAAATAAAATCGATATAATGAATGCAGATATAGAGCGCACCCAGAAACAGATCATGAATATCCTGAGGTTTAAAGAAACCGATATAATATTGGCCTCAGCCAAGGAAGGCCTTGGTACCGAGGAGATTTTAGAGCGGATAATTAAAGTCATGCCTGCTCCGGGAGGAGATATCCATAATCCCCTGCAGGCCTTGGTTTTTGATTCATTTTTTGATACCTATAAAGGGGTAGTGGTTTTTATCCGGGTATTTAACGGAAAGATAACCAGCGGCTCTACGGTAAAACTTATTCAGACTGAAAAAATTTATACCGTCAAGGAGATAGGGGTCCTAAGGCCTTCAATAGAGAAAGTCGATGAATTGTCCTGCGGCGAGGTCGGTTATCTTTGCGCTGATATCCGCTCCCCGCATGAACTGGTTATGGGCGACACAATCATTGATCCTAATAATCCGGCTATAGCGCTTCCCGGATATAAAAAAGTAAAACCCATGGTCTTCTGCGGTATCTATCCCCAGAATCCCAAAGATTTCCTTCCTCTTAAAGAGGCGATGGAAAAATTAAGGCTTAACGATGCATCCTTCGTTTATGAACCTGAAAGCAGCCAGTCTTTTGGTTATGGTTTTCGCTGTGGTTTCCTGGGGCTTTTGCACATGGAGATTGTCCAAGAAAGGCTTGAAAGGGAATACAACCTGGCCCTGGTCTTGACCACCCCGAACGTAGAATACCGCATCAAAAACAAAAAAGGCGAAATCTTAGAAATCGACAGTCCTTCCAAATTTCCCGAGCCGGCTGAAATTGTTTTAGTTGAGGAACCCATAATCTGCGCCTTAATCATCGTTCCGATAAAGGATATCGAGGCAGTGATAGACTTTGCCAAGTCTCGGCGGGGAGAGGTATGTGCTAAAGAGTACTTAAGTGAGGACCGTATCAAGCTTACTATCTCTATACCGCTTTCTGAAATTGTGGTGGATTTTTATGACCGCATAAAGTCAATTACCCGCGGTTACGGCTCTTTTGATTATGAATTCAAAGATTATCAGCCTACTAAATTGGTAAAACTAGATATTATGATTAACCACCGGCTCTGTGATGCATTTTCGGTCCTGATTCATAAAGATAAGGCCCAGGAGAAAGGCAGGATGTTGGCTGAGAAATTAAAGGACTTAATTCCCAGACAGCTCTTTGAGATAAATATCCAGGCGGCAGTTGGTAATCAAATTATTGCATCCCAAAAGGTACGTTCGTTGGGAAAAAATGTTACCGGCAAGTGTTATGGTGGAGATATTACACGTAAACGTAAACTCTGGGAGAAACAGAAAGAAGGCAAAAAACGGCTCAAGCAATTTGGTAATGTCTCAATACCACAGGAGGCGTTTTTAGCAGCAATCAAGATTTGATCAATATTAATCACAGATTAGTGCAGATGCCCGCCACAAAGATTGGCGGGTTCGCCCAAAGCATTATGGCGGAAAAAGATACAACCTGCCTCACCGGCAGGCAGGCTGAAGCACAGATTGTTAAGAGTAGCGAGTAGCCCTTCGACTTCGCTCAGGATCCCTTGACGAAGGATCCCGAGTAAATCGAGGGACAAGTAGAGAGTAGAGAGTTTTTGTTTTTTTCGCTACCCTCTACCCCCTACTTTATTTCAGTCTGTGCCCATCTGCGGATTTTTAATGAGGATTAAATAAATGAATAAAAAATCAGCAAGAAGAGAGTGGATAGAGTCAATAATAATAGCAATAGTTTTGGCCCTCTTTATACGCACCTTCTTCGTCCAGGCCTTTAAGATCCCCAGCGGTTCGATGCAACCAACGTTGCTTAAAGGTGACAGAATCCTGGTAAGCAAATTTATCTACGGGGCCAAGGTCCCTTTTACTCACTTTAGGTTTTCAGCTTTTAAGAAACCACAAAGGGGCGATATTATAGTCTTTGTCTATCCGCTTGATCCTAAAAAGGACTTCATAAAAAGGTTAATCGGTCTACCGGGTGAGAAAATTGAGATTGAGGACGGCGATATTTATATTAACGGCAAGGATGAGTCGAATCCTCGTTTTAAAAAGTTTTATTATTACAATCGTGGAGATTATGGGGTCGAAGGAAGTGCCGTCGAGGTGCCGGCTGATAGTTTTTTTGTCTTGGGAGATAATAGCAGTTCTTCTCAGGATAGCCGCTATTGGGGTTTTGTACATAAGGATAATTTAATCGGCCAAGCTTTTTTTATCTATTGGCCGCTAAATAGAATTAGAATAATAAGATGAGATTCGCTAATAAAATTTCTGGCCTGAGAATTCTGTTAATTCCATTTTTTATTACCGCCTTACTTTACTACAATCCCCAAAAAGATTATTTAAGACTTGTTGCATTCTGGATTTTTTTATTTGCCATTTTAACTGATGCTGTCGACGGCTATATCGCGCGCATAAAAAATGAAAGGACTGCCTTCGGTACAATTCTCGATCCACTGGCTGATAAATTATTGCTTGCCAGTGGATATATCTGTATCTATGCTGTCGGTAATTTCCCCAAGGCAATTAAATTGCCGCTTTGGGTGGTGATTGTGGTTGTTAGTCGTGACATCTTGATTTTATTAGGTATTGCAATAATCTATCTTACCAAAGGAAATCTTAAAATCTTTCCTTCTTATTGGGGTAAGAGCACTACATTTTTACAGATGGTAACGATTGTAAGTTTGTTGCTTCAGCTAGAGTTTACCATATACTTAAGTTATGTCATGGTTACATTTACTGTTATTTCTGGCTTGAGTTACCTTAAAAGAGGGTTAAATTCTTTAAATGATTCAGATGTTAAATTTGATTCTTGGGTTAATTCTTAGTTATTTAATTGGTTCTATTCCTACGGCTTTTATATTTGCCAAGGTTCTTAAAGGCCTGGATATAAGGACATTTGGTTCCGGCAATGTTGGTGCGACTAATGCCTTAAGGTTATTAGGCAAGAAGACTGGTTTGGCAGTTTTGTTAATTGATATCTTAAAAGGATTAATCTGCGTAACCTTTTTGGTTGACGCCCTGCCTGCTGGCAAGTTTATCTATTTTAAAGATGTCCTTTTACTGAGGTTTTACTTTGGGATTTTAGCAATAATGGGCCACAGTTTCAGCGTATTTTTAAGGTTTAAGGGAGGTAAAGGCGTGGCTACAAGTTTAGGGGTATTGCTTGGTATGGGACTTGTTAGCCAACCCATGGGGATGGTTTTAGGATTTACGATCCTGGTCTGGCTTATAACCTTTATAATTACCAGATACGTTTCTTTGGCCTCGATTTTGGCAGCTGGCTGTTTTCCTCTAGGCGTTTTTTTCTGGGGAAGAAATTTGTCAATTTTTATGCTTTCCCTCGGCCTAGGTGCCTTCATCATTTTTAAGCATAAGTCTAATATCATCAGATTGTTACGAAGGGAAGAGACCCGTTTGGATATTTTTGGCCGCAAACCTTGACGCCTAAATTTTTCTATGTTATACTTTAAAGGAAGGGGTAATTTTTTTTGGGTACTTATTAAAAACTTTTAAAAAGTATATCCTGAAAAAGCTAAGACACGACCAGCCACGGAAGGTGGAAAAAAGTTGATGTAAGACGGGTCCGCCAAGTATCATAATTGATATTTGACGCCGAAAGCCAAAAGGGTCCCGACGATATGTCTGGATAGCCAGGTTGCCGAAAGATGTAAAAGGAGGAAGTTTATTTTAAGTGGCAGCCTGGCTTCTTTGTAACTATAAATAGGAGAATCCGATGCATGATCTTTTATTCAAAAATTTGTCTTCGTTTGACAGGAAAAAGAAGGTTTTGCTTGCCTTCGAACGGTTTAATGAAGCTGGCATGCTTACCGAGAAACAGCGTAAATTCGTCTACATTGTAAAAGAGGTTAAAAATACGGATGCTGTTCTTGAGCCGCCGCAAGTATATGTTATAAAAAATGTTGATACCAAGAACCAACATGAGAGATTCTTCTGCAAAATTAAGGCTAGTTTATACGCCTTAAGCGAAAAAAAGCTTTTTTTAATACAGTTCGCCCAATCCATAAGGATAGTCCTTGCCAGGGAAGATCTAAAATCCTCATAACTAAAAGCCTTCCAACAAGAAAAGTCAAAAAAAACACTTGACAAAATAGGGATTTTTGCTATTATATATGCTTTACGTAGCGCTATTTAAAGGGTTTAGGAACGACCACAGCCTGAAGGCTGTGGTCGTTCCTTGCTGGAGTAGCTCAGTTGGCAGAGTACGTCCTTGGTAAGGACGGGGTCATGGGTTCAATTCCCATCTCCAGCTCGTCGATAAAGAAGATTCAACGGAGAAAGTTTATCCCCTCCAAGACTGCCCCCTAATTTTTTTTATATTATTCCATTATGCGTGAAATAATTACTTTTGAGTGTTCTGTTTGCAAGAGAAGGAATTATAACTCTACTAAGAATAAGAAAAAGCATACGGATAGGCTTGAGACAAAGAAATTCTGTAGATTCTGCAGGAAGCATACTGTCCATAAGGAGATCAAGTAAGTTCAGACTTATCCTTGACATTTTGCTTATGGATTACCTGTTCAAAATGTCAAGGGTTAAATTCGCCCCGCCACTTGAATTCTGCAAGAATGCGGCGGGGCTCATTTAATAGGCCAGTAGCTCTAATTGGTAGAGCAGCGGTCTCCAAAACCGTCGGTTGGGGGTTCAAATCCCTCCTGGCCTGCCAGGGCAAAATATGTTTGGGAAACTGATAAATTTTTTTAAAGAAGTAAAAGTTGAATTGACCAAAGTCTCTTGGTCAACCCGGCAGGAGTTAATAGGCGCCTCTTCCGTAGTAGTGGTGGCGACCGCTGTATTGGCAGTTTTTATTGGCCTAGTGGATATTGTATTGTCAAAGTTGCTGAATTTATTGCTTAGATGAAAAAGTGGTACGTGCTCCATACCCAGACAGGTTTTGAAGAAAAAGTAAAGACATCTCTTGAATCGAGAATTGCATCAGGCGGACAGCAGGATAAATTCGGACAGATGTTGATTCCTAAGGAGCAGATTTCAGAAGTTCGTTCAGGTAAACGCAAGGTTTCCCAGCGAAAGTTTTTTCCCGGATATATTTTTATTGAAATGGAGTTGGATGATAAGAGCTGGTTTTTAGTAAAAGGTACTCCCGGGATAACTGGTTTTATCGGCATGGGCAGGCTTCCTTCACCTCTGCCTGAAGACGAACTAAAATCGATTTTAAATAAATCCCTGGAGACCCAGGTTAAACCCAGTCCCAAGGTTCAGTTTGAACAGGGCGAGGCAGTAAGAGTTATTGATGGGCCGTTTGTAAACTTTAACGGCACAATCGAAGAGGTCCAGCCGGAAAAAGGGAAACTTAAGGTCAGTGTTTCCATATTCGGAAGGGCAACGCCTGTCGAACTGGAATATTGGCAAGTAGAGAAAATATAAGTGAGGACATAAGTTATGGAGCAATATATTGATAGGATAGGCGACATAACTTATATGTCCGAACTTACCCGCCACTAATTAATGGCGGGTTAAATTCGCCCAAATAACTTATGTCGTTCTACGAACTCCATAAGTTATGGGCTCATTAAACATGGCAAAGAAGGTTGTTGCACAAATTAAATTACACGTCCCAGCAGCACAGGCCAATCCTGCGCCGCCAGTCGGTCCAGCCTTGGGCCAGCACGGCGTAAATATCATGCAGTTCTGCAAAAGTTTTAACGAGGCCACCAAAGGCAGAGACGGCCTGATACTTCCGGTAGTCATCTCGGTGCATGAAGACAAGACCTTCGACTTTATTATTAAAAGCCCACCCAGTTCAGTTTTGTTAAAACGGGCGGCAAATTTGGCTAAGGCCTCAGGTACAGCTGGAAAAGAAAAAATCGGTACAGTTACGAAAAAACAAGTAGAAGAGATTGCCAAACAAAAAGTCAAGGATTTAAATACGAATAGTCTGGAGAAAGCCATCAAAACCATTGAAGGCACCGCCAGAAGCATGGGCATTGGGATAGAATAATTTTTCCAAAAAAAGATGTCAAAATTCACAGATGATCACAGATATTTTTTGGGCGCTATCTGTGCTAATGGTTCGACTTTGCTCTGGTTCGACAAACTCACCATTCGCCCTGAGCGAACGAAGTGAGTCGAAGGGCTCACCATTAGTCCTGAGCGTAGTCGAAGGACTAATCTTGCGGCTTTTCCTGCCTGCCGGTGAGGCAGGCATCTGTGCTAATTTCGAAATATAAAGTTTTAATTTAACTATGGACAAATCAAGCAAACGGTATAAAGAGGCATTAAAATTAGCAGATCCGGCAAAAAAATATCCCCTCAAAGAGGCTATCTCTATTTTAAAGCAGATGCCCAAGATCAAATTTGATGAGTCTGTGGATTTGCATCTTAAGTTAAACGTTGACTCCAAAAACACCGAGCAGGCCATAAGAGGTACGGTGGTTCTTCCTCATGGAACAGGCAAAAAAGTAAAGGTAGCAGTTTTCTGTAAAGGAGAGCAGGAGAAAGAAGCCAGGGATGCCGGCGCAGACTTTATCGGTGGCCAGGATTTAATTGATAAGGTAGCAGGAGGTTTTCTTGATTTTGACTGTGCTGTGGCTACGCCGGAAATGATGAAGGACTTAAGTAAGCTTGGAAAGTTGTTAGGCCCTCGCGGTCTTATGCCTTCGCCTAAAACCGGGACAGTAACCATGGGCGTAGGTAAAATCATTAAGGAATTAAAAGCCGGAAAAATAGAATTCAAGATGGATAAACAATCCGGTATTCATGCGAGCGTGGGGAAAATTTCTTTTGATGAAGATAAGTTAATTGAAAATGCCGATTCCCTGCTAAATGCAATCCGGGCGGCAAAGCCAGCAGCAGTTAAAGGCCAATTTATCGATAATATTTCCATAGCCAGCTCCATGAGTCCTGGCTTAAGGTTGACTTTATGAAAAAAATTAGCCAATTATATCGTGAAGCATTGGAAGTAGAACTTACCAAGCGTTTCGAGGAAGATTCGAATATATTTTTTATTCATTACGCTGGATTAAGCGCCGCAAAATTATCGGATTTAAGGTCCAACCTAAGGCAATCCGGGGCCAGGATGTTAATTACAAAAAATACCCTTTCAAAGAGGGCTCTTGATAAGATTAAATTAGGCCACATGGCTGAACTTATAAACGGGCCTGTAGGTCTGGTTTTTGTAGGAAAAGATCCGGTTGCAGTTTCTAAGGTTTTAGTCACCTTTAAAAAGGAGGCTGAGAAATTAGATTTTTTAGGCGGTTTCTGGCAGGATAAGAAAATCACCGACAATGAGATTAGGATCTTAGCACAACTTTCGCCCAAGCCGGTTCTTCAGGCTAAATGCGTGGGATTAATAAAGTTTCCGCTCAATAATTTGGTCTGGTCATTAAATGGAATACTTGTAAAATTGGTGTTGGCTTTAAAAGCAATTAACGATAAAAAACGAGGAGGATAGAGATGGCAAAGTTAGAAGAGATTATCAAATCAATTGAGGGTTTAAACGTTTTGGAATTAGCTGATCTTATCAAACAGCTGGAAGATAAGTTTGGCGTCCAGGCAGCTATGTCGTTTGCGGGTCCAGCAACGGCTGCAGGAGGCCAAGCAGCTGCGGCTGGAGCTGTCGCCGAGGAAAAAAGCGTCTTCGCCGTAGTTTTAGCCAAGACCGGCGACAACAAGATTCCGGTAATCAAAGAAGTCAGGGCGATGACGAATCTTGGCCTTAAGGAAGCAAAGGACTTGGTTGATTCTGCTCCCAAGTCTATCCGAGAAGGCGTCCCCAAGGAAGAGGCTGAGGAGATGAAGAAGAAACTCGAGGCAGTCGGCGCAACCGTAGAACTTAAATAATCGAGGAGCGAACCCATTCGACTTCGCTCAGGGTTCGTCCTGAGTGAAATCGAAGGACGAAGCGACGAATAATGAAAACCAAAAGTTTTGCTAAAATACACGAGGCCTATAAGCTTCCTAACCTCTTAGAGATTCAGACCGAGGCTTATAATGGTTTCTTACAGGCAGAGGTTTCTATCCGGCAGCGCCAGAAAAAGGGCCTTCAAGCAGTATTTCAAGAGGTATTTCCGATTGAAAGCTTTGACCACCGCTTTAAATTGGAATTTGTTTCTTATTCTCTAGGCAAGCCTAAATATAATATCTATGAGTGCAAAAGACGGGGTATGACCTATGCTGCGAGCATCAAGGTAATTTTGCGTTTTACCACGCCCAAAGAAGTGAAAGATCAGGAGGTTTATTTTGGTGAATTGCCATTGATGACGCCTACCGGGACCTTTATCATTAACGGAGATGAACGGGTGGTAGTAAGCCAACTGCAGCGTTCACCCGGGGTATCTTTCGAAGAAGAAATTCAGCCCACCGGAAAGAAGATTTATTTAGGCAGGATTATCCCTTATCGGGGGGCATGGCTCGAATTTAAATATGATCTACAGGATTCCATCTCTGTCTATGTAGATAGACGCCGCAATTTCCCCGCCACACAATTTTTAAGAATCTTAGGATTCTCCAGCGATGAACAGATTCATAAAGCCTTTGGCAAAGAATATCCCGAAATCACCAACACCATAAAAAAAGATTATACCAAATCCAAAGAGGAGGCCCTTTTAGATTTCTACCGCAAAATGCGGCCGACTGAGCCAGTAACCTATGATGCGGCAGAGCTGATGTTTTCTAACCTCTTACAGGATTGCAAACGCTATGACCTTGAGCGGGTAGGCAGGTTTATCTTAAACAGAAAACTGGGGATAAATGTCTCTTTAGAAAAAAGGACCTTAGATCCAGAGACAGTTATCGAGGTAATCCGGTATCTTATTAAATTAAAACAAGGCGAGGGTACAGTTGATGATATTGATCACCTGGGAAATCGCCGAATCAAAACAGTAGCAGAACTTGTGCAGAATCAGATTAGAATTGGTTTATCCCGCCTTGAAAGATTAATCCGCGAAAGATTATCTGTCTTAGGAGATGTAGAGGACGTCTCTGCACACTTCTTAATTAATTCTAAACTCATATCTAATCAAATCCGCGACTTCTTCAGCCGTAGTCAGCTTTCTCAGTTTATGGACCAGGTCAATCCTTTGGCCGAGCTTACCCATAAAAGAAGACTAAGTGCCCTTGGTCCGGGCGGGCTTTCCCGCGAGAGAGCAGGTTTTGAAGTGCGCGATATCCATGCCTCGCATTATGGCCGGATCTGTCCTATTGAAACTCCTGAAGGCCCGAATATCGGATTAATCTCTTCATTAAGTAATTTTGCCAAGGTCAATGAAATGGGACTTCTTGAGACTCCTTACCGAAAAGTAGAAGATGGTCTGGTTACTAGAAAGATTGATTACCTGACTGCAGATGTTGAAGAACAAAAAGTCATTGCCCAGGCCAATATTCCCATTGATAAAGATGGGCATTTCCTAGAACGAGATATCTATTGCAGGTTTAAGGGTAATTTCCCCAAGATGCCTCCCAGTAAAGTTGAGTACATGGATGTTTCTCCCAAACAGCTCGTTTCTGTAGCCACTAGCCTCATACCTTTCCTGGAACATGATGATGCCAACCGTGCTTTGATGGGTTCAAATATGCAGCGCCAGGCTGTGCCGCTTTTGTTCCCTGAGGTAGCTTTAGTAGGCACGCAGATGGAGAGAAAAGTAGCCATTGACTCTGGGACAGTGGTAGTAGCCAAGGAATCTGGCCGGGTAAACTATGTCGATGCCCGGACTATTATTATAGGTAAGACAGTTTATAATCTGGATAAATTTAGCCGCTCCAATGCTAATACCTGCATAAATCAAAGACCCTTAGTCAAGATTGGCGATAAGGTTGAAGAAGGTGATATTATTTCTGATGGCATGGCAACAAAAGATGGAGAACTGGCTTTGGGTAGGAATCTCTTGGTTGCCTTTATGCCTTGGCGTGGATACAACTTTGAGGATGCGATTTTGATGAGCGAGAATGTGGCGAAAGTAGATGCCTTTACTTCCATTCATGTTGAGAGATTTGAATTAGAGGCCAGAGAAACCCGCCTGGGAAATGAAGAGATCACTCGTGATATTCCTAATGTCAGCGAAGAGGCCTTAAAGAATCTGGATAAGGATGGAGTTATCAGAATTGGCGCAGAGGTAAAACCAGATGATATCCTGGTGGGTAAGGTGACGCCTAAGACCGAGTCCGAGCTTTCGTCGGAAGAGAGGTTACTTCGGGCGATCTTCGGTGAGAAGGCTGGCGATGTTAGGGATACCTCTTTAACTGTTCCTCCTGGCATTGAAGGCGTGGTGGTAGATGTGCAGGTCTTTGCGCGTAAAGAACATGGCCGAAAATCCAAAGAAGAAAAGACTAAGGAATTGGCCAAGATTAGGGAGATAAAGGCCTGTTACAGAGAAGAGATTCAGGCCATTGAGAAAGAAAAAAATAGAAAATTGGCCAGGGTTTTAGGAGTGGATAAGAAAAAAATCTTAAAGATGGATTTAAATTCCAATGAAGATGCCAAGCGCATTGCTTCTTTATATGATTATAAGATCAAGGAATTATTAGCAGAACAGGACGAAGAGATTGAAAGGGCAAAAAGAGGAGATGAATTACCTGCGGGAGTACTCAAAAAGGTCGTGGTTTATGTGGCGACGAAAAGAAGGCTTTCCGCAGGAGATAAACTCGCCGGACGCCATGGCAACAAAGGCGTGGTGGCTAAAATCCTGCCCGAGGAAGATATGCCATTTGTTGCTGACGGTACGCCTGTAGATGTAGTTTTAAATCCTCTGGGTGTTCCTTCGCGTATGAACGTCGGCCAGATTCTTGAGACGCATCTTGGTTGGGCAGGCAAGGTTTTGGGATTAAGATTCCAGAGTCCAATATTTGACGGTGCCTCAGAAAAAGAGATAAAGGAGATGCTTAAGGAAGCAGGTCTGCCGCTTAATGGAAAGACCACGGTTTATGATGGTTTTACTGGCGAGCCATTTGACCAAAAGATTACAGTAGGTTATATGTATATGATGAAATTGATTCATCTTGTCGATGAGAAGATTCACGCCCGTTCTATCGGTCCGTATTCTTTAGTTACGCAGCAGCCATTAGGCGGTAAGGCTCAATTCGGCGGGCAGCGTTTTGGCGAGATGGAGGTTTGGGCATTAGAGGCTTATGGCGCGGCATTTACCCTTCAAGAGATGCTTACCGTTAAAAGTGATGATGTTATGGGCAGGACCCACATTTATGAGGCTATTGTAAAAGGAGAACAGAAATTAAATCCGGGCGTTCCTGAGTCATTCAACGTCTTGATTAAGGAATTGCAAGGCCTGGCTTTAGATGTCAATGTTGAGAGGAAATAACGCATATGCAAGAAGACGCAAGCCGTTTTGATAGCATATCCATAAAGATCGCCTCACCTGGCGTGATTCGTTCCTGGTCATCGGGGGAAATCAAGAAGGCAGAAACGATTAATTACCGTACGCTTAAACCGGAAAAAGACGGTCTTTTTTGCGAGAGGATTTTTGGTCCGGTAAAAGATTGGGAATGTAACTGCGGAAAATACAAAGGTATCAAATTTAAAGGCATTACCTGCGACCGCTGCGGCGTAACGGTTGATCGTTCAAGTATCCGTAGGACCCGTATGGGCCATATTGACCTGGCTGTGCCGGTAACGCATATCTGGTTCTTTAAGGCAGTGCCCAGTCGTTTATCCGCGCTTCTAGATGTCGGTTTAAGAGATTTGGAAAAGGTTATCTATTATGAAGAATACCTGGTACTTGAGCCGGGCGAGACCCCGCTTAAGAAGAATGAACTTTTATCCGAAGAAAAATACATGGAGGCCTTAAATAAATATGGCCAGACCTTTAAGGCCAAGATTGGCGCAGAGGCCGTCTTGGATTTACTAAAGGCCCTGGATTTAGATGCAATATGCCGCAAGTTACGTAAAGACCTGGCTAATGCCAAGGAAGGCGCAGGTTCGCGTAAAATCTCTAAAGTCCTAAAAATTATTGAGGACTTGAGAAAATCAGGGAATAAGTCCGAGTGGATGGTCCTTACAGTGCTGCCGGTGATTCCTCCGGACCTTCGGCCTTTGGTGCCGCTTGATGGAGGCAGATTCGCTACCTCAGATTTAAATGATTTGTATCGTCGGGTAATCAACCGTAATAATCGCCTGAAGAAATTGATAGAATTAAATGCCCCGGAGATTATCATCCGCAATGAAAAACGCATGCTTCAGGAGTCGGTGGATGCGCTCCTTGATAATGGTCGCCATGGCCGACCGGTTTTAGGCGCAAATAACCGGCCGCTAAAATCGCTTTCTGACATGCTTAAAGGAAAACAAGGCCGTTTTCGTCAGAATCTGTTGGGAAAACGCGTGGATTATTCCGGGAGGTCAGTAATCGTAGTCGGGCCGGAGTTAAAACTAAATCAATGCGGGCTCCCCAAATATATGGCCCTCGAACTCTACGAGCCATTTATTATTAAAAAACTGAGAGAGAAAGACTTTGTGCATACTATAAAAGGCGCCAAGCGTATGGTTGAGCGCGCCAAGATTGAAGTCTGGGACATCTTAGATGGCGTGATTAAGGATCATCCGGTATTACTCAACCGAGCACCGACCTTGCACCGCTTAAGTATCCAGGCTTTTCAGCCGGTATTAATCGAAGGTAAAGCCATAAAGATCCATCCCTTAGTCTGTACGGCTTTTAATGCTGATTTTGACGGCGACCAGATGGCTGTGCATGTGCCGCTGTCATTAGAGGCGCAGTTAGAGGCCAAGCTCATTATGATTTCAACCAACAATATATTCTCGCCTGCAGATGGCCGCCCCATTGTTACACCTACCCAGGACATTATCTTGGGCTGTTCTTATCTTACCAAAGAAAAACCTGATGCCAAAGGCCATGGAATGGTATTCTCTAACCCTGAAGAGGCAATCATTGCTCATAATGATAATATTATCGAGTTACATGCCAAAATTAAGGTAAGGGTCAATATTTTTGATGGTGAAACAAATGAAAAGACCAAGAAGATCATCGAGACCACTGTAGGAAAGGTAATTTTTAATCAATTGCTTCCTGAGGACTTTGGTTTTTATAACGAAACACTGAATAAAAATAATTTAGGTAAGGTCATTGCAAGCTGTTATAAGAGATTTGGTCATGAGCGGACAGTCCAATTCTTGGATGATGTCAAGAGGCTGGGATTTGAACTGGCTACAAGGGCAGGGTTGTCTATCTCGATTGATGATTTAACCATTCCTAAGGCAAAACAAGAATACCTAAGACGGGCCAAGGAAGAGGTAGCTAAGGTCGAAGATCAGTATCACAAAGGCATCATAACTAACGGAGAAAGAAACAATAAAGTCATTGACATCTGGACTCACACCACAGACAAAGTTGCGGATTGTGTCTTTGAGGAGATGGATCCCTTTAATCCCATATTCATGATGTCTGATTCTGGGGCAAGAGGTTCCAAATTACAGATTAGACAACTTGCTGGAATGCGTGGTTTAATGGCAAAACCATCGGGTGAGATTATCGAAAGCCCGATTACTGCTAATTTCCGCGAAGGCCTAACTGTTCTGGAATATTTTATCTCTACTCACGGCGCAAGAAAAGGTCTTGCTGATACCGCCTTAAAGACTGCTGATGCCGGATACCTTACCCGCAGGCTGGTAGATGTGGCTCAGGAAGTAATTGCTACTGAAGAAGACTGTGGTACCTTAAATGGCATTACTGTGCAGGCAATTATAGAAGGCAATGAAATAGTAGTTAGCCTAAAGGAAAGAATCACTGGCCGCGTTGCCTTGGATAACGTGGTTGATGTTATTACTGACGAAGTGGTTGTTGAATCCGGCGATGAGATTACTGAGGAGAAGGCTGAATTAATCGAGAAATTAGGGATTGAAAAGATTAGGATAAGGAGCGTTTTGACCTGTGAATCAGAACGCGGGGTCTGTTCTAAGTGTTACGGAAGAAACCTTGCCTCGGGAAGGCTTATCGAACTAGGCGAGGCAGTAGGTATTGTGGCAGCCCAGTCTATTGGCGAACCGGGCACACAACTAACCATGAGGACATTCCATATCGGTGGGACTGCAAGCCGTATCATTGAGCAGTCTTCTATAAAATTTAAAAACAAAGGTATATTTAAATATCATGGCCTAAGGACCGCACCTAAAGAAAAAGGTTATGTGGTTTTAAACCGTAACGGTTCAGTAAGCATTAACGACGAGCAAGGCAGGGAATTGGAGAAATATCCAGTGCCGCAAGGGGCAATTCTGGTCTTTGAAGACGGCCAGGCAGTGGCCAAAGGAGTTGCCTTTGTGCATTGGGATCCTTACACCCAGCCGATTCTTACTGAGGTAAAAGGAACGGTTAAATACGAGGATATCAAAGAAGGCATGACCATGCGCGAAGAGCTTAACGTGGTTACGGGCGTAACTGAACGCGTGGTCATTGAGCATAAAGGCGACCTGCATCCTCAGATAATAATCCTAAATTCTAAAAAAGAGGTCATGGGTATTTATCCCATTCCTGCTGATGCCCATATTGGGGTTAAGGATAATCAAGGCGTTGAGGCAGGAGAATTGCTAGCCAAGATTCCTCGCGTGGTAATGAAGACAAGGGATATTACCGGTGGTCTTCCGAGAGTTGCAGAATTATTTGAGGCCAGGCGACCTAAAGATCCGGCACTTATAAGCGAAATCGACGGTTTTGTAGAATTCGGCCAGGCCAAAAAGGGGCAGAGGATTATTGTCGTGCGCTCTACAGCAGGGATGAGGCGCGAATATGCCATTCCTCCTGGTAAACACCCTAATGTCTATAAAGGAGACCGGGTATCTGCGGGACAACAGTTAACTGACGGGCCAGTGGTATTGCAGGACATCTTACGCGTCTGCGGCGACAAGGTATTACAGGAATATCTTGTAAATGAAGTTCAGGAGGTCTACCGGCTTCAGGGCGTGCGCATCAACGACAAACATATCGAGCTGATTATTCGCCAGATGCTTAAAAAAGTAAAGATCGAAGACCCCGGTGATACTGAATTTTTGTCCGGCCAAAATGTGGATAAGTGGACGTTTCGCAGAGAGAATCAAAGGATAATGAAAAAAGGCGATAAGCCCGCATCAGCAACACCGTTACTTTTAGGCATTACCAAGGCGTCATTAACTACTGAGAGCTTTATTTCAGCTGCTAGTTTCCAGGAGACTACCCGCGTCCTAACCGAGGCAGCCGCCTCGGGCAAGAAGGATGATCTCTTTGGCCTTAAGGAGAATGTTATAGTTGGACATCTTATTCCTGCAGGAACAGGCTATAGCAAACATCGCTCAGTTGAATTTGAATTAACCATAAAGCCTCCGGAGCCAGAGAAAAAAGAGGCCGAGACGGCAAGGATATAAATAAAAAATGCCAACCATATCACAATTAATTCGAAAAGGAAGAACCAGAAAGACAAAAAAGACAAAGTCGCCCGCTCTTAAAGGCTGTCCTCAGAAAAGAGGGGTATGTGTGCAAGTCAGAACTATGACTCCTAAAAAACCAAACTCTGCCCTGCGTAAGATTGCCAGGACACGTCTTACAAATGGAATCGAAGTGACCAGTTATATTCCTGGTGAGGGGCATAACCTTCAGGAGCATTCGATTGTCTTGGTAAGGGGCGGGAGGGTCAAGGATTTACCCGGTGTGCGATACCATATAGTAAGGGGTACCCTTGATACTGCGGGTGTCAATCAACGCAAAAAGAGCCGTTCAAAGTATGGGGCAAAAAGGCCTAAATAAAATAAAGAAACCAGTAACCAGTTTACAGAAACCAGAAAAAATATTTTCTGTAATCTGTACTCTGTAATTTGGTTTCTCCCGAACGCAGTGAGGGGAAATGAGAAGAAGACGTACCGATAAAAGAGAAGTTATGCCTGATGCAAAATATAACAGTAAGATCATTGCCAAATTTATCAATATGGTTATGGAATGCGGCAAAAGAAGTCTGGCTGAGCGCATTGTTTATGACGCCCTTGAGACTGCAAAAGAAAAACTAGGCGAGCAAGACGGACTTAAGATTTTTAACAAGGCCATTGAAAATGTCCGGCCACGCCTTGAAGTGAAGCCTCGCAGGGTTGGCGGCGCTACTTATCAGGTGCCTATAGAAGTAAAGACAGAGCGCGGTGTATCTCTGGCTTTGCGCTGGATCCGGGATTTGGCTAAGGCCAAAAAAGGTTCACCTATGGAGAAAAAATTATCTGACGAGATTATTGCTGCCTACAAAGGAGAAGGCTCGGCAATCAAGAAGAAGGACGATACGCACAAGATGGCTGAGGCCAATAAGGCCTTTGCGCATTTTAGGTGGTAAACGCTAAAACGCAAAAAACAGAAAAATAAACAGACACCGCTAAACCGCAAAAAAAAATTTGCGATTTTACGGACTTTTGCGATTTTGCGGTGTAAAAATCATGAGAACAATTGCCTTAGATAAAATGAGAAACATCGGAATAATTGCGCACATCGACGCCGGTAAAACTACAACTACCGAAAGGATGCTTTTTAGTACGGGAAAGATCTACAAAATCGGTGCTGTTGATGAAGGGACAGCAACTATGGATTGGATGCCGCAAGAACAAGAACGCGGTATTACCATAACTAGTGCCGCTATTACCTGTATATGGAAAGATTACCGCATTAACATTATTGATACCCCAGGACACGTAGATTTTACTGTTGAGGTCGAGCGTTCTTTAAAGGTTTTAGACGGTGCAGTGGTGATATTTTGTGCTGTAGGTGGAGTTGAACCTCAATCTGAGACAGTCTGGAGGCAGGCTGAGCGTTATAATGTTCCCAAAATTGCTTTTGTCAATAAAATGGATAGAGTCGGCGCGGATTTTTTTAATGTTATTGAACAGATGAAATCGCACCTAGGGGTAAACCCCTGCGCGATTCAGATTCCTATCGGTAATGCCGAGACGTTTAGAGGCATAATAGATTTAATCGAACAGAACGCGGTTATTTATGAAAATGAAGAAGATGCTGCCGGCAAGGTAACCGATATCCCCGAAGAGCTTCTAAAAGATACGCACATTCATCGCGAAAAGATGTTAGAAAAATTATCCGAACTGAACGAAGAGGTTTTGGAAAAATTCGTGCATAATCACGACGTGCCGACTGAGCTTGTAAAATCGGCGATACGTAAGGCCACCATAAAAAACAGGCTTGTACCGGTTCTTTGCGGGACTTCTTTAAGGAATAAAGGTGTACAACCTTTATTAGATGCGGTTTGTGAATATTTACCGGCGCCTTCGGATTTACCGCCGATAAAAGGCATTGATGTTGAGACGGGTGAATACGAGGAGAGAGAGGCCAAGGATAACGCCCCATTTTGCGCTTTATGTTTTAAGGTTGCAACTGATCCTTATGTAGGCAGGCTGGTTTATTTTCGAGTCTATTCTGGAAAGCTTTCTTCTGGCAGTTATATCTATAATGCCACCCGGAGAGAAAAAGAAAGACTGAGTAAAATTGTTCTTATGCACGCCAACCGTCAGGAAGAGGTCAAAGAAGTTTACACCGGCGATATCGCTGCGGCAGCGGGTTTAAAAGAGGCCAATACCGGCGATACGCTTTGCGACAAAGACACCAGTGTCCTGTTAGAAAAGATGCATTTTCCTAACCCGGTTTTAAGCATGGCTATTGAACCAAGAAGCAAAATCGACCAGGATAAAATGGGCATGGCCTTAAAGAAACTCGAAGACGAAGACCCTACTTTTCGTATCGAGTATAATAATGAGACCGGACAAAGCATTATTTCGGGTATGGGGCAACTGCATCTTGAAGTGCTTATGGACAGGATGAGGCGCGAGTTTAATGTCGCCACTATCCTGGGGCGGCCGCAGGTCGCTTACCGGGAAACAATTACCAAGAAGGTGCGCAGCGTCGGTAAGTTTATTTCACAGACCGGCGGACGCGGCCAGTACGGCCATGTGGTAATCGAGATGGAGCCGCAGGAAAAACCCGGCAGCGGCATAACCTTTGTAGACCGCATAAAGGGTGGTGCAATCCCCAGGGAATTTATCGGTGCAGCAAAAGGCGGCATAATGCTTGCTTCTCGTAACGGCCCGCTGCGCAGCTACCCAGTTACGGATATTTTAGTTACTTTGATTGACGGCTCATTTCATGAGGTAGATTCTTCAGAGATTGCTTTTCAGATGGCCGGATCTATTGCATTTTCCGACGGCCTGAAGAAAGCAAGTCCTGTTTTATTGGAGCCGATAATGGATATGGAAGTTATTACTCCTTTCGATTACATGGGGCAGGTGGTTTCGGATTTAAATAGCCGTCGGGCAAAGATCATAAGTTTCAACCAAAGAGCGAATGCCCGGGTAATTCGAGGTTATCTGCCTTTGGCCGAGGTCTTTGATTATGCCAATGTGCTTAGGTCGCTGACCCAAGGCAGAGGATCCTATACAATGGAGCCCTCTTATTATCAAGAGGTGCCATCATATATAGCAGAGAGTTTAATCGGAAAAACAATTTAAAAAATGATTACAGTGATTTTTAAAAAAGATTACACAGATATTATCATTAATATCTTTAATCTCTGTAATCATGGGCTGCAGCGATTTTTTTTGGCAGCCCTATAAAATAATCCAGGAGGTGGATTATGGCAAAGGAAAAGTTCATACGTACCAAACCGCACATAAATATTGGTACCATTGGACACGTTGATCACGGTAAGACCACATTGACTTCTGCGATCACCCTGATTTTGGCGAAAAAAGGCCTGGCTGAAGCCAAGGCTTATGACCAGATTGATAATGCACCCGAGGAAAAAGAAAGAGGCGTAACCATAAATATCTCGCATATCGAGTATCAGACCGATAAAAGACATTACGCTCATATCGATTGCCCGGGACACGCCGACTATATCAAAAACATGATCACCGGCGCCGCCCAGATGGACGGGGCAATTTTAGTCGTCTCAGCAGCTGACGGTGCCATGCCTCAGACCCGCGAGCATATTTTGCTGGCTCGTCAGGTCAATGTCCCTGCGATCGTAGTCTTCATGAACAAAACTGATATGGTTCAGGATAAAGAGTTATTGGAACTGGTCGAGTTAGAGATCAGGGATCTTTTAACAAAATATAAATACCCCGGAGACAAAATCCCGATCATAAAAGGCAGTGCTTTGAATGCCATGAATTCAGGCGGAGACCTCAACAATCCGGATTGCAAGGCGATCCTGGATTTGATGAATGCCGTTGATGAATTCATACCCGTTCCCAAAAGAGAAACCGATAAGCCATTCTTGATGGCTATCGAAGACGTTTTTTCTATTTCGGGAAGAGGTACCGTGGGGACCGGCAGGATCGAGCGCGGTAAGGTTCTAGTAAACGAAGAGGTTGATGTCGTCGGATTAAAACCCGAGATCAGAAAGACCGTTGTTACCGGCGTGGAGATGTTCAGAAAGATCTTAGATGAAGGTCAGGCCGGAGATAACGTAGGTTTGTTGCTTCGCGGTGTTGAAAAAGAAGATCTCGAAAGAGGCATGGTCTTGGCTAAGCCCGGTTCAATTACTCCTCATACCAAATTTAAGGCCCAGACCTACATCCTGACTAAAGAAGAGGGCGGCCGTCATACGCCTTTCTTTGCAGGATACAGGCCTCAGTTCTATTTCCGCACCACTGATGTTACCGGAAACGTGAAATTACCGGCCGGCGCTGAAATGGTTATGCCGGGAGATAATGTGGAGTTAGAAGTAGAATTAATCGTTCCTGTTGCCCTGGAGAAGGAATCGCGTTTTGCTATTCGCGAAGGCGGACACACAGTAGGCGCAGGCGTAGTTAGCGAGATTATTGCCTAAAAACTAATTGATTGCATCGATTTAGAAGACAGTTGGTATAATAGTTTAGATTACGGCGATTTTTATTTGGTTTTTCCCGCTGTGCGGGATCCCGTAAAGCGGGATAATCACTGTAATCGATGTATATATCACTGTAATCACGACTTAATTTATTTAACAGAAAAATGCAAAAGATACGCATAAGACTGAAGGCTCATGACTATCGGCTCCTGGACCAGTCTGTCCAGGAGATTGTGGAGGCAGCCAAACGCACCGGCGCCAAGGTAAGAGGGCCGATCCCTCTTCCGACCAAAAAAGAACTGTTTACAGTGCTGCGTTCTCCGGTTATCGATAAAAAATCCCGGGAACAGTTCTTTCTGGTAACCCATAAGCGCTTGATTGAATTGATTGAGCCTACAGCTAAAACCATTGATGCCCTGCGTAAACTAAACTTGCCCTCGGGTATTGATGCGGAAATAAAATAATCATATGGACCAAGAAGTTAAGACTGAGCAGAAAGAACAAGTGCCAGTAAAGCTGGCAGTCGATTATAAGATGATAGGGCTCTTGGGCAAAAAAGTCGGGATGAGCAGTTTTTTAAGCCAGGCCGACTCCCGAATTATCCCCGTGACTCTTGTTGAGACCGGACCCTGTGTGATTCTGGAAGTAAAGGACTACACCAATAAACGCAGTATTAAAATCGGTTTCTCTGAAATCAAAGAGAGTCTCTTGAAAAAGCCTAAAAGCGGATATTTCAAAAAACTTAAAATTACGCCTAAGCGCTTTATCAAAGAGGTCATAGCCGATAAAGATGCTAAGTTTGATGTGGGCCAGGAGCTCAAGGTAGATATTTTTAAGAACGGCGAATTTGTGGATATAAGCGGATTATCCATCGGAAAGGGATTTCAGGGCGGAATGAAGCGCTGGAATTGGCACGGCGGACCGATGACCCATGGTTCAATGTCTCATCGCAGAATCGGCGCTTTAAGCTCGGGTTCCACTCCCGGAAGGGTATTTAAAGGGCATCACCTTCCAGGTCACATGGGCATGCGTAACGTCACAACCAAAAATTTACAGGTTATCAGCGTCGATCTCGAGAATAATCTGCTGGCGGTAAAGGGGGCTGTGCCCGGACATAAAAACAGCCTGGTCGTGGTTAAAAAAGCGAAGTGTCCTAAAAAATAATAGGGCTTCACAAAAATCGTTTTAGCCCTAAGCCCGAACAGAATTTTGTGAAGGGCTGTAAAAAATAAAGAAAATGGCAAAATTAGAAGTTGTAGATTTAGACGGAAAATCAAGAGAGAGCCTTGAACTTGATTCCAAGGTATTCGACGGTAAGGTCAGCCAGTCGAGTATGTATCAGGCGGTTGTGTCGTACCTTGCCAATCAAAGACAGGGCAGTGCCGCCACAAAGACGCGCGGCGAAGTTTCAGGCGGCGGCATAAAACCTTGGCGGCAGAAAGGGACCGGAAGGGCGCGCGTAGGTTCGACCCGCAATCCTTTATGGAGACACGGCGGCGTAGTCTTCGGTCCGCATCCGCGGAATTTCCATCGTTTTCTACCTAAAAAGATAAGGTTGTTAGCCCTTAAGTCTTCTCTTAATCTAAGGATCAAGGAAAATGAATTATTTTTGCTCGAGGATTTTAAATTGGCCAGTCCTAAAACCAAAGAGATGGTAAAAATACTTGAGAAACTAAAAGCCCAGCAGAATTGCCTGCTGGTTTTAAATAACCTGGATGAAAATATCTTGAAGGCCTCGAGGAATATCCCTAAATTTCAGATTACCAGTTCCAAAGAAGTCAATGCCTACGATATTTTGAAATTCAGGAAATTGCTTATAACAAAAGGTGCATTGACCGGGATTCTCAAGAGGATTAAATAAGTGAAGCCGCAACTTACGGAGTTCATATGAACGACGTAAGTTGCACGGCTGAACTTACCCGCCACTAATTAATGGCGGGTTAAATTCGCACAGCAACTTATGTTCACTTTGTTCCATAAGTTGCGTGCTCATTTAAAATGAAATCATCATACGATATCATAAAAAGCCTTATATTGACAGAGAAGACAACAATGTTTGAGCCTCTGCGTAAGTACTTATTCTGGGTAACCAAATATTCAAACAAAATCCAGATCAAGAATGCGGTAGAGGATATATATAAGGTAAAGGTAGAGGCGGTTAACACCATTACCAGTGCGGGAAAATTAAAAAGGGTACGTTATCAACTGGGCAGGACTTCAGATTGGAAAAAGGCAATTGTTACGCTAAAAGAAGGTAATAAGATTGAGGTTAAATAAGTGATTAGTAACCAGAAACCAGAGCACAGAAACCAAAAAAAATAAAAATCTGGTTACTGTACACTGTTATCTGGTTTCTCCCGAATGAAATGAGGGACTATGGGAATAAAAAAGTATAATCCGACTACGCCCAGTATCAGGTTTAAGACCTCGGTTGATTTTTCCGGGCTTTCGAAGAAGTCTGCTGCGCCGGGTTATTTAATCGAGCCGCTTAAAAGCTCCGGCGGCAGAAACGCCTATGGCCGTATGACCATGAGGCATCGCGGCGGCGGGCATAAGCGTATGTACAGGGTTATTGATTTTAAACGCGATAAGGTCAATATGCCTGGGAAGGTATTAGGAATAGAATATGACCCCAACCGTTCTAGCTTTATTGCCCTTATTGAATATGAAGACAAAACTAAGAGTTTTATCTTGGCCCCAGAAGGTTTAAAGGTCAATGATATAGTTATTGCAAGTAATGATCCTGATACAGAAATAAAGATCGGTAATTGCCTGCCGTTACGCCATATTCCATCCGGAACGCCCGTCCATAATTTAGAATTAACTAAGGGCAAGGGCGGCCAGATTGTGCGCGGCGCAGGATCTCAGGCATTTATTACTGCCAAAGAGGGAGATTTCGCCCAGTTAAAACTGCCTTCGGGAGAGATAAGAATGGTTCATTTGTATTGCCGGGCAACCATCGGCCAGGTCAGTAATATAGACCACGGCGCGATTTCCATAGGTAAGGCCGGCAGATCTCGCTGGTTAGGCAGGCGCCCTAACACGCGAGGTTTGGCTATGAATCCTCATGACCATCCGCATGGCGGAGGCGAAGGTAAATCAGGACAAGGTAATCCGCATCCGGTTTCTAAATGGGGGATGCCCACCAAGGGATTTAAGACGCGCAAAAAACAGAAATATTCCGATAATTTCATTGTCAAAAGGAGACCCTAATGCGTTCGCTTAAAAAAGGCCCGTATGTGGATGAGAAGTTAATCAAGAAGATTAAGCAGATGCGTAAATCCGGCTCCAGGATTCCGATTAAGACCTGGGCCAGGGCTTCTACGGTTACCCCGGATTTTGTGGGCCTTACCATTGCGATTCACGACGGCAGAAAACATATGCCGGTATTTATTACTGAGAATATGGTCGGACATAAGCTGGGCGAATTCGCGCCTACAAGGATATTCAGAAAACACGGCGGCGTCAGGACCAAGAAAGAGCCTGAAAAGACTTAAGGATGATTTCAGTGATTTTAAAAAGATTCCAGAGATTTAATCACCGCAATCATAATTACTAATCACTGTAATCAATTTTATGAAATAAAATGGTAGCCAAAGCAATATTAAGATACATAAGAGTAGCGCCCAACAAATTAAGAGACGTTATTAACCTGATTAGGGGCAAAGACGCCAGCTATGCCATCAATCTTTTATTAACGATTGACCAGCAGCCACGGGTTAAAATCTTAAAACTTTTAAATTCAGCTGTTGCTAATGCCAAGCAAAAAGGCCTAAATGTAGAGAATCTTTATATCTCAAAGATTGTTGCCGAGGCCGGCCCGACTTGGAAGAGATTTCGGGCTGCTGCCTTTGGCAGGGCGACTGAAATTAGAAAAAGAACCAGTCATTTAAAAATAGAATTAGACCTAAAGACCAAATAAGGAGTTTTTATGGGGCAAAAAGTTCACCCTTTTATTCAGAGAATCGGTATTATTAGAAATTGGAATTCTACGTGGTTTGCAAAAAAGAAAGAATATGCCCAGTATCTTAAAGAGGATATCTCCATTAGAAAATTTGTCAAGCAGAAGTTGATGCAGGCAGCTGTTTCTAAAATTGTGATTGACCGCTTGGTAAATAAAGTAAAGATAAGAATTTTTTCCGCCAGACCAGGCGTGATTATAGGCCGGCACGGAGTAGATATCGAGCGCTTGAGAGGGGACTTACAAAATTTTGTTAAAGAAGAAATCAATATCGATATTCAGGAAGTAGAGAATTCCGCGACTTGCGCTCAACTTGTTGCAGAAAATATCGCCTTTCAGCTAGAAAAAAGAATCGCCTTCAGGCGCGCCATGAAAAGGGCAATTGAGCAAGCCATGAATTCTGGAGCCCAAGGCATAAAGATTAGTTGCGCAGGCAGGCTTGGTGGTGCTGAGATGTCTCGTCGCGAGACCTACAGGCAGGGCAAAATTCCTTTGGCAACGCTCAGGGCGGATATTGATTATGGTTTCGCCGAGGCGTTTACTACTTATGGAGTTCTCGGAATAAAATGCTGGGTTTATAAAGGTGATATCATGCCCAAGACCAAGGATAAACAGGCAGTTACGCAAGAGGAAACTCTTGAGCCTAAGGCCGAAATTGAAACTCATGAGGTATAGCTTATGCCTATGATGCCTAAAAGAGTTAAGTATCGTAAGTCTCAGCGTGGCTCTACAAAAGGTATTGCTACAAGAGGTACCGAGATATGTTTTGGGCAATATGCCTTAAAGGCGCTTGAGAATGCCCGGTTAAAGAACACCCAGATTGAGGCGGCAAGAGTGGCCTTAGTCCGGCAACTGCAGCGCGGCGGAAAGCTTTGGATCAGGGTTTTTCCGGATAAATCCGTAACCAAGAAGCCCGCAGAAACCAGGATGGGCAAGGGTAAAGGCGAACTTGACCATTGGGTGGCCATAATTAAAAGAGGCAAAATCCTTTTTGAATTAGGCGGGGTGCCCGAAGAATTAGCCAAGATTGCATTTAGACTGGCTGCCTATAAATTACCTTTTAGGACTAAATTTATAGGGCGTAAGCAATTATAATAGCATATGAAAATAAAAGACCTGCGGAACTTAGACAAAAATGACCTTCAATTAAAACTCAAAGCAGCTAAGGATGAGTTATATAAATTGAATTTTCAGCGCAAGGCCGGAAGGGTAGAAAAACCCCATATGTTTAAACTGATAAAGAAAGATATCGCCCGGATAAATACAATACTATCCCAGATGGAGAAACAAGATGATAAGGCTAAGGCGTAAAATAAGAATCGGCAAGGTTATTAGCGCTAAGATGGAAAAGACCATTGTAGTCGAGATTACCAGGGTCTCTAAACACCCGGTCTATAAAAAAATGGTCAAAAGTACAAATAAATTTAAAGTCCACGACGAAAAGAAAGTGGCTAAGGTCGGCGACAAAGTAAGAATTATGGAGACGCGGCCGATCTCAAAAGAAAAACACTGGACTCTAGTCGAGATATTAAATAAGGAGTTAAGCCAGAAATGATTCAGTTACGTTCACTTTTAGACGTAGCAGATAATACTGGAGCCAAGGTAGCTTCTTTTATTGGTGTCTTGGGCCGCAAGGGTAAATTTATCGGCAAGGTTGGCGATATCATCAAGGTTAATATCAAAAAGTCATCTCCGGATGCCATGATTAAAAAGGGAGAGATGGCAACGGCCGTGATTGTAAGGACGCGAAGCCCTATTAGAAGGCCAGATGGGACTTTTTTGAGATTTGATTCCAATGCGATAGTATTTATTGATCCCCAAATGAATCCTCGGGGTACGCGTGTCTTTGGACCTGTTGCCCGGGAATTAAGGGACAAGAATTTCACCAAGATAATTTCCCTGGCGCCAGAGGTCGTTTAGTGCTTTGTAAAAAATAAAGATATGATTCCAGAGATTTTTAAAATAGATTCCTGTGATTATTTTCACAGATAAATCGCTGAAATCCTCTTTTTAAATCATTGTAATCAAATTGATAGTTGTTTATTTAAAAGGTAATAAATAAGATGTTGCGGATCAAGAAAAACGACATAGTTTATGTAATCTCCGGTAAAGACAAAGGTAAAAAGGCCAAGGTCTTAAGGGTCATGCCTTCGCATAACCGTGCAGTAGTTGAGGGAGTAAATATGATTAAAAAAGCCATGCGTAAACGCAGCGAACAGCAGCCTGGTGGAATAATTCAGATGG
This sequence comes from Candidatus Omnitrophota bacterium, assembly GCA_043808095.1. Classification (GTDB taxonomy): domain Bacteria; phylum Omnitrophota; class Gorgyraeia; order JAZDFF01; family JAZDFF01; genus JAZDFF01. Next base: position 32,297 of record JAZDFF010000031.1, read on the forward strand.
AGGCCCCAATCCATCTTTCTAATCTTGCGCTTTTCTGCCAACGTTGCAGTAAGCCTTCAAGGATAAAGATTACTGTGGCTAAAGACGGTTCACGGGCCCGGATATGCTCAAGGTGTAAAGAGGCAATCTGATGCTATCTCAAACTACCTTATTACACAGATTTTCACAGATTGAAAGATACAGATTAGCACAGATGATTTTTATCCGAAATCTGTGGCCATCTGCGGTGTTTAATCTGTGCTCATCTGTGGGACAAAAGTTATTATTTAAAAGGTAAAAACAATGGTACCCAGACTTCTAGAAAGATATCGCAAAGTTATAGTACCTCAGATGGTCAAGGAGTTTAACCTAAAAAACCCCCAGCAGGTTCCTCGCCTAAAAAAGATCGTGGTAAATATGGGCGTAGGCGAGGCAATTGCTGATATTAAGATACTTGATAAGGCCATGGAGGAATTAGGTTTTATCGCCGGACAGAAACCGGTCATGTGCCGGGCAAAGAAGGCTATTGCTAATTTTAAAATAAGGGCGGCCCTACCTATCGGATGTAAAGTTACGCTTAGACGCACAATGATGTATGAGTTTCTGGATAGGCTACTTAATGTAGCGCTGCCGCGTATCCGGGATTTCCAGGGCGTGTCTGTCAATGCCTTTGATCAGAGTGGAAATTATTCCCTTGGAATTACAGACCAGATTATATTTCCAGAGATTGAATACGATAAGATTCAGCGGTCCCAAGGCATGGATATTACTATTGTTACAAATTCAAAATCCATAGAACTCAATCGGAATCTTTTAAGATTGTTCGGTATGCCGTTTCAAATAAAAACACAAGTTATGGAGCCTTCTAAAAAAGAAGAGACGACATAATTTATATGTCGTCCGTTTGACTCCCTGCCTGCCGAAGCACGAAGTGCGTAGGTAGGCCTGCCTGCCGGCCCTTTGGAATTTTACATTGTAAAATTCCAAGGACTTTAGTCCCGGAAATTCTCCGAATTTCTCGGGGTGAGGTAGGCATAAATCAAGAGCTCATTAATATGGCCAAGACATCCCAGATAGTACGCTGGAGGAGAGGTTCAAAGTTCAAGTCGCGAAAATATAACCGCTGCTCAAATTGCGGCAGGTCCGGTGCATATTTACGTAGGTTCGGTTTATGCCGCATATGTTTCAGGGAATTCGCCTGGAAGGGTGATATCCCCGGCGTAAAAAAGGCAAGCTGGTGAAATCACAGATGATCACAGATTTTAGTTAGATATAGTGTTTTATAAGGATGGGCGCAGATAATTTATCTGTGCAAATCTTGTATCTTTTAATCTGTGCCAATCTGTGGATAAAAAAAGGAACAAGATGACACTTACAGATCCGATTGCTCAAGGGTTAAATTGTATTAAGAATGGCTACATGGCAAAAAAGACAACCGTGGATATCCCTGCCTCAAAATTATTGGGTCATATCTTGGAGGTCTTAAAGCGTGAGGATTTTATCGATAATTTTAAGTTGTTGCAGGATACAAGGCAGGGGAACTTCCGTATTTATTTAAAGTACGATACCCAGGGTAACAGCGTAATAACCGGTATTAAAAGGGTTTCTCGGCCTGGGCTTCGGGTATATGTTAGAAACAATAAGATCCCGCGGGTATTAAGGGGATTTGGCATGGCCATTCTCTCTACCTCAGCAGGCTTAATGACCGATAAAGAGGCCAGACTTAAAAAAAAGGGCGGAGAGGTAATTTGCTATATTTGGTAAGTTAAAAAATGATTACACGGATTTCTAAAAGAGATTACACAGATAAAAATTTTAAATCTTTTAACAAGGTTTTTAGATCCTAAAATTATTATTAAATGCAATGTCCAGAATTGGAAAAAAACCCATAGTAGTACCCAATAATGTAAAGTTAAATCTGACAGACCGGGATTTGACTGTCGAGGGCCCTAATGGCAAACTCCAATATAAATTACATCCTTATATTAAGCTCCAGATGAAGGATAAAACAGCCGTATTGACCTGTGAATCGGAATCTAAGCCAGCGCGTTCTGTATACGGCCTTACCCGCAGTCTGATTGCTAATATGGTTAAGGGGGTAACCGAAGGTTATTCCAAAAATTTGGAAATCGTAGGCGTAGGATTCCGCGGGCAGGCCCAGGGGAACAATTTAACGCTACAACTGGGTTTTTCTCATGAGGTGAAAATTCCTGTTCCTGAAGGAATTAAAGTCCTTACTCCCAAGCCTAATCAGATTGTTGTCTCAGGCATTGATAAGATGAAAGTCGGCGAGTTTGCTGCTTCAGTGCGCAGGGTATTCCCGCCCGAGCCTTATAAAGGTAAAGGTATTAGATATGCAGGCGAATATGTGCGCAAGAAACTCGGCAAGGTTGTTACTAAATAAGTAAGACCACAACTTATGGAACAAAGTGAACATAAGTTGTAGGTCGAACTTACCCCCACACCAATTTTTGTAATTGGTCAAGGTATAGAATTAGTTTTGATTACAAAATTAACCTTTTAACGAAAACCCCGTACATCTTCAAGTGGTGTGGGGTTTCCCGCTACAATAGTTTTACGATATTCAGCGGGATCCCGTTACTAAATTTATAGGGTTGAAGCGGGAAAATTCGCTCGCCACTAAATATTTGGCGAGCGTCCGCCAAAGTTTTTGTGGAGGACGCGCTAATACCGACGTAACGTCGGGATGCGCTCATTTAATATGAACCCCGTTAGACCTTTTGGAAATGTAATCTCTATGCAAATATTTTGGATTAAAACTATTACTTGTAATAATTATGTGTTGGGTAAAATCGCTGGAGGTCTAACAGGGTGAATAGAAAAGAAGTTCTCCATAAAGCTAGACACAATCGCGTTAGAAAAAAGGTCAAGGGAAGCGTCGAAAGGCCGCGGCTAAGCGTTTATCGTAGCCTAAGATATATGTATGCGCAGTTAATTGATGATGAAAAGTCGCATACCTTGCTTAGCGTTTCTACCGTGCAAAAAGACCTTCGTAAATCAATTAATTACGGCGGAAATATCAAGGCTGCTGTTTTATTGGGAGAATACCTGGCTAAGAAGGCCATTGAAAAAGGCATAAAAAAGGTGGTCTTTGACCGTGGCTCTTATAAGTATCATGGTCGCGTCAAGGCATTCGCTGAAGCAGCCAGAAAGACAGGACTGGAGTTCTAAATGGATAATAGAAGACCGACACGGCAAAGAACTGAAGCTCAGCAGGAAGAGTTTTACGAGAAGATCATCAGTATTAACCGGGTAGCTAAGGTGACTAAAGGCGGAAAGCGCCTGTCTTTTAGCGCCCTTGTTGTTGTAGGCGATAAAAAAGGCAATGTCGGTTTTGCCTTAGGTAAAGCCAATGAAGTGGCTGATGCCATCCGCAAAGGCCTATCGCAAGCAAAGAAATCCATGTTTGGTGTTTCGCTTAGAGAAAATACCATCCCGCATGACGTTATGGGACACTTTGGCGCGGCCAAGGTTTTATTGAAGTCGGCATCAGCCGGAACCGGTATTATTGCTGCCGGTCCAGTGCGCGCCGTATGCGAGGCCGCAGGCATTAAAGATATATTGACCAAGTGTCTTAAAACAAATAATCCTTTAAGCGTAATCCGGGCAACTGTGGATGGTTTTAATCAACTTAAATCAACTGAGCCAAGATATGTTTAACTTAAGCCAAATAAAACCTCCCCGAGGACTGCGTAAGAGAAGAAAGATTGTCGGCCGCGGTGTTTCTTCCGGCCACGGCAAGACCTCTTGTCGCGGGCAAAAAGGCCAGAGGGCGAGGGCGGGCAGAGATTTTTGGCTGGGATTTGAAGGCGGCCAGATGCCTCTGATCAGGCGTATTCCCAAAAGAGGGTTTACCAGTAAATTTAAAAAGATTTATCAGGTTGTGAACGTCAACCAATTAACCAGATTTACCAAAGATTCTATTGTCGACCCCAATGCTTTAAAAGACAAAAACCTAATCCAAGATCAATTCAAACTGGTAAAGATCTTAGGAAACGGCAAGTTCAATAAGGCCCTGACAGTAAAGGCGCATGCCTTTTCAGAGGAAGCTAAGAAAATTATTGAGGCCGCTGGCGGGAAAATCGAATTGGTTAAATAAGCACATCGCTTAGCTTCACTTCCTGCCTGCCGGTGAGGCAGGCATAAGTTGTAGTCTCACTTAAATTATGCTTAGTGCGTTCAGAAATATTTTTAAAATTCCGGATTTAAAACGCAAGGTTATTTTTACTTTGGCCTTGATTGCGGTCTATCGGCTGGGTTCATTTATTCCTACTCCCGGGATCGACGGTTCAGCCCTAGCTGAGTTTTTCGGTCGTCTGGCTAAGACACAAGGCGGAACGCTTTTTGGCATAATGAATATGTTCTCCGGTGGCGCCATGGAGAGGCTTACCGTATTTGCGCTCGGTATTATGCCTTATATATCCGCCTCGATTATTCTGCAGCTTCTGACCGCAATTATTCCTGCGCTTGAGAAATTATCCAAAGAAGGTCAAGCTGGTCAACAGAAGATTATTCAATACACCCGCTATGGAACCGTTATTTTATGCCTCATCCAGTCGTATTTTATTGCCTTGTGGTTAGAGGATCCGGCCAGATTCCAGGGGCTTAAGATCGTACCTTATCCATCAATTAGTTTTAGGCTTCTGACCATGATTACCTTGACAACAGGTACGATCCTGGTGATGTGGCTGGGCGAGCAGATTCAGGAAAGAGGCATTGGTAACGGTATTTCTTTAATTATTACTGCCGGTATTATTTCTCGTATTCCGACGGCATTTTACCAACTATATCTCTTGGTTTCGCCATCCGGACATGCCAAAAGCCAGATCCAGCCTCCGGTGATTTTATTTATGGCGGTTCTGCTCTTTGGGGTAATTCTTGGGGTAACCTTGGTTACTCAGGCGCAGAGAAAAATACCCGTCCAATATGCCCGTCGGATTGTAGGGAGAAAGATGTATGGCGGACAGAGTACCTACCTGCCTCTAAAGGTGGACCAGTCAGGTGTAATTGCCATCATCTTTGCCCAGTCCATAATTCTATTTCCGGCAACCTTGGCGACATTTATACCCAATCCGGCTTTTCAGCGCCTGGCCAGTGGATTAGTCCGCGGCCATATCCTTTATACTGTATTATATGCGGGGTTAATCATCTTCTTTTGTTATTTTTACACTGCCATTGTCTTTAATCCGGTGGATATCTCAGATAATATGAAAAAGCACGGCGGTTTTATTCCGGGGATAAGACCGGGTAACCCCACTTCGGAATTTTTGGATTATGTGATGACGCGAATTACTCTCGCCGGCGCATTATTTATTGTGATTATCGCCATTTTTCCTGATTTAGTTATGGCCTGGCTTAAAATACCATATTTGGTGGCATCGTTTTTTGGCGGCACAGGAATATTAATCATTGTGGGAGTTATGCTGGATACGATTAAGCAGATTGAATCACAACTTCTCATGCGTAATTACGAAGGCTTTATGAAGAAAGGTCAAATTCATGGCAGGAGATAGTCGCATTGTCCTGGTTCTTTTAGGTCCTCCTGGCTCAGGCAAAGGAACGCAAGCAAAGTTACTTTCAGATAATTTTAATCTTGTACATATTTCAACCGGTGATCTACTGCGCAGAGAAGTCGCCCAGGGTACTGACTTAGGTAAAAAGGCAAAAATAATTATGGAAAAAGGCGAGCTGGTTCCGGATTCTTTAGTCAATTCCATGCTAAAAGGAGAGATCAAGCGCCAAGATTCAAAAAATGGGTTTATCTTTGACGGTTATCCCAGAAACTTAAAACAGGCAGCCCAACTCGATAATATCCTAAAACAAAACAAATTAGATTTAAGCTGGGTAATTTATTTTAAGGCCTCGCTTAATGTAATCATCCAACGCTTGTCCGGCAGGAGGGTCTGTGAGGCCTGCGGCGCCAATTATCATATTACTAATATGCCGCCTAAAGTTGCCGGCCGCTGTGACCTCTGTAATGAAGAACTTATCCAGCGCAAGGATGATTCGAAAGATTCAGTGCGTAAAAGAATCGAAGTTTACGATGAGCAGACCAAGGACCTGGTGAGCTTCTACGAAAAACAGCTTAAACTGCGGGTGGTTTCAGGCGATCTAAGCGCGCAGGAAGTATTTAAAGAGATAGATAAAATCTTAAAGAAATAACTTGTTAATTACAGGGGTTAAATCTCTGGAATCTATTTGAAACAACTGTAATCATTTTAAAAGATGATTGCCATCAGGACACACGAGGAAATAGAATTGATAAGGCGGGCCGGTAAAATCATCGTCAAGACACTGCAGTTACTTAGAAGTAGAGTTAAGCCGGGAGTAAGCACTCAGGAGCTGGATGAATTGGCAGAAGATTCAATTAGGTCCCAGGGCGGGGCTCCGGCATTTAAAGGCTATAAAGGGTTTCCGGCAAACATATGTACCTCGATTAATGAAGAGATTGTGCATGGGATTCCGGATGAAAAACGAATTTTGAGAGAAGGCGATATAGTGGGAATTGATATCGGCGTAGGATGCGAAGGTTATTTTGCGGATGCCGCTATAACCCTTGCGGTAGGTAATATTTATAGCCCGCTACAAAAATTGCTTGATGTAACCCGAGACTCTCTTTATTTAGGTATAAAAAAGGCCCGTATCAGGAATCACCTTTCTGACATATCAGCTGCTATTCAAAACTTCGTCGAGGCTAATGGTTTTTCTGTTGTCCGTGAATTTGTGGGTCATGGAATTGGTCGGGAGCTCCATGAGAGTCCCGAGATACCAAATTTTGGTCAGCCGCATACAGGGCCAATGCTAAAAAAGGGCATGGTTTTAGCAATAGAGCCGATGGTAAATATGGGTACCTGGCAGGCTGATTTCCTGGATAATAATTGGACGGCCGTAACCAAAGATAGGAAACCTTCAGCGCATTTTGAACATACGATTGTGGTTACTGACTCAAATCCTGAAATTCTGACAAATTAGGAACGCGAATAATATTAGCGACCATTCGCGTTCCTGCCTGCCACAGGCAGGCCTGCCCACCGAAGCCTAAAAGGCGAAGGCAGGGATTAGCGAAAATTAGCGATTATGGCCAAAGAAGAACTCATCGAAGTAGAAGGGACAGTTGTTGAATCATTGCCAAATGCTATGTTTAGGGTAAAACTGGATAACGAGCATATGGTTTTAGCCCATATCTCAGGTAAGATTAGGATGAATTTTATAAGGATTTTGCCTGGTGATCGAGTAAAACTTGAATTATCGCCCTATGATTTATCAAGGGGAAGAATTACCTTTAGGAATAAGTAACAAACGCGAATACAAGCTAATCGAACGCGAATAATCGCGAATAAAAATTAGCGTGAATTAGCGTTCCCGCCACAAAGAATGGCGGGTCCGCCAAAGAATTGTGGCGGAAGATTCGCGACCATTAGCGTCAAAAAAAATGAAAGTACGAGCATCCGTTAAAACTATTTGTGAGAAATGCAGGATAATTAAACGACGTGGAATTATCCGTGTCGTTTGTAAGAATCCACAGCATAAGCAGAGACAGGGATAAATTGTTAGTAACCAGAAACCAGAGAATGCCTGCTTGTCGTCAGGCGGGGAAACCAGAAAAAATAAAAATCTGGTTACTGTAAACTGTAATCAGGTTTCTTCCGAACGAAAGTGAGGAAACATGCCCAGAATCTTAGGTGTAGACATACCCAAAGAAAAACGTATTGAAATAGCCCTGATGTATCTTTACGGGATTGGCAGAAGCCTCTCGAATAAAGTTTTAAAAGAGGCCAATGTTGATTTCAATAAACGCGCCAAAGATCTGACCGAAGAAGAAGTTTCTAAAATAACCTCTATCATTCAGAAGGGCTACAAAGTAGAAGGAGATTTGCGCCGGGAGATTTCTCAAAATATAAAACGTCTCGTTGATATTGGTTCGTATCGGGGACTAAGGCATAGACGCGGACTGCCAGTAAGGGGCCAACGTACGCGAACTAATGCCCGGACTCGCAAAGGACCGCGCAAGGTCGGCCCGATCGCTATTAAGAGAGAGGAACCGGCAAAAAAAGCAGCTCCGGCAGCGGCAAAACCAGCCAAGTAAAATGATTTCAATGATTGAAAGGCAATTAAAATCACGTAATCTATTTTTAATAATCACTGTAATCATTTTTAGAAGGAGAAATAATGGCAACTAATAAACCCGAAAAGGCAAAAAAGAAAAAGGCCGTAAAGCAAGTAACGGCCGGTATCGTTCATATCCAGGCAACGTTTAACAATACCATGATTACCATAACCGATAAACAGGGCAATACCTTAGTTTGGTCTTGTCCGGGCATAGTCGGTTTTACCGGTTCTAAAAGGTCAACGCCTTTTGCCGCCCAGGTTGCTGCAGCAGATGCAGCCAGAAAGGCAAAGGATTTAGGGCTTAAAGAAGCAGAGGTATATGTAAAAGGCCCTGGAGCCGGTAGAGAATCTGCGATACGGGCGTTACAAGCTGCAGGACTGACGATTACCATAATTAGAGATGTTACGCCGGTTCCGCACAATGGTTGTAGGCCTCCTAAAAGAAGAAGGGTGTAAGTAAGGCACGAGATTAATTCCCCCTGCTGCTTCGTTTTGCTCAAGCAAAAGCGAAGCAAAACGGCAGGGGTCATTAAGGAGAAAATAGGTGGGCAGATACTTAGAAGCAAATTGTAGGCTTTGCCGAAGGGAAGGCATGAAGTTATTCTTAAAAGGCACGCGCTGTTTTACTGAAAAATGTGCCGTCTCAAGAAGGGAGTATGCCCCTGGCCAGCATGGAAAGACTCGGCAGAAACTCTCAAACTACGGCGTCCAGCTAAGAGAGAAACAAAAACTAAAACGTATGTATGGCATATTAGAACGCCAGTTCCGTAAATATTTTGAGGTTGCCTCGCATAAAAAAGGCGTTACCGGAAGGACGCTACTTCAGATATTGGAGCGCCGACTCGATAATCTAATCTTTAGGGCAGGTTTTGCGGTTTCGCGCAATCAGGCCAGGCAGATTGTAAGGCATAATTTTGTATATGTTAATAACCACCGGGTAAACATACCCTCTTTTCTGGTAAAAGAAAATGATGCTATCTCTATAAAGGCCAAGGAGACTGCGGCAAAGAAGATTAGGGAGAACATCGAGGTAACGAAATCCAGTCCTCAGGCGTCATGGCTTGAGGTTAATCAGGCAGATCTTAATGCGAAGGTGCTGAGATTGCCTGAAAAAGAAGATATCCAGGTTCCGATTCAGGAACAGTTAGTTGTAGAACTTTACTCTAAATAAGTGAAGCCACAACTTATGGAAGTCCGCCACAGATTTGTTGGCGGACGACATAAGTTGTATGGCTGAACTTATCCCCCATCACTTTTTAAAATACTTTGGGGCGGGGAAGATAAATTTTAATAAAAGAAAAAATATTTTTTTCGAACTCAGCACTATCAATAAAAGTGGTGGGGGGTTAAATTCACAGACGGCTTTCAGCCTACAATTTACGTCATAAACTCCGTAAATTGGCTGTTCATTTAAGGAGGATACATGGGAATTAAATGGAAGGATTTCCAGATGCCCAGGAAATTGGAATGCGAAGAGTCGAGTTACTCTTCTACCTACGGCAAATTTTTCGCCGAACCTTTTGAAAGGGGTTTTGGCGTAACCCTGGGCAATTCATTACGTAGGATATTATTGTCTTCGATTGAAGGCAGTGCCGTCACCTCAATTAAAATTGATGGTGCTTTGCATGAGTTTACCACCATTCCCGGTGTCTTGGAGGATGTAACCGAGATTATTTTAAATATCAAAAATTTGGTCTTACGTTCTCATTCAAAGAGCCCTAAAACTATTTCAATAAAGGCGTCCAAAAAAGGAGAGGTTTTAGCCAAGAATATTATCACTGACGAGACTGTTGAGGTAATAAACCCGGACCTTCTTATTGCCACCTTAACTCAGGACACTAATTTTAATTTGGAAATGGAAGTAAGCCGCGGACGGGGCTATGTTACAGCAGAACAGAATAAAAAGGAAGAGCAGGTTATCGGCGTAGTCCCTATCGATACCGTATTTACCCCCGTAAGAAGAGTTAATTTCTTTGTGGAAAACACCCGCATTGGTCAACGCACAGATTATGACAAATTAATTCTGGAAATTACTACTAACGCTAGCATTAATCCTAAAGATGCGCTTTTATATGCCAGCAACATCTTACAGAGGCATCTTGATGTATTCGTTAATTTCGGGCAATTGCCTGAAGAAGAGGAAGAGGCTGTTAGTAAAGAACAGGAAGCGTTTTATGAAAAGCTGAGACTGCCTATTTCTGAACTTGAACTTTCCGTGCGGTCATCAAATTGCCTTCAAGAGGCTAATATCAAAACCATTGCGGATTTAGTGGGAAGGACCGAGGCAGAAATGCTTGGTTTCCGTAATTTCGGTAAAAAATCCTTGGCTGAAATCAACAATATACTAAAGGATATGAATCTTTCTCTGGGTATGCAGATCGATGCCAAATTACTGGAGAAGAAAGAGTAAGAAATGATTACAGTGATTTTTCCCGCCACAAAGATTGGCGGGTCCGCCAAAGCATTATGGCGGAAAAAGAGATTACAGTGATTAATTACCGTAATCAATGTTAATAATCACTGGAATCATAACTAATTTTTTAACAGGAATAACATGAGACATAGAGTCCTTCGATACCGTCTGAATCGTTTTACCAGTTTTCGGAAAGCAACCCTAAAAAGTCTTGCCAGGGCCGTACTTTTGAATCAGAGGATTAAGACTACCAAGACGAAGGCCAAGGCCGCCGCAAGGTTGGTAGAAAAATTGATCAGCCTGGGCAAGGCGGATACCCTTTCCGCAAAGCGAAGGGCATTTGCCATACTGACTGATCACAAATTAGTAAGTTTATTGTTCAATGATATCGCGCCTCGTTTTAAAACCAAAAAAGGCGGTTACACTCGGGTTATTTTGTGGAAAAACCGCCGAGGAGATAATGCGCAACTGGCGGTTTTGGAACTGACTGAGATTGCTATTAAAGAAAAATCCAAGCCAAAGCCGAAGGAAAAGGCAGAAAAACCAACTGCGCCTAAACCTGAGGTCGAAGCCAAAGAAGAGGCTCAGAAGCCGGAAAGGCCTAAGATTGTAAAACCTAAGCCGGAGAAACCAAAAGAAGAAAAACACGAAGAGAAAAAGAAAGAAACGGTAGCTCCCCCAATTAAAGAAGAGCATAAAGAGACCAAAAAACCATCCAAAAAATTCTTTGGTGGCCTGAGAACATTCTTTAAAAAGCAAAAAGATTCTACCTAGAAAGCTCATCTTGACCCTACTCGGCCGGGTTTTTAGTTTTAGCCCCGGGCGAGCAAAGCGAGTAGAAGGGTTCGCCATTAAAATGGGAGGAGTAAGAGACCAATGATTCTTAGCCGAAGAGTGAAAGCTGTTTCTCCTTCGCCTACCTTAGCCGTCACTGCGCGTGCCAAACAGATGAAGGCGGCCAATATTGATTTGGTTAATTTTGCCGCCGGTGAGCCTGACTGGGATACCCCGGATGTTATAAAAGAAGCTGCAATCGACGCCATAAGGTCTGGTTTTACCAAATATACCCCCACAAGCGGCCTTCCCGAATTAAAACAACAAATCTGTGATAAGTTCAAAAAAGATAATAACATTGCCTACAAGCCGGAGCAGGTTGTAGTAACCTGTGGCGCAAAACACGCCCTTTACAATATCCTGCAGGCAATTGCCGACAGCGGCCATGAAGTAATTATCCCGTCGCCTTATTGGGTAAGTTACCCCGAAATGTGCCTACTTGCCGGTGCCAAGCCCGTCTTTGTAAAAACCTCCTTGAAAAATAATTTTAATTTAACCGGAAAGGACCTCAAAAAAGCTATCACCAGAAAAACCAAGGCCCTTATTATAAACAGCCCCTCTAACCCTGCGGGTTCGGTTTTATCTATCGACCAACTAAAAGATATTGCCGCTCTCTGCGTCTCCAATAATATTTATTGTATAAGCGACGAGATTTATGAAAAATTAATCTACGATAATTTAAGGCATGAGTCTATCGGCTCACTCTCGGATGCAATTTATAAATTGACCTTTACGGTAAACGGCGTATCAAAGACCTATTCTATGACTGGCTGGCGTATCGGCTATCTGGCAGGGCCTTTGGATGCAGTCCAGGCAATAGGCAGATTACAGGACCATTCAACTTCAAATCCTTCATCAATCAGCCAGAAAGCGGCAATTGCCGCCTTAAAACTCGAGCCCTCTTTTATCAGCCCGATGGTTGAAGAGTTCCAAAATAGACGGGACTGCTTCCTGAAAAGGCTGGATAAGGCAGAACTCGCTTATATCAGGCCTCGGGGAGCATTTTATGTCTTTTGCAACATCAAGAAAACCGGGCTTGGTTCGGATGAATTTTGCAAAAGATTCCTTGAGGAGGCCAAGGTTGCCGCTATCCCGGGCAAGGGCTTTGGAAATGATGATTACGTGCGTTTTAGTTTTGCGACCAGTATGGCTGATATAGAAAAAGGCCTAGATCGATTAGAAGGATTCCTTAAACGGATTTAAAAATAAATACATTACACCGCTAAACCGCAAAATTGCCGCAAAATCGCAAAATTTTTTAATATTTTCTTTGCGTTTTTGCGCCCACGGTTAGTATTTCTGTAGTTTTGCGCCTTTGCGGTGTTAAAAGAGCATGAGAAATAAAACCATTGCGGAAAAAATATTATCTAATCACGCCAAGAAGGACCTTAAGGCAGGAGACTTTGCTGTCTGTAATGTAGATTTCTGTTTTGGACAGGACGGCACCAGTAATATCATAATTGAGCGTATCAAGGAATTAGGCTTTAAGGATTTGGCTTTAAAGAACAGGGCATGCCTGGTGATTGACCATTCAAGCCCAAGCCCTAACCAGGGAGTTTCCGCCATTCATAACCGTATGCGCGCATTTGCCGCCGGACACGGCCTTATGCTTTATGATATCGGTTGTGGCATTTGTCATCAGGTAATCCTCGAGTCAGGCGGGATTCTACCCGGAGATTTAGTCCTGGGCGCGGATTCGCATACCTGTACTTACGGGGCACTAGGGGCCCTGTCAACCGGAGTAGGCTCGACTGATTTATCCATTGTCCTGGCAAGCGGCAAAAACTGGTTCAGGGTGCCCCAGACGATAAAGATTATCGTAAAAGGAAGGCTTAAAAAAGGAGTTGTTGCTAAAGATGTTATACTATATATTATTTCGCTACTCGGTTCGGGTGGTGCAACTTATAAGGCAATAGAATTTTGCGGCCCAGTCATTGATGACTTGGATATGGACGGCCGTTTCACTATAGCTAATATGGTCGTGGAGCTCGGGGCAAAATGCGGTTTTATGCCGGTAGATAAAACTACACACGTCTGGCTGAAATCCCGCGTTAAAAAAAAGATTTCCCCGGTTTCAAGCGATAAAGATGCCGAATACTCTGATATCATAGAGATTGACGTAACAAAACTTACTCCCCGCATCGCCAAGCCCCATAGCGTAGATAACGGCGCATCAGTTAAAGAGGTGGAAGGTACGAAGATCGATGAGGCATTTTTAGGCACCTGTACTAACGGCAGGTTAAAAGACCTGGAGATGGCCGCTAAGATTTTAAAAGGTAAAAAAGTAGCCAAATCAGTAAAATTTATCGTAGCCCCGGCGTCCCGTGAGATTTTCTTAGAGGCGCTTAAAAAAGGAATTATCGAGATATTTATCCAGGCTGGTGCAGCCGTAGTCAATCCCGGATGCGGGCCTTGCGTGGGTACGCATCAGGGCGTGCCTTCGGATAATGAAGTAGTGATATCTGCCGCAAACAGAAATTTTAAAGGCAGGATGGGTAACCCCAGTGCCTTTATTTATCTGGCATCTCCTCTGACTGTTGCTGCTTCAGCAATTAAAGGCGAGATTACCGACCCCAGACGTTTCTTGAAATAAGCATAATTAAGCGGTTGAGTATTAAAAAAGGTTGCGTTTTGGGCTACGTATCGTCTATAATGTTATTGTCAAACGTTTTGCGTAAAAATACGATAAACGAAATGATAAGTAACTAAACTTATATGGAGGGTTAAAAATGGAACTACGGGAACTATTATTAATGACCGTGCAGAACAAGGCCTCGGATTTACATCTTACCGAAGATATGCCGCCGATACTGCGTATCGACGGAAAGCTTACTCATACAAAGCTTCCTAAACTTAACCGCGAGGGCCTGAAGAAATTGGTTTATACTGTTTTAACGGACAGCCAGAAGGAGAAATTTGAAAGAGAGCTGGAGTTGGATTTATCCCTGGCCTTGCCCGGTTTGGACCGTTTCAGGGTGAATATTCACGTCCAGAGAGGATCGGTTGAGGCGGCGCTGCGCCGTATCCCTTTATTAATCCCGACACTTGAAGAGTTGGCCCTTCCTAAGATAGTGACAGAACTTGCGCTTAGGCCCAATGGGCTGGTTTTAGTTACGGGCCCTACCGGCGTCGGTAAGACTACCACGCTTGCGGCCATGGTAGATTTGATTAACACCCAGAGGGAGCAATTAATAATTTCTATCGAAGACCCGATTGAATATATCCATGTGAATAAAAAGAGCATCATTAAACAGCGCGAGGTTTTTACGGATACGCATTCATTCGCCGATGCCTTAAAGCATTGCCTCCGCCAGGATCCTAACGTCATTGTGGTAGGAGAAATGCGCGATTTGGAGACCATTTCAACGGCTCTTACCGCCGCAGAAACCGGCCACTTGGTTTTGGCAACGCTGCATACCCCGGACGCGCCCCAGACCATTGAAAGAATCATCGATGTCTTTCCGCCTTATCAGCAGCAACAGGTGAAATTACAGTTGTCCGACTGTATCCAGGGCATCGTTTCGCAGCTGCTCCTTCCGCGGGCATCGGGAACAGGCAGAGTCGCAGCCACTGAAATTTTAATCGGGACCTCAGCCATCCGTAATCTTATCCGCGAGCAGGAGATTGAGCAGATCCCGACTCTCATGCAGACCGGTCATCAATACGGCATGAAGATTATGGATAAATGCCTTAAAGAAATGGTTGCGCAGGGTTTGATTACCATGGAAGTAGCATTAACCAAGGTAAAGAATCCCAATGAGTTTAAGAGTATGTAAATGAGGTTACAACTTATGGAACATAGTGACATAAGTTGTCTGGCCGAATTTATCCCGAGCAATCATTTATTTGAATGGTTGCGAGGGATCTCATTTTTTATCTACTGACGTTTTAGTGGCGGGGAATCATCTGTGCTCATCTGTGAAATCATTGGTAATGACTTTAAATCTGTGCTAATCTGCGAATTATGGTAATAACAGGCTACGCCTATAAACTCGGCGACAACATCAATACCGACGTAATTATCTCGGGCCGTTACAAATTCCAGATCACCGATATGAAAGAGCTCTCAAGGCATATCTTTGAAGATATCGACCCTGATTTTGCCAAAAATATAAAACCGGGAGAATCTATTATTGTGGCCGGCGAGAATTTCGGCTTAGGTTCATCTCGCGAACAGGCGCCTTTAGCCATAAAGGCCGCAGGTATTGTTGCGGTGGTCGCCAAAAGTTTTGCCCGCATATTCTTCAGAAATTCATTTAATGTTGGCCTGCCTTTAATTGAATTAGATACTAATCCAATCAGTCAATCGGATAAACTCGAGATTGATTTAGATAATGGCAGGCTTACTGATTTGACCAAAAACAAAGAACTAAAATCAAAACCCATACCGCCATTTATGCAGGATTTGTTAAAAGAAGACGGCGTAATTAATTACTTTAAAAAACACGGCGATTTGAAATTTGACATTTGATTATAAGTATACATCTGTGCTAATCTTGTATCTTTTCATCTGTGCTAATCTGTGATTTCTCTTTTTAATTTATAGGAAAATATGAAACATACAATTACCCTTATCCCAGGTGACGGCATCGGCCCGGAAGTAGCCTTGGCTGCCAGGCGCTGCGTTGAGGCTACAGGCGTAGATATAAAGTGGGAGGAAGTTATTGCCGGAGAGGAAGCAATTAAGAAATTTAAGACCCCGCTTCCTGAAAATGTCCTTGAATCGATTAAAAAGAATAAAGTGGCATTAAAAGGCCCGATTACCACGCCTGTTGGCGGCGGTTATCGCTCAATAAATGTCGAGTTGCGCCAGCGGCTGGGGCTCTTTGCTTGCCTGCGGCCGGCAAAATCCATTCCCGGAGTTATCTCAGCCTATAAAGATATTGATTTGGTGATCGTCCGTGAGAATACCGAAGATTTATATGCCGGCATAGAGTTCCAGCAGGGTAAGCCTGATACCCAAGAATTGATTAAGACCCTAAACAAATTACAGAAAAAAGCCATTAAAGTTGACTCAGGCCTTTCCATCAAGCCTATTTCTATATCTGCCTCTCGTAAGATCGTGCGTTTTGCCTTTGATTACGCACTAAAATTCAACCGCAAAAAAGTTACCTGTGTGCACAAGGCAAACATTATGAAGTTTACCGACGGGCTATTTCTCGAAGAGGCAAGAAAAGTCGCCAGGGATTTTGAGGGAAAAATTGAATTTTCTGACTGTATCGTAGATAATCTGGCCATGCAGTTAGTAAAAGCCCCGAAGAATTTCGATGTCTTAGTCCTGCCTAATCTATACGGCGATATCATCTCTGACCTCTGCGCCGGCCTAATCGGCGGCTTAGGCGTGGCAAGCGGGGCAAATATCGGAGATGACATGGCATTATTTGAGCCGGTTCATGGCGCTGCCCCCAAATATGAAGGAAAAAATAAAATTAACCCTACTGCCTGTATCCTTTCGGCAGTTTTAATGCTCAGATACCTGAATGAATTTAAGGCCGCAGACAAATTAGAGGCTGCTGTTATCTCCGTAATCAAAGAAGGCAAATCCGTTACCTACGACCTGAAGAAAGACAGAAACGATCCTACTGCTGTTGGTACTGTCGAGATGACCAACGCTATTATAAAAAGGATATAAGAAAATTATAGTTCATTGTTAATGTTTGTCTGTCGTTGTCGATGTTGGTATCGAAACTCGATTCTTGAAGCCGGGAATTATAATATTAATGTAGTTAAACTAGCATCTGGTATCTGGCATCTTGTATCTAGCATCCATACCGAGAGACGAGCTTCGATGACTAAAAGAATAATAATCTCCTTTTGATTAACCAATATTTATCTGTGCTCATCTTGTATCATTTCATCTGTGCTAATCTGTGTAAAGATGCAACCTTAGATAGCCTCAGATAACATCAGAAAACCTTAGATAACCTCAGATAACATCATATAACCTATGAAAGTAGCTGTGATCGGTGCCGGCAACGTCGGCGGAACGCTCGCAATGCGCCTTGCTGAAAAAGACATTGCCGATGTAGTCTTAGTGGACGTGGTGAAAAACCTCGCCCTGGCCAAGGCCTCTGATATCAAAGACGGCTTAGGAATCTCCAAATTCAATCATAAACTCGAAGCCGGGCAAGATATCTCTCTTGCAAAAGGCTCACAGGTTGTCGTGATAACTGCCGGCTTGAGTCGAAAACCCGGAATGACCAGAGAGGACCTCTTAAAGAATAACGCCAAAATAATTACGGATATCAGCCGGGCATTAAAAACCATAATCGAAAAAAAGACCATAATAATCGTAGTCAGTAACCCCGTAGATTTAATGAGTTATCTGGTTTATAAAGAGACCGGGCTTCATCCGCGCTCAATTATCGGTATGGGCCCTAGCCTTGACGCCAGCCGTTTTGCCAATCTTATTTCCGAAGAGTTAAAGGTCTCACCGCGGTTTGTAAATACCTCGGTTATCGGCGCTCATGGTGAAACCATGGTAGTATTAAGCCGGTTTAGTTTTGTCCAGGGTAAACCCCTTAAAGATATATTAGCCCAGGATAAAATCAATTCGCTGGTTGAGCGGACCAAAAACCGCGGGGCAGAGATTGTTTCCTTATTCGGGACAGGGAGTGCCTACACTGCGCCTTCATTAGCATCCCTTGAGATGGTTGAGGCGATAATCCGCGATGAACGCCAGAAAGTTATCTGCGCAAGCGCCTATTTAGACGGTGAATACGGCCTGAAAGACGTATTTATCGGGGTCCCTATAAATCTCTGTAACCTCGGAATCTGGCGTATCGTCCAGCTCGACCTGAATAAAGAAGAACTAGAGGCCTTACGCAACTCCGCTGCTTCCATTAAGAACTCATTATCTAGTATCTAGTATCTATTATCTAGCATCTACTGACTACTATTTACTATCTACTTTCTACTTAGCATGTTTGACCTCACAATCATCGGCGCCGGCTGGGCAGGCTACTCCGCAGCCCTGCGCGCCAAAGAATTAGGTAAGTCCGTCTGCCTGATTGAAAAATCCGATATCGGCGGCACCTGTCTAAACCGCGGCTGTATCCCCACCAAATTCCTCGTTACTGCTGCAAAACAAATCAGCGCATTTAAAAAAGCGAACTCTTACGGGATTGAGGTATCTTCCTATAACCTTGACTTTAAAAAGACCATCGAAAATAAAAACGGGCTGATTGCAAAACAACGCGCTACCATGGAAAATCAGCTAAAGATTAAAGGAATAGAGGTCATTAAATCAGAAGGCCGGCTCACAGGCCCAAACCGGATAAAGGCAGGTGAAAGGGTTATCGAGTCCAAATACATACTCATTGCCACCGGCTCTAAGCCCTTTGAGCTGCCTGACCTGAAATTTGACCGCTCTAAATTCATTTCAAGCGATGAACTCTTGAATCAAAGCAGCATCCCGAAAACCTTGCTGATAGTAGGAGGGGGAGTAATCGGCTGCGAATTTGCCAGCATTTTTAACAGCCTGGGCTCCAAGGTAACCATTGTAGAATTATTAGATAGGATCCTGCCTACCGAAGACAAAGAGGCCTCAAAGAAGCTCGAAGTAACTCTTAAGAAAAAAGGCATAACTATCCATACTGCAAAAAAAGCCCAGGACCTTAATTTGAATGATTTTGAAAAAGTCCTGGTCTGCGTTGGAAGGGCCTCTAACACCAGAGATTTAGGCCTGGATGAGTTAGGAGTAAAAATTAATAAAGGCGCTATTTGCGTAAATGAGTATTTAGAAACCAGTATCAAAAATATTTATGCCGCAGGCGATTGTATCGCTGGCTATCAACTTGCCCATGTTGCCGCTTATGAGGGAAAACTCAGCGTAGATAATATGTTCGGCCAGAAACAAAAAGCTGACTATAGCAGTGTGCCGAGCGCCATATTTACCGAGCCAGAGATTGCAAGTGTCGGGATAGATGAAGATGAGGCAAAGGCCAAAAATATCGAGATAAAGGTTGCTAAATTTAGCTTTCTTGGCCTTGGCCTTGCCCATATAACCGGCGCAACCGACGGCTTTATCAAAATAATTGCCGCCAAACATACCGAAGAAATATTGGGCGCAGTTATCTTTGGCCAATCCGCAACCGAATTAATCGGTAGTCTATCTCTTGCCATTAGAAATAAGCTCACCATCTCTCAGATTAAAAATACTATTTTCCCGCATCCAACCATCTCCGAATCCATTCTTGAAGCAGTATTGAGAACGCAATAAATGAAACGTTTAAGGGATAGCAGGGTATAGAAGGGGATAGTAAGGTATAGAAAGGGATTTTTAAAAACCCTGCTAACCTATCCTGACCCTTGCTAACCCATCCTAACCCCTAAACGTAGAGAATATGAGCATTAGAGTTATTGACTTAGGCCTCATAGAGTTTCTTAAAGCCCACAAGATTCAAAAACACCTCGTTGACGAACTTAAATCTAATGGCTGGCACGACACTCTAATTATCTGCGAACACCCCCCGACTATTACCCTGGGAAGAAAAACCAGGCTGGAAAATCTACTTGCCGACGAGAAAACCTTAAAAGAAAGAAAAATATCGGTCTTTCGCGCTGACAGGGGAGGAGATGTCACCTATCACGGCCCCGGCCAAATCATCGCTTACCCTATATTTGACTTACGCAGGTATAAAAAAGACATCCATTGGTTCCTAAGGAAACTCGAAGAAATCACAATTGATTTTTTATGGCGATATAAGATATCTGGTGAAAGAAAAAAGGGTTTTACCGGCGTTTGGGTCGGTAATAAAAAAATCGTCTCAATCGGTATCGGCATTTCTAACTGGATAACCTTCCATGGTCTGGCTATAAATGTTAAAACTAACTTAGAATATTTTTCCCTGATTAAGCCCTGCGGCCTTAAAGTCGAAATGACTTCAATGGAAGCAATCTCAGGTAAAAATTACAATTTAACTGAAGTAAAGCCAGTATTATTAAGAACTATTGAACAGGGATTCAACCACCGTTTTACTAATAGTTTACAAAAATGAATCTACAAGGCGTACTATCTTATTTTACTGCTTTTACAAGTTTAATATTAGGAACCGTTGTTTTATTAAAAGATAGAAAACAAACTTTAAATATAACTTGGTTTCTAATGAGCGTTTGTATTTCAATCTGGGCAGGATTATACGCATTCATGATAACAGCTTCCAATTATAATTTAGCATTGTTTAGTGCTAGAGTGCTTAATTATAGCGCTATGTTCATAGCTCCTTTTTATTTACATTTCATCGCCTCACTTTTAAATAAAAATAGAGAATATAAATCCTTTGTTATTTCATCATATTTTGCTTTAGGAGCTCTATTGATTGTTACTTTAATTTTTCCTAATTATTTTGTTCCTGATGTTATGCCTAAATTTGGATTTAAGTTTTATACTAAAGCAGGGTTTTTGTTTTATCCCTATTTCATATTATGGGCTTTTTATATTACTTATGCATTCATAAAATTAATTTTCGAAAGCGGAAAATATAACGATTTTAAACGTAACCAAATTCAGTACATAATTTTTGCTTCTCTAATTGGTTTTCCGGCCGGAACAACTTCTTTTCTTGCAGTCCTTACTAAAAATATATCTCCTTTTGGGGTGCCGTTCATTTCCTTATATACTTTTATAATTAGCTATGCAATCATTAAACATCACCTCATGGACATCAACGTTGTTATCCGGCGAAGCCTTGTTTATTCGATTCTTGCAGCCTTTATTACCGTTATTTATCTTATTTTTGTAATTTTGGCGGAAAGGCTTCTTCATACCTTTGTCGGCTACAGTTCTCTTGTACCAACAATATTAGCCGCCTTTACCATTGCCATTTTATTTATACCTTTAAAAAACAAAATCCAAGCCTTTGTGGACAGAGTTTTCTTTAAAGGCACGCTTGTTACGCTTTCCCAGGATAAAGAGCGCCTGGAACAAGAGGTGAGGCAGGGAGAAAAGCTCGCTGCCATAGGAAGGCTCGCCGCCGGTATTGCCCATGAAATCAAAAACCCCTTGACTTCAATCAAGACCTTTACTGAATTCCTGAATGAAAAATTTGATGAGCCGGATTTCCGCGATAAATTTAAGAGGATAGTAGGAGAGGAGGTAGACAGGATTAATCACATCGTTAATAGCCTCCTTGACCTTAGCCGTCCAAAACCTCTTAACCTTGAGTCAGTTGATGTGCCTGAAATCATTGAGAATATCTTGAACTTACTTGAACCTGACCTAAGCCAAGCCCGAATCACCATTAAAAAAGATTTTCAAGACAATCTTTCTCAAATTCCTGCTGATCCTAACCAGCTAAAACAAGCGTTTATCAACCTGATTCTAAACGCCAAGGATGCCATGAAAGACTCTCTTCAAAAAGAACTCACCATTAAGACTCGAAAAGTTTCTAATTTTCTTCAAATAGAAATAATTGATACAGGCTGCGGAATTCCACAGGATAAACTAAATTCCATCTTTGAACCGTTTTATTCTACCAAAGAGAAAGGCACCGGCCTGGGCCTGTCAATCGTCCACTCCATCATCCAAGCTCACCATGGTAAGATAGAAGTCAAAAGCACTCCTGCCGTTGGGACGACATTCATTGTATCCTTACCATTCCGACCATAAACGCAAAAATTCCTTATCAAAAGTAGTTTCTTGAGATATAATAAATGAAGCCATCCTGACTAGACATCGTGATTTGGTCGATTTTCGCTTTTAATTTAAATTTTTGCGTTTTAGCGGCTTTTTGCGTTTTGGCGGTAACAACAATTATTATTAGGAGGAAAATATGACTAGAGTAATTCTACCAGAACTCGGCGAAGGTATAACTAAGGCCACAATAACCAATTGGTATTTTGAAGTAGGCGCCGAAGTAAGGCAGGGGGATGATTTAGTAGAGCTTGCTACCGACAAAGCCACTTTTAATCTACCGGCGCCTTGCTCCGGTGAGTTAGTTGAGATATTATTCTCTGACGGCGACGACGTCCAGGTAGGCGAAGCCTTGGCAATAATTGAAGAAAACACGGGAGAATAGGAGAATAATTAAATAGTTTGTTTTTACAACAAAAAAGTTGTAAAAATGCTTGACAAGACAACTTTTATGTTGTATATTTTAATCTATGGCAACGCGCATAGAATATCTTCAAAACAGGGTCTTAGGGACATTATCGGAAAAGCTTGATGAATTCTATTTAGCAGGCGGAACCGCGTTATCATTATATTATTTTCATCACCGTCAATCGTTAGATTTGGATTTTTTCGCCCAAAAATTTTCCCAAAAAAGTGTTCGCAACATTATTAGGCAATTATCTTTAGCTCTAAATAAAGAAATTGAATTAATTAGCGAGGAATCTCGAAAGAACAGAGTAAAGATAATGGTTTATTCTCTAATCATTGACAGAAAACGCTCGTTAAAATTAGATTTTGTAGAGGACTATCTTAAGCTTATCAGGCCTCCTAAGCCGATAAACGGGATAAAGGTTTTATCTCTCGAGGATATTTATCTTAGAAAAATTTATGCCATAACCGGAACACAGCAAATTGAGACAGATTTAGGCGCAAAAGTGACTCATGGGGGAAGACAAGAGGCAAGGGATTTTTACGATTTATACTGCCTTTCTCAGATTTTTATGAGGCTATCGGCTTTTTGTTTTAAATTTGGTAACCCTTTAATGCGCGAGGGCATTATTAGATGGTTTCGCACCTATAGCCGTATGGATATAAAAACAGGCCTTCTTGAATTAAAATTAAAAAAGAGTATCGCCTATCTTGAAATGGAGAGGCATTTTAAAAGAGAGGTCGAGAAGATTATTGAAAAAGAGGTTAGTTCAATATGAAATTAAAAAGTGATTGGCTTTGGGATAGAAAAATTACCCCCCAAAAAGCAAAGTCTATATTAAGCAGGCCCGATGATGCGCATTTTTTGGGTTTGGCAAGCCTTCTATTGTCTAGAAAGAACTCGCCTCAGGAGGTATTTAAGAATTACATTAAGACAATGGATTTCTTGCAAAATTGGCAGAGAATTAAAAGACAGATGCGTAAAGACAACTGGAATAATCCACGCATAGAATTCTGGCAGGCCATTTATGAGACATTAAAGAAAAAAAATAAGATAAAAATGGTTAATATTTACAATGGGGAAGAGTTAACAAAACCAAAAAATGAATTTTATAGGACCATTGCCGATAAATTAAAAATGATCCGAAAACAAAAAGGGATAAGCCAGGGCGAATTAGCCAAGAGGCTTAAGGTTTCTCAGCAGGCGATTTCGCATATTGAGATGGGCAGAGATAATGCCTCTTTACTTACTCTCAAAAAGATCGTCGATGCCTTGGGCGCTAAGCTTGATGTGGAGATTTCCGGCTGAGATAGTTCAGGGTTAAAAATCTATTTTACACCGCTAAATCGCAAAAGGCCGCAAAACCGCAAAATATCTAAAACATGACATTAGAGCAAATCAATGAATTATCAAATAAAATTATCGGTTTTGCTATTAAAGTCCATAAAGCCTTAGGCCCTGGGTTTGTTGAAAAAGTATACGTAAAGGCATTAATATTTGAATTAGAGAAAAATAAAATCAAGTTTACGCAAGAAAAATCCATTAAAGTTAAATACGAAAATCTTCTCTTGGGCCAACATAGATTAGATTTCTTAATTGAAGACGAAATCATCCTAGAAATAAAAGCAGTTTATGAGATAAATAATTTCCATATGGCGCAAATGCTTTCCTATTTAAAAGCTGCTGATAAGAAATTGGGTTTAATTTTGAATTTTTCTAGATCAAAATTAGAAATAAAACGAGTTGCTTATAACTTATAACTTTGCGCCTTTGCGGAATTTTGCGCCTTTGCGGTGTTTCTTTATTTTTCCTTAAAAGTATGGCAAAGATCCAATCTCAAATCTTAGTTAAAAAGGGACGCGAAGAGATCTTTAACCTGCTTAAGGATATGGAGCGTTTCCCGGAATTCATGCGCGACGTAAAAAGCCTTCATATCTTAGAGCATGTTGATAATAAACTTATTACCAAATGGCAGATTGAGATAGAGAATACCGCAATCACCTGGAAGGAAGAGGATGTCTTCGACGACAAAAACTATACTCTAAAGTTTCATATGCTTGAAGGCGACTATCAGGAATACCAGGGCTCCTGGCGCCTCGAGCCGCATTCCGGCACCACCCGGATTAAAATAGACGCTGTCTTTGACTGGGGTATCCCGGTTTTAGAGAGATTTGTCGCAAATGTCCTTGAGCGTAAAGCCCGGCTTGCATTTGAGGGCATGCTCAAATCTATCAAGAAAAGATTGGAAGTTGATTTGCACAGATGAGCGCAGATAAAAGAACAGATGAGCACAGATTCTGGAATATATAAAGACCTTACCTACAAAATTATTGGCGTACTTTACGAAGTTCATAATGAGCTTGGGCCAGTTCATAAGGAGAATATTTATCATAAGGCAGTTGCGATAGAGTTAAAAAGTAAAAATATAAACTTCGATGAAGAAAAATATCTGCCTGTTATGTATAAAGGTCATAAAATAGGGATATATAAACCGGATTTCATCATTGAAGATAAGGTTATATTGGAAATTAAAGCAGTCCCCTTATTAACTAAGGCGATGTTTGACCAGATTTATTATTATCTTAAAGGCTCCAAATATAAACTGGTATTATTGGCTAATTTCGGATCCAGTAAATTAACTCTAAAACGCCGTATTTATACATAACATCTGTGCTAATCTGTGAAAACACACATTTTAACTATTAATCTGTGCTAATCTGTGTGAAGAATTAAATAACTCAAAACATATGTCAGATTTCGCCATCATAATTCATCCAACAAGCGAAGAACTCCTGCACCGCTACGAGCCGGGAATGAAGAAAAAACCCAGGCAGGTAGTGAAAAAACTTCTCGAATGGATGGCTCCTTTTAAGGCATCTGATGTAAAGGGTCTGCGCTCTGTTACCGGAAAGACCTTAGACGGATACCTGGTAATGTGCCCGCTCTTAATGGAGCAGATGATTTCCCTAAATCCCCGCAAGGTGCTTAAGGCAATCGCCAATGCCGGAGAACTCGCCTCTAAATTAGGCGTAAAGATTATCGGATTAGGCGCCTATGCCGCATTAATCGGAAATAAAGGGCTGGAATTGGCGCAAAAGATAAAGATCCCCATTACTACAGGCGCTGCTTATACCCTGGCAATGATTCCCGAGGCTATTCTTCGGGCGATGAAGATTTTGGATGTGGAGCCTGAGAAAGCCAAGGTGCTTTTTATCGGTTCCGCTAATAATGTCGTTACTACCTGTATTGATATCCTGGGCCATTCATTTAACCGTATCTACCTCAATGGCCACCACTCCGAGAGGATTGATAATTATATCCGCCAGCAACGTAAAGACAAAGGTATAAATATAGAAAAAATCAATGACATCAGTGAAGTCCTGGCCCAGGCTGATGTCATTGTCGTAGCCACAAACAGGATTCCGCCTGCCTTTGATGTCCATAAGTTAAAACCGAAGACAATAGTCTTTGATGTCTCTTACCCCAGAAAAGTCCCCAATAATCTCCGGGATGATATCCTGGTGATTGACGGCCTGGCAGTCCGTCCCCCGGGTGAGGTTGATTTTAATTTTGATTTTGGCCTGCCGCGAGGCCTATCTTATCCCTGTATGGCAGAGCCATTAGTCCTGGCATTTGAAAACAGATTTGAGAGTTATTCCCTGGGCAGGGAGATCCCCATTGAAAAAGTAAGGGAAATCAGCCGCCTGGCTTCCAAGCACGGCTTTGAAATCGTCGACTTTACCAGCCAAGACAGGCTATTTTCAACCGAGCAGGTAAAACAAATAAAAACCAACGCGCAGAAAACCCAAACCTCAAAACGCACCATTTTTTCAACACCGATATTTTAGATTAGGAGTTATTTATGGAAGAGATTAAAAAAATATTAGATTTTATTGATAGAGTAGGTTTGTATCCGGATATAAAAGCTATTTCTGGATCTGCAACGCCAGAAGTTGTTATAAATGGTAGAAAAACTCTTCTATTTTCTTCAAATAGTTACTTAGGCATAGCCTCATCCGATAAATTGAAACAAGCTGGTATCGATGCTATAAATAAATACGGGATAGGAACCGCAGGAGCTCGATTGCTTTCAGGAAATTTAGAAATTCATGTGCAAGTAGAGAAAGAAATAGCAAAATTTAAACACTGTGATGATGCCATTGTATTCAATACCGGCTATATGACAAACGTAGGAGCTATTAGTGCAGTTATGAATTTGCCCAAAATTGGCCCTAGTTCATTTTTCAAAGGAACGGGCATCATATTCAGTGACGAGTTAAATCATGCAAGCATTATTGACGGTTGCAAACTGAGTAATGCCAGTGTGATTATATATAAACATGTAGATATGAAGGATTTGGAAGGAAAACTTCGATGGCAAAGAAAGAGAAGAAAATTAATTATTACAGATGGAGTATTTAGTATGGATGGCGATATTGCTCCTTTAGATAAAATAGCAGAATTGGCAAAAAAATACAAAGCAATGGTGATGGTTGACGATGCTCACGCGACAGGAGTTTTAGGAAAAAATGGCAGCGGAACCCCAGAGCATTTTAATCTAACTCAAGACGACATAGATATTATGATGGGAACTTTAAGTAAGGCATTGGCTGGTGCTGGTGGTTATGTAGCTGGTAAAAAAGACTTGATTAGATATCTGAGAGTAACAAGTAGGCCTTACATCTTCTCAACTTCAATGCCTGCTAGCAATTCTGCGGCGGTTATTGCAGCTATAAGAGAAATCAAAGACCACCCAGAATTAATAAGAAGGTTATGGGAAAATGCTAATCAGTTAAGAGAAGGCTTTAAAGAACGAGGGTTTAATACCTTAAAAAGCCAGTCCCAAATTATACCTGTATTAATAGGTGAAGAAAAAAAGGCCATAGAAGCTGCAAGGATACTTTTTGAAAGAGGTTTTTTTGCTCCCTGCGTGCGTTGGCCAGCAGTGGCTAAAGGTCAAGCGAGGATTAGGTTTACAGTTATGGCTTCACATTCAGAGCATCAGATAAATCTCCTTTTGGATGAATTTAGCAAGATTAGTAAAGAATTAGGAATTATCAATTAAGTTCTTTAAAAGAATGTTAATATAAAGAGGGAGGAAATGAAAAGAAAATTAATTTTAGAGGATGTTTACAAGAATTTAGAGGTAAAAAAACAAGTTAGAATTATGGATAAAACGGTGGATGTTCCAGTAAAATATGGAACTCAAGCAATAATGGGATTATTCCCCATATCGACAAAAAAGGCAACTAACTTTATTAATAATACAAGATTAAAACCAGTAGAATTTTCTTTCGGGACAAGTCTTGTTTCTATTACTATTTTTAACCATATCGTCTGCCCAGTAGGTCCATATAGAGAAATAGCCTTATCAATTCCAATAATTCACGATACAAAGATTTCAGTTCCTCTTATCCCTTTTTTATTTAATAAGTTTATAAAAAATTTTGGGTTTTACTCATTTTTACTGACAGCCAACACAACTATAGGAAGAGAACATGCAGAGAAAATTTGGGGATACCCTTTTTATAATAAAAACATAGAAGTGCAAATTGAGGAAAACGATTCGGGTTTTTCTGTACTAGCTGAAGAAAAGTTGGAAAAAGTTTTTTCTTTATCGGTGGAGAAAACAAATAAAGAAAAAATAATAAAAAGAGATTATCAAACCTATTTTTTAAAAGATGATAAATTAATAAACGTAGAATTAAACACAATAGGAATAAGCGGTTATTCCTTAGACAAGAAATCTGGAAAATTAGAATTAGGCTTTCATGAAATTAGCAAAATATTGCAGAACTTATCTATCGATTTAACACCTTTAGAAACAATTTATTACAGAGAAGCTATTAAAATAGCGAATATTCCTAAAGCATTATAACATTCGTTATAGAAAATGATCTATTATTTTAGTTTTAGTTCTTTATTGGGTGGGTTAATAGCTTTATTGACGGGTTTTGTAGTCTATTTCAAAAATAGAAATAATATTCTTAATAAGACTTGGCTGTGGCTTAGTTTAAGCGTTGCAATTTGGAGTACCTGTTATTTTCTTCTTATCACATCTCCGACTAAAGACAATGCTCTTATTTATAATTTGGTCCTGCATTACGCTGCAATTTTTATTCCAGCCTTTTATTTACACTTTATTTTTTCTTTGATTGGATTGTCGCAAAAGAAAAGAATAACATTATTTTTATGTTATACAATGAGTTTTGCTTTGGCAAGCATTAATCATTCTACGCTTTTTGTAAAAGATGTCTTGCCGAAATATATTTTTAATTTTTATCCAGATGCAGGAAAACTTTACTTTCTTTTCTTTCTAGACTTTTTTATTTGGATTAATTACGCTCTTTATGAATTATTCATGACTTATAAAAACACTACGGGGTTTAAATCTTTGCAAATTAAATATGTAGGCATTGCTTCTATAGCTGGGTTTATAGGTGGCGGTAGTGTTTTTCTGCTTACTTTCAATATTCCTGCGCCACCTTTCGGCCTGGCTTTATTTTCTTTATATCCTATAGTAATTGCTTATTCCATTGTTAAATACCGCCTCATGGATATCACTGTTGCTATCACCCGCACAACTATCTTTGTTTTTGTATACAGCTTGGTATTAGGAATTCCATTTTTTATAGCCAAAACCTGGAGGCCATGGTTAGAAGATATATTTAAATCAAATTGGTATTTTGTGCCTTTGGGCTTTCTTGGCTTCTTAGCCATGACTGGTCCGTCTATATACCTCTACATTCAGAAGAAGGCTGAAAATAGACTGCTTCGCGAGCAGAGACGCTACCAAGAGACTTTACGTCAGGCATCTGCAGGAATGGTACGCATACGGGATTTGAAGAAATTGCTCAATCTCATAGTCTATATGGTAAGGCGCGCAGTAAAATTAACCCATGTCTGTATCTATCTCTTTGATGAGAAGGCCAACCAATATACCCTTCAGGCAGTACGGGACCAGAATAGAGTGTTTGTAACTAACTTAGAGTTAGGTAATCATTTAGTTAAGCACCTTAGGGAATACCGCAAGCCCCTGGTTTATGAAGAATTAAAACGGCTTTCAGAAGATAAACGAGATCTTTCTTTTGTCCTGGCTGAGGCTGAGATGAAAAGGATAAATGCCTCAGTCATTGTTCCAAGTTTTGTTGAGGATAAACTCCTTGGTTTTATTGCTATGGGCGATAAACTTTCCGGGAAGATTTTTACTGAGGATGATTTGGCTGTGTTTTCAGTATTGGCGAATCAGGCGGCTCTTGCTATTGAAAATGCCCAGTTCTATGACGAAGTTCAGGAAACCCAGGAGCAGTTATTCCAGGCAGAAAAAATGGCTACTCTTGGTACAATGGCAGACGGGCTCTCGCATCAGATAAATAATCGTTTTCATGCTATGGGTTTAATTGCCGGCGATGCCCTGGATTCGATTAAACTCACCAATGCCGAAAGCCTGCCTGAGGATTCCAAAAAACTGCTCGGTGAAATAAAACACGCCTTAGAAAAAGTCCAGGATAATGTTATGCAGGGAGGAGAGGTGGTAAAAGGTCTCTTAAAATATTCCCGTCCGGGTGAAGAAGGCTTTGAAGCCATTACCTTAGACCAGATTATTGACGCCTCTTTAGAGATGGTTCAGTATAAGGTCAAATTAAAGGAATTGGATTTCGTAAGAGACTACGCTAAAGACTTGCCAAAAGCAAAAGTTAACCTTACCCAACTGCAGGAGGTATTCTTTAACCTTATTGATAATGCCAACGACGCGATGAGACAGAGAAAAGAGGAGTTAAAAGAGGCTGATTATCGTCCAAAAATTACTGTAAATGCCCAGGGCCTTGATAATGTCCTGCAGATTAAAATAAGCGACAATGGCATCGGCGTAAAAAAAGAAGACTTCCATAAATTATTCACCCCGTTTTTTACCACCAAGGCCTCCAGCCGAAAAGGAACCGGCCTTGGCCTATTCGTGATAAAAAAGATTGTCACCAGTAACCACGGTCAAATCTCCGTCGAATCCGAATACCAAAAAGGCACTACCTTCACGATAGAACTTCCGGTTGCCAAATGATACAAGGGAACCGCAAAGAACGCAAAAGTAGATAGCTATTAAAAACACCGCAAAGTTCGCAAAGAATAATTTTGGCGGTTTAGCGGTGAAAAAGTTTAAATTCAATTTTTTGCGCTTTGGCGATTAAAAAGGAGCAAAACCATGCCAAAATTATTGATCGTTGATGATGAGCCTGATGTAACAGAATTTGCCAAGAACTTTTTCAAAAAGCGAAAATTTGACGTCACAACCGCCTCAAACGGGCCTGAGGCCCTTGAGATTATCCAAAGAAATAAACCCGATATAATGCTTTTAGATATCAAGATGGAAGGAATGGATGGCTTAGAGGTCCTCGAAAAAATTGGCGAAATTACCAAAGATGTCAGGATAATTATGGTTTCAGGGATCGAAGAGAAAGAGTCCGTAGAAAAGGCTAAAAAATTAGGCGCAATCGGATTTGTCCATAAGCCGCTGGTGTTGGAAGAATTAGAGAGAGTCGTTTTAAAAGAGGCTGAGAAGATCAAATAGAAATATATGGGACTAATAGACTACAAATCGGAACTTGAGGCTGCTGCAAAAAGCATGATCCTGGTACATCATCCGGGCATGCTCATTAAGATGATGGTGCGCATGCTGGTAAATAAAGTGCGTCTGCACCATGCCGGAATCCTGCTTTATAATAAAGACCGCAACACCTATATCCTGACGATCTCAAGAGGACAGCGCGGCTTAAAAATTCCCGCCGGTTATGCCCGCGTAGAGCCCAGCGCAGGACTAGTCAGGTTCTTCAGTAGCAAAAACACCCATTTTAAAGACTCAGTGCTGACAGTCGAACGGATTAATGCCTACCTTAGAAAAAAAGAAATTTCCCAAAATCAATCTTTGGCTGAGATACTTGTTGAGGCCAAGCGGCAGATGTCTGATTTTGGAGCTGTTACTGCTATACCGATTTTCTTTCAACAGGATCTATTGGGCGTAATGCTCTTTGGAAAGAAGCGCTCAGGCAAAAAATTCCTGAAGGAAGAACTTAATTTCTTTGTGGCCTTATCCAGTAATGTGGCCATGGCTATTAGAAACGCCCAGTTATTTGAGGATTTGGCAATCGAGGTTGAAAGGAATCATCGGCTATTTATCCATACTGCAATGGCCCTGGCAAGCGCCATTGATGCCAAGGACCACTATACCCACGGCCATACCCAGCGGGTTACGGATTATTGCCTGGCTATAGCGCGAAGGCTCATTATGCAAAAGGTCCTTAAGCCTAAGGAGGGTTTTCTTGAAAATCTACGCACTTCCGGCCTTCTTCACGATATCGGAAAAATCGGCGTGCCTGAGGCTATTTTAGGCAAAGAACAGAAACTAACTGATGATGAAATAACTAAAGTCAAACAGCATTCTTTGATTGGAGTAACAATATTGCAGCCGATAAAGGAATTGGCTGAGCCTATTTTGGGGGTAAGGTATCATCATGAAAATTTTGACGGAACAGGCTACCCCGAGGGTAAAATTGCCGAAGATATCCCGATTTTTGCCCGCATCATCCGTGTCGCCGATGCCTATGATGCCATGACCTCAGACCGTCCCTACCGCAAAGCCTTTACCAAGCACGAAGCCGTCGAAGAATTAAAAAAATACGCCGGCACCCAATTTGACCCTGCCATTGTCGATGCAGTCGTCGAGCTCTTTCACGAAGGAAATATATAAAAAAGCGGTTACTAAAAACAGTTACTTAGTAACCTTGTTCTTCTTTAACTCAATGATAAACTCACTCCTAACGCCAACCTTACTTTCCACTCCAATGCTCCCGCCATGTTCCTTAATTATCCCGTGGGTAATAGACAGTCCTAGGCCTGTTCCGGTTTCCTTGGTGCCGTAAAATGGGTCAAAGATATGAGGAAGGTCTTTTGTCTGAATACCGGCTCCTGTATCCTTAATGCTTATCTCAACCCAACCAGGCTCCTTATCTACAGTCTTTATGGTCAGGATTCCGCCCTGTGGCATTGCATCGAGCGCGTTGAGGATGATATTTAAGAACGCCTGTTTTATCTGAACCGGGTCAAGGTTTAGGATAGGATTTGTAGAGTTAAATTCTTTGACTAAGGCAACTTTCTTTTTTAATAAATCATTGGTTAAAAGCGAAAATGTATCTTCTAATAATTGGTGGATATCGCAGTCTTGTAGCTTAAGAGGGGTGGGCCTGGCAAAGTCAAGCAGGCCGTGGACGATATTATTGATTTTATCTACCTCAGAGCCGACAATCCTTTGAAATTTCTCCAAGAATTCCGGATTGTCTTTATTTTCCTTAAGATACTCGGTAAAGGTCTTAATCGAGGTTAAGGGATTCTTAATTTCATGGGCCATGCCTGCGGCTAGCGTTGCAACTGCCTTCATTTTCTCTGAGCGACGTATCTCTTCCTCCAGGCGTTCTTTTTCCAGTGCCAGGGAAGAGAGAGTGCCTTTGAAAAACAGTCGATCAATGATTTTCTGGATTCTGTCTTTGACAGGGTTAAAAAATAGGGCAATTACAAACGCCGCAAGGATTGAAGCAACAAGAGAGCTATAGCCCATAAAAGTATGTAACAAGCGTTCAAGGAGCATAACAAAAATTAGATAGGTTGCTGTGATAAAGGCAACCAGAAGAGAATAAACTAGGCCTTTTTGAATGACTACTTTTATGTCCATGAGTTGGTGTTTGATTATTGCATAGGCCGACACAAAAATAAATATCGGAACAAGATAATTACTAAATGGATTAAGAGGATAAAAATGCAAGTTATACATATAAGCCAAATTTGATAGGCCTCCTATATAACCGATAATAGTTGCCCAAAATAAATATTTTAATTGATTTTTTTTAGTTCCTGTTGATTTTCGATATTTCACATAGAAAAGCCTTTCTGCATAAATAACTGTTATTAAAAAATAGTACCATGTTAGGATATAAAGTGGCCCAACAAAAAAAGAATACTTGATAAATTGATTTGGAATTACTTTGTTAAGATATAATTTAGATGGAAATGTTAATAGGAAGATAATGGCAATGACATAAGCAGATTTAAGAATAAAAGCTTTTTTAATATTTAATAATTTGACGACAAAATGTAAAAATAGCACCGGAATCAAAATTACTCCGATATGTTCCAATTTTCCAAACAGAAGCACCAAATTTTCTTTACCGATCCATCCAATCCAAGATTGACAAAAACTCCATTCAGCAATACATAAACAGAATATAAAAAATATTTTGTTTACTGTTTGTTTTCTATTAGAAAAAAATACAAAAATACCAAGAGCAAGTGAAGTAAAACTCGAGAATAATAATGCAAACCTGTAATTAAATTCGTAAAATTCCATATGCTTTATTTAAATAGAGAAGGGTTCATATTATCTTCGCCACTTTTTCTTTTTTTAACACCGCCAAGACGCCAAATTACTGTCTATTGTGAGTCATTCGCAAAGGCGCAAAACCTCTGGCTGCTGATAGAGGGAGAGAGATTCCCGGACTTTTTTACCTATAAATTTCTCTTCTGTGGCCTAAGTCAATGATGTATATGATTAAGGTATTTTTATGGATAGTATAAATGATACGATAAT
This sequence comes from Candidatus Omnitrophota bacterium, assembly GCA_043808095.1. GTDB lineage: Bacteria > Omnitrophota > Gorgyraeia > JAZDFF01 > JAZDFF01 > JAZDFF01. The sequence goes on from JAZDFF010000031.1 coordinate 66,327, forward strand.
CGCCTACGCGTAAAGAATAATCACCTGAAAGCTTACCTTGTAGGCGTTTTCCCTGATAAGGATCTGTTTTTAGAGTTTCTATGACGGTTATTAGGCGGGAATACAGTTTTTTATCTATTCTAAATATCTTTTCTAATGCTCCAGCCGCAAGCCGCGAAAATTCTATTTTAAACATCTGTTTTCTCAATTCTTGCGCGTAACTCTTCTAAAGAAACGGTTTTTCCGGCTTTAATTTCTTTCTTGGCCTGTTTTATCCTTCTTGCGGATTCTTTGTCCGAGAGGATCTCGATTGTTTCTAAAAATCCTTCATAATCATCGGGGCTTAGCATAATTGCGATCGGTTTTCCTCTTTTAGTAATAATATAGCGGTCTAGTTTGGTATCTATATTTCTTATTACCTTCGGTAATCCCGGGCGCAACGCCTTTAACGTAATGGCATTAACCATTTTAACCACCTCCTGAATAAAGTATACACTAAAGAGTATACTTTGTCAAGGAAGATTAGATTATCTTTTCGACCTTTTCGAGTAAATCTTTTGACTCGAAGGGCTTGACGATATAGTCAGAGGCGCCGCTTTTTACAGCCTCTGTTGCCATTTCTACGCTTTTATAGCCGCTGACTACCGCGATTTTCTGATTTGGAGAAAGGCCCTTAATCTGTTTTAAGATATCCAGGCCGCTAATCTTGGGCATCTTGATATCAAGAAGGATAAGGTCAGGTTTTTGCCCCTTTTTGAGGCATTCCAGGCACTCCTGGCCGTCTGTAGCAAAGGAAAGGTCATAGTCCTTGCCTAAAATCAGCCTCAGCGACTCGCGGATGCCTTCTTCGTCATCGATGCAGTGGGAAATCTCACCAAACAGACCGATGCCAAAGCACAAGTTTTAAACTTTACCTATGACTCGCTCAATCGCTTAACTAGTAAATCCGCAGGCGACAAGACATCGGTTACTTATCAATACGACAGCGGCCCATACGGCATCGGCCGCTTGAGCAAAATCCCAGATACCTCAGGCCAGACCGAGTTTTTCTACGACAATTTAGGCCGCGAGATTAAATCTATCAAGACTGTGAGCGCAATTACTTATACTGTTGAGCGCACCTATGATGCCCTGGATAGGCTCACCAGCCTTAAATACCCTGATAATAGCATGGTCTTCTACGAGTATAATCCTCAGGGCATCCAAAATGTCCATAGTTATTCATCCGACACTAACGGCCTTAAATTGTATTTGAATTGCAATGGCTCCGATGGTTCAAGAAATTTTATAGATGCAACCGGCAAAAACGTTAGTGTTTATGGCAATGCCCAAATAGATACTGATCAATACCAGTTTGGCGGTGCCTCTGGTTTGTTTGACGGCAATGGAGATTATCTCTCATTAGCAGATAGTGATGACTGGAGCTTTGGTTCAGAAGATTTTACAATAGATTTTTGGGTGAGATTTAATGCATTACCGTCGTCTGGGGATGGGGCGACAATTCTAAGTCAAAGAGAGTCGACTATTAGATGGTATGTGACATTGTGGAACAGAAGTGGAACTTATGAATGGCATTTCCAGACATCGGATGTTTCTAATAGTATTGTGGTGGTAAAGGCTACGACTGTAGCCATTGATACTTGGTATCATATAGCGGTTGTCCGCGATGGCAATAATTTTATGATATTCCAAGACGGCGTTCAAGTAGGCACTACTGTAGCGAGTGCTGATTCTGTACCTGATGTAGCAGGACCATTAGATATAGGAACTTTTAATAGAATAGACGCTAATTTGAATGGTTGGTTAGATGAGTTAAGAATTTCTAAAGGTATAGCCCGCTGGACATCCAATTTTACTCCACCAGATGAATCTGATTACTCCCAGTATAACTATGAAACCTTCATTGCCAACATCGACTATTCACCCACCGGCCAGATTACCAAGATTGTTTATGGAAATGGCACCGAAACCAACTATGCCTACAATCCCAATACGCTGCGGCTATCGCATCTGACTACGGGTTTATCCGGTCAGGCCGCCACTCTGCAAGACCTGCAATACCAATTCGACAATGTGGGCAATATCTCAAACATAGCCGACTCAATAAATACTGCCACCCAATCATTCAACTATGATGATTTGAATCGCCTCATTCAGGCGCAAGGCGCTTACGGCGCATTTAGTTATACTTATGATTCTATCGGCAATATGACTAATAAAGAAGGAGTGGCCTTAACTTATGGCAAGGCCGGGAAACTTCCTCATGCTGTTACTCAATACGGCTCGACGCTAATTGACTACGACGTTAACGGCAATATGGCCACTAAAGACAACCTGCAATATACCTATGATGCGGAAAACCGCCTGACTGAAGTGGAAGACACAACCGCCACCCAGCCACAAACCCTGAATATCAGCCTGCAGCCGGGTTGGAATTTTGTTTCTTTTGCTGTTCTGCCCTCGATTACCACGATTAGCTCAGTATTGGCCTCAATCGCCGGAAAATACGACCAGGTTTCTCGATACAATTCAACAACCAGATCCTTCGAGCATTATGTGGGTAATTCTAAATACGACCAGTTTTCTACCTTTGAATATGGCAAGGGTTATCAGATTTATGTCACTTCAGCAACAGGCGCGGCCCTGACTGTCACCGGAAATATCCCTTCTTCATTGGATATTTCGCTAAAATCCGGCTACAACCTGATTGCCTGTCCCCAAATGGCTGAGACACCGGTTGAAGAGGCGCTAAAACCTTTAAAATTAGGGGTTGATTATTCCAAGGTCCTGCATTATAATAAAAACTTAGCGCTCTTTGAAAAGTATGACGCAGAAAGCCACGAGTTCTCAAGCCTGAATCCGGGCGAGAGTTATTATCTCTATTGCCTGAAAAATACGAGCTGGGTGGCGCAGAATACCGCGCCGACGACAACTTTTGCTTATGACGGCGACGGCGGAAGGGTAAAGAAGACAGTCGGCTCAAATACCACCACCTACATCGGCTCGCTGTTTGAAAAAGACTCAAGCGGCAAGACTACTAAGTATATTTTCTCGGGAGCAAATCGGGTCTGCACAGTTGAATCAACCGGCGATAAATACTTCCATCATTCGGATCATCTGGGAAGCAGTAACGTCGTGAGCGACGACAACGGCCAGCAAATTGGCCTCACCGAATTCACTCCCTACGGCTCAGTTTCACAACAGGCCGGCACCTTTGACCCCAAACACAAGTTTACCGGAAAAGAACTCGACGCGAGTACGGGGTTGTATTTTTACGGCGCCCGCTACTACGACCCTACCATCGGGAGATTCATAACTGCCGATACGATTGTCCAGTCGCCCTACGATCCCCAAAGCCTGAATAGGTATTCTTACTGTCGAAACAACCCTCTAAACTACACTGACCCGACTGGGCATAGTTGGAAGAAGTTTTGGAATAGCTTTGCTGGAGCGTTTGTAGCTGTTGCCCTTGCTTTTGTGCTTGGTCCTGCTGGGTTGTACTGGGTAGGTTCAACCATGGCCTGGGCAATCGGAGGGGCGGCAGGAGGAGCCCTCACAGGTGGACTTGAAGGCGGTTGGAAGGGTGCTTTAATAGGCGGGGCTCTAGGAGGTGCCCTAGGTGGTTTTGGCGCTTGGGGAGTAAGGGAATTTGGAGCTGGTTTTGGCTATGGGATGTTAGCTGCCGGTGCAGGAGTGGCCGGCGCTACCGATAGCTGGGATAGCTTTGCAGGAGGAGTTGTCGGAGGAATTGCTGGAGCAGCAGTTGGGAATATTTGGAATGATTTTACTGGTGCACAGTCAGGAGTTAATAGAAATGATTTGGCTGCACAAACTGAACAATTAAAACAAGCCCAGCAAGCCCTTAATATAGAGCCGAATGAAACGATTAGAGTAGGCACAAGAGATGCAGTTTTAAATGCCGACCATCAATTAATACGAAGACAAAATGGTATGATTGTGGAGGCTGGTGCTGGTGAAGGTGGCAAGATGACAGTTTTCCAATATAATCCCCAAGATTATATTAATCCTGCTTCTCGTGTAAATCTAGCACCTACTCAAAAGCACACCTTATCTGCTCTGTATGAAGGTAAACTACATTTACGATGGTCTAATCCTGTCCCTGTTAATTCAGCAAAACTAGATACTTTAATTAGCGGAGTTCAATCAATATGGTCGGCTGCAAATTATGCTGCTGGAGCATTTAATAGTAACTATGCTATAAATACTTTTGTTTACGGTTCAGCGCCACTTGGAACAAAAATAACAGGTCTACATACATGGAGACCGAGTTTCTCGGGTAATTATGGGAAGGACCAATGATAAAAAAATATTATATAATCGGTATTATAATATTAGTTTTTTTTACAGCAAAAGGCTTTGCAATAGAAGAGGTTAATATGTATCACGAATTGAAAAAAATTGATAAGTCTGGTATTTGGAAAAATATTTGGTGCGATGGGTATGAAATACATCTATGTAACTTGCCTTTCTATAAAAGAGGAACAAAGTTATTTGAAGTAGAAAACCGTAAATTTATGCTTATAGGAAATCGTGAATTATCGCCTGATGCAAAGAAAATAGCATTTACACTTGAGACTTATAAGCATAGAGCTTATCAGAATATTATTCGTACAGATCTCTATATAATGAATAGCGATGGAACAAACCTTACGAAATTACCAACCGATGTATTTGAAAATATCTTTCTAATCGGTTTTTTAGGAGACGGCAAGCTTGTATTGGAACATTCCGAAGTAGAAAATTACCTTCATAAACCAGAAACTCGGGTAATCTATACCATAGACCTAAATACAAATAAAATTAATAAATTTGCTAATCAAAAAATTTCAATTAGTAGTCTCAATGCTTCTGCGAAAGGTGATTTATTAATATGCCCAGAACAGAATATGACTATTGTTTATGATGTTGAAAATAATGCAACCAAAAAAATGAATATAAAAATGGATGCGCCTGTTCTGTCACCGGATGGTAAAAAAATTCTTTTCAGACGCGGCGATATGATGGGAAGTTATTACATTGTTAATATTGACGGAACTAATGAAGAATTGTTGCTGTCAGATGAGAAGATTCGATATTTACTCAAAGGTTCTGGAGATTATAGAGATTTAGTCTATGCGAGTTGGTCTCCCGATTCAAGATTCCTCTTGTTTACTGAATCTTCGGACCTACAAAAAGGTAAGTCGTTTGTATTAGATATTGGCTCTAAAGAGATAGTTAAGATAAGGTAATTTACAAGGCGAATTCCGGGGAATTCCGGGGACACACACGTAATTCACGGATTATTTGAATTTCATAAAATTACTAGACGCTTTATTTAAACACTTGGAAAATAAGGACAGCGACTATTTATTTTTATATCTAAGCAAGTTCGCTCTTTGAAAAAGACTCAAGCGGCAAGAGCACCAAATACATTTTTTCAGGCGCAAACCGGGTCTGCACAGTTGAATCAACGGGCAATAAGTATTTTCACCACTCAGACCATTTAGGCTCAAGCAATGTCGTTAGCGATGCCAATGGCGCTCAAGTCGGCCTGACTGAATTCACTCCCTACGGTTCAGTCTCAAAACAAACCGGCACCTTTGACCCCAAACACAAGTTCACCGGCAAAGAACTCGACGCGAGTACGGGGTTGTATTTCTACGGCGCCCGCTACTACGACCCTACCATCGGGAGATTCATTACTCCTGATTCAATAGTTCAAGCTCCAAGCGACCCACAGTCACTAAACCGATATTCTCAATCCCGGAACAACCCAATCACCTATATTGATCCCAATGGTCGATGGTTCTGGGCTGCTATAATTATTGGTGCTATTTTAGGGGGAGGTTCAGCAGCGGCAAATCACCAGCCTATATGGCAAGGTGTGCTTATGGGAGCTTTAGGGGGTTTGATGATTGGTGGAGGAGCAGCTGCTTTTGGTTTTTGGGGAGCAGTAGGAGGTGGAATGATTGCCGGTGCATCTAATTCTGCTGTGTTTGGAGGCAATATTGGATTTGGTGCTCTTATTGGCGGTCTGGGAGCTGGCATAGGTTATGGTTTAGGTTCATGGGCAAGTGGATGGAATGAGGGTAGTTTTTGGGGACAATTAGGTGCAGCAGTAACTGCAGGCAGCGTCGCAGGCGGAGTAGGAGCAGAACTTCAAGGTGGTAAATTCGGCCAAGGCGCGGGGATGGGAGCAGCATATGGGGCTGCTGGATTTTTTGGATCAAAAGCAGGCAATTGTCTTGACCCACGTATTCGTCAGGCACAAAAATATGAACAAGAAGTTAGAAAAATGCACGCTCTTAATAGCAAAAATAACGACATGATAAAGATTGATGTTGGTGCGAGACCGGCGGTAGGTCCTGCAGATCATCGTTTTTTATTGAAATGGGAGATGGGTTCAAGATATCCAGGAAGTGGCCCTATAGAAACTACAAATACTATGGGCGATCTATCAAATTGGCCAACCTATAGGCATACTCAAAGTGCTATCAAATCGGGAATGGCACACTATGCTACCGCTGAAGTCAGCGCATCAGGTTTAGTTGATGCAATAGCCCTTTACGAGCAGTATTGGGTTAATACGAATACAATTTATAGTGGTGGGAGTTATAATAGTAACTATGCCATAAATACTGTAATCTATAGTGCAGGTGGAACTGTGCCAGGAGGATTGGGCTTGACCCCCGCTTTTGGTACTGTACCCGCTTCCGCATTCTATCCCTATATACCTAAAGAACGATGAGCAAAATGAAGCAAAGTATTATAGTACTCTCTATAGTATTAATTACAATTTATTTGTTAAATAATAATAGAGGAATCGCTATGGAGGATAAACTAGATCACAAGACTGTCATTAAAGAAGAATTAAAACAGATAGAGATTTCCGATGGAGTTAGTAAAAAGGAGGCAATTATTATTGCTCAGAATGAATTAATTAAAGATGGACTTGAAAAAGAGTATTACATTTCTAAGCCAATAATAACGGAAAGTAAGTTGGTAGACGGGTGTTGGTTTGTTAGGTTTAACATGAAATTTAAATTCGGATATATATTGGAAAAAATATTATTTCTTGGAAGATGGTGCGGATACCATATTGAAAAGAAATCAGGCGAAATAAAAATGAAAGATTGGGGTCCTGACTTATAAATAAAAAATCATAGATATCTTTGTTCTCAAATGCAATTTAAGAAATAGGAGTTCTTATACCAATTTTTATATAGACTTATAAAGAGGCATTTATGAAAAGAGCACTTCTAGTCAGCATAAGCAATAATGGTGTCAGAACTCAATAACCCTTTTAATATATAAAATTGTCGTGTAAAAATTCCGGGGACACGTACCTTTTATTTAACAAATAATATCAGATGACGTAGAAACATCCATGAGTCCACGAATGGCAAGAATTGTTTTTTCTAATATGCCTCATCACATAGTTCAGCGAGGTAATAGAAGGCAGGATGTATTTTTTGAAGATGAAGACCGCGAGATTTATTTACGTTTATTAAAAGAACAGATACAAAAGTATGAAGTCCAAGTATGGGCGTATTGTCTTATGAGTAACCACGTACATTTAATCGTTGTTCCCGCCAATAAAGATTCTTTAGCGAAAGCCATAGGAGAAACCCATAAAAGATATACCAGAATGATCAATTTCCGAGAAGGATGGCGTGGATATCTTTGGGAGGGTAGATTTAAGAGTTTTCTCTTGGATGAAAAGTATGTCTATGCCGCTGTTCGTTACGTTGAGAGAAATCCGGCAAGAGTTAAGATTGTAAAAAGAGCGGAAGATTACCCTTGGTCAAGTGCCAAGGCCCATATTAAACGTCTAAATGGAACCGTCTTAAGTGATTTCTATCTCTTAGATGAAATAGCAGATTGGTCAGATTATTTACGCCAGGAGGATAAAGAAGAAGACTTGAAGATATTTAGGCGTCATGGCAGTGTGGGTAAACCAATAGGGGATGCTAAATTCATAAAACGGACTCGGATTAATCAGTTCAATTAGGTACGTGTCCCCGGAACTTACAATTTATAGTATTGGTAGTAGCGTTCCAGGATGTGTGCAAGCACCAGAATTTTCTAAATTTCCTTATAGAAAATAAAAATGATAATACTTATAAACAAATTTATTATACTGAGTTTGGTTATACTACTTATATTTCTGAAGCCTAAAATTGGAGGCGCTATGGCTGAAAGACCGATTCAAGATGAAATGCAAATAAAGGTTGATTTGTCAGATGGCGTTAATAAAGAAGAGGCGATAATTCTTGCAAAGAACTACTTAATACATAAAGGGCTAGAGAAAAATGTAATCATTTTTAAGGCCAAAGTTAGAGAAAGTCGGTTATTTAAAGAATGTTGGACTGTTTACTTTCCTCCATCTCCTAATATTCGGGCAAGAATACCATTTGATTTTGTGGTAGACGTAGATAAAAAAACCGGTGAAATAAAACTAGCTGGTTGGAATAAATAGTAAAATTATACAGAGTAATAAAAATAATGGTGGCGGAACTCAATAAGTTTTTATAAATAAAAATTTAAAATGATAATTCATATAATTACTTATTCCAGTACCACTTTTATTATTTTTAAATTGACATTTTAAGGGAAAGTAGTATTCTGGGTATGTAATCTTTTTACACATCAAACTACAATGGAGTGGAATAAGGTTAAAATAAGTAAATTCATAAAACGGCTCTTCAAATATGGGCTGTTTTTTATTTTAAAAGAGGAGGAAAAATGAAGAAAAATTATTTATTATTGTTTAGTATTTTATTACTATTTGGTTGTTCAACAGCCGGCTCTCACCTTAAATCGGTTCAGTCTGACGTAGCTGACAGGGTAACTGTAGGAAAAGTCCAACGCGAGATTCGTATTGGTATGTCATCTGCTCAAGTGGCTGAAGTATTAGGCTCTCCTAATATTGTTAGCACTGACGAAAATCGGAGAGAGGTATGGATTTATGATAAGATTGCTACGGATGTTTCTTATTCAAATAATGAAGGCGGGGCTACTTTGCTACTATTAGGCATTACTGGTTCTTCGGGTGCAGTATCGAAATCTCAAAGGACTTTAACAGTTATTATTAAGTTTGATGAAAACAGCAAAGTCCGAGATTTTGCTTATCATACATCTAGCTTTTAGGACGAAAATAAAACAGACAAAAATGCGAAGCTTTCCAAAATTATTCTTATGTTTATTTTTGAGTTTGGGACTAATTAGCTGTGTCAGTATTCCTACAGGTTTTCTAAAGCTTAACGAAGGCTATTTAGAAAAAAGGCAATTGCAAATAAGGCAATACGACACAACTAATGAAGAACAGATTATAACGGCTGTCGCTGGAGTTTTACAAGATTTAGGTTTTACTTTGGATGATAGCGAAACCAAATTAGGGTTGGTATCTGCTTCTAAAAAAGCTGATGCAATAAGTGCAGGTCAAGTTACCGGCGCAATCTTCCTTGACATGTTATCCGCTTTAGGTGGTAATTATTCTAATAACGCCGCAAGGTGTGATAAATCTCAGGTAGTTAAAGCCTCGGTAATTACGAAACTAAGCCTTGAAGGAAATAAGATGGTTGTTCGAGTTACATTTCAGCGAATTGTTTGGAACATGAGTAATCAAATCAACAGAGTAGAAACTATTAATGATCCGGAAATATATCAGAAGTTTTATGATAGTTTATCAAAAGCGATATTTTTGGAGGCTCAGAAAATATGAGAAAATTAACAAGATATTGCGGTATTCTTATGATTTTATTTTTGAGTGTTGTATTGTCTGGGTGTGCAACTACCGCTGGAAAGGCTTTTGAGACCAAAGAAAGTCAGGTTAAATTAAGAAGTATCCAGACAAGAGCTTTTGATACAACCGATAAGAAGAAAATGATGCAAACTGTAATAAGCACGCTACAAGACTTAGATTTTGTTGTTGATAAAGCCGATTTTATGCTCGGTTCCATTACCGGTTCTAAATTTCTTGGGCACGAGGTTGTGACAATGACGGTTATTGTTAGACCACGGGGAGAAAAACAGTTGTTAGTAAGGGCAAACGCCCAATATGGGATTAAGACAGTAGAAGATCCAGAAACCTATCAAGATTTCTTTACTGCTTTAGAAAAGGCAATATTTTTAACAGCGCAGCAGGTTGATTAAAGGTTTAAAGAAAATAGTATAATAAATAAATTGATAATGGATTCCAAAAATAAAGGAAAAAAAGCTCAATAATTCTTTTAAAATTCAAACAGAATAATTTATTATTGTAAATTCCATCCCAGATACTCTGCCTGGGATTTTTTGTTTGTTGCGCTGGGTTTATAATTGTGATAAAATTATGAGCCTATGAAAGAAAAAAGAGTGCTCCTGATGTACATCACCGAATTTTCCGGGCATTACCATGCTGCTCATGCTATAGAAAACGCCCTTAAACTCAAAGACCATAAGGTAGAGACCTTAAATATCAATGCCTTCCACTACACCAGTCCCATCACCGAGAAAATTGTCCACAAGATTTACATGGGGGTCATCAAGAGGACCCCGAGGATCTGGGAATACCTCTACGACAACCCTAACTTTATAAATGGCACCAGCAGTATAAAAAAATTCATTAATAAATTTAATTCCCCGAAATTAAAACGGCTTTTTGACCGGTTTAAGCCCCGGGCGATTGTTTGTTCCCAGGCCTTTCCCTGCGGTATGACCGCTGCCTTTAAAAAGGCATATAACATTGATGTGCCGTTAATCGGCGTATTGACGGATCATGCGCCGCATTCATACTGGCTTTATGATAACGTGGATTATTACGTTGTTCCATCGCAGGATGCCAAAGAGGTCTTTGTTAAAAAGGGAGTGGCCCCTGAGCGCATAAAGGTATTGGGGATACCTATTGACCCCAAGTTCGCCAGGCCCAAAAATAAGGAAAGAACCGCAAGGCGCCTTAAATTAGACCTGCATACTCCGATAGTACTTTTAATGGGAGGCGGCCAGGGAATAGGGCCGATAAATAAAATTATAAAATATCTTGATAAAGCCAGGGCGAATTTTCAGATTGCAGTAATAACCGGGACCAATAAGAAGTTAATTAAAAAATTAAAGGATAGCCGCAATAAATTTAATAAAAAGATTACGGTCTTTGGTTATGTGCATAATGTTGATGAATTGATGGAGGTCTCTAAACTCCTTATTACAAAAGCCGGCGGAATAACCACTACCGAGGCCCTGGCAAAAGGCCTGCCTATGATTATCATAAAGCCTATTCCCGGACAGGAAGATTCTAACTGCGAATTCTTATTGAGGCATAAGGCGGCAATAAAGATTAGAAAAGCAAAAGAAGTCACTTCTTGCGTCGAGAGATTGATTAATGCCGAAGGAAGGTTACATCAGATGGGTTTGAATGCAAGAAAAATAAGCAAGCCGCAGGCAGCTTTGGATATTGCGGAGTTAATATTAAGATCATCCTCCTACGCTGAATAATTTCTACTTCGCCAAGGCTTCGTAGAATAAATTTCGAGTCAGCTTCCCTGCCTGCCGGCAGGCAGGGGCGGATTTCACTGAATGGATAAGTTGAAATTTTGTTAAGGTGTTCAATGTTAGAATATCAAAAATACCAATTAGGAATTTATTTGGCCACGCACCTGCCCTTGGCGGCTAGTTACGCCCTGGCAAATATCTTGTCCGAATTGCATTATTTATCTTCTAAAAAAGACCGAGACACTATCAGGGGAAACCTAAAGGCGATTTTGCCCGATGCCAGCCCCAGGCAGATTGAGCGATATACCCATGAGGTATTCAGGAATTTCGGCAGGTATATAGTTGAGTTTTTCCGTTTTGCCAAGATTGACCAGGAATTTATCGACCGGCATGTTAAGATAGAAGGCAGGGAACACGTTGAAGAGGCCCTAAAAAGAGGCAAGGGTGTGATTGCCCTGTCTGCACATCTGGGGAATTGGGAGTTAGGAGGAGTGATTGTTGCCAGGAGCGGTTATTCTTTTATAGCAGTAGCCCTTACACACTGTGACAAAAGGATTAATAATTTTTTTAATTTCCAGAGGGAATTCCACGGGGTTAAGGTTTTACAGGTAAAGACCGGCATCCGAGATTGTTTTAAGGCCCTAAAACAAAACCAGATAATTGCCCTTGTCGGAGACCGGGATTTTACCAATAGCGGGATAATCAGCAATTTTCTGGGAAGGCAGTCGGATTTGCCAAGGGGGCCGGCAGTTTTTCATTTAAGGACGGGCGCTCCGATTGTGCCGGTATTTATGATAAGGGAGGGCCCTACTTATAATTTCCGCCTGGTGATTGAGAAACCTATAGAATTTACTCCTTGTGGCGACGAGGAAAAAGATATCAAAGACCTGACAGATATTTGCAGCAAGGCAATCGAAACCTATGTCCGCAGGTACCCAGAGCAATGGCTGATGTTTAGGCAGTTTTGGTATGACCCGGACACGCCGAAGGAAGAGATCAAGATAATCTGATTGATACTGCTGATAGCATTAATCAAATGTCTAATATCGAATTTCTAATGCCTAATAAATGTTCAAATTCTTAATATCTAATTTAAAATTAGACATTTTCCCGCCAAAAGCGGGATCCCGCTGGATTCTTTCTATTGTGCGGGATAATCACTGTAATCTTTTTGGTAATCACCGTAATCATTATTTAATATGAAGACATGCGTACTCATCCCCTCATATAACGAGGAAAAAACCATAGGCGGTATCGTTAAGAAAGTGCGCGCTCTTGAGCTGGATGTAATTGTAGTTGATGATGGTTCATCCGATAATACCGAGAAGGCCGCAAAAGAGGCAGGGGCCTTAGTTATAAGCCATCCGAAAAATCATGGCAAGGGTTTTGCCCTGCGTAACGGCTTTACTTATACTTTGGGCCAGGATTACGAAGCGGTTATTACGATGGACGGCGACGGCCAGCATGACGTGCAGGATATAAAAAAATTCCTAAAGGCAACGGAATCCAATCCTCAGCTTGGCGTTATCGTGGGAAACCGCATGCTTAATACCAAGGACATGCCGTTTATCAGGTTTTTAACCAATATCTTTATGTCTTTTGTGATTTCTATGTTTTCCCGCCAGGAGATTGCCGATACCCAGTGCGGATTTAGGTTAGTAAGGCGCGCAGTTTTAGAAAATATAAGGTTATTCACTTCTAATTTTGAGATTGAATCCGAGATACTTATCCGGGCGGGGCGCCTGGGATACAAGATTTCCTCAATCCCAATCCAGACGATTTATCTTACGAAGTCGAGTAAAATCAGCCCGTTTATAGATACCTTTAGATTCATTAAATTCATCATTAAAGAGATATGGATTTCGATTTTTTAAGAAAAAAGATGGTTGAAGAGCAGCTTATCCGACGGGGGATAAAAAACGAGCGTGTGCTGGCTGCCTTTTCTAAAGTCCCGCGGCATAAATTTATCCCGGAAAATCTCCATGACAGCGCCTACGGAGATTTCCCTCTTGCCATAGGAGAGGGCCAGACTATTTCCCAGCCTTATATGGTGGCGATAATGACTGAGCATTTAGACCCAAAGAAATCAGAAAAAATACTGGAGATTGGCACCGGCTCAGGATATCAGGCAGCCATACTTGCGGAATTGGCTGGGGAGGTCTATTCGGTTGAGCGATTTGACGGCCTTTCAAAGAAGGCTGAAATGGTTCTTTCAGAGCTCGGTTATAAAAATATCCATCTTAAGGTGGATGACGGGACCTTAGGCTGGAGGGAATTTGCGCCTTTTGATGGAATCATTATTACTGCCGGCGCCCCAAAGGTGCCCAATAATTTAGTGGGGCAGCTTACAGATGATGGAAGGATGCTTATTCCTATAGGAGGGAGTTTCAGCCAGGTGCTTACTTTGGTGAAAAAACAAATAGGCCAGATAACCTGCAAAGAAATCTGCGGCTGCGTGTTTGTGCCTCTTGTGGGAAAACATGGCTGGCAATAAAACACGAATTTCCACAGATTGCCTGCCTGCAGTGTAGGCAGGCACACGAATAAACACGAATACTAAAAGATACCGGATCATGACTCCATTTGTTTAAGAGGACAGTATGATACAGATTTATACCGGTGACGGAAAAGGCAAAACTACGGCGGCCCTGGGCCTTGCCATACGCGCGGCAGGCGCAGGCCTTAAGGTTTATATCGGCCAATTTCTAAAAGGAAGGACTTACTGCGAACTAGAATCTTTAGAGAAGATTAAAAATATAAAGATTGAACGCTTTGGCCGGACTTGTTTCATCAAAAAACGGCCTACGAAAAAAGACCTGGAATTAGCGAAAAGGGGATTTAAAAAAATCGAAGAGATTATCTGCAAAGGCTGTTATGACCTGGTGATTTTAGACGAGATCAATATCGCTGTTTCCCTAGGGCTCCTGGAATTAGGCCAGCTTTTAAGGCTTATCAAAAAGACTCCCGGAGATGTCGAGCTGGTTTTAACCGGACGCTACGCACACCCCGAGATTATTAAGGTTGCGGATTTAGTCAGCGAAATAAAAGATATAAAACATTATTATGAAAAAGGGGTAAAGGCAAGGAGAGGTATTGAATATTGAAAATGATTACAGTGATTACCAAAAAGATTCCAGGGATTAAAGAAGATTGAAACGCCAGTTGGCAAATTTTGCTTGCGTCCCAAAAGTTTCTATGACATCAAGAAAAATTTAACCGCCAGTTGGCAAATTTTTCTTGACAGATTAAAGCAAAAGTTGTATTTTAATATAGAGATTTTCGTATTAGGTTAAGGGAAATCCGTGCTTCGATTTCGCTTAGAATGAACACTGAGTGAAACGAAGTGTTAAAATCGGATGCGGTCCCGCCGCTGTAACCCCGGGCTTTTTATAAAAAAAAGCGGACCCTTTTAGCAGAAAATACCACTGCCTCAAAGAAACGTCGAGGTGGGAAGGTGGCTAAAAGGGCGGGGGAGCCAGAAGACCTACCTAATAAAATGATTTAGCGTTTTATGTTTCGCTAAACGCTACATCCTCGCGGAAGGGCTAAGTAAAAAAAGGGTGCAACCCCGACGTAAATGTCGGGGTTTTTTATTTTGCCAGACGATACGTGGGACGAAGACGGATAATCCCAAACTTGCGCAGAAATTTCTTCGAAATTTTCAGGCGCTTAATCGAGGGAAAGATTAATAGATGAAGAAGGCAATCTTATCGATAATATTTCTTTTCTTGTTCTTAAATACGGCGGCAGCCTCTCCAAGATACATTTCGTTTGCTCCTTCGACCACTGAAATTTTGTTTGCCCTGGGATTGGACGATGAAATCGTAGGAGTAAGTACATTCTGTAATTATCCCCCAAAAGCGCAGGAAAAAGAAAAAGTTGGCACATTTAGCCAACCGAATATCGAGAAAATCTTATCTTTAAAACCAGATATTATATTCTGCACCGGTCTTGAGCAGGCAGGCACAGTTAAAGAATTGAAGCAACTTAACCTCAAAGTTTATGTTAGCGACCCCTGTGATATTGAAGGATTATTTAATTCAATTCGGGAAATAGGTAGACTCACCAGCAAAGAAAAAGAGGCAGATGCCCTAATCGGCAAAATGAAGACGGCTATCAGCGAAATTAGTTCTTTGGTCAAATTGATTAATAAAAAAGACATGCCCAGAGTATTCGTTGAGATATGGTATGACCCGTTAATGACAGCAGGCAAGGGTTCTTTTATCGACGAGTTGCTTAGGTTAGCCGGTGGAGTGAATATTGCCTACGATACTCCACGACCTTATAGTTATTTTAGCCCTGAACAGGTACTAAAACGAAATCCCACATGTATTATTCTGACTTATATGAGTAATGAAAAACCCCTAATGGCAGTTAGCAGACGCTTTGGCTGGGAGGAAATCTCTGCAGTCAAAAACAACCGCATATATAACGATATTAATCCGGACCTCTTGTTACGTCCTGGACCGCGTTTAGTCGAAGGCCTAAAAGAATTGCACAAAAGGCTATATCCTTAAATGAATCCATCTTTAAAAAGAAAAATCCTATTATTATTGGTAATATTGGTTTTTGCTTTATTGCTTGGGATTACCAAAGGCTCAGTTAAATTATCCGTTGTAGAGTTGTTACTTAAGGAAAACAGGCAAATTTTTTATCTTAGGCTTTCACGTATCCTGTTGGCTATAATTACGGGAAGCGGCCTGGCAGTCTCAGGGATTGTTCTTCAGGCCGTCTTAAGAAATCCGCTGGCAGAACCTTACTTATTAGGCACATCAAGCGGCGCAGGCCTAGCAGCAGTATTAGCCATAATCATAGGTATTTCCAGTGTATATCTTCCCTTTGTGGCCTTTTTGGGAGCCATCCTAGCTATCCTCTTAGTCTATAACCTGGCTAAAAGAGATAACAAGATTCCGGTGCAGTCACTTGTTCTTTCTGGAGTAATTGTATCTATAGCGCTATCCAGTATAATTGTTTTTTTGATATCTGTCTCCGTCAATGAGACATTACACGGTATTTTGTGGTGGTTGTGGGGAAGTTTGCAGGTTTATGATTTTAGGCTTCTTTTTATAGTCAGCATCATAGTTGTTATAGGGACATTGATGGTATTCGTACTTTCACAGGATTTAAATGCCATCAGTATCGGAGAAGAAGAGGCAATTCATTTAGGCGTAAAGACTGAAACAATAAAGAAGGCATTATTTTTTATCACTTCTTTAATTACAGCCAGCCTTGTTTGTATCTGCGGCGTGATCGGATTCGTAGGTTTAATTATCCCCCATGCTATGAGGTTTATCGTCGGCCCAAATCATAAGGTGCTTATTCCTGTCTCTTGTTTAGCAGCATCAGCCTTTATGATTATCTGCGATTTGCTTTCGCGAACAATCATGTCGCCATTAGAAATCCCTATTGGAGTGATTACTGCCATCGTCGGAGCACCGATATTTATTATCTTATTTAAAACGTCCAATAAATAGAATAATCCATGGATAATCTTTTAAAGATAAATAACCTTTGGGGCGGTTACGGTAAAGAGATGGTAATAAAAAACGTCTCATTTGAAATAAAAAGAGGAGATTTTTTAGGTATTATCGGTCCCAATGGTTCAGGAAAATCGACTTTGCTTAGATTAATGAGCCGTGCATTGAATCCCCAAAAGGGTAATATCGCGCTTGAGGATATAGATATAAGTAAGACGGACTTAAAAGAATTCTGTTGTAAGGTTGCTTTTGTGCCTCAAGATACCTTGATTAATTTTGACTTTGGTGTTTTTGAGATAGTGCTCATGGGAAGGATTCCGCATCTTAAGAGGCTGCAGCTTGAAACCAGAAAGGACTTCTTAATAGCAGAAGAGGCGCTTTCATTGACCGATACTTTATATTTGAAAGAAAGGCAGATAGATAGGCTGAGTGCCGGAGAGCGACAACGGGTGATTATCGCTAAGGCCCTGACCCAGGAGCCTATATTGTTATTTCTTGATGAACCCACGTCTCATCTGGATATAGGTCATCAGATACAGATCTTAGATTTGTTGAAAAAACTGAATAGGGAGAGAGGCCTTACCATAGTCATGGTTTTACATGATTTAAACCTAGCCAGTGAGTATTGCAATCGCTTGGTCTTATTAGACGAAGGAAAGATCTTTAAAGAAGGCTCTCCTTATGAAGTCTTAACTTATCAGAATATTGAAACAGTATATAAGACCGTTGTTGTAGTGAATAAAAATCCTATTTCCCAAAAGCCTTATGTACTTTTAGTCCCCCGGGAGAATAAATGACTACGAGACTAATATTAGTAAGGCACGGTCAGACTCCTTACGCTAGAGAGAAGAGATACTGCGGTTTAAGCGACATCGGGCTAGACGATAAAGGCATTAAAGAAGCAAAGGCTCTACGTAAAAGACTATGCAGAAAGAATATTCAAGAGGTTTATTCAAGCGATCTTAAACGAGCATTGGATTTCGCAAAAATCATTTTTGAGAATTCTTCCATAAAAAGCACGGCTCAATTGAGAGAAATGAATTTTGGTATATTTGAGGGGCTTACTTATGGAGAGATCATGGAAAAATATCCGGAAATTTATACCAAATGGCTAAATGACCCCTTAATTACTCGAATTCCTAGGGCCGAGTCTTGGGTAGAATTCAGAAGAAGAATTAAACGAACATTAATTAAAATGATTAAACTTAACAAGAACAAGACATTGGCCATAGTCACTCATGCCGGACCGATAAGGATAATTCTAAGCGATATTTTGAGAACGAAGGATATCTGGCAAATAAACCCGGATACAGCTAGCCTCAATATCATCGAGTATAAAAATAAAAAAGCAAGATTAGTCGAGTGAAAATTTAGAATGGGAAAGATTATTTTTATTTTAGGTGGGGCAAGAAGCGGTAAAAGTCAGTTTGCAATAAAACTGGCTAAAAGAAAACCGCAAAGAGTTGCATTTATTGCCACGTGTTCGGCCCAAGATAAAGAAATGAAAAAACGCATTTGTCTACACAAAAAATCAAGGCCTTCAGATTGGCAGACTTTTGAAGAGCTGCATGATTTAGCCCCATTATTAAAAAAAATAGGCCGCAAATTTGATATTATCATAATAGATTGCTTAACTCTCTGGATATCTAATTTGTTGATAAAAGGTATAAACGGAAATGTAATTGAAAATAAAGCTAAGGAGAACTTTGCTGCCCTTAGAACAATCAAGGGCAAATCTATTATTGTCTCAAATGAAGTCGGTTTAGGGATTGTGCCTGTTAATAAACTTGCAAGAGATTTTAGAGATATAGCAGGAAGAGTAAACCAAATTGCAGTCGGTGAATCCAACGAGGTGTTTTTACTGGTTTCGGGGATACCCTTAAAGATAAAATGAAAATCATAGATTGCGTAATCGAAAATATAAGCGGGCTTGATTATGAACTTATGAAAAAGGCCCAGGATAGGCTGGATAATTTAACCAAGCCTCAAGGCAGTCTCGGAAGATTAGAGGAATTGGCGAAAATTATTGTAGGCATAACGCGAACAGCGTCCCCTGAGCTTAAAAATAAAGTTATCTTTACCCTTGCCGCAGACCACGGCGTTGCCGAAGAAAATGTTAGTGCTTACCCCAGAGAAGTTACCAGCCAGATGGTCTACAATTTTATAGACTGCGGCGCCGCGATAAACGTATTGGCAAAACATGTTGGTGCCAGGGTTGTGGTAGTAGATATCGGGGTAGCTTCTGATTTAAAACCCCATCCCAAATTAATGATTAAAAAAATAAATTATGGCACTAAGAATATAGTAAAAGGCTCGGCAATGACTAAGGCCGAGGCAGAAAAGTCTATAGAAACGGGGATTAGCATTTTTGAAGAGGAGTTGAAAAAAGGGATTAATATTATCGGAACAGGCGAGATGGGTATTGCAAATACTACTGCCTCAAGCGCAATAACTGCCCTTTTAACAAATAAGCCCCCGGAAGAAGTTACAGGAAGAGGTACAGGGATAGATGACAAGGTGTTAGAAAATAAAATCAAAATAATAAAAACGGCTTTAAAAATTAACCGGCCCAACCCCAGAGATCCCATAGATATCTTATCAAAAATAGGCGGGTTCGAGATAGGAGGCCTTGTGGGGTTAATTTTGGCTGCTGCCTCAAAAAGGGTTCCTGTAGTAATTGATGGCTTTATTTCAGGGACAGCTGCATTGATAGCATACCATTTAGAACCAAAGACAAAAGATTATATGATTGCCAGCCACTGTTCAGTAGAAAGAGGCCACAAAATTATCTTAGAGCATATGGGCCTTAAGCCCATATTAGATTTAGACCTAAGGCTGGGGGAAGGTACGGGAGCTGCCCTGGGGATAAATATTATAGATGCGTCAATAAAGATTTTAACCCAGATGGCGACATTTAAAAAGGCTGGCGTTTCAGAAAAAACCCAATGACCCATTCGACTTCGCTCAGGGTCATCCTGAGCGACTGAAAGGAGTCGAAGGATGAGGAGCTTATTATTAGCTATACAGTTTCTGACCATAATCCCAGTTAAAATCAAGAATGTCACTGACAAAAATTTTGCGAATTCAATGGTATATTTTCCGGTTGCAGGATTATTGATAGGCCTGATTTTAGCTGCAATAGCTCACCTGTTGTCCATTTTAAACTTCCAATATTTTGTATCAAATATTATTCTGGTTATTTCGCTAGTTATCATTACGGGAGGCATTCATCTGGATGGATTATCCGACACCTCCGATGCCCTATTAAGCAGAAAAGACAAAGACGAGATGTTAAGGATTATGCGGGATTCCCATATTGGGGTAATGGGAGCCCTGAGCATAATTTGTATTATATTGTTAAAGATATCTTTCCTTAGTTCTATTAATTCACCGTCAAAATTCGTATCGTTGGTTTTGATGTGCACTTTAAGCAGGTGGTCACTTGTATTAATGATGTTTTCCTTTCCTTATGCTAGAGAGGAAGGGAAGGCGAAAGTTTTTGTGCAAGGGGTTAATTTAAAGATATTAACTTTGGCTACAGTGATTGCCTTAGGCATTGCAGTTTCGGTCTGGCAGTTAAAAGGGCTATTAATCTTTGCGTTGACAGCGATAGGCAGTTATGTAATCGGTAAATCCATAAATGATAAAATTAAAGGTTTAACCGGAGATTCTCTCGGGGCAATAAATGAACTCATAGAGGTCATTATATTATTTGGTGTATGTATCTTAGAAAGGAGCGTTCTATGAATAACTTAGCAGTTATTTCTTCCTGGAGTGGCGGCAAAGACGGTTGTCTGGCCTGTTATAAAGCAATAAAACAGGGTTATCAGGTAAAATTTCTTCTTAATTTTATTTCTCGGGAACATAAGCGCTGTTGTTTTCACGGAATCGAGTCCGGCCTCTTGAAATTGCAGGCTGAAGCAGTAGGATTCCCTCTTATCCAAAAAGAGGTTACTGCCGATATGCAGAAATACGAAGAGGAATTTAAAGAAGCTGTACTTGAATTAAAAACCAAAGGGATTAAAACGATGGTTTTCGGAGATATATATCTACTGGACCAGATAAATTGGGTCGAACGCGTCTGTAAAGACTTAGAGATTGTCCCTCTAGAACCACTTTGGAACGTTCCTCCTTCGGAAATTATAGAAGAGTTTATTGATTTAGGCTTTAAGGCAATCATTGTCAGTTGTAAGGCCGATAAATTAGGAGGGGATTTTATCGGAAGGTGCTTGGATAAAGAAATAGTGAAAGAGTTCAAAAAGAGAAATGTTTGTCCCTGCGGAGAGAACGGCGAGTTTCATACCCTTGTTATCGACGGCCCCTTGTTTAAAAAAAGAATTGAGATATTAGAAAGCAGGCCCGTACTTAAAGAAGGGTTTTGGAAACATTGGTTTCTGGATATAAAAAAAATAATCCAGATAGACAAAGGAAATCCTTGTGTGATTCAGAGTGTTGCCCTGCAACGGTGTTATCACAGATGAGCACAGATTGTAAGATACAGATAAACACAGAGAAGAATTTCTGTGATAATTTGTGAAATTTTTTCTGTGCAAATCTGTGGTTAAGCCCGGTCGATTGCCTATTTTGGAGAATATTCACACGGGAGGAGAAGATGAAGATTTATAAAATTAAACCTGTGTTGAGTCTGTTGCTATTATGTCTATTTCTTTTAGCTTCCATAAACAGTCAAGCAACTGAACCCGAAGCAGACAATTATTCACTCGATCTCGAAAAAATAGTAGTAACTGCCTCAAAAATAGAACAGTTATATAAATATTCTACACAAAATATAAGCATAATTACTAGTAAAGATTTAGAGTCTACTGCTAAAGATGAGATTACTGAAGTTTTGGATTTATTGCCATCTGTAGATATATTAGAATATGGTTCTAGCGGTTCTACGCGCTCAGTCCATACCAGAGGTGCCTCATCAACTCAAGTTCTCACACTTATTGATGGAAGGCCGTTAAATACACCTCGCGATGGCGCTACAGACTTTAATCAAATCCCCCTTTCTAATATTGAGAGAATTGAAGTATTACGCGGGCCTGCCAGTAGCATCTATGGAGCAAGCGCGATAGGAGGGGTTATCAATATAATTACCAAGAGCCCAAAAGAAAAAATGCAAACCGAACTATTTAGTAAGTTCGGCTCTTTTAGCACAAAACACGCTTATTTAACGAATGGATATAAGATTAAAGATTTCGATTATTCTTTATCTTATGATTACTTTGCTTCGCACGGTCATAGGGATAATTCCGATTATTTAAGTAATAATGTCAATACAAAATTTGGCTATCAACTTAACCAAGATAATCGTATTACAGCCTCTTGCGGTTATTATAACTCTGAGGTAGGTGCCCCTGGTCAAGTTTCTTATCCAGACCTTGATGACAGACAAGAGGCATTCAAAAAATACATTGACCTTACCTATACTGGGAAACTGTTAGAGGGGCAAGATATATTATTAAAATTATTCCACAATTTTGATAGGCTTGAGTTCATCGAGACGCCTAATCCTCTTGATAAAACTACAAATCAAACTAAGGTGTATGGGATAGATGCACAAATTTCTCAAACTTTTTTTGATATCTTTCGGACAGCGATTGGAACAAGCTTTCAGGAAAATAGACTTAACAGTTCAGGCAGCGGTAAACATACATACAATTTAAAAGGTGCTTATTTTGAATCAGAGACAGATTTCTTAAAACTCGGTTCTTTAAAGTTCGGGGCGCGCTGGGATGATTACTCCAATTTCGGAGATAGAATCAGCCCGAGTGTAAGTTCTGAATTTTGGTTATTTGATACTTTTAAACTTCATGCCTTAGCAGCAAAATCTTTTCGCGCACCTACGTTTAATGACCTTTACTGGCCAAGAGAAGAATATTTTTGGGAGGGTATTTCTGTCGGTGGCGTGGAAGGAAATCCAAATCTGGGTTCAGAAAAGGCCATGTCTTACGAAGTGGGCTTAAGTGGATATTTGTTTAATAAATTCAAAGCCGACGTCACCTTATTTAAGACAAAACTCAGAGATTTAATCGAATGGTCTGTTGATAACAATTGGTGGTGGAAACCGGAAAATGTGAATTCTGCAACAATAAAAGGAGTAGAACTCGAGACAGAATTTGTACTAAAAGAGAATCTTAAGGCTAATTTTAATTATACATATCTTGAGGCTAAAGATGTTAATACAAAAAAGTGGTTAATCTATCGGCCTAGGCACCTGTATAAGTTAAAATTCGTATATTTACCTACCTCTAAATTCGAACTGGGACTGAGCATGATATATAAAACCAAAAGGTTTGCCAATGCAGATAACACGGTGTATCTTAAACATTACTTTGTGCCGAATCTAAATTTTATTTATCGAATAAATAAAAATGTACAAATCAATTTCGAGGTTAATAACATTTTTGATAGACAATACCAAGAGGAAAGAGACTACTCTATGCCAGGAAGGGCATTTTATGGAGGGATGAAGTTTTCATTTTGAAATTCTTGCTTGTAAGAGCAGCGGCTTAAAATTAGAATTTTAAAATCGCTTTTGGGAAGTAAAATCTCTCGACAATCAGTAGTTGTTGAGGTATATTTAAACTATGAAAAGGACTCCGCCTTTTTTGTTTTTTTCCATTATCTCGGCATTAATCCACGTCCTGATTTTATTTTCTTCGCCTAATGCACAGGCCTTAAAAGAGAGAAGGCTTTTGGCTAAAGAAATAACGGTGACCTACCAGAAATTTAAGGACATCTCCCAGAAAGAAAGAGCATTGTTTCAACAATACAGGCCAGAACTGGGGCCTAAGATAGCAAGTGCCAAAGACCTGCCTTTAAAGGTTAAAAATATCGAACCCTTGCTCTTAAAAGAGCGATTTTACCAAGATTTAAAAATTACGGCTGATAAAAAGCCCTTAATCCCTAAGTCGGGCCTTAACCAGAAAAAGGTTTCTCTGCCTGAGCTAGAGCAGCCTCAGATTAAGAACCCCCTTTATCTTAGTTACTATCAGGATATCCGGGCCAGGATTAAGCATTTTGCTTATAGTAATTATACCCGCCTGGAAAAGGGCGAGATATATATGACTTTTATAATTTCCTCTGACGGAAGCCTAAAAGATATCAAAGTCCTTAATGATAAATCTACAGATAGCCCATACCTAAAAGGGATAAGCCTCAAGAGCGTAAAAGAGGCAACTCCCTATCCCAATTTCCCCAAAGAACTAAACTACCCGCAGCTGTCCTTTAATGTCATAATCTCCTATGAGATAGATTGATTCTTACTCCCGGCTCAAATCCCGTTTATCTAATAACCTAATAGCTATCTTTTAAAGGTTGAGATTTATAAATCTGGCATCTATGATATAGCATCCAGAATCTTAAAAACTCGCTTTACAATGAGTATAAATGATGGTAAAATATCTACCTAAAAATAGGGCGTCACAAAAGTGCCGCCCTTGATTACTGTGATTAAGAAAACAGATTACAGCGATTAAGCATGTCATCGAGATAATCACTGGAATCTTATTTAAAATCACTGTAATCATAGGCTGGAACGGCTTTCGTGACAGCCTATTCCTAAAAAGAAAAGGAGATGATTAAATATGTCAGAGGTTGAAATAAGAAGGGGTGAGTCTTTTGAGGCTGCCCTGCGCCGGTTTAAGCAAAAAATCGAGCGTGATGGTATCCTGAAAGAAGTAAGGGACCGCAAGCACTACGAGAAGCCAAGCGAGAAAAAGCGTAAGAAAAGCCGAAGAAGGTAATGTTTGCGTTATCCACATCCTGGAATGCCCAAAAGTTTGACAACGGCAAGGAATTAATCAAGGAAATAACAGAATTAGATTTTAAAAATATCGAACTTAGTTTTAATCTTACCCCTCTGATCCTGGATGACATTTACTCCTTTTAAAAAAAGGCGTAATTAAAGTAATAAGTTTGCACAATTTTTGCCCTGTACCCGAAGGCCTGGAGAGGTCAAAAGCGCTTCCTGATTGTTATTCACTTGCCAGCCTAGACGAGGGAATTCGTAAAGACGCAGTAAATCATACCAAAAAGACCATTGATACCGCCACTAGTTTTAAGGCTAAGGCAGTGGTTTTACATTGCGGCCGGGTTGAAATGCCGGATAAAACAATTGCATTAATCGAGTTATTCAAAAAAGGCCTAATTCATTCAGAAGAATATAGAAATCTCAAGGCTCAAGCCCTGGAAGAGAGAGAAGAAAAACTTGAGCCATTTTTAAATCAGGCCCTAAAAAGCCTGGCTGAACTTTTAGGATATGCAAAGGAAAAAGGGATTGTTCTGGGTATTGAAAATAGGTTTTATCTTCGCGAGATACCTAATTTTAATGAAATAGGTTTATTTTTAAAAACCTTTCCTAACAAAAATATAGCCTATTGGCACGATGCAGGTCATGCCAAGGTTCAAGAGAATTTAGGATTTAATTATCATCTCGAATATCTTAAGGCGTATTATAAAAGAATGATAGGGATGCATCTTCATGGCGTGGAGGGCACAGTTGACCATCTATCTCCCTTAGACGGGGAAATTGATTTCACTGATTTAGTCGGTTTTACCCAAAAAGACACTTTAAAGGTTATTGAATCCCATAAGACAGCAAGCCCCAGCCAATTAGCGGAAGCGGCAAAATACTTAAGAGGTATTTTTAATGACTACGATTAGGCAGCCTGCTGTCAGCGGCCAATTTTATTACAGTTCCCCCGAGGCATTAAAAAAACAGATTGCCTCTTTTATTGATCAAGATGCCAAAAAACAGACTGTCTTGGCTATGGTCCTGCCGCATGCAGGATATGTTTATTCTGGAAGGGTGGCCGTTCAAACTATTAGCAATGCCGAGTTTAAAGAGACATTCATTCTTATAGGCCCGAATCATACCGGACACGGAAAGGCCTTTAGCATAATGACTGAGGGTTCCTGGCGCACGCCCTTTGGCGAGGTCCCTATTGACGAAAAATTAGCTAAAGAGATTTTGAATGACTCAGGGAATCTTTCCGAAGATACCCCGGCCCAGCGATACGAGCATTCTCTGGAAGTAGAATTACCCATACTCCAGTATTTTAAATCTGATTTTAAAATTGTTCCTCTGGTAATTGCACCGGCAGATAAAAGGACCTATGAACGTATTGGTATTGAATTAGCCGGGACCATTAAAAGATTAAATGTAACTGATAAGGTAATTATTATTGCCAGCTCCGATATGACCCATTACGAACCACAAGAAGAAGCAGAAAAAAAGGACAGACTGGCAATTGAGGCTATTTTAAAATTAGACCACAGTCTTTTATTAGAGCGTGTCGCGGACCTGGATATATCAATGTGTGGTTATGCTGCGGTTGTCATAATGCTGGTTAGCGCAAAGAGGTTGGGTGCTAAAGAGGCAAGGCTTATCAGGTACGAAACTAGCGGTGAAGCTTCAGGAGACTATAGTTCTGTAGTAGGTTATGCCGGCATAATTATAAACTAGACGGGGGGGGAAAAGCACGATGAATGACGACGCCAAAAAACAAATAGACGAGTCTTGGAAAGAAACGGTAGAAAAGGAAAAGACAGTTAAAGACTCAGAGATTAAACAGGAAAAATTTCAGATTCCTAAACCGGATTTTAAATTTTTTATTTCTACGCTCAGCCTTCAGGCATTTATTGCCCTGGGCGAATTAGAAAATCCGGTCAGCCACAAAAAAGAAGAAGATCTTAACCAGGCAAAGTTTCTTATTGATACCCTGGATATGCTAAAAGAAAAAACCAAAGGTAATCTTGACGAAGAAGAAGCCAGTATCTTAGAAGATGTACTCTATGAATTAAAGATGAAATATGTAGCGAAGGGAGGTTAAAATGATCGATAAAGAATTATTAGATATATTGGCATGCCCGGCTTGTAAGGCTGATGTAGAGCTTAAAAATGAAAAAATCGTCTGCACTAAATGCGGCCGTAAATACCCCATTCGTGATGGTATCCCCATAATGCTAATTGATGAAGCCGAACCTCCCACAAAGAAAGGCGAGTAACCATGAAACCGAGAATCTTAATTATCCATGGTCCGAATTTGAATCTTTTGGGAAAAAGAGAGCCTGATATTTATGGTAAGTTTACCTTAAAAGAAATCGACGGGAAACTTAAAAATTTAGGCGATTCCCTCGGCGTTACGATAAAGGCGGTGCAGTCAAATCATGAAGGCGAGATAGTCGATTTTATCGGCAGCGCACCGGGAAAATTTGACGCAGTTGTTATAAACCCTGCAGCCTATACCCATACCAGCGTGGCTATTCGTGATGCGATTTCCGCTATTCATATTCCAGTAATCGAGGTACATCTCTCAAACATCTATGGCCGGGAGGATTTTCGCCATACCTCGCTGATTTCTGCGGTATGCTCCGGAGGAGTATTTGGTTTTGGAATAGAAAGTTATCTCCTGGGGCTGCGCGCCGCATTATTTTTGGTTAAGAATAAGCGCAAATCCCGCTAGAGATTAATCTGGCGGATCCTATCTTACGGAATAAATGAACCTGCGTATAGAAAGGCTCATTGATTTATTGCTTAAAGAAAATTTAAGCGGCCTTCTTATAAACCATCCGGCAAATATCCAATACCTTAGCGACTATCGCGGCCAAGAATCCTACCTTATTATCTCGGCAAAACACACTGTTTTTCTTACCGATTTTCGTTATATCGAAGAGGCCAAGACTGCTTTAAAGGGAATAGAGGTTAGGCAGATAACTGAGGCGCATTTTGAATCTCTCTCCGGGGTAATCAAAGACCTTGGTCTAAAGAGACTCGGGTTTGAGGCTGAATATACCTCTGTTTTAGAGCATAAAAAACTTAAATCCTTACTGGCTAAAGGCGTCGAATTAATCCCGACAACGGATTTAGTAGAGAAATTGCGCTTAGTTAAGGACAGCAGTGAGGTAAAAAAGATTAGGTCAGCCATAGAGCTTACTGGAAAGGCCCTTAAATTCTTTAATTCTATTTTGAAACCAGGGGTAAAAGAAATAGACCTGGCTGCTGAGCTTGGCCGTTTCATTAAGAAAAACGGCGGCCTGGCAGAGGCATTTCCCATAATTATTGCCTCTGGAAAGAACTCAAGTTATCCTCATGCTGCATTAACCCATAAGCCAATTAAAAGAGGAGAGCCGGTTATGGTTGATCTAGGAGTTGACTTTTTGGGCTACAAATCCGACTTGACAAGGATATTCTTTTTAGATAAAATAAGTCCAAGGATTAGAAGTATTTACGACGTTGTACGAGAGGCACAGGAGAGGGCGTTTAAAAGGATAAAACCAGGCTCGCCTATCAGCCAAATCGACAAGGCAGCCCGTGAATATATTGTTCAAAAAGGCTATGGAAAATTTTTTGGGCATAGCTTAGGTCACGGTATCGGCTTAGAAGTCCACGAAGGCCCACCAATTTCTTCAAGGAATAATGATTGTATAATCCCGGGAATGGTTTTTACTATTGAACCGGCTATTTATCTTCCGGGTAAGTTTGGGATTAGAATAGAGGATGATGTCCTCGTAACCGAAAAAGGAGCAAAGATTTTAAGTGACAGTATCAATAAATGAAATCAAGGTCGGATTAACCGTCCTCGTAGAGAGAGAAATCTATACTGTAGTAGATTTACATCATGTTAAGCCCGGTAAAGGCGCTGCCTTTGTACGCACAAAGTTAAAAAACCTAAAGACCCAAAATGTTCTTGAGAGGACATTCCGCGGGGACGAAAAGATTGAAGAGGCATTCATTGAACAGAGGAAGCTCCAATTTTTATATAGGGCAGGGGATGCCTTTCATTTTATGGACCAGGAATCATTTGAAGAGACCGTTCTCCCTTATGAAAAGATAAAAGATACACAAGGGTGGCTTAAAGATAATATCGAGGTAACTGCACTCTTTTTTAAAGATGAATTATTGTCGGCAAATGTCCCCAACTTTATTGAATTTAAGATAGTTAGTACGGAAACAGGCCTAAGAGGAGATTCTTCAAAGGCCGGGACGAAACCTGCGAAATTAGAGACAGGTAAAATCGTACAGGTGCCTTTATTTATCGAAGAGGGTAATTTTATAAGAGTAGATACGCGCAGCGGCGAATATATTGAAAGAGCCTAGTAAAAAATGATTGCAGCGATTAGTAATTATGATTACAGTGATTAAATCTCTGGAATCATCTATTAATAAAGGAGGTTCGCGTGAACCTTAAAGAGATTAAAGAGATGATTGCCCTAATGAATGAAAATAATCTCACCGAATTAGAGATAGAGCGCGAGGGCATGCGGATTAAGTTAAAAAAGGGCATGGATGAAGCCGAGATTAGGCAGATAAGTTATACTCAAACAGATAAGACTGCTCCTCATCAGAGCTTTATTGAAGAAGAGAAAGCCCCGCCACAGGTATCTAAAAATGCCTTTGAGATAAAGGCGCCGATGGTCGGGACATTCTACCGGACGCCTTCTCCGGAGGCGCCTCCTTTTATTGAGGTTGGCCAAGAGATAGAGGTGGGACAGGTCATCTGTATAATCGAGGCCATGAAATTAATGAATGAGATAAAATCCGAGGTCAGAGGAAAAATCCTAGAGATTTGTGTTGATAATGCTGAACCGGTAGAATTTGGTCAGGTAATATTTTTAATCCAGCCGCAATAGAGTTATGTTTTCAAAAATTCTCATCGCCAATAGAGGCGAAATCGCCTTAAGAATAATCCGTGCATGTAAAGAACTTGGAATCAGGACGGTAGCCGTATATTCACAGGCAGATAAAGAATCTTTACATGTACAGTTTGCCGATGAAGCTGTATGCATCGGCCCTGCCAGTAGTTCTGAAAGCTACCTTAATATCCCCGCTATTATCAGTGCCGCTGAAATTACCGACGTGGAAGCAATCCATCCGGGATATGGTTTTTTAGCGGAAAATCCGCATTTCGCCGAGATCTGCGAATCATGCCAGATTGCTTTTATCGGGCCTAGCCCTGCGACCATGAGACTTATGGGCGACAAAATGGCAGCAAGAATAGCTATGAAAAAAGCAGGTCTTCCAATTATCCCAGGCAGCACCTCTCTTATTAAAGGAAAAGATGATGCCTTAAAGACCGCCAAGCGCATCGGCTATCCTGTGGTCATTAAGGCAGCAGCCGGCGGAGGCGGAAGAGGCATGCGTATTTGTCATAATGATATAAGGCTGATCAGCGC
Source organism: Candidatus Omnitrophota bacterium (assembly GCA_043808095.1). Lineage (GTDB taxonomy): Bacteria > Omnitrophota > Gorgyraeia > JAZDFF01 > JAZDFF01 > JAZDFF01. The sequence continues at coordinate 96,437 of JAZDFF010000031.1, forward strand.
GATGATGACTGCCCAGTCCGAAGCCGAGGCGGCCTTTGGAAATGACGCTGTATACATAGAAAAATGTATTTCCGACACCAGGCATATTGAATTTCAGATTTTAGCGGATAATTACGGCCATGTAATTCATCTTGGCGAAAGAGATTGCAGCCTACAAAGGAGGTATCAAAAAATATTAGAAGAAACTCCCTCAACGGTATTAGATGCCCGGCAACGTCATAAGATCGGAGAGATGGCTGTCAGGGCAGCCAAATCCGTGGGGTATCGCAATGTCGGCACAATGGAATTTTTAGTTGAAAAATCCGGAAATTTTTATTTTATGGAGATGAACACGCGCATCCAGGTTGAACATGCAATAACCGAAATGGTTACTGGCATAGACCTGATAAAAGAACAGATTCACATAGCTTGCGGTGAAAAACTTAAAATACAGCAGGATGACGTAAAGATCCATGGTCACGCTGTTGAGTGCCGAATCAATGCTGAAGACCCGGAAAATGATTTTATGCCTTGTCCGGGAAAAATTCAGATTTATAATCTGCCGGGCGGATTTGGCGTGCGCGTAGACACGCATATCTATACCGGTTATGAGATAAGCCCGCACTACGATTCATTAATCGCTAAATTAATTACTCACGCAAACACCAGGATTGAGGCGATAAAAATTATGAAGCGTGCCCTTGATGAATTTATCATTGAGCCGATTAAAACCACAATTGCCGTGCATAAAAGTATCGTTGATAATCCATTATTTTTAAAAGGTGAAATAAATACGAACTTTGTGGAAAAGATCTTTAAAAAGAAAGAGTAAGGAGCCAGACTATGAGAGAAACAACCAGCAATGATTTTGGCATAGTAAAAATACATAAAAAAGTTATAAGCTCTATCGCCTCGATTGCTACCAAAGAGGTAGAGGGCGTAGTGAAAATCGGAGGAAGTTTTAAAAGTAGTTTACTCCAATCGTTACTGAAAAGTGACTATTGCGCCATTATCGTCGACATAGACAAGAACAATGAAGTCAGGATTTCAATACCCGTCGTAATTCGATACGGCTTTAATCTACCTTCTGTTGCTGGCCAAATCCAAGATAATGTACGTAAGGCCTTTGAAAAAATGACGGATTTATCTCTAAAAGAGATTAATGTAAATGTCCAGGAAATTGAAGGGGGTAATAAATGAAATTTTTTACTTATTTGGGAGTAAGTTTTAATACCTTTTTAACTTTAGTCATTGGTTTACTTCTAATATTATTTGCCTTACAGATAATCACCATCGAGCATATTACAGCTGCTCTCTATTTTATCGAAGGCCAGCAGCTGGCCATCGGTTTAATCGGATTTTTATTCATCTTAACTGGCTTTGCCCTTTCACAGTCAATTTTAGGTAAGATTCAGCGTGAGAAAACAGTTGCCTTTACTAATCCTCAAGGAGAAGTAATTGTATCTTTGACTGCCGTAGAAGACCTTATCCGCAGAATAATTTCAATAATTCCAGAGGTAAAAGATTCCCGGCCGACTGTCATAGCAGGTAAAAAGGGTATCAGCATTGACCTGCGCCTTACATTAAGGACAGAGGTAAATATACCGGAGTTTACCTCTAGACTACAAGAATTAGTCAGATCTAGAATTCAGGATATTCTCGGTGTTGAAGAGACTATTAGCATCAGGATTTTTGTAGTAAAGATTTCCGTGGATGAACCCAGAAAAAAGAAAGAGGCTCAGCATCAAGAAGACGAACCAATTATTCCGTTTCAAGGCTACGGTAAGAACTTATAATAAAGATTGATTCCTATGATTGAAAAAATGATTGCAGTGATTTTTAATAAGATTCCAGAGATTATCTCACTGAGTTTGAATCGCCGTAATCTGTTTTACTAATCACTGTAATCAAGGGCGGCACTTTTGTGGCGCCCTAATGATTTGAAGAAAGGAGAGGTTTTAATGCCAAAGATTGGAATATTAACAGGCGGCGGCGATTGTCCCGGGTTAAACCCTGTTATCCGAGCCGTTGTAAGAAAAGGTTTTAATGAAGGCTATGAAGTGGTAGGGATTAAAAATGGCTGGAAAGGGCTGATTGAAAATGATACTTGCGTTCTTACTTTAGGAAATGTCTCGGGAATTCTTCCTAAGGGAGGTACCATACTGGGTACAAGTCGGACTAATCCTTATAAAAAACCGGAAGACGTTAAGAAAATGCTCCAGAATTATAAACAATTAGGACTCTGTGCCCTGATAGCCGTAGGCGGCGAGGATACCTTGGGTGTAGCCACGAAGTTAATAAAAGATGGTTTAAAAATCGTTGGCGTTCCCAAGACCATAGACAATGACATTTCAGCAACCGATTATACCTTTGGATTTGATACCGCATTAAATACTGCTACTGAATGTATAGACAGATTACATACTACCGCAGAAAGTCATCATCGTATAATTGTGGTTGAGGTTATGGGCCGCCATGCCGGTTGGATTGCTACTGAAGCAGGAATTGCAGGAGGGGCTGATGTTATTTTAATTCCTGAGCTTCCTATTGATATAAAGGAGGTCTGCGACCTTATTAAAAAGCGGCACCAAAGAGGAAAGACCTTTAGCATTATAATAGTTGCCGAAGGTGCCCAATTTAAAGTAGGGCAGGCAATTACCCAAGAGACTAATTTAGATGAATTTGGCCATGCCAGATTAGGCGGCATCGGCGATCAATTGGGAAAAATTATTGAAAAAGAAACCGGATATGAAACCAGAGTTTCGGTATTGGGCCATCTTCAAAGAGGAGGTACTCCTTCGGCGTTTGACCGAGTCTTAGGCACCCGTTTTGGTATCAAGGCGGTTGAGTTGGTCAAAAAAGACGACTTTGGCAAGATGGTTGCCTTATCCGGAAATAAAATTATAGCCATACCTATTGAAGAATCAGTTAAGGAATTAAAGACAGTAGATATGGAACTATACGGTATTGCTAGGGAGTTTTTTGGCTAAGTGAGGACATTACTTATGCCTGCCTTCCGATGAGGCAGGTGTTCGTAAGTTATACGCTCATTAAATATGAAAAATACAATTCGCAGAATACTTCAGGATTCAATCAAGGTAAAAGAAAATGTCCTGAAGACGCAGATTTTGGTCATTGAGAAAGTTGCCAGAGAAGTTATTGCATGTCTTAAAACCGGTCACAAGATAATCTTCTTGGGAAACGGCGGTTCAGCAGCTGACAGTCAACACTTGGCTGCAGAGCTGGTGGGAAGATTTCAGAAGAATAGACGTGGTCTTGCTGCCATTTCTTTAAATGTAAATACCTCGGTCATAACTGCCTTGGCCAATGATTATGGCTATGAGTATGTATTTTCAAAACAGCTTGAGGCCCTGGCAGAAAAAGGCGATCTTGTCATCGCCATTTCTACAAGTGGCAATGCCAAAAATGTGATTATGGCAGTAAAAAAAGCTGGGGCAATGAAGATTAAGACTATCGGGTTAACTGGTGGGACAGGAGGAGACCTGACAAAATTAGCAGACACCTCAATTACTATTGCTTCCAAAATTACCGCCAGGATCCAGGAAGCGCATATCTGTATTGGGCATATAATCTGTGAATTAGTCGAAGAGGCATTGTTTTGATGATCAAAGTAAAAATTAAAAGCCAGAATCAGCTTAAAGAAATCCTTAATAAGTTAAGAATAAGGGGGAAAACAATAGTTTTTACGAACGGATGTTTTGATCTTTTGCATTACGGTCATGTAAAATGCCTTGAAGAGGCAAAGAAACTCGGTGATTACCTGATTGTGGCTGTAAATAGCGATAGTTCTGTTCGGCGCCTGAAAGGAAAAAATAGGCCAATTACGCCAGAGGCCTCAAGGGCTAGGATCATCGCTGCCTTAGAAAGCGTAGATTTTGTTACTATTTTTAATGAAGACACGCCATTAAATTTAATTAAAAAAATTCGGCCTGATGTATTAGTCAAGGGGGCAGATTGGAAGGTCAAAAATATCGTCGGCAGGGATGTTCTGGCTAATTACGGTGCTAGGATTTCGACTGTTCCATTAGTAAAAGGTTATTCGACAACCGAATTCATTAAGAAAATTGCCAAAAGTTTTTTTAGATAAAAAAATATTGCGTTTAATCGACGCAAATTTAAATCGCATAAAAGAGGGCATTCGGGTCTTAGAAGATATCAACCGGTTTGTGCTTGATGACAAGTGTTCTTCAGGAGACCTTAAAAAGATTCGGCATCATATTTTTAGATTAATCAAAAGCCTTCCCATTAGAGTCGATACCCTCATTTATGCCAGAGAAATAGAGTCTGACGTCGGACGCCCAAGCATCAAATCCGAAAACAAAAGAAGGAATTTAGAAGATATATTCTGTGCAAATGTCCAGCGGATTAAGGAATCTCTCCGGGTCTTAGAAGAGTTTTCAAAACTTTTTAATGCAAAAATAGCTACTGAATTTAAATTTATAAGATACAAAGTATATGGCCTGGAGAAAAAAACAATAAAAAGAATCAGGGATTGTAAATAAATTTGAAGATGACTCGACTAGATTTAGCAAAAAGCGGAAAAATCACTGGCGAAATGAAAAGGGTCGCCAAATTTGAGCATACAGCCCCTGAGATTATTAGAGATGGCATTGCCAAGGGTAAGATAGTCATCCCTCTAAATAAAAACCATAAGATTTCTAAAATCTGTGCAATTGGAAAAGGGCTGCGCACCAAAGTAAATGTCAATATCGGCACATCAACTGATAAGTTAGAGTCCGCAGACGAACTTAAAAAACTTCAAATTGCAATTAAATACGGAACTGACACGGTTATGGATTTAAGTATCGGCGGAAATTTGGTTAAAATTCTCAATAAAATCATCGATAATTCCACGGTTCCCGTAGGAACAGTCCCTATCTATGAAGCAGCAGTAAATGCCCGAAGACAATATGGTTCCATACTGAAAATGACCGTTAGCGATATCCTTAATGTAATCAAACGCCAGGCCAGAATTGGCGTGGATTTTTTTACTATCCACTGCGGTATTAATAAAAAAAGCATAAACTCTTTAAAAAATAATCGGAGAATTTTGGATATCGTAAGTCGGGGAGGCGCAATTTTAGCGGCATGGATGTCTTATAGAAAACGTGAGAATCCCATGTTCGAATATTTCGATGAGATATTAGAAATCGCCAGAGAATTTGATGTCACCCTTAGCCTTGGCGATGCCTTAAGGCCGGGTTCTATTTTGGATGCCACTGATTATGTCCAGATTGAAGAATTAAAAACTTTGGGTATATTAGCCAAGCGGGCAAAAAATAGAGGAGTACAGGTTATAATCGAAGGCCCGGGCCATGTCCCGTTAAATCAAATCAAAAAGAATATCCAGTTAGAAAAGAAGCTTTGCCATGGAGCGCCTTTTTATGTCTTAGGCCCATTGGTTACTGATATCGCTCCAGGATATGATCATATAACGGCTTCAATCGGAGGCTCCTTGGCTGCAAGTTTTGGCGCAGATTTTCTCTGTTATGTTACGGCCTCTGAACACCTGAGGCACCCTTCGATAGCAGATGTCAAAGAAGGGCTTATATCAAGCCGTATTGCTGCTCATGCAGCAGATTTGTCGAAAGGCTTGAAACATGCCAAGGACTGGGACAGAAATATCTCTTTAGCCAGAAAAAAACGCGACTGGAGAAAACAGATTTTACTATCAATTGATCCAGAGAAGGCAAAGTCATTTAGGATGTCTTCGCGTCCCAAAATCGCTGATGTCTGCACCATGTGTGGACAATATTGTTCAATTAAACTGGCGCAAAACTGTCTCGGCGCGGCAGGAAATTAAAGAAATGACTGCGGGCGTGGTTTTAGCGTAATGCGGGTGTAATTCAATGGTAGAATGGCAGCTTCCCAAGCTGTATACGGCGGTTCGATTCCGCTCACCCGCTTGAAGGATATTTTTTGTTAAAAAGTACGCGAAAAAGTGGATGCGATGGTTCCCTGCCGGCCCTTAGGAATTTTACATTGTAAAATTCCAAGGACTAAGTCCCGGAAATTCTTCGAATTTCTCGGGGCAGGCAGGGATTCCCCTCGCCCGCTTAACGGAAACTAGATTGTATGTTTAATCAACCGGACTTTTTTGATCGAGCGCAAATTTTAGAAAACTTACAGAAACGTCTTTTAGGCCTAAAGGACGGATACCGTCAAAATATCGTCCTCATCGGAAATCCGTTAATGGGCAAGACGTCTATCCTAAAAAAATTCCTTTCGGATATCTGCGATAACCAGATAATTCCATTGTATCTTGAGATAGGCTCTTTAGACTTTAAGACATTTATCCTAAAATTTATAGGTTGCCTTCTTTATAATTTCTTAAAAAAGGACAGAAATGATTTAAAAGAAGACTTGGACTTTTTGATTGAAGAATCAAAGAAGATCCTACCCAAAACTACGGCCAAGATTTCACAAATACGATTGCATTTACAGAGAGGAAGGCGCGTCGAAGTATTTTTTGAGACCCTTGGTTTGCTCGAGTCCTTAAATCAGGAAAGCGGTAAATTTAGTTTGGTGGTCTTTGATGAATTTCATCTTTTGGAAGAACTGAATTTCAAGGACATCTTCCGTGAATTAGGAAAAAAAATTATGATCCAGAAAAAATCGATGTATTTATTCTCCAGCTCTGCTAAATACAAGGCTAAGAAAATACTCTCAAAAGAGCTTTCTCTTTTATTTGGAAATTTCGAGGTAATCGAAGTCGGCCCGTTTAATCTTGGTACAAGCCGTGAATTTATTCTTGATAAGACCGCCGGCCTAAATCTATATTCAAGTATTATAGACTTTATTATTAATTTTACAGGAGGCTGTCCTTTTTATTTAGATCTGATCTGTTCTAAGGCCAAGCAACTCGCCTCGGTAAAACAAGATGATTTAATCTCTCAAGTAACCATAATCAATGTCTTACAAAACCTTCTTTTTAATTCTTACGGTGAATTAAATCAACGCTACAGTAGAAGCATTACGCATTTAACTGATGAGTTTAAGGACGGTGCCGAATTAATCAGTATTTTATTATGCCTGGCCAATAGTTGTAATAAAATAAGGGAGATGAGCTTAAGCCTTCCCAGTAAAAAGAAAAACTTAATTAATAAGATAAACAGGCTACTGGAGCTTGAGATTATAGATAAAAGAGGTACATTTTACCAGATTAATGACAGGGTCTTTGAATTTTGGTTAAGATTTGTTTATCAAGCCAAACAGGACGCCTTGGATTATCATTTTGATCTACAGGCTAGATCTTTTAGAGAGCGAATAGAAAGTTTTATTAATGATTTCATCTTGGTTTCCAAGAAAGACACCATTGAGCGGATTACGGAATTATTCAATTTATTCAGCAACGATTCGGTGCAATTGGAAAGGCATAAATTTAAACTAAGCCAATTTAAAGAATTAAAACAATTAAGATTTGATGGTGGACAAATCAAGAAAGGCATTGCCGGCATTACCAAAAATAGTCTATGGTTAGCAGGGATAAAAGAAGATAAAATTACGGAAAATGATGTTGCGGAATTTGCTGCTGAATGTAAAAAATACAGGAATAAACTTCAAAAGAAAATAATTATAGCATTTAATGATATAGAGGCAAACGCTTCGCTTTTGGCAAAACAAAATAAAATTTTGACCTGGGATATTGAGAACTTAAATTCACTTTTCGATTTATACGGCAAGCCTAGAATAGTAGCGACTTCAAAAAAATGAAAATAGGCGTCATATCTGATACACATATACCTGATCGGGCAAAAGAATTACCCAGAGAAGTTCTTAATGCCTTATGCGGCGTAGAATTAATTCTTCATGCTGGTGATTTGGTCCAAATATCGGTTTTAGAGGAATTAAAAAAAATCGCTAAGGTAAAGGCGGTCTGCGGAAATATGGACTTACCCGAAGTCCGTGATGTCTTAGCACGCAAGGAAATTATCGAAGTCGGGGGATTTAAGATCGGGCTTATTCACGGTTGGGGCCCTGCTGATAAATTGCCCGAAACCATAAAAAATGAATTTTCATCCAAAATGGATATAATTGTGTTTGGTCATTCTCATAATCCGCTTAATCAGGTTATCAAGGGTACGTTATTCTTTAATCCAGGCAGCCCAACAGACAAGGCATTTTCAGTATATAATTCCTTTGGAATTATCAATATTAATGATAAAATAATTGGTGAGATAATCAAGATATAAATAATGGAACAAATCTGGGCGCCCTGGAGAAGTGCATATATAAAAAATAAACAGCAAAAGGGGTGTTTATTTTGCCGTATAGCTAGATCCAGGCAAGATAAAAAAAATTATGTTTTATCAAGAAGTAATTTTTACTTTTCAGTCCTGAATATTCATCCTTACAATAATGGCCATGTAATGATTGCTCCTTACAGACACTTAAGGGATTTAGAAGATTTAAGTAGCGACGAAATTCTTGATCTATTTAACCATTTTAAAAAAATACGCCTAAAATTAGATAAATGCCTAAAGCCTCAAGCTTATAATGTAGGATTAAATATCGGAAAGATTGCGGGGGCTGGAATAGATAAGCATATACATATTCATATTGTACCTCGCTGGCTAGGAGATACAAATTTTATGCCTGTAATAAATATGGTAAAAGTAATTCCTCAGTCCCTGGATGAACTTTATAAGAAATTAAAACATGCTCACTAAAATTGATGATTTAGAAAGCGAACTCCTTGCTCCGTATGCAATGAAGACCAAGTTGAGTAAAGGCAGGGTTCATCCAGAAAAGGAGCATCCCTATCGGTCTCTCTACCAAAGGGATAAGGATCGAATAATCCATTCTGCTGCATTTAGGAGGTTAGAATACAAGACTCAGGTGTTTGTTAATCATGAGGGTGATTATTATAGAACAAGGCTTACCCATACCTTAGAGGTAGCCCAGATTGCCCGGACAATTTCAAGGTCGCTAAAATTAAATGAGGACCTTACTGAATCAATTGCCCTGGCTCATGATTTAGGACACACTCCATTTGGGCACTCGGGTGAAGATGCCCTTTCTGAATTAATGAAAGATCGTGGAGGATTTGACCATAATCGCCAAGGATTAAGGGTTGTGGATATATTAGAGGAAAGATACCTTGATTTTAACGGCCTTAATCTAAGCTGGGAGGTAAGGGAAGGGATAATAAAGCATTCCACTGACTTTGACCACACGAATATTCCGGATGATTTTAACCCCGATGAGTCTCCTTCCATGGAAACCCAAGTTGTAGACGTTGCCGATGAAATAGCCTATGACAACCATGATCTCGATGATGGCTTAGCCTCCGGACTAATTATAGAAGAAGATTTGGATATAATACCTTTTTGGAAGGAGGCGCATATAATAGTTTCAAGAAACATGCGTAACAAAGATAGGCAATTGGAAAGATATCAGATTATTAAGTATTTAATCAATCTTCTGGTTACCGATGTTATTGAAGAATCCGAGAAGAGAATTCAGGTTTTTAATATAGATTCAATTCAAAAAGTAAGAAAACAGAAAGAAAAGGTTATTTCCTTCGGCAAGAATATCGAGTCAAAAAGAAGGCCACTTAAGGCATTTTTGCTTACAAATCTTTATCAACATTATCGTGTGGTGCGCATGTCTGATAAGGCCAAACGTTTTATAAAAGAATTATTCAATGCATATATTGCGATGCCCAAACAATTACCAACTTCATTTCAGAAAAAAATAGAACAAGGGGATAAATACCGCGTTATCTGCGATTATATCGCAGGGATGACCGACAGGTTTGCCTTAGATGAGTATAAAAAATTATTCTATCCTTACGAAAAGGTATAAAACAGTTTTATCGACCATTCATGCTGCATATCGGTTAATAAACTCTAGCATCGATTTAAACAGTTTTTTGGTGAGATTTGTCAAGCTTATCTGCCAATTTCTTAATGCCGATTATTGTTTGATTTCTCTGATTGACAACACCAAAAAATATATCTTTGTAAAAATCGCCGTAGATTCAAATAAAAAGCATATAATCACCAGACGATCAAGGATCAAACCAGGTATTGAAGAAAGGGTTATCAGGACATGCTCCTGTGTTAATGCGGGGAAAATTCTGGCAGTGCCTTTGATTGCTGAAGATGTAATTGGCGTGATTATCATAAAAAGAAATAAGCCGACAAAGCCGTTTAATCAATATGAACAAGAATTACTCATGGCTTTAAGCGAACAGGCAGTAATGGCAATCAGGAACCTGCGGCTTTACGAAGAGCAGCAGAAGGTAGTTTTGGGCAGTATTAAATCGCTGGTTATGCTCATGGATACAAAGGTCCCTTCCGCATACACGCATACCCCGTATTTCAGCAAACTCGTATTGGCAATAGGCCAAAAATTACAACTCTCCGAAGAGCAATTAAGGAGTTTGGAATACGCAAGCCTGCTTCATGATGCCGGAAAAATAAATATTCCGCTGGAGATCCTTGCTAAAACTACTAAATTAACCGGCAGGGAATACCGGATAATAAAACTGCACCCTTCTAAGGGAGTTGCAATAATCAAGCCCCTGCAGGCCCTGAGACCGGTAATACCTATAATTTTGCATCATCATGAGAAATATGACGGGACCGGGTATCCCTCAAGATTAAAAAAAGGCCAAATTCCCTTGGGCTCAAGGATTATGGCAGTTGCAGATGCCTTTGATGCCATGGTATTTGGAAGGCCTTATCGTGATAGAATTTCGTTTTGGGATGCGATTGAAGAGATTAAAAGAAATAGTGGAACCCAATTTGACCCTAAGGTTGTGGAGGCTTTCTTAAAATTAATTAAAGAGCCTCGGTTTAAAAAATACTTGCAATTATCAGGCTAAAGTTTAATAATATAATTTGGTGAGGCCAAAGATGTATAATAAAACTCCTGCCAAACAGCTGGAATTTTTAGTCGACGGTATTGGAGCGGCTACGCAAAAAGAAGAGAGTGGTGCCTCCGATAATAAAGGAAGGACTTTTTATCCCCGGAAAGTAATTTTCTACTGTATTAGTTTAATATTATTGTTTACTTTTGTATATGGCCTGGGTATTAAAAAAGGCAGGATGATGATGCTTAGGGAATTAGTGCAAAAGAAAACAGCGTTAACCCTGCCAATAAATAAAGTAGTCGATATCAAATCCGCAACAACTAGGATTGCTACACCTGATTTAAAAAAAGGATTACCCCAAAGTCAGCCTGTTAAAATCGCACCCTATAAAGTTGGAGTGGTAAAATTTAACCAACAACCAGTCTTTAAATATACTATTCAAGTAGCAACTTATCGAGGAAAGATTTCTGCACAAAAAGAATTAAGCATCTTAAAACAAAGCGGCTTTGATGCCTTCTTAATCCATGGAGAAAATTTTATAAAAATATGCGTTGGTAGATTCTTCGAAAAGGAAAAGGCCCAGCTTTTACTGAGTCAGTTAAAAAAAAAGTATAAAGATTGTTTTATGAGGAGGATATAAAATGTCTGTTCATCCGTCGCTTCGAGCAGTTGACAAAACAAAATTACAGAAATCAGTCCTTAAGCTAGTAGAAAAAATAAAGGTCCTGATGAAAAAGGGAGTCTGGCAGGAAGGTTCATCTGTGTTCGGTCTGCCCAAGATCAAAACTGTCAGGGTAAAGATCAGGAAGGAGAAAGCTGCAAAAGAAGCCACACCTGAAGCAGCAGCCGCAGCTCCTGGCGCAACTCCAACTGCTCAAACCGCTGAGACCCCGGCCGCAACCAAGGCCCCATCCGCCAAGGGTCAGGCTAAATAAAAACCTAAATGAAAAAGATAATTTTTGTTTTTCTCATATTAGGCCTATTTATAACAGCCTCTTTTGCCCAAGAGGAGAGCAATTTTACAGGCGTGATTAACGGCAAGGACGTTAACGTCCGAGCGGGGGCAAATATAAATTTCGAGATCATAACCAAATTAAATAAAGGCGATTTTGTTGAGGTCCTCTCCAAGTCTTTTGATTGGTATAAGATTAAATTGCCCAAAGACTCGAGCTGTTTTGTTAACAAAAGCTATGTTTTAATTGAAAATGATAATTCTGGCAAGATTAACGCCAATAGGGTAAATATAAGGGCAAAACCAACGGTTAATTCAACTATTTTGGGTCAATTTAATAAAAATGACAATGCAGATATTTTAGCCAAAGAAGGCAATTGGTATAAAATTGGTGTACCAAATAATTGCTTCGGCTGGGTAAATGTTAAATATATAAGTTACTACATGAAAAAAACAGGGGCGCAAAATACCGAGAGCGTGGTAAAAACAGGACTCGCTTCTAACGCAAAATCTCCAAAAACCCAAATTGACACTCCAATCGCCACCGGTATTATCAAATCTTGCGGAAAATTTTTAAAAAGACCTGGAACTTACAAACTAATCAAAGATAGTAAGGTGATTTATTATCTTCAATCCAATGGCAAGATATTGGATAGTTTTCTAAATAGTAAAGTCAATATCTGGGGACGAACGCAACAAACATCCCGCCAAAAAATACCAGTAATTGTTGTTGAAAAAATTACCGCCTTAGAATGAGCCTAATCCTTTCTTTATCAATATTCTTTTTTTCCATTGTCATCCATGAGTACTCTCATGGCTGGGTCGCTTACAAATTAGGAGATCCTACTGCAAAATATGAAGGCAGACTTACATTAAATCCTTTAGCGCATATAGACCCCATCGGTACAGTGCTTTTGCCTATAATGTTAGCGATTATCCATGCACCAATCTTCGGTTGGGCAAAACCCGTACCCATAAATTTCTGGAATTTAAGAAATCCGCGAAGGGATATGATCTGGGTAGGGTTATCCGGTCCTTGTGCAAACATACTCTTTGCGCTTTTGTTAAGTTTGGCCCTCAGATTAAACATAAATTACCCTCTATTACTAATAGAAATATTTAAAGCCGCTATTTTGATAAATCTTGTCCTTGCAATATTCAATTTGCTACCTATACCGCCTTTAGACGGCTCTCGAGTATTGATGGGAATATTGCCTAGAGAACTCGCCATGCAATATATGCAACTAGAGCGATACGGCATCATAATCATAATTTTATTTCTTTATTTACGTTTATTTGACTATTTAGTCTGGCCAGTTGTGCAGGCCTTGGCCAGTTTACTCGGAGTTTAACCATAATGAAAAGGATAAAAATATCTCTAGGCAGCCGCAGTTATAATATCCTCATTGGAAGAGGTGTTTTATCTAGACTTGGTGAGTATTTGAAGGTTTTAAATATTGGGGAAGATGCCGTTATAATTACAAATCGTACAATTAATAATCTATATGGATTTCGTCTAAAAAGAGTATTAAAAGAAAGTGGGTTCTCAACAAAAATAGACGAGGTTCCTGACAGCGAAGAAAGCAAGTCTCAAAAAATAGCGCTGTCGCTAATTAACCGTATTGCAAACTATGACCTCAGAAAAAGGTTGTTTATTATTGCCTTTGGGGGAGGGGTAATAGGGGATTTATCCGGTTTTATTGCCTCAATTTATAAAAGAGGCATCCCTTATATCCAGATACCTACAACGTTACTTGCCCAGGTAGATTCTGCTATTGGAGGAAAAACTGCGATAGATCTAACTGGTGGGAAAAACTTAGTAGGCGCATTTTATCAACCGCGCCTCGTATTATCGGACATAGACTTTTTGTCTAGTCTAAGCAGAAGTCAAATGGTTTCAGGTTTAGCAGAGGTCATAAAATACGCCGTTATTAAGGACTCCGTATTATTTCATTATCTAAAGAAAGAATATAAAAATATACTTTCTTTTAAAAAAGTTCCCTTAGAATATACTGTTTATAAATGCGCCCAGATAAAGGCGAGGATCGTAGAACAAGATGAAAAAGAAATCAAAGGCAAAAGGACGATTTTAAATTACGGCCATTCTATCGGCCATGCTATTGAGGCCGCCTCCGGGTACAAAGGATATAGCCATGGCCAGGCCATAGCTATAGGTATGGTTATTGCAGCCGAAATCTCTTATAAGCTAAATATACTTGATAAAAAATCGTTTCAAGAAATTAAGGAGTTAATTAAGGCATTAGGGCTTCCAACAAAGGCAAAAAGCGTGAGCTTGTCTTCCATGGTAAAAGCTCTTTATCATGATAAAAAATTTATCCATGGAAAGAATAGATTTGTCTTACCAAAAAAAATTGGGGAAGTTATTATTTGTGAAGATATACCGACAGAGCTGATTGAAGAGACCTTAAGAGGCAAAAAAAGTATAGGAATTTAGGTTTATTTAAGAGACAGGCTAAAGCTCTCACCTTTAAATAAAAGTATTACCTCATGCGGAAAAATTTCAACAATTTCTGCATCTTGAATTTTATTACCCTTCTTTAATACCTGATCATCAATAACTGCCCAGCTATCCGTTTCGGAAGAAAATACCCCTTGAAGGACCAGGGGGGGGAATTTTGAATTTGCCACCGCGTTATTTGACTTTATCATTTTGGTTAAAGATGCAGTTATTGATTTGGAAAACGAACTGGGTTTTGCAGTCGTTGAGGCATTGGTCTTTGACTGGACCGGATTCTCAAATTTTGAGGCAATTTTATCAACTAAACCAGTTTGTTTAACGAGTTCTTTCAAGTTAGGATTAAAATATACTAAAGACCCGGTACTCAAAACCAAAATAACGAGTATTAAAAATGGATTAAATTTAATCCTTGCTTTTGGTTTTTTATCTTCCGTCTTTTCCTTTTGAGGATCGCCTGGTTTTATATTTGGAGAAACTTCTCCCTGGATTTTTTTTAATGCATCATAAATAATGCTCATTCCAATTCCTCAATACACTTTTCGACTATCTCAGGAGAGATTTCTTTTGCCTCTTTGACAAAACAAGCCAGAAGCGCTCGGTCACACAGCATGTTGATTAAACGAGGTACGCCTTTCGAAAAACTAAAAATTGCATCAAATGATTCGGATAAAAATTTAAGCGTGCCGTTTGCGCCTGCAATTTTTAGGCGGTGGTTAATATAAGTCTCCAATTCATCTCTATCAAGGGGCAATATATGATAACGCACGCTTATTCTTTGTGCGATTTGTCTTAATTGCGGAAGTTTTAATTTTCCATGTAATTCAGGCTGGCCAACAAGGATTATTTGAAGCAGTTTTTCTTTTTCGGTCTCAAGATTGGAGAGGAGGCGGATTTGTTCTAATTGATTGGGTTTTAAATTCTGGGCTTCATCAATGATTAAAACAATGTTTCTTCCGGCTTTGGACTCTTCCAATAAAAAAATATTTAAGGCCTGCACTAAACCTAGGCGGGATTTGGTTTTTGTTGCTATGCCGAAATCTTCCACAACTGCTTGCAGGAATTGAACTTCAGAAAAATTAGGGTTTAAGATAAAGGCGGTTTTTGTCTTTTTGTCGAGATGGTTTAATAGAGTGCGGCAGAGAGTAGTTTTCCCAGTTCCGATTTCCCCTGTAATCTCGATAATGCCTTTGCGTTCACTTATTCCATAGACGAGAAAGGAGAAGGCCTCGCGGTGCCTGCGACTTAGGTAGAAAAAACTAGGATCCGAGGTAACATTAAAGGGTTTTTCGCGTAATCCGAAGAATTTTTCATACATTTGTTTTGATTATATCATAAACTCCCAAAATGTAAAGTTAAAAAAATTGACACTATTTTTGATATATGCTATAATCCTAACGAAATGAGCGCAAACGAATTTGGAGAAAAAAGGCGATACCAACGTCTTAAAATCAAGGTACCCATCAGTTACTATATTAAGTCCAACAAGACTTACGGCGCTGCCCTGACATCTGATTTTAGCCTAGGAGGGCTTAAATTCGCCTCCGACGAATTCATACCTGCGCAAACCGAGTTTATTATCGATATGTTTTTGGCTGAATTAACTAAAAGCTTGAATGTTACGGGAAAAGTCGTGTGGTCGCAGAGATTTCCTTATTCTAACCGGTATTATTCTGGTGTAAAGTTTACGGAAATCTCCCCAGAAAACAAGAATTGCATTTCTGAATACGTATCAAACCATCGATATTTACTCTAAAATATCTTCGTTTTTAATCAATAATCCTTAAGGAGGCGCAATGGCAGAACAGCAACAGGTTAAACTTAAGAATATAAACTGCAAAGGTTGTAATAAGGCAATAAAAAGAAGAAAAGCATATTATCGAAATGGAAATTATTACTGCAATAAAAAATGCTTTAAGACCAAAAAAGAGAAGAAATAATGACGCAGAATTTTAAAGAGAAAAGAAGACACCCCAGGATAGAAAAAAACGTCCCTCTAAAAATTAAAGACGAGCAGTTTGATATTATAACCGAAACTAAAAACATCAGCTGCTCTGGAGCATATTGCCAGGTTAATAAGTTCTTACCCGCCATGACAAAAGTAAGGGTAACTCTACTACTGCCTTTGTTATCGGTTAATAACAAGATTATTACCAAAAAGATTAGATGTAAAGGCATAGTGGTACGCTCTGAACCAGATAAGCCGGTATTGGTTAATGAAAAATACAGCATAGCTATATTTTTCAATGACATATCTGCGAAGGATATGGCTAATATCGCCGAATATGTAAATTTTCACATTGATAAAACACGCTCAAGGATTACGGCAGGATGAAAAAGTCGGCGGTAACTATTGTCCTATTTTTTAGCATCATATCAGGCATCCCCATAATTTCTAGCGCAATGTCCACCGAGATACTCCTTCCTAAGTCAGACACAAAAATAAACGTTTCTTTGCTTGAGGCGCTTCAAAAAAGAAGTTCTTGCCGAAGATTTAAAAACCAGCCTTTAAACAAGGCTCAAATTTCACAGATCCTCTGGGCAGCAGGGGGCCAAAAACCAGATAATAGTTTGCCAGAGAAGACTAACCGCACTATACCTTCTGCCGGGGCAATTTATCCCCTGGAAATATTCATCTTGATCGGAGAAAACTCTGTCCCGGGGATAAAGGCCGGTCTTTATCAATACAATGTATCAAAACACAGCCTCATTATCCGTTTGGCTCAAGATTTAAGAAAAGAGTTGGTGCAGGCGTCTTTAAATCAGATGTTCATAAAAGATGCACCTATTTCAATAATTATCTCGGCGCAATATAATCGAACTACATCCCGTTACGGAGAAAGAGGGACCCGCTATGTACACATGGAAGCGGGACATTCCTGTCAGAACATATACCTCATAGTTGAAAATTTGGGACTAAAGACTGTTGAAGTTGGTGCATTTAGCAACGAAAAGGTAAAGAAGGTGCTTCAGCTTTCTGACAATTTAGAGCCACTTGCCATTATGCCTGTCGGTTATTCGGATTAAATTTCTTTCCCCGATTCTAAACATAAATGAAAAAAATAGTATTGGCTTATGCGCAAAAATTGGTTATCGGACTAATTTTTGCGCAAGATGATTTAGTCTCTGACGTCAAAAAAGATCTGATAGCTAAATTCGGTATGGCAGATTTTGAGAGCGATGATTTAGTATTTAACTACACGGATTATTATGCTGATGAATTTGGCAACAATCTTAAACGCAAATTCATTAGTTTTAAAAATTTAATAAATCCCCAAAGACTTAAGGATATTAAACGCTGGACAATAAAATTAGAACAAAGGTATTCAAAAAATAAGAAACGGAGGGTCAATATTGACCCGGGATACCTTACTCTCTGGAATTTTGTTCTTTCTACGACTAAGGATTATTATCACCGAATCTATCTAGGAAAAGGAATATTTGGCGAGGTAACATTATGTTTTCAGAATCAATCCTTCCGGGAATTTGAGTGGACCTATCCCGATTACAAAAGCAAGGCCTATATCGAAATATTTAATAAAATCAGGGGTATTCTGTCGGTTCAATTAAAAGAAAAATGAGATTCCGGATAATTATACTCCGCGGCCTGCCCCGCTCACAGTCTTACACAAAATCAGTGGCGGGATCCCGCCTAAAGCAATACGACAAATGGGCGGGAAAAACCGCGCCCTTTGGTTCGACTGCGCTCACTATCCCTCTAACCATCCCGAGCGAAGCCAAGGGACAGGCGCGGATAAGATGTGGCCGCTTGAGTATTCCGCCTTTGGAACCCCAGGTTTTAATCCGGGTGGGCTTCATTATTCTAGGCATTTTGATGGTTAGCGGCTGCGCTACCATCTATAATCCTGCAACAGAAAGAAAGGAATGGGTCTTTATTGATACAAAGCAAGAGGTATCTATCGGCAAATATATCAGTAATCAGGTTAAAAATGAATTTAAGTTTTCTGATGATAAAGAGGCCACTAAAAGGGTAGAAGGCATAGGTAAAATAGTAGCCGCCTCCTGCGATAGAAAAGATCTCGATTACCATTTTAACGTGGTTAAGGACAAAGAGCTGAATGCATTTGCCATACCCGGAGGTTACGTCTATGTCCATAGCGGATTAGTTGAGGCCGCAACCGACTCGGAACTCGCCTGTGTCTTGGGGCACGAGATTGGGCATATCGCAGCAAGACACCCCGTTAAAAAACTTGAAACAGGACTTGGCTACCAAATCGCCATGAGTTTACTATTAGGCCGGTCAAGCCAAGCTGAGATTGCGCGCGGCATAGATATTATGTTTAATCTTATATCACTGGGTTATAGCAGAAGCGACGAAAAATTGGCAGATAAGCTTGGAGTTAAATATGCATATAAATCCGGATTTGAGCCGAATGGAATGATTAGTTTCTTGGGAAAACTCCAGAAGGAAGTAGATAAACGCGGACCCCAACTAAACATCGAATTTTTAAGGTCGCATCCTAATTTAGCAGAGAGGATTAATTTAATAAGGGAAGAAATCGATTCTCTTGAAAATGCCTCTAGCTCTTTGGATATTTCTACTTTAACGCCAAAACAAGGCGATAAGGCAACGGCGGGAGAAAAAAATATCACTCCGAGATCTAATTATTCCGAACAAAGCGACGTTGCCTTAAAACCAAAATTCTGCCGGCTCTGCAAAACTCAATACCCCGAAAGATTCAAATTTTGCCCCAAGCACGGCATTCTTCTTACCCCTCAATAGAATGAAACCTGCCTCCTATATCAAGCTATACAAAAGCGGTGAGCTTAAAAAAAGGATCAATTGTTTATTCAAAAAACTGGAATCATGCAATCTCTGCCCAAGAAATTGCCAGGTAAATCGTCTTAAAGGTCAAAAGGGACTTTGCCGTACGGCAATGGATGTCAGGGTTTTTAATTACATGGCCCACCTGGGAGAAGAACCGCCTGTCTCCGGAAAAAATGGGTCAGGCGCAATATTCTTTTCAGGCTGCCCTTTAAGATGCGTCTATTGTCAGAATTACAGGTTCAGCCAGTTACTGCAGGGAAGGACGGTCAAGGCTGACTCTTTAGCTAGGTTTATGCTTAAATTACAGGAACAAGGCTGCCATAATATCAACCTGGTTAGCCCGACCCACGTGCTTTATCAAATATTAGAAGCGCTCCAACTGGCAATCGAAGGCGGTTTGACTATACCTCTTGTTTACAATACCAGCGGTTATGAATCTCGAGAGACATTAGAATTGCTTAACGAAATAGTGGACGTGTATCTTGCCGATATGCGATATGGAGATAACGAAAAGGCTGCCAGGTATTCCGGAGTATCGGATTACGTAGAAATTAACCGGATAGCATTAAAAGAGATGTACCGGCAGGTGGGGAATGTGGAATTAGATGACTCACAAATCATCGAGCGCGGACTTATTATCAGGCACCTTGTTATGCCGAATGATGTCTCAAATACCGAAAATGTCCTATCATTTATTGCTAAAGAAATATCTAAAGACGCCTTTATAAGCTTGATGAGTCAATATCTGCCTTGCTACAGGGCAAAAGAATTTAGCCAATTAAATAGAAAAATTACTTCCGGGGAATACGAAAAGGCAAAAAATTTACTTAACGGGTTTGGACTTTATAACGGTTGGTTCCAGGAGGATTATGGCAAAGAGTCATTAGCAGGCATAAACATAGAGCCAAATGCCTGAAAATATTCTTAATTTGACAAATCAATCCCATTATGTTAGTATGAGCTCGGGGTTATAAGAAATGAAAATTAAGGCAGAATTTACTTTTCCCGGGGAATTAAAAAATGAGCCCATCATACACTACATAAGTACGAAGTTTAAGATAGTCCCAATCATTGTAGAGGCCTCATTTTCTACCGATGTTGGGTGGGCATATTTGATTTTAGACGGAGAAAAAGAAGAGCTGCAAAGATTATTTGATTACTTAAAAAATAAAAATATAAAGACAGAACGAATAGAAGAGATATAATATTTAATTGGATAAATCAGTTTCTGTTTTATTCAAAAATAAAATATTCAAGCCTACCATCGGTCCATTCTTTAACAGCCCGCTTAAATTTCGGCAAAAAATTAAAAATATAAAAAACTATGAAGATATCTCATAGGATGTTGGCCCTTTACATCTTTATTGCATTTTTGGCTATAATTGCTTGGTTTAAGTTTGCATATCCCCAGCTTGCATTTATAGATTTATCTATTGATAAAAAAGATGCATTTACAAAAGCGGGCGACTATCTTACCGGAAAAGGAATAGACATTACTAGATATAGAAAGGCCATAGTCTTAGAAATGGACTATTGGGCCGATAGATATTTGCAGAAGGTAATCGGTTTTAAAAAAGAGGAGGAGTTTCTTAAAAAATACAGCTATGACTTATTTTATTGGTCAGTAAGGTTTTTTATAGAAAACCAAAAGGAAGAATACATTGTTAAGGTTAGTTCTAAGTCGGGAGAGGTTATATCTTTCTCGCACTTTATTGAAGATACAGAAAAACGCGCAACCCCGAATAAAGAAGCCTCGAGACTGATGGCAGAAAATTTCTTAAAACAAAATTTTGGAGTAAATTTTTTAGAATATGATATTCATGAGGAGCAGGTAAAGAATTTTGACAATCGCACAGACTACCCTTTTGATTGGCAAAGGAAAGACGTAGCTATACCTTCAAATAGCGATCCTTCTGGCGGCATGGCAAAATTACTTACAGGAGCTACTGTTTCAGGAGGAGAAATCCGGCTATTCTTTAAAAATAGGCTGGATATTCCCGAGAAATTCAAAAGACATGTCCAAAGGCAAATTGCACTTGGAAATTTATTAAGCAGGATTTCTTTTCTCTGGTTGTTTTCCTGGATCGTCTTGGCGATAGTAAAAATTATTAACAGAAAAAATGATTTATTGATAAAAAGATCCTGGCGTTTCTATTTAACTATAGGAATAATACTTTTTACATTACAGATATCACACTCTTTTAATGAGCTAAACCAAATATTATTCCAATATCCAACAAGTTCAATATTAACTTCGTATCTTATAAACGTATCTCTTGCGCTTGTTATTAGTGCCATATCTTTAAGCCTTTTTGTAGTAATAATCGGCACTTCTTCAGAGTTATTTCGCTATGAGGTCTATCCTGCTAAAAAAACAATCTCATTTATCCATTATATAAATTCGAGCTTCTTCAGTAAACAAGTCTCGGGAGCTATCTTATTCGGGTATCTTTTATTTCTTATATTTCTGGGGCTTCAGGCATTATTATTTCACCTTGGGCAGAAATTTTTAGGTGTCTGGGTAGATAAGGTGAGGATATCCGGTCTTTCGAGTAGTTATCTACCTTTTTTAAGCGCCTTTATAATTGGAGTACAAGCCAGTTTCAGCGAAGAGATTGTCTATAGAATCTTTGGCATAAATTGGCTAAAGAAATACATCAAAAACGCCTTCTTGGCCGTCTTGATTGCCGCCTTAGTCTGGGGATTTGGCCACAGTAACTATACTGTCTTTCCTGTTTGGTTTAGAGGCATAGAGGTGGGTATTTTGGGAATATTTTATGGGCTAATTTTCTTAAGGTACGGTATTATTCCTTTGATTGTTGCCCATTATCTTTTCGACGTATACTGGGAATCGTCTGCCTTCATCTTGGGCCACTCTAACTTTCTTTTATTTACAAGCTCCCTGATCTTACTTATTCTGCCGGCAATATTTTCACTAATCGCTTTCTTAAGGAATAAACCTGATCAAGAGAATGAGATAGAACTACTTTTAAATACGCATCAAAGGTATAATCTAGAAATTTTAGTGGATTTCCTTTTAAAGAAGAGGGACCAAGGACAGGCATTTGAAAAGATAAAAGACGAGCTAATATCTTGCGGTTGGGATCAGATGCTTGTCGAATTAGCCATAAATAAGATTGCCAAGAATGAATATTAAGAAATTGATTTTAAAGACGTCTATAGTAACCATATTATTGTTGGCGCTTTTATTAGTCTTAAGCCCGTTGATTGCCTTATTTCTTTCCCCCAAACTGAGCAAACATGTTTATCAGGAACTTTCTTTTCGGGTAATCTCTGGAAATGAATTACAAAATCCAAGCTCAAATGAGGTATTAATACAGAAAGCCATTGATTATACCAGGACTAATCTCTGGGCAGTTACGGATATTCCTCCTTATGAGGGTACGCCATTCGATTGTTTAACCATAGGGATAGGCTGGTGCGACTATCACGCCAGGGTATTTTGCAGGTTACTTAGTATTAAGGGGATACATGCCCGGTATGATTTTCTTATGGACAAAGATGGGGTTTCTCCTCATACAATAGCAGAGGTATATCTAAAAGGCCGATGGCGTGCCATTGATCCATATTTTAGCCTGATTTATTATAAGGATGGTAAAGAATGGGCAAGATTAGAAGAGGTGACTCCCCAGTTAATTTCAAAATTACCCAGGGTTTCAATAATGATGCAGGATAAGGATGCTTATAATAACTTTATGGATTTTACGGCAAGGATATTTCCTCTACCGCGCGCTCCTACGCGTTCCGACGATTTTGTGAAAGATAGGCATATCTTTGATTTTATGGCAGACGCATATGTTAATGTATTTGGTTTAAATTTTGCCTATTGGTATCAGGATATATTTCTCAAACGCCAAATTCACGAAATAAAAGTTCCTGTGGAACGCCTTTGGTATGAGGCAAGAAACTATGACCTTTATCAAAGAACGCAAAAGGCAGAAGTTCTTTATAGAGAAATAATCGTCAATTATTCTGACAGTAATTATTATGATAAAACCGCATTTTTCTTAAGCCTGCTTCTAATGCGGCAGGAAAGATATGAAGAGGCAAGAGAGGTTTTAAATAAACTATTAATAAAAAAGTCCCATACTGCCTGGCGAGATTATGCGAATTTTTATTTGGCATTATGTTATGAAAAGCTGGGTAATTTCCGCAACGCTATTTATTACTATAAACTAGCCAGGGAGATAAAAATTTATAGTGATTGCCTTGATCATCTAAGGCAATTGTCCGGTTAATATTTTTTTGACTTGACAACCACACAAATGAGTGGTATTTTAAGAAAAAGGGCGTTGGGTTTTAAAAAATAAGATATGGAAGAGCTTACTGAAAAACAGAAAAAAATATTAAATTTCATCCAGGATAAAATAAGGCTGGAGGGGATTCCGCCCACCATAAGAGAAATAGGCATCCATTTTAAATTTTCTTCAACCGGAACAGTCAGAGATTATCTAAAAATCTTAAGCAAAAAGGGATACCTAAAAATAGCGCCTCGTAAATCCAGGTCAATAGAGTTATTCAGGCGCCTTGGTTATCGTATACCAATCTTGGCTCAGGTAAAGGCTGGCGAACCAAATCTTGCTTACGAAAACTTAGAAGGATATCTTGATTTAAACGATTTTTGTTATCGAAAAGACCGGGAGGTCTTCGTTTTAAAAGTAAAGGGAGACAGCATGACTGGCGCAGGTATCTTAGAAGGAGACCTTATCTTGGTAAGAAAACAACGCATGGCAAAAACA
Source organism: Candidatus Omnitrophota bacterium (assembly GCA_043808095.1). Lineage (GTDB taxonomy): Bacteria > Omnitrophota > Gorgyraeia > JAZDFF01 > JAZDFF01 > JAZDFF01. Next base: position 120,233 of record JAZDFF010000031.1, read on the forward strand.
GGAGAAATTATTGTAGCCTTATTAGAAAACAATGAAGCCACTGTTAAAAGGTTAAAGAGTAAGGCCGGCCGAGTATATCTTGAGTCGGAAAATGCAAATTATCCACCCATCTATAAAGAATTCAACATTATCGGAAAAGTAATAGCTACAATTAGAAAATACAATTAGGATTAATATGTTTAACCACCAGGCACGTTGGGATAGGCCCATGCCTTATGACCAGGCGGGTTCTTTAAATGAGAAGATCTGCGTATTGGCGCTATTTAAGAATGGAAAAATTTATCCTAAGGTTTTTTATTGGAAAAGTAAACCATATCGGATAAAAAATATAACTTATAGCTGGCAGGTAAGACTAGGGGAAGATATTGTTAGTTACTTTTCCGTAGATGCTGAAAGCGGATTATATGAAATATCCTTTAGCAGCAGGAATTTTTCCTGGGGGTTAAATAAAATAAATTTGTAAAAATATTAATTTGAGTTATAATAATTTATAAAAGAAATGAATAATTAAAGGGAGGGCTTTTTATGGACTTCTTAAAAGCAATCGGAAAACCTGACGCAATGTTTATTTTATATAGCGTCCTTATTATACCGGGGTTTCTCATCATCATAGGTTTATTGATCTCGGTTTTTAGACAACAGGCTAAGTTAACAAAGGATAATATTGCAGATTTAGAAAGGTTAAATAAAAATAACCAGGATCTTCTAAATGAAAAACAGAGATACGAGGCCAGGATTAAAGAGTTTCAGAATAATCTAAACAAGTCTGCGACAGAGGCCAAAGAAAATGAAAGGATAGCCAATAATCTAAATGATAACTACCAAAAGCTAAAATCTGAATTTAGTCAGCTGAAGATTGATTTAGAAAAGAGCCAAAAAACTAACACCGAGGAATTCAAGGCAAGGCAGGAATTGCAGAGGACAAAAGAAATTCTCGAAAAACAAATCCAGGAATTACAGGGTAAATGCCAAGCCAGGCAAGATGAATTAGATAATCTGGCCAAAGAATTATCCCTGGAGAAGGCAGAGTCTAAGAAACTAAGAGAAAGAAACCAGCAATTAGAGGCTCAGTCTAAGGTTAAAGAAGTCATCCCTGAAAAAAAGATTGAGCCTCCGCCAAAACCGCAGGAAGAGCCCCCTAAAGAAGCAATAAAACCTCCCGCGCCTAAAATGCCTGAGGAGGTAATTGAAAAAAAGGAGCCTCCTAAAGAAGCTATAACCCCGCCAGCACCGCAGGTCCCCAAAGAAAAACCTGTTGATAAAGAAACTTCGCCTGGCAAGCCTTCCAAAATACCCGAGGGCAAAACCATGGAAGAGATAGCCAGAGAATTATCCGCAAAAGAGCACGATAAAGAGAAAGACAATAAATAAGCACCTGACTCATGGAGAAAAAAATAGCAGTACTTATTGTAGATGATGAGAAAGATATCTGTAATAGTTTCAAAAATTACCTGGAAAAAAGAGAAATTATTGTAGATATTGCCCTTGATGGGGACAGGGCCAAGGACTTAATAACTACAAAGACCTACGACTATATCTTTTTTGATTTTAACCTTCCCGGCATACCCGGTATAGAACTTCCTGGCATCATCAAAACGCACAATCCTAATGCTAAAAAATTCATGATTACCGGCTATGACCTGGTGACGGATAAATTTCCCCAGTACTTAGAGCTCGATGGCATGTTCAGAAAGCCGTTAAGCCTTGAAGATCTGTACAAGGTGATAGAAAAATAGATTAGATAATAAGGGCCCTTTTGAGACCCTTATTTTTTTATCTTTCTAACCACACAAATGTGTGGTACTAATCCCAAAAGAAAAAACGCCAAAATGATAATGCATATTGATATGGATGCCTTCTTTGCCTCTGTTGAACAGGCAGTCAACCCTAGATTAAAGGGCAGGCCCCTGATAGTAGGGGCCCGTCAGAATAAAAACTATACTGTTGTCTGTGCGGCGAGTTATGAAGCCAAGGCCTATGGTGTTGACTCCGGCATGCCCACAAAAGAGGCCTTCAGGCTATGCCCGCAGGCGCTATTTATAGCCGCAGATACCCATAAATACATATATACCTCAGAGCGCATTCTTAGGTTTTTAGAGGACTACGGATTAGCCCTAGAATACGCCTCCGTGGATGAGTTTAGGATGGATCTTGAGGGCATTGATCAGGCCAGACAAAAGGCCCTGGCCCATGAGATTAAAGAAAGGATAAAAGAGGGCTTTTGGGGGATTACCTGCAGCATAGGCATAGCTAAAAACTGTCTCCTGGCAAAGCTGGCCTCTAAGGTCAATAAGCCAAACGGCCTGTCAATTTTAACCGAAGAAAACCTGGCTGATGTCCTGGTAAATTTACCGGCAGGAAAACTCTGCGGGGTTGGGCCAAGGACCCGGGAAATCTTAGCCTACTTAGGGATAAATACCTGCCTGGATTTATGGCATACCCCGGAAGAGATTTTAACCCGTTATCTAGGACAGGCAGGCCTCGATCTTTATACCAATTTACATCGCTTAGAAACCCTGGGGTTTAGCCGGGAAAAATTACCGCCAAAATCCATAGGGCATTCCTATACTTTACTAAGAGCAATCCAGGATCCTGAACAAATAAATAGTTGGTTAAGGATTTTGGCGGAAATGGTGGCATTTCGCTTAAGAGAGGCTGATTTAGAGGCCAAAACTACCTGTATCTGGCTAAACCTAGTTGATAAAAAGGCCATTTTTAATAGCCAAAAGACCTATAATTTAGCCACCAATGATGGCTATGAAGTCTGGCTAAGGACCCGGCAAATAATGGCTAAAATCAGGCATCCTAGGCCTAAAATCAGGGCATTGGGAGTGACTTGCTCAGGCCTAAATACCCCCCAAATAAAGCCCCTTTTTAAGGAGATGCAGAATAGGGAGGACCTGCTTAAAAGCACAGATTTAATTAATAGAAAATATGGGCAGTGGTCCATTTATCCTGCCAGCCTACAGACTACCAGAAAACACCTGTAATTCCTGCCTAAAATAAGCCCAAGAGAATAAAAGTAAGTCCAAGTAAGCACTAACCGGGTTTTCCACAGCTTATTATTGAATTTACCTAATTACTTATAAAACAAAGGGTTATTCAGGATATCTTAAATATACTGAAGTTAACATAAGATATATTATAGGAAGTAAGCATATATTCAAATTCAACCTATTTTGGGTTTATAAAGACTAATTAATTGCGGATTATTCGAGAAATCTACGAGAAAGTTTGGTCAATTTAACCTTGTTTGATTGGAGATTTTGATGGATTTTGGCGGGAATTCAATATGTATTGGCCTCCCTGAATCTTTATTATTTTACCTGTCACTAGGGCCTCTGCTGTCAGGCTACGCGCCCTTTTAAGGATCCGGCTGAAGGTCTGCTGTGAGACACCCATTGACTTAGCCGCCTCTTTCTGTTTCTGGCCTAAAAAATCAGCCAATCTTAAGGTCTCAAACTCGTCAATTTTAAGCTCAATTTCATCAGGCCTTCCGGGCTTTCCTCTGGGGCTAAAAAGGCTAATTTTGGGGCTGTTTTTTACTAGTCTATATTTTGTAGGCCGCCCGCGAGGTCGCATTTAGTAGAAAAAATTTGGTTAGGTACTTAATTAAACCCCGTATTTATTATGAGTGTATACTCATAATAATCTATACTTTAATCCAAGTCAAAATCAGACATCTGGAGTCTTTTCCTCAACTTCTTTTTTTCGGAATGGTGTTTCTTTTCTTCAAAGATATGCTCGCGGATAGCCACTGGCTTAGCTGTGGAAACCCTTTTCTTTGGCCTCTTGTTTAACTGTTTAAGTTTGATTATTAACCTGCGAAAAGCCAGGTCCAGGTTTTGAGTCTGGAGCCGCATTTCAGTGGCTACAACGGTGAGACCTGAGGGTATATGGTGAAGCCTGACTGCGGTCTCTCTCTTATTCTTGCGCTGGCCTCCAGGGCCAGAGCTCTTGTAAAAGATGACCTTGGTCTCTTTTTCCAGGCTTTTAAGGTCAGTTTTAAAGATTGGACTAACACCCTGTTTCATAGGTTAATTAAGGGCCTATTCCAGGGCCTTAATAATGCTGTCGTTATTGTCAGATTTTAAGATAATCGGACAGGCGCAAGGACCTGTGCAGGCAGTGCCGTAGCAATAGCTGAGATTGGCGTTTTGGGTTTTGAGTTTATTAGAAATGTTAGCTAAGACCCCTGGCCTATTTTCAATCTCAACCAAAACTACCTCCTCTTCTTTTATCGGCCATCCTTTAGCTTGAAGCGCTTGTTTTGCCTTATCATTATCCTGGGTAACTAGGTAAAATATCGCCTCTCCTTTCATCACATAGGCACAAATAGCCTCAATATTGACTCCCTGGACCGCCAAGACCCCGGTTACTTCTGCCAGCATCCCGGGTTTATCCGGGGTAGTTAAGATTAATTGCCTTAGCTTCTTTACATTAGACATAAGCCCTCCTTTTAATGACCCCTGCCGTTTTGCTGCGCTTTTGCTCAGCAAAACGAAGCAGCAGGGGGAATTAATCCCGAAGCTTAATCCTAAAGGATAGACCTTACCCATACCTATTAGGGAAGGGTCTAACCAAAAATTATCGAACCCTCTGGAATTTCACTTCGTGAAATTCCAGAGGACTAAAGTCCCGGGAATTCTCTGAATTCCTCGGGGGAGAATTTTTGCAAGTTTTAAGCGAGGGATCTTTTAATTAGCACGTAACTTACGTTTGCCTCACCGGCCCTTAGGAATTTTACATTGTAAAATTCCAAGGACTGAGTCCCGGAAATTCTCCGAATTTCTCGGAGCAGGTAGGTTCGCTAAGTTGCGGTTTCATTTATTCTATCACTTTAATGAATATATTCAAGAAAGAGTTGATAATTTTTTCTGATTGGGCTTTTCGTATCTTACGATTCGGTTTGCAGAATATTGATTAAAGCGGGGATAATAGCAGGGTCAAATTGTTTTCCGGAGTTTAGTTTAAGTTCCTCAATGGCTTCCCCAAGAGTAAGTTTCCTTATTCTATATGGCCGCTCAGAGGTCATGGCATCAAAGGCATCGGCACAGGAGACAATTCTTGCGCATAGAGGTATTTCTGCTTTCTTTAGCCTATCCGGATAACCATTTCCGTCGAATCTCTCATGGTGATGTTTTACCAAGGGCAGACACGGCTCCAGGAATTTTAGGGGCTCAAGCATCTCTGCGCCTTTTAAAGGATGAAGTTCAATAATTGCCCTTTCGGCTAAAGTTAATCTGCCGGGTTTATTTAAGATTAAATCAGAGATACCGATTTTACCTACGTCGTGTACTCTGCCGCCAAACTGTAAGACATCAATCTGCTCTTGCGGTATCCTTAACTTCGTGGCAATCTTAATGGCATATTGAGTAACCCTTTCGGAATGGCCCCTGTTATAAGGGTCTCTTGCTTCCATGGCTAGGACCAGGGAATGTATAGTGTTAAAATAATTAATGTGGACATCGCGGTATAGCTGTGCCTCATGGATAGCTACTGCTGCCTGATTAGCAAATGTCATAATCAGCTTTATCTCGTTTTCATTGAAATGACGCGGCGTCTTAGAATATACCGTGATGACCCCCAGGACATCTTCTTTAAATATGGTAGGCACGGATAGGGCCGAAACTACCCCAACTTTACTGGCAAATCCTCCATATCTTGTCCTTGAATCTTTAGTAACATCAAAGACCGAAAGAGGTTTACCAAGCTGGGCAACTTTGCCTGCTATCCCTTCGCCGACCTTAAGCGGAGTCTCATTCAGATAATTTTTTCCTAAACCAGTGCTATATTCAGGAATGAGGTTCTTGCCATCAATGCTGATGAGTCGTAAAGCACAGGCGTCGGCATTCATAATCTTAGCAGTCAGTTTGACTATTAAACACAGGGTATTTTTTAAATTTGAACAGGAGCTAATGTTCTGGCTAATTTTGGCCACATCATCTAATTCCCGTTTTGCAAATCCAAATTCTTTGTAAAGATTTTTACACCTTTCCTCTAATCGAGAATTGAGCTTTTTTACATTTGTAGATATTCTCTTAAGATCATTTATATCGACCTGGAGTATTCTATTGGCTCTGAGGAGGTTAGAGCACATATTCTTTAATTTATTAATAAGCCTGATCCTTCGGGATTCTTCTGATTTACTTTCGGTAATATCCTGGACTAATTCCAGTGCCTGGCTAACCTTGCCGCCACCGTTTTTGACTGGTACAACCGTAAGAAGATAAGTCCTCTTCTCATTCTTGGTAGTGAACCCTGGCTGGATTGCCCTTTGCATCTTCCCGGTTTCAAAAACCTTTTTAGTAGGGCATCTTGGGCAGACCTTTTTTCTTTTTTGATAGACCTCGTAACAGTGACAACCTATTGTTTTTCCGTTTCCGCCAAACCAATCTGTCTGACAAGAATTGGCCCAGACAATACGCATCTTCCGGTCAACCAAAGACAAGCCGGCGCCGATAACATTAACCAGTCCGTTAATTACCTTCTTTGAAGGTGTTTTTATTTTTTTTGAGTCCGGCATTGGGCTCCTCTAAACCCCATTAGATATTTGCTATCTAACGGGGTAAATAAAAATGCCAAGTTTAACAACTTGGCAATAGGTCACGAATAAAATTAGGCCCGTACTCATGATGGTCACGTCCTTTTTTTCTTCTGACCCGTGGCTTACTATCCTCTATTACTATAAATATAACCTATAATATGATTGTTTGTCAATCTAAAAGGTAAAATTTTTTAATTTTTTGCATTTAAGTTATTTAAAATCAGGCAGATAGGCAAAGGATTTGCGTTAAAAGGCTGGATTGATATAACTTATTATCTTGGAAAGAGTTAGAAGATTAGGCCTTAAAAAACTGTTTAGCCTTGAGGCGGTCTTGGCAGAGTTTGAAGTCCTTTAGTTCGATAAAGGTGACTTGGGGGTTATGTTCAAGAATTTTTTTTAAAACAAATACTGGCAGGCCATCTTGTCTACGACTGGCAACATACTTAAAATCAGTCCTACAGTTTGGGCAGAATGAACTCTTTAAAAACTCAATGCCTATTTGACGGCATTTATTACAATCTCCGGTTAGATCCCCGATAATTAACAAGTGGTTGGCAATTTCCTCTAAATCCAGATTTTGCCAGGTGCGGATATAGGCTGTATGCATAAATTAAATAAATGCATGATTCCAGTGATTAAAATATAGATTCCAGAGATTATTTATCTCGGATGAATCACTATAATCAAGGTAACCATTATTTTATCCGCCTTCGCGCAGCCGCCTTTGGCGAGCCTCGCCTTTGGCGGGAAAACCCCAGGTGTGAACCTGGGGATGAATGCGTGCAATTAGCGCTACGGCGAGATGTCGCCATTACGTGTTGAAGGCCCGCGGCTTCGCCGCGAGGCGAGCGGACCTCGACGAAGCGAAGCGTAGGCGGGTTTTTCAGGTACCACGGCTGCTCGCCTCGCTCGACGCGAGTCGAAGCGGGTAAAGCCGTGGGGCTCCATTTACGTTGCTATACCTTATATACCAGGTCCCTTCTTCTAACCCTTGAATTTACTAAAAGACCGATTTCATCGCCTTTCTTGGCTTTTTGGATTGGTGCTCGGTTTATCTGCAAGGAGGTAACCGTCTGTTTAAAATCTGTAGTATGGCCTTTGATATGCAGGGTATCACCCAGGCCAATCGTTCCTTTAGTAACCTTAATCACGCCGGCCTTTACTTGCGGAAAGTAATGTATTATCTTGCCCACTAAGTCCTCGCCAGGTATAGCCAAGCTCGTCTTTTTTATTTGTCTGGCAACCTTCTTCCTGGCCTTAGGTCTAGTCCTTTTAGAGGGACGCTTGGTCTTTTTAAGTATCCTCTTTTTGACCGCCTTCTTTTTGACTCTTTTTTTAACCTTCTTCTTTCTCATCTGCCCATCCCTCCCAGAGATTAATTCTTATAGGGCGTCACAAAAGTGTCGCCCTTGGCTGGAACGTGTTTTGTGACAGCCTAATTAATTCCTAGTCTATTTTAATTACTGAATCAAGCTCACCAAAAGGATTCTTTATTTTCTTCGGGTTCTTGGGATCCTCAAGCCAGGTTCCGTCTACGACAAAACGGTAACGATACTCGCCGGGTTTTAAGGCAATATCCTTTTTCCACATGCCGTCTTTTCTATCAAGGAGACTCGAATTGTCTCTTGCCCAATTGTTGAACTCACCGGCTAGATAAACCGCCTTTGCATCAGGGGCAGTTAAAGCAAATGTTGCCTTAATAAATTTCTTCATCTCGGGTTTAATTGCTTCATGGATTGTTCTAGAAGACGCTGTTTCCTTTGATATTATTTCGCGGGCCAGGCTGAAATAATCCTTGCTACCCCGGCTATATTTATCAAAATCAATGACGGAGCGTCCCTGTGACTGGCATTCTCTCAATTTTACATTGATATGTATCATGGTGCTAAAAAGCTTATCTTTAAAATTTCGTTTAACCGTATCAAGGATCCTGAAAGAATGTCTAAGGCGGGAGTCAAACATGGTAACCAGTACGCGCAAATCGACTGAGTGGTTAAGCCTTTCTTTAATTAAATTGATTATCTCAATCAGCCTACTTAGTCCTTCAACAGAAAAATAGCTTGCCTCAACCGGGATAAAAATCTCTTTGGATGCCCTTATCGCATTTACGGTTAATAGGCCCAGGTTAGGCGGGCAGTCAATAATGATATAATCGTAGGTGGTAGGTAAGGTTAAAAGCGCGTCCCAAAGACGAGATTCCCGGCTAATCTGGTCAGCAAGCTCCTGTTCAATAGTGCCCAATAGGATATTTGACGGTATCAAATCCAGGTTTTTATCAAGTTTTAATATTGCATCTTCAATTTTCATTTTTTTGTTGCTTAAACTGGAAAGGACATCATAAAGGCTTTTATCGGAATTGACATTAAGCCCGATTGTTGCGTGGGCCTGAGGGTCAAAATCTATTAGAAGGGTCTTTTTGTCATTTGCCGCTAATGCAGCAGATAAATTTATAGCTGTTGTGGTTTTACCGCAACCACCCTTTTGATTGGCTATTGCTATAACACGCATCATTACACCTCCAATTATTTTGATTTACTGAAAAATCTTAGATTATCCAGTAATAAAACCCCTTCTTCGCTATCCGGATTATTCCATGACTCTAAAACAAAAGAGACTCGCTTCAATTGAGTCTTATCAGTCAGGTCTTTAAATTCATCCAAAGGAATTTGATAGTGCTGCCAGTGATTATTTAAGCCTCTTATATAAAAAAATCCGCTTTCGTTTCTTGAATTTTCTAATGCAATTTTTAAGGTACTGGCCACGCTGCCGCTTTTTGCATCGCACTTTAAAAATAATTCCAGCATGTTGTAATTAGAGATATCATTCTGCGGTAATTCTAATTCAAATTCGTTTTTGTCATAAAATGGGGAATTAAAGTTATAATTGATTTTAGCGGGCATTATATTTGAGGCAATAGAAATGCTGGTCTTCAGCGAATCAACGTTTTTAGTCCCAAATATAGTAACCTTTGTCAGGGCAGCCGCCAGTATTATCAAAGAGCAGATTAAAATGACGACTAAAATAATCGCCTTTTTAGGAAAAAATTTATTCGTCTTTGCCTTTGGCCTATCATTACTAAAATAAACCTGGGCCAACCGGTTTTGCACATAATCTTTTTTCATTTTATATCATAAATGTTGGGGAGTGTCAATAATATTAAAATTTTTTACACCGCAAAGGCGCAAAGAAAAATTTTACCCTTTCCCGCTCAATAATCTTTTATCTATCGGGATCCCGCTCTGCGGGAAAAGGCGTATATCAGAACATCAGGAGATCAGTAAGCAGGATATCAGAATGCCGGGAGAGTTTTGGCTTAAACCTGATACCCTGTTCTTCTGATATTCTACCCACTGATTCCCTGATATGCCGATAACCGTTTTTAGAGAGTTTTATATTTTGCGATTTTGCGGAACTTTTGCGATTTTCCCGCTCAGCTATTTAGAAGTTCGGGCGGGATCCCGCTTATTAGCGGGAAGCGGTGTAGTTATGAAGGCCGCTTAATCGGTTTATTCAGATAATCAGGAACCGGCCTCTCTATTAATTTATAAAAATTTGACAAGTGCCTGCGAAATAAAGAATCAAAACTCGGAACATCGTCGCCATACCACCAGAACCAGTCGCTGCCCTCGGCAACATAAATCTGTTTCCAGGCTAATTCCATGGACTGTGGACTGTGGACTGTGGACTGAGATAACTCTTCCCTCGCCTTGGCCAGGTATTCCCAGGCCAGATTTTTTTCATAGTTACCTATCCATTTGGTAAAATCGGCATTTATCCAGCTCCCGGCAGAGATCTTGTTAAGTTTCGGCTCATGGGGGTGCATATTAAGGTATTCGCTTACGGTCACCGTTTTTAATTCGGGGTTTTCGCTTATACGCTTATAAATACCGCTAAGAAAATCCCAGCCGTCATTAGGATAATATTCCCAGGCATTTTCTCCATCTAAGGCTATGGTTATCAGGCCGTCCTGGCCTTCTAAAAGAAGCATGGCGTCATCCAATGATTTCATAAAATCATTAATGGCCTCTTCTGTCTTATAGCGGTGATAGACAAATCCAATTTTATTAGAGATGTTACTATCTCTAAAAAGGATGTTGAGATGTCCGCTGTCGGCTTCTATGCTGTAGGGCCTATAAAGGATTGATTTTTGAGGCTTAGTCTTTCTTAGAGATTTAAAAAGGATTGCCTCATCCGTAACTACCCAGTTTATTTTGGCCTCGGCGATAAAAGGCAGGATATGGCTGTTAATTGCCTGTTCTGAAGGCCACATGCCACTACAGGCGCGGTTAAAAACCTCTTGGTATAACTTAAGCGCCGCATCGATATGATATTTAATATCTTCAGGGTGGCGGAATAACACCTTGGGAATGACGGTCTTGGGGTTAGCCTCAATAGCGGATTTATTATTATATAATAAAGGCAATATCGGATGGTAATACGGAGTTATGGATACTTCAATTTGCCCGGCATCCTGGAATTTCCTATAGGCGGGTAAAACCTGGCCGATGATTTCGATTTGTTTTTTTAGGACTATATTTTTTTCTTCTTCGCTAAAGAACCTGCCTTTTCTTACGATGGCCGTCAATTGCGTAGATTCTTTTCTAAAAAGGGAGTCTATCCAGGCCAGGTTAAACCAGACCTGCAGGTCCAGGAAATCCTGCGGATTAAATTCAAGGTTAGCCTGTTTTTTTAGATATAATTCACAGTAGCGAGGGTGTATGGATATTATTCTTTCAGGGTCAGCGCTAAAAAAATTTTCCAGGATGAATTTCTTTTCATCCGTGGAAAGCTCCCTTGAATTTTTTAGGGAGAGTTCGTAAAACCTCTCTTTAAAATCGCCTTTTGCATAATCCTGGATCTGTTCAATTAATGAGGGAACTAGATTAAAGGTCTGATGTATTTTAGGAAAACCTTCAAGGATGCGCACCATATCCAGATAGTCTTTTACGGCGTGCAACCTTACCCAGGGAAGGTGAAATTCCCCCGTGAGGAGGTCTTTATAATAAGGCTGGTGCATGTGCCAGATGAAGGCGACGTATAACATAATTTAAATCCCAATAATTACCAATAACTACCAAATTCCAATGAAATCCCAATTTCCAATTTATAGACCATTATTTGGTTTTCTTGGTATTTTCGATAATCGAACTCAAAATGTTTTTAATCTCATTTGCTTCTTGGATATCTCTAGCAATTTTTTCTTTATCAATGTATTTTCCAGAAATAAGCCTCAACCAATATCTACTCTCTTTTGCCTCTCTTCTGGCTATGCCCATCTTGTTTATAAAATCCTTCTTGCTTAAAGCGCCGTCTGCTTCTTCAACATTTGCGCCTACCGAAGTCCCTGCCTCAGTAAGTTGTTTACGAATTACATCGCATTCAACTGCCCGAGGTAACATAGCCACTATTTCTAAAACCCTTTGTGCAAATTTAAAAGTCCTGTCTTTTATATCATATTCTTTGGCCATTATTGGTATTTATTGGAGATCGGACATTCATTGGTATTATTGGTATTTATTGGACATTGAAATTCATATGTAACAAAAAACCCCCGAGAGTGTTAGCCCCCGGGGGTTTTAAGCTTACATAAGCTGTCTTAGAAAGTTACCTTCATTGAGCCGATGAGTTGTGAGGCAACGGTCTTATTCGCTACCGTCTTATCAAAGGCAGAGCCGCAGAAGAACATACCGCCGCTGAGGCCTAATTGCACGTCTTCGGTGTAATCATAAACAACTCCAAGGTCAACTTCATCGCCAAGATGTTTTTTACCTCTCATGGTATACGCCTTTGTGCCGGCAGCACCACTTAACGTAACCGAGCCAGGTAAATATGCTTTATCTAACATCAGACTGTAGTAGTCTAAGATAACCTTTACATCCTGCATCGGTTTCATACTGGCAGATACATTGGTAAAATTGGCATTGGAGTAACCTAAGATGGCATTGAATATGGTTCCACCAGCCTGATCCTCACACACTCCATCCCAGCCCGTATAATTATCAGAGATCGAACCATCTTTTTGTCCTGATAAATGGGTGAATGATGCAGTAAAAGAAGGATCATATTTTACGTTCTCAGGTGTATACATAGCGATTGCCTGAAGTGCCCAGGCATTTCTTTTGTATTTTGCATCAACAGTTAATTCCTGGTCATTGATATATAAAGTATCATTATCAATAAGCACGCCGCTCTGATGAGCGCCTTCTAATTGCAGGACCAGATTTTTAATCCCGGCATAGACACCTCTAGCACCGATTGTTCTCGTGATATCGTCTGTACTACTGTTATTAAGGGTGCCGCCATCCGGTTGCCTATTTCTCTGAAAATAATAAACCTCAGTGTTTAAGGTATCATTGACTTTATAGGCAGCATTCACGCCGTAAAGTTCAACATCATCATGAATGAGGATGGTATTTGTGGTTGAGACACCGGCATCTAACTTAGCATAGAAAAGATCAATGGTGAGGGGATTATAATCTAAGATGGCTTTTAACGCATCAAAGCTCTTACGTTTGCTGAAATCCTCTAAACCCGGATTAGTCCCTGACATCGCATCCAGCTGTGATCTTGCAGAGCATTGACCATTGGTTGCTGGTGCGCCTATAAGAAAACCATTGCCATACCTTAATTCCTGGCGTCCTATAACCACAGTCAGAGGTGAATAAAGCATCTCTTTCAAAGTTACATAAGCCAAATCTACATCAACTCCGGTTTGGCTACCGGTATCAACTTCAGCACCCCATTCTCTTTCATTCAATAACCTTACAGTGGTAGAGACATTATCAGTTAAGTCTGCATCGACTCTCACGCGGGTAAATGCAAGGGTTGCTCTTAACGATTCAGCATCTGATACGAACAAGAAGTTGTTTCTTGCCACACCTACTACCTCAATATCTCCGCCTACCTTTACATTCTGGACTGCTGCGAATGCAGGAATAGCCAAACCTACGGCTACTACTACAGCCAAGAATATCATTAAGCGTCTACTCATTTTGTCTACCTCCTTGGTTAATTTATTTTATTATAATTAACTAGGGCCTTATTTTTTACCTAGGGATTCTAGATTATCGCCAATTACTAATAACCTCCGGCAATTTTTATTTCCTCAGCCTCCTTTTCTGCCGTAAATTGAAGTTATCGTTGGCGTTATAATCATTTGTACTAAGTTATCATAGACACGGGTTTTTGTCAAGAAAAATTTTAAATAAACGCGAATGGTCGCGAATCTTCCGCCACAATCCTTTGGCGGACCCGCCAATTTTTGTGGCGGGAACGCGAATTCTCGCTAATCCCCGCCTTCGCTAAAGCTTCGGCGGGCAGGCGCAAAGACGCAAAAAAAAATCCAAAAAATCAAAAATATTTTGGAACCGTCAGCTGGATTAGTGAAATTAGACTATTCTAGAAAGCAAGGCCTGGGCGTTTTTAATAAGGGCCTCGGATTGTTTTTTATCAAGGCCTGCGCCTTGAGCGATTAATATCATATCTCTAGGTGAGAGTATGTCTTCTGGGCTGTGACTATCAGTATTAATGATTAGCTTAGCTTTAAACCTTTTGGCAAGCGTTGCTACATGGCCGTTTGTGAGGCAGTGGCCTCTGCGGCAGCTGATTTCCAGGTAGATATTTTTCTTGGCCGCAAGTTCTACATCACTGGCTTTTATTAGGCCCGGATGGGCTAAGATGTCTACGCCGGCTAAAAGCGCGGCGCGATTAGTCCCGGGTATTACCGGCTCAACTAAGGTCTCTCCATGGCCGATGATTAATTTTATGCCCTGGGCTCGGGCATATCTTACCAATGGTTTAAACTGAACAAGAGGCAAGTGGGTTAATTCGATTCCCGGGATTATTTTTATCTTTGAAGCCTTGGGAAAGGTGCGGGTAAATTCTAATATTGAGCTAATTACTGTCTTAATATTTGAGGCATCCGTATGGTCAGTAATGGCAATAGCCCGAAAACCTTTCACCTCGTAATGCCTGGCTAGTTCTGAAGGAAGTAACGCGCCGTCACTTAATAAGGAATGCGTATGCAGGTCGAACATTTAATGAGCACTTGACTTAGGAAACGCGAAGCGTGACATAAGTCAATCTCCTATGAATAACTACTATGATTGTGCGAATTAAACCCGCCATTAATTAGTGGCGGGTAAATTCGGACAGATAACTTAGCTTCACTATCGTTCGCTAAGTTATGTCCTCATTTATTTTCTCTTAGCTCTTAAGTCTTAGTTCTGAATTTATGCCCCTGGCAGGAATCGAACCTGCCCAAGCGGTTTAGGAAACCGCTGCTCTATCCTAATGAGCTACAGGGGCGTCGTTCGCTAAAGGTTTACAAACCGTATCAAAAACACCAAGGTCTAGATGTTCGTTAATGGTTGTCGATGCTGGTATCGAAGCTAGATGTTTGAAGCTGGATGAAAGATTAAACAAATTTCGAGCTTCCAAAACGAGCATCGATACAAGCATCCATACCGTTAGACGAGTTTCGAAACCAAATAAAGCGTTAACTTGACTTTTGAATAATACAGTTACAACCTAATACTTAATCAACGAATAAGCCGGATAACCTTTTAGTTTCCTGCGGCCGCCTAAATCGGTCAGCTCAATTAAAAATACGATACCTGCGACTTTAGCTTTAAGTTTCTCGACCAGCCTAACTGTAGCATCAACTGTGCCGCCCGTAGCCAGTAAATCATCCACAATCAGAACCCTGGCACCTTTTTTTACGGCATCCTTATGAATTTCCAGGGTATCTTTTCCGTATTCCAGTCCGTAAGTAGCGCTATAAGTCTTAGCGGGAAGTTTCCCTTTTTTTCTTACCGGAACAAAACCCGCGCCGAGTTTATAAGCGACAGCCGCACCTAAAATAAAACCCCGCGCCTCTACTGCCACCACCGTATCAATCTGTTTTCCCACAAATTTTTGGGCCAGGAGGTCTACTGCCAATTCAAAGCCGTCTTTGTCCTTAAGCAGGGTGGTTATGTCGCGAAAAAGAATACCTTTTATGGGAAAATCAGGGATACTGCGGATGTAGCTCTTTAAGTCCATCATAATAGGCTCTCCTCATATGATTTGTTTAATGCCCGATTATCCAATAAGTACCAAATCCCAATTAATTACCAAGTAACCAATTTCCAATTAAAATTGGACATTAGGATTTTGAAATTCATTGGTATTTATTGGATATTGAGAATTGGTCATTTTCATACTGTCTTTCAACTCCTATTACTTTTAAAAAGACAGTTTCTTTTGCGTTGATAGACAGGTATAACTTATGTCCTCATTTGGCACGATTTGCGTTTGATTAAGCGAGTGGGCAGAATTATCTTCACCGGGGTCTTTTGTCTTTTTATGACAACTTGGTTTAAATTCTCTAAGGCAAGCCTGCCCATCTCCATCAATGGCTGGCTTACAGTGGTAAGGGGAACCGGGCTATATACGCTTAGGGGATTATCATCAAACCCGATTATGGAAAGTTGTTCGGGGACTTTTATCTTCAGGTTTTTGGCTGCCTCCAGGACTTCAAGTGCCATGACGTCGCTTGCGGCGAATATGGCCGTAGGAGGATTTTTGGATTTGAGCAGCTCCTCTGCGGCAAGCCTTGCCGGCGTCCTCAGGAATTCGCCGTTTTTAACAAGGCTATCCTCTATCTTTAAATTGTGTCTCTTTAAGGCCTCCTTGTAGCCTTCCAGTCTTTTTTTGGCGGCCTCGGTGCTCATATTTCCGCAAATTGTGGCGATCCTCTTATGGCCTAATTCTATCAGATAATCCAGCGCGGAAATTGCGCCGGATTTATTATCAATAGATATGCAATTTATCGGGCCGGTGACAAAATTATTCATTACCAAAAACGGGATGTCTTTATTTGCAAACTTTTTTATAACCTGGATTTGCCCGTTTATATCCGCGAATATTATCCCGTCTAAATATTTGGGACGGGCCAGCAATGAGGCCACCCAGATATCCGAAGAAAGACTCTCGGTGATATGGATGGTGACATCGGCCTTAAGGCGGCTGGCGGCAATAGTCACTCCCCGGATAACCTCGCAGGCATAAAATGAATGAAAGATATCTTCAAAACGGTGGATTATTAATCCGAAAACTTTATTTGGTCTTTCTACCATGCCTTCTCCTTTTAATAAGCAGACAATTTACGGAATGTTAGTGACGTAAATTGTAGCCTCTGTTATTTGCGTATCGGGCGTCTGCGAATTAATCCCGAAGCTTAAGTAAAAATTATCGAACCCTCTGGAATTTCACGAAGTGAAATTCCGAGGACTAAAGTCCCGGGAATTCTCTGAATTCCTCGGGGGAGAATTCTTACTTGTTTAAGCGAGGGATCTACGGTTAACTCGTCCCCATTTACCATGTTCTATCTTTTTCTTCTTGGCTGATAAACTTCCGTAATTTTTTTAATGCATTTTCTTCTATTTGGCGGACACGCTCCCGGGAGATTTCCATATCCTTGGCAACCTCGGCAAGGGTGTAACTCCTTCCGTTAGTGAGGCCGAATCTTAAATCCAGGACCTGTTTTTCTTTTTCGTTCATCTGGCCCAAGAGATTTGAGACACTATCACGGTTTATAAACTGTGAAATTTCGTCTTCTGAGGAACCGCTAGACTCATCCTTAATCATATCCATTACCTGGCCGTCTCCGTCTTCGCCGATAGGCGCATCAAGAGAGGCGGTCTTGGTAATCCATTTTCTGATGTCTCTAACTTTATCAATCGGTAAATGCATTTTTCTGGCAATATCTGAAGTCGAAGGTGCGCGTTTCAATTTTTGGCTCAGCGCCTCTTTGGTCTTATTCCATTTTGAAATTAGTTCGCTCATATAGACAGGCACACGCACGGTCTTAGACTGTTCAAAAAGTGCGCGGGTAATACTCTGCCTTATCCACCAGGCGGCGTAGGTAGAAAACCTGTAGCCTTTTTTGGGATTAAATTTGTCTACTGCCTTCATTAAGCCGAGGTTGCCCTCTTCAATTAAATCTATTAAGGGGAGGCCGAAATTACCGTAACGTTTGGCAATATTGATGACCAGGCGCAGGTTGGAACGAATCATCTTAAGGCGCGCTTCCTGATCGCCCTTTTTGATGAGCCTGCTCAGGTCTATTTCATCCTTGGCAGTTAAAAGAGGGATATTTTTGATTTCCTTCAGATATATCTTTATGGCTTCCATTTTCTCTCTACTCTCTATCCCGAATGAAGTTACTCAAGAATTTATGCTTCGGGATCCCGATGCGTCTCTTCGCAGTAATGCTACTTTCGGGACTCTCTACTTTTCAACACTGCCTGGGCTGCGGCTAAGGTTGCAATGGGAACGCGAAAAGGCGAACAGCTCACATAGTCCATACCTACAGAGTGACAGAATTCTACGGAACGCGGCTCACCGCCATGTTCGCCGCAAATCCCGACCTCAAGCTTAGGATTGGCCTTTCTTCCCCGTTCGATTCCTATCTTAATTAACTCGCCTATTCCTTCCTGGTCAATGCTCTGGAAAGGATCCTCAGGTAATATCCCTTTCTTGATATATTCAGGTAAAAAAGAGCCGATATCATCGCGGGAAAAACCGAATCCCATCTGGGTAAGGTCATTGGTGCCGTAAGAGAAAAATTGGGCGACAGTTGCGATTTTGCCGGCAACCAGGGCTGCGCGCGGAATCTCAATCATCGTGCCGAACATATGCTTGATTTTCTTTAAATTATATTTTTTGAGTGTCTCTTCATAAACTCTTTTGGCAATTATAAATTGGTCATTTAATTCTTTTACGTCACAGACAACCGGGATCATGATTTCCGGATATGGGTCTTTGCCTTCTTTGATAAGTTCAGCTGCGGCCTCAAAAATCGACTTGATCTGCATTATGCTAATCTCAGGATAGGTAACTCCAAGGCGCACTCCCCGGTGGCCCATCATAGGGTTTGACTCGTGTAAATTCTCGGCACGGGAAGCTAATTCCTCCATGCTGATATTAAGGTCCCTGGCTAACTGTTCGAGTTTATCCTTATCGCGCGGGACAAATTCATGCAGGGGCGGGTCTAACAGGCGGATTACTACCGGATATCCATCCATTGCCTCAAGCGTGCCCTTGATATCCTTTTTCACGTGAGGATAAAGTTCATCAATGGCATGCTGCCTTTCATCTTTAGTCTTTGAAATAATCATCTTACGCAGGATAAAAAGCGACTCATCCGCGCCTTTGCCGTAAAACATATGCTCGGTCCTAAAAAGGCCGATGCCTTCTGCGCCGAACTGCCTGGCCCTTTGGGCATCAGAAGGGGTATCCGCATTGGTACGCACCCCCAGTTTTTTTACAGTGCGGCAGATCTTTAAAAATCCGTCTAAGACCTCGTTTTCCTCGCCTACATCCATCATAGGAAGCCTTCCTTCATAGACATTGCCTTTGGTCCCGTTTAAGGTAACCCAGTCGCCTTCCCTTAAGGTTTTTCCTTCGCCAGACATGGTTTTTTGGTTGGCATCAATGTGCAAACTGCCGCAGCCGACAATACAACATTTGCCCCAACCGCGTGCCACTAATGCCGCATGCGAAGTCATCCCGCCCCGGGCAGTTAAAATTGCCTGGGCAGCGCGCATACCCTCGACATCTTCGGGATTGGTTTCTTCGCGCACCAGGATTACTTTTTTGCCCTGTTTATTCCACTCTACGGCTTCATGGGCAGAGAATACGATCTGGCCGTTAGCGCCGCCTGGTCCGGCAGGCAAACCTTTAGCCAGAGGCTTATGCGTCATTTCAGCCTTTGGGTCAATAACCGGATGCAGTAATTCATCAAGCTGAGCTGGCGTAACCCGCATTATTGCGGTATCTTTTTTAATCAATTTTTCGCTAATCATATCCATGGCCATGCGTATTGCTGCCGGTCCGTTACGTTTTCCTACGCGGCATTGCAGCATAAAGAGCTTGCCTTTTTCAATGGTAAATTCGATATCCTGCATATCATGGTAATGTTTTTCAAGGCGATTCTGGATGTTATAAAGCGCCTGATAAATCTCGGGCATGGCAATCTCTAAAGTTACCAGGTCCTTATTATGTTCAGACGTCGAATATTTATTTATAGGCGCAGGCGTGCGGATTCCCGCAACCACGTCTTCTCCCTGGGCATTGATTAAATATTCGCCGTAAAATTCGCTTTCTCCGTTTCCGGGGTTTCGCGTAAAGGCTACACCGGTTGCGGAATCTGTCCCCATATTACCAAAGACCATGGTCTGGACTGTTACTGCCGTGCCCCATTCATCAGGGATATTTTCTATGCGCCGGTAACTTATGGCACGCCTTCCGTTCCAGGAGGAAAATACCGCGCCGATCCCGCCCCATAACTGTTCGTTATGTTCGTCGGGAAAATCCTTTTTTAGGACCTCTTTAATCCTGGCCTTAAATTGAGCGCAGAGTTTCTTTAAATCTTCGACGGTTAAATCGGTGTCGGTTTTATAGCCCTTTTCGTTTTTAGCCTGACGCATAATACGCTCTAATTGTTTACGTATTCCGGATTCATCATCCTTGGGTTCGATGCCTGAGGCCTTTTCCATGACTACGTCTGAATACATCATAATCAGCCTGCGATAGGCATCATAGACAAAACGGGAATTCCCGCCTGACTGCTTTATCAGGCCGGGGATAGTTTTTTCGGTTAATCCGACATTTAAAACCGTCTCCATCATCCCGGGCATTGATTTACGCGCCCCGGAACGCACTGAAACCAATAGCGGATTGTTCGCGTCGCCAAATTTCCTGGCCATTAATTTTTCTATTCTACCCATGGCATTATCGACTTCATCTTTGAGGCCCTGGGGATAATGTTTACGGTTTTTATAATAAAATGTACAAACCTCGGTGGTAATAGTAAATCCGGGCGGAACAGGAAGCTGTAAATCTTTATGGCCGGCCATCTCTGCAAGGTTTGCCCCTTTGCCGCCAAGAAGATTCTTCATGCTCTCATTTCCATCGGCCTTTCCGCCACCAAAGAAGTAGACGAATTTTTTCATTACTAAAAAATCCCCCTTTCTAACTACAGGCTTACGCCTGTAGAATTCCCCATACGTAAGTATGGGGTAAACGCTATGCTAATTTCTGCAATAGATACTCTTTTAGTTTATCTACGCTGATGCGCTCCTGCTTCATAGTATCGCGCTCGCGTACGGTCACTTGTTTATCTTCTAAACTCTGCACATCTACCGTCACGCAAAAAGGCGTTCCGACCTCATCCTGCCTACGATAAAGTTTTCCAATAGCTGCAGTATCATCATAAACACAGACCAATGATTTTTTTAAATCTTGGGTTATCTTTTTGGCTAACTCTACAATCTCTGGACGATTCTTTAAAAGCGGCAGCACAGCCACTTTATTGGGAGCCAGATCTTTATGGAGTTTTAAGACTACGCGTAAGTCATCTTTGACCCCATTAGAAATATTCGGGTTTTCTTTATCAATAAATTTTCTAACGGGGTGAACTTTTTCCTCGTGGTAGGCATCAACCAAAAATGCCAAAAGCGCCCGGTCTACGCCTCCGGATGGCTCAATGATAAAAGGATAATATCTAACTTTGGTTTCTTCATCAAAATAACTTAAGTCTTTGCCGCTGATCTGGGCATGTTGTTTTAAATCGAAGTCCGTACGATTGGCAATTCCTTCCAACTCGCTCCATCCGAAGGGAAAATTATATTCAATATCAGTGCAGGCCCGAGCATAATGGGCAAGTTCGTCTTTTCCGTGAGGGCGTTTTCTTAGGTTTTCTTTTTTCATCCCTAAATTAAGATACCAGTCAAAACGTTCGTTAATCCACTCTTCTAATTTATTATCGGCATCTTGGGGCTTAACAAAATATTCAATCTCCATCTGCTCGAATTCGCGGGTGCGGAAGGTAAAATTACCGGGGGTAATTTCATTTCTGAAGGCCTTGCCGATCTGGGCCAGGCCAAAAGGAAGTTTGGGATGGCGGGAATCAAGGATATTAGCGAAATTTACAAACATGCCTTGGGCGGTTTCAGGGCGCAGATAAATAAGGTTAGTAGTATCTTCAACCGGGCCCTGATGAGTCTTAAACATCAGGTTAAACGGCCGGCTTTCAGTCAACTCTCCGCCGCACTCAGGACATTTATTTTTATTCTTTAGGTCTTGAGTCTTAAAACGCTTTTTGCAGGCCTTACAGTCGCTTTTTAAATCAAAAAAATTCTGCACATGACCGGATGCCTCCCAAACCTTAGGATGCATAAGGATGGCTGCGTCCATGCCCAGGATGTCATTACGTTCCCAGACAACTGCCCTCCACCAGGCGCGTTTCAGGTTATTTTTTATTTCCACGCCAAACGGGCCGTAATCCCAGGTATTGGCAAGGCCCCCGTAAATATCGCTGCCCTGAAAGATTATCCCGCGGCGTTTGCAGAGAGATACTATTTTTTCCATTGAATCTTGACTCATTTTATTTAGTTTTTAATTTAGATAATTCCTCTTCTTTTATGCTAAAACTATGCTCTTTTGTCGGAAAAGCCCGATCCTCTACTTCTTTCTTGTATTCTTTGATTGCCTCTAAAATAATGCTTGAGGCATTTACGTATTGCTTGACAAACTTAGGCTTAAAACGTTCAAAGAGGCCGAGCATATCATGAGTAACTAAAACCTGCCCATCGCAATTTATGCCTGCGCCGATTCCGATGGTCGGTATTTTTAATTTTTGGGTTATAAGCTCAGCAATCTTATCCGGCACACATTCTAAGACGATAGAAAAACATCCCAGGCGCTCTAAATCCTGGGCTTGTTTAATCAGCCTTTGGGCTGCCTCGGCGTCTTTTCCCTGGACCTTAAAACCGCCCAGCTTATCCGCGGTCTGGGGGGTCAGGCCGATATGGCCCATCACCGGAATTCCCGCTTTAATAATCCTCTCTGTTACCTCAAGGCATTTATCAAACCATTCTAATTTTATAGCATCGCAATTTGCCTCTTTAATAAACCTCTCGGCATTTTTAACCGAGGCCTCAATATCCACCTGATATGACTCATAAGGCATATCACCGACCACCAGGGCAGTCTTTACTGCCCGGGTTACTGCCTTGGCATGATGCAACATCTCAGCCATGCCGACTTTGGTGGTTGAGTCCAGTCCCAATACCACGTTAGCCAGAGAATCTCCCACCAGAATCATATCAATCCCTGCCTTATCAACTAGGGACGCTAAAGGATAGTCATAAGCAGTGAGCATGGTAATGGCCTGGCCGCTTTTTTTCTTTTTTAGGATATCCCCGACAGTAACTTTTTTAATTTCCATTAATTATGTGATTTAATGTATTTATCGATTTGCACTGCTGCTTTTTTGGCTGCGCCCATTGCAGAGATTACCGTATCCGCACCGGTAACAATATCTCCGGCGGCAAATACCCCGGGAATCGAGGTCATATAAGTGGCTTTATCAATCCAAACGGTCCCATCTTCGTTGGTCTTTAGTTCTGACGTGGCTTTGGCAATTAAGGGATTAGGACTTTGACCAACAGCAACAATCACAGTGTCTACGGAAAGCGTAAATTCAGAGCCTTTTATAGGGATAGGCCTCGGCCTTCCGCTGGCATCAGGCTCGCCTAATTGCATCTTTAGGCATTTAAGGCCTTTAACCTTGCCATTTTCATCTCTCAAAATTTCTACAGGCTGGGTCAGGAGATTAAAGATTAAGCCTTCATCTTTGGCATTCTCTACCTCTTCATGCCTGGCCGGCATTTCACTTTCGGAACGACGGTAAACCAGGTATACTTTTTTACCCAGGCGGATGGAAACTCTCGCGCAGTCAAATGCCACGTTTCCTGCGCCGATTACTGCTACGGTATTTCCGATATTTAGGGGCGTGGCGTATTCCGGGAATAGATAGGATTTCATCAGATTATTGCGTGTTAAGAATTCATTGGCAGAATATACGCTGATAGAATTTTCACCCGGTATTCCTAAAAATTGGGGCAGGCCTGCGCCAGTTGCCAGCAATATGGCTTCATAGCCTTCAGCAAAAAGTTCATCTATGATATGGGTCTTTCCGATAAGAATATTGGCCTCTACTCCAACCCCTAACGATTTAATATAATCTACTTCAGAAAGAACAATCTGTTTAGGAAGCCTAAACTCGGGGATTCCGTACATTAAAACCCCGCCCGGCAGATGCAGGGATTCAAACAAGCTTATAGAGTATCCTATTTTAGCAAGATCTGCGGCTGCTGTCAAGCCGGCTGGGCCGCTTCCCACCACAGCAACCTTAAAACCACTTGATTTTGGTCGTGTGGTGGGGGTTTTCGATTTTCGATTTTCGATTTTCGATTTTCGATCTATTCCACAGTCTGCTGCGTATCTCTCCAGGGCCCCGATATCGATGGGATTACCTTTCTTATTTAAAACGCATTTAAGCTCACATTGATTCTCCTGGGGACAGACCCTGCCGCAGACTGCAGGCAGGTTATTTTTCTCTTTAATTTTTTCCAAGGCCTCTCTGGGCTTACCCTCTGAAATGAGCTTAATAAATTCGGGAATCTCAATTTCTACCGGGCAACCCTCTACGCAAAAAGGTTTTTTACACTGAAGACAGCGTTTGGCCTCGGCAAGCGCCTCTTCTTCAGTCATGCCTAAGGCTACTTCAAAGAAATTCCTTATTCTTTCTTGGGGTTTTTGTTTTCGCATGTCTTAAAAATCGACTGCTCCTGTTCTTTGAAAGAATTGAGTCGCTGCCTTAACTCCTTAAAGTCAACCAAATGGGCATCAAATTCCGGACCATCCACACAACCGAATACGGTTTTACCCGCTACCTTACAGCGGCAGGCACCGCACATGCCGGTGGCATCGACCATTATGGGATTAAGGCTGACCACGGTCTTTATTTTAAATGGGAGTGTTTCTTTGGCTACGGCCTCCATCATCAGTACCGGGCCAATAGCATAGACTAAATTTATAGGTTGCCGGTTTAAAATCTGTCTTAATATTTCGGTAACAAAACCCTTTTGGCCGTATGAGCCGTCGTCGGTAGTGATATAAAGTTCTTTGGAAACTGATTTCATCTCATCTTCCAGAATAAGCAGATTCTTAGAACGGCTGCCGATTATACCTAAACAAGAGTTTCCCGCTTCTTTAAAAGCCCTGGCAACAGGAAAGAGTTCTGCCACCCCAACTCCGCCTCCTACGCAAACAACCGTACCAAACTTCGCAATCTCGGTAGGCCTGCCTAACGGCCCAAGCAGGCTGTAAATTTTATCTCCCTCACTTAATTCGCCTAATTTCCTGGTAGAAAAACCCACCTCCTGGAATATTAAAGTTATTGTCCCCTTAACAGAATCCCAATCAGCAATAGTCAGAGGTATACGTTCTCCAAAACTATCCACTATAACTACCACAAACTGACCAGGTTTAGCCTTCTGGCTGATAATAGGCGCATTGACTTCTAACAGCTTGATACCTTCGGCTAACTCTTTTTTATTAATTATTTTGAACATCATCTGTGGTTTTTATTTGCACTTCTATGTCCTTAAATTTTTTAGCCAGTGTTTCGCCTCTAACTTTTCCCAAGACAAAAATAGCGGTAGAAAGAGCATCTGCAGTTGTCCCGTCAGGCGCAATAACCGTTACCGAGGCAATTTTATTGTCTGCGGGATAGCCTGTTCTGGGATCAATGATATGGCTGTAGTGCCTGTGGTTTAAGATAAAATATTGTTGATAATTCCCAGAGGTCGCTACGGCTCTATCAACGAGTTTTAAATAACCCAAAATTTTGGATGAGTCTCTTGGATCCTGAATGCCTATATTCCAGGGTCTCCCGTTATTTGTGCCCAGACAATATATTTGTCCGCCGGCATTAATCAGGGCATCATTTATGCCTGATTTTTTTAGCTCCTCTATCGCCTCATCAACCGCATAGCCTTTGGCAATAGCACCCAGGTCAATATTTAGGCCTTTTTTTGTAAATTTTATCACGTAATCATTTCTGTCGATACTAATATTATCCATGCCGATTAAATTCTTGGCCTTATTTATCTGAGATTCAGATGGCAATTCTTTAGTCTTTATGGCGTGTTTCCACAAATCTACCAAGGGGCTTACCGTAATATCAAATGCGCCGTTGCTAATTTGATGAAAATATTTTGCTCTCTCTATAATTTTTATGAGTTCATTGCTGACTTTTAAGGCACCGAGTTTATTAAGCCTAGAGACCTCACTTTGGGGATCGAATTTATTAAATATAGTCTCAAGTTCTTTTATGTGAGCAAATACTATTCTTGACGCTGACTTGTTACTCGAGGTGACTTCTACAAAAGTGCCTAGGTGTAATTGCGTTTCTTTGTAAAGAGGCTTGTTTTGACAGCCGTATAGTAAAGTAGCGAGTAGCCCCGAAAGCAGTATTACTGTGAAGACATGCATAGGGATCCCGAAGATAGACTTCTTGAGTATCTTCATTCGGGACAAGTAGCGAGTAAGGCAATCTTTAGCGATGAATGAATTTTCATTTTTTAATTGTTTTAAGCAATTTTTCGACTGATAAACTATTAAGAACGTCTTCCTTCTCCAGCCATCCGCGCCGAGCAACCGAAAGACCTAAATGCATAGAATAAAGCTGTTCAGCAGTATGGCTATCTGTGCCAAGAGAAATCTTAACGCCCCACTCCTTAGCCTGACGGCAGTGCAGGTCATTTAAATCCAGTCGATTGGGAAAGGTATTAATCTCTAAGGCAGTATTAGTATCTTTAGCCACAGACAAAACCTTTTCAAAATTCAAAGGATAGCCATCGCGGCTGCCCCAGAGCCTTCCGGTGGGATGTGCGATAATATGGACGTATTTATTTTTACAGGCCCGGGTAATCCTTTTAGTGAGTTGTTCGCTTGATTGTTTAAATCCCGAATGTATTGCCGCAACCACAATATCAAATTCCTTTAAAACCTCATCCTTATAATCAAGTTCGCCCTGGGAATTAATATCGACCTCTGTACCGTAAAGAATCCTAAAATTTGAAAGTTTTTTGTTCAGTTTATCGATCTCGTTTTTCTTCTTATTTAACTGCCCGATAGTCAGGCCTCTGGCAATCTTAAGGCTCTGTGAGTGGTCAGTTACAGCAATATAACTAAATCCTATTTTTTGGGCGGCATTGGCCATCTCTAAAATAGAGCTGCCTCCGTCAGACCAGGTAGAATGCGCATGCAGGTCGCCTTTGATATCGGAAAATTTGATAAGCTCTGGGAGTTTGTGGGCTAGGGCTAATTCAATCTCTCCGGTATCCTCGCGTAGTTCCGGCTCAATATAATCAAGACCTAAAATCTTAAATATCTCCTCTTCTGTTTTGCCGCAAACAAAGGTTTCGCGGGCCCCTTTAACCGAAAATACCCCGTACTCATTTATCTTTAATTTCTTTTTTATGGCCAGTTGCCTTAATTTGATGTTAAGGTTTTTTGAGCCGGTAAAGTACATTAGCGCAGCACCGAATGATCGCGATTTTACCGCCCTCAAATCTACCTGAATGCCTTCATGCGTAAGTATTGAGGACTTTGTTTGCCCTTTTGCTAAAACATCCTTTACCCCAGGTATCCTTACAAATACCTCCATGATTTTTTCAGGATGCGCGGAAATTACCAGGATATCGATATCGCGCACGGTCTCTTTCATCCGCCGCAATGAACCGGCAACGCTGATTTTACTCACTTCTTTTAATTTTTCCAGAGGACTGATAAAGTCGCTTGATGCTGACATGGCTTTAGCCAAAGGCATACGCTCCCTGCCTTTTTTGATCAGCTCAATACCTTTTAAAATATTCTCGACCGTCTTCTCTTTGATATTAGGCAGTCCCAATAATTTTCCGCTTCGGGCAAATTTCTCCAGACTATCAACATCCTGCATTTTTAGTTCATCTAATAATAATTTTGCGGTTTTAGGGCCTATTCCTGGAATATCCAGGATCTCCAGGAATCCTTTAGGAATTTGTCTTTTTAAGTCTTCATAAAATTTAAGATGTCCGGTCATAATGATTTCTTTTATCTTTCTTTCCAGGTCTTTTCCTATTCCCGGCAATTCCCTGAGCCTGTCCTGATTGGCGTATTCAATAATATCCTCGGTCATCCCCTCTAGATTCAAAGCGACCCGTTCATAGGCGCGTATCCTAAAAGGGTTGTCGCCTTTAATTTCCAAAATCTTGGCAATATTTCTGAAGATTGAGGAGATTTCTAGATTTTTCATAATTTGAGACCGTTGAAGAAGCCTATTTTGAACAGATTAACACCCATACCGAAGAAAATCTGTGTCCATCTGTGTATAATTGAGCTTTTCAATACTCTCAATTTATAATTTGAAATTATATTATCATCCCTTTGACTCCATCTGTCAACATTTAAGATTAATTAAGGCAACCTAAAAACCTCGGGATTACGTATCCTGATGACGATTATTAATACCACGCAAATAATGCCGCCAAAGCTGACAATCAAAGGTGCCTGGATTAAATAAGCAAGCCAGCCTGCTAATAAATTGCCAAAAGGAGATAACCCTAAGAATGTCAGGGTAAATACACTAAGCACCCTCCCGCGAAATTCATCTGTAATTGAAATTTGCAATAAAGTATTAATAATGGCCATGCAGATGACGCTAAAGTAGCCCATTAGCAATACATAAAATAAGGCCATTTTAAAACTCTTATTTATCCCAAATAATATAAGAATTCCGGAAAACCCCAAGAGCATACTTAAAAGAATTTTTCCTTTAATTCTAAAACTGCTAAATTTTGCTAAACACAAAGAAGCAAATAATGCACCCAGGCCCATGAAAGACATAAGATATCCTAGATAGACCGCGTCTTTCTTAAAGACCTCAATGACAAAAACGGGGAGCAGAATTACATAGGATATACCGAATAAACTTAAAACTCCCATTGTCGTTAGCAATGCCAAGATTACCCTGTCATGTTTAATAAACAATAATCCTTCTTTTAATTCAAACCAAAACCTTCCCTTGTTATTTTGGTGGCTACTTTTTGTGCGCATCAAAATAAGCGCAAATATTACTGCAAGAAAACTTACAGCATTTAAATAGAAACAACCTGCCATGCCGATACTTGCGATTAATATCCCGGCCAAGGCCGGGCCAATGAACCTGGCAGAATTAAAGGCGGCAGAATTTAAGGCAATGGCATTCAAGAGATTAGGTCTACCTACTACTTCTACAACCATCGCCTGCCTTAGGGGTGCATCAAAGGCTAAAATTACCCCGTTTAAAAAAGCAATGATGATAATATCCCTTGTGGTGATAATTTTCAACTGGGTCATCGTCCCTAAGATAAAGGCAGATACAAGGAACAAGGTCTGGGTAAAAATCAAGACCTTCCTTTTCTGAACCCTGTCAGCAATCACCCCGCCGAATAAGGAAAACATAAAAATCGGTATAGAGCTAAAAAATCCGACCAGGCCTAAAAGCAGGCTTGAGCCGGTCATTTTAAAGATTAACCAGCTCAAGGCAACCTGCTGGAGCCAGGTTCCGGTTAAAGATATAAAACTACCAACCCAGAATAACCTAAAATCTCTGATTTTAAATGAGGAAAACATTTTTTTGACACCCTGCCTGCCTGCCCTTAGGAATTTTACAAATTGCAGATGGCGAATTTCTCGGGGCAGGCAGGCGTAAAAACGCCCGCCTACGCTAAAGCTTCGGCGGGCAGGCGCTAAAATGCAAAAAAAATCCCTGCCTGACGGCAGGCAGGCGCAAAAACGCAAAATCATTTACCCGCCTTCGCAGAAAGCTACGGGCGTAAGCCCGTAGATGAATGCGTACAGTGGTGGGTATCCGCCAAAGATTTGTGGCGGATATGCTTCGGCGGGTTTCGCCGAAGCATGTGAAGAAGCTACAGCCGTAAGGCTTTAGAGCTTCACTTAGAATTTTTGCGCCTTTGCGGTAATTTTACGTCCTTCGATAAATGCTTCAACTTCGCTCAGCACTATTCGACGCATCGTGAGCTTGCCGAACGGCTCAGGACACATTTCCCGCTTTGCCATTTAGAAGTTCGGGCGGGGATCCCTCTTATTAGCGGAAAGCGGTATAGGCTGGTTGGTTTAACTAACCTGCAAATCGTAAGTTGCTTCTATAGTTTTTACTAAATCTACTAATATCGAATTTATTGGTGTTGGGATATTTAAACCCTGACCCTGGCGTACAATTACGCCATTGATAAAATCGATCTCTGTGCGTTTTTTTCTTAAAACATCCTGCAGCATAGAGGAAATGTTTGCGCTAGTTGCCTCGCAGACCGATTCTACTTTTGCAAGCGGGTCGTCATAAATAAGTTTAATCCTCTTTCTCTTGGCAATCCTTACGGCCTCAGCTACCGCCTCTCTTAAAATTCTGCGCGTACCCTCAAATTCTATAAGCCGGCCGTTATTAAGCCTGGTTATAGCGGTAAGCGCATTTATCCCCGCATTAATAATTAACTTTGACCAGATAAGGCCTTTTATGTCCCGGGAAATCCTGGCCTCTAGTCCTACCTTGTTAAAAAGCTCGCGGATGTCCCTTAACTGTACCGGAATCTTGCCATCGAGTTTACCGATAACTGTTTCGCCAGCTCCGGCGTGCCTAATTTTACCGGCCTCCAATAAAGTAGCGCCATGGTTAGTTATGCCGCCGATAACATTCTCGTCCCCGATGAGTTCGCTGATAATCTCAATATTACCAAGGCCGTTTTGGAGCGTAAGCACTAGAGTATTTTCACAAATCAATGGCTTGCTGAAATTAACCGCCCCTTTGGTATCATAGGATTTGACGCAGATTATAAGCAGGTCTGCGGGTTTTAATTCTTTTGGTTGGCAGGATGCCTTTACGACTGCCTGCCACTTACCTTTTATATCTTCAACCACAATTGCCTTTTCTTGGAGTATTCTGACCCGCTCAGGTCTTTTGTCTAAAAGAATAACCTCCGCGTCAGATTTAGCAAGGAACGCGGCAAATAAACTTCCCAAGGCACCTGGTCCGACAATAACGATACGCATATTTAGCCTCGTAATTTTTTTGAATCGCTATGATTATAATTCTTTTTTTATCACTGGTCAAATAAAATCTATCTTTAAAAATTTATTAAAAATATTTCTCGTATTTAAAAGTCTTCTGTTATCCCTGCCTGCCGGCAGGCAGGGATACTGGTATCGAAACCGGTCTTCGATATTCGGGGCTCGATTTTTTTCATCATGTCTTCAAGCTTCCAGATTCCAGCCTCGATACAAGCATTCATAACTTAAAACCAGATTCAAGCATCTTTTGTCATCGGGGTATACGAAGTGTTGACATTATTGACATTAGGCGAATTATATGTTAAAACTAAGCCACATATGGAGATCAAATCTCTTTCTAAAAAGTTTAATCTGCCCGAAGAATTGGTAAAGACCTTAGAGTCAGCCGGCCTCACTAGCTTCTATCCACCCCAGGCCATGGCTATTAAAAGAGGCATATTAGACGGCGGAAATTTTGTTCTATCCTGTCCTACGGCTTCAGGAAAAACCCTGGTAGCAGAATTGTGTATGCTTAAAGACATTCTTCTGCATAAAAATAGGTGTCTTTATGTCGTGCCTCTTAGGGCCCTGGCCAGCGAGAAATACGAAGACTTTAAACAAAAATACAGCCGCCTGAATATTAAGGTAAATATTTCAACCGGAGAATTTGATACCAGCGGCCGAGACCTCGGAGGTTTTGATATCTTAATCGCCACTTGCGAAAAAGTCGATTCGCTACTTAGGCAACGCTGTGAATGGCTTACAAATAATTTAGGGACAGTCGTCTTCGATGAAGTGCATTTTTTGAATGATCCAAGCCGGGGCCCAACTTTGGAGATATTAATATCCCGCATCAGGCAATTAAATTCCCGGACGCAGATTCTGGCATTAAGTGCTACTATAAGCAACGCCGTTCAAATCGCTAAGTGGTTAAATGCACAACTTATTGAAACTGACTGGAGGCCGGTGCCCCTAAAAGAAGGCGTTTATTTTGAGGATAAAATAAATTTTGATGACGGAACCAGCAGGATTATAAATTTGGATATTAAACATGACATCGCAAAACTTGCCCTCGATACAGTTGGTGACGGGGGACAGGCCCTGGTATTTGTAAACACCCGGGTATCTACCCAAACCCAGGCAAGGCTTATTTCAAAAGAGGCCTCAGGTTTTATTAAAGAGAGTGATAAAAAAGCCTTAACACAGATATCAAAAGAAATCCTCAATACCTTATCTGAACCTACCAAGATCTGTAGAAGGCTTGCTGAAACTGTAGCTGGAGGTATAGCCTTTCACCACGCAGGCCTGCATCCTAAACAAAGAAAGATAGTCGAGGATTATTTTAAGAAAAATATAATTAAGGTAATCTGCGCGACCCCGACTCTGGCCGCCGGAGTAAACCTGCCCAGCCGAAGGACCATTATCCGGGATTTTAAAAGATATTCGCCCGGCCTGGGACAGGATTTTATCCCGGTCTTTGAGTACAAGCAGTTTGCAGGGCGCGCCGGCCGGCCTCAATATGATAAAGTTGGCGAGTCTGTTCTCGTTGCCAAGACCGCGCTTGAGCGCAAGATGCTTTTTAGTGAATATGTCTACAAAGACCCTGAACCGATCCAATCAAGGCTGAATAATGTTGCAGCACTACGCACCCATGTCTTATCATGCATAGCTTCGGGATTTACGCATACGAGAGATGATTTATCCAGCTTCTTTAAAACCACCTTCTACGCCTTCCAAAATAATTCCCGGGATTTATCTTATGCCCTAGAATCTATCCTAAACTTTTTAAAAAATGAAGGCCTGATAAAAGAATCCCCGCATAATCTTAAGGCAACGATATTCGGTATACTCGCAAACAGACTTTATATTAACCCCCTCTCTGCCGTGATTATAAGAAACGGACTAAAAAAAGCCCGTACAAACACAAAGTATTTTTCCTTACTGCACCTTGCCTGCTGCTGCCCTGAAATCGAAGCCCTTGCCTTAAATAGGAACGATTACGAGGGCCTGAATCTATACTATGACATGAATGCAGATGAATTACTGCTTTCCTATGATGACCTGTCTGATTTATTTGACTTAGAGGATTATTTGGGTCAACTTAAGACTGCCTTAATGCTTGAAAAATGGATGGAAGAAGAAAAAGAAGAAATAATCTGCGAAGAATTTAAGGTTGGCCCGGGAGATATCCGAAGAATCATCGAAAGCGCGGATTGGCTCGTGTATTGCTGCCATAAATTTGCCAGGCTCCTCGGCCATAAGGAGTTACTTGCCAAGATTGATCAGTTATCCACAAGGATAAACTACGGAATAAAAGAGGAATTACTGGAATTGGTAGGGCTGCGTGGCGTTGGTAGAGTCAGGGCCCGCAGCCTCTATAACCACGGATTCAACAGTTTGTTTAAAATCAGAAACGCTAATATTAAGACTCTGGATAAAATTCCGCATATCGGAAAAAAAATTGCAATTAATATTAAGGAACAGCTCTTGAAGAACTCCTTGAGATTAATGCCTTATTAGATTTTTAATAGTCGTGCTGAGTGCGGTCTTTTCTCCAGATGAAAACTCAGGAAATTCGTTAGCAGATTATATAGCTCTCCCCTAATTTTAAGGCCTATCCCCAACCTTAAGGCCTCCTGCAAGTTGGAATCCTCAATATGGCAAATTGTAGCAATGGTTCCCCTTAAGATATTTTTTGAGGGATAGCGATCGTGCTGGCCGCATTTTAAACAAACCAATCCTCCTCGATTAAAGTTGAATTTAGCAGCCTCCTGGATCTTCCTGCCGCAGACGAGACACGAATCAAGATGAGGCCTGAATCCCGATAGCATCAATGCCTTAATCACAAAGATATGGAATATTTTATCCGCATCATCTGTAATGCAGAAATTCTCTAAGGTCCATAAAGTCAGCGTAAAAACCTCAGGGTTTTTATCATCAAGTGGCATGAGATAATCAATAAGCTCCATAATATAACTACTCAATGTAAATGTTTTTAAATCCTTTTTTAAAGAAGTGAAGTCATCATGCTTTTCAAAATGCGTAACGAGATTAAGTTCAGTCTTCGTCTTTTTGTAAAAAATCATCTCGCCAAACTTTAAGGGTTCGATGAACCCGCCAAATTTTTGGGGCTCGGTCCTTGCGCCTTTAAGAATGCCTTTTATCTTACCAAAGTCGCGGGTAAAAAATACGGCAATCTTACTTGTCTCCCTAAAATCGTATGTCTTTAAGACTATTGCCTCGGTTTTTTGGATGGCCATTCTCTTGATAATTATAAAACTAATGGAACACGAATGGACACTGATTACCCCGTGGAATTCGGAGAATTCCCGGGACTTAGTCCCTGAAATTGCAATTAAAATTGCAATTTCTAGGGGCACGCATCTGCCTGGCCGGCAGGCAGGAATAAACACGAATTTGTCTTCGGAATTTATTCGTGAGAATTCGTGTATCAGTTATGTAAAGATTAATAATTATTTTTGCAAATGCTTAAGATAATAACTTTGGCGCCTTTTCATAAGTAGTTTTTCACTTTTAGTAATATCACCATAACCCAATAAATGAAGAAGCCCGTGAATAATATAAAGCATTAATTCATCCCGTGGTGAATTCTTATAGAGCTTAGAATTTCTTAGTGCAGTTTGAGTAGATATTGCTATGTCGCCTAAAAGACGGGGTTTGGTTTTTAGGGGTTTTGTTTGGTCTATTGGAAATGCTAAAACATCGGTGGGATAATCGCGGCCAAGAAAATGCTTGTTTAATTTTCTAATCTTGAAATCATCAACAAGAAGAATAGATACCTCAAAATCTAGATCACCCTCCTTAAGAAGTATGAATTGAATTAGGTCGGTGATTCTCTTCGCGTTTATGCGAATTCTTCTTTGCCGATTCTTTATCTTGACTTCCATCTTCCTGGTCTGGATACTTAATCCTGGCGTGGCAAGTGGCACTTAAAATATGGATAAATGTCTTGGCGATCTTTTCAAGGTCTTTTAAGGTCAAATCGCATTCATCAAGCTGACCGTCAATAAATTTGTTATTAATAATTTTGTGAACGACATTCTCAATCTTCTGAGGAGTCGGTTCCTCAATACTGCGGCTTGCCGCCTCGACAGAATCGGCCAATAATACTATGGCTATTTCCTTGGTCTGGGGCCTTGGCCCAGGATAACGGAATCCCTCTTCCCTTACCTCTTCGTCCTGTTCAAGTTCCTCGAGGGCCCGGCGGTAAAAATAATAAACCAGGCTTGTGCCGTGATGCTGCTCAACAAAATCTCGGATCGTATTCCTTAATTTGAACTTCTGGCCTAATTCTAGCCCGTTTTTGACATGATTTACAATAATTAATTTACTCATTGAAGGGCTCAAATTATCATGTTTACTCTCATCGTCAGTCTGATTCTCGCTAAAATATTCTGGTTTTTCGATTTTTCCGATGTCATGATAATAAGCACCGACCCTAGCCAAAAGGGCATTCGCCCCTATTGCCTCAGCTGCTGCCTCAGAGATATTGCCTACGATTAAGCTGTGGTGATATGTACCAGGGGCCTTTAAAATCATCTCCCGTAATAATGGTTGGTTAAAATCGGATAGTTCTAATAGACTAATATTAGTGATAAAACCGAATATCCACTCAAAAATTGGCAGGATTACCATAAGCATTACTGCACAAAGCAGGCCATTTAATATACCAATAAGCCCGTCATTTAAGAAAACTTCTACATTCAAATTATTATATAAACCTAATCCCACAACGCTAAAGAAATTAACCAGACTTACCATCAAACCGGCTTGTAAAATCTGAGCTCTTCTCCTGATCCCTAAAACCGAAACTATCCCCACGATACTGCCTAATAAGAAAATTATCGACATGCTTAGGTTAAAACCGAGACCTAACCCTAAGAATAAGCTCAGAAAAACGGAAAACAAAATTGCAACCCGGTTATTGTTTAAAAGCAGCATGATTGCCATAGGAAAAGCAGCAGCTGGAATAATCATGCTTGGAAGAGAAGAAAGGTTAATTATTTTACCTAATCCTTGGGCAAGCAAAGAAAGAAGGCCCAAAAGAAGTAAATTCCTGTTAAATAACAAGAATTCCTTTTCATAGAGTTTAAGAAATGTGAGGAATGTAATAATAAAAATCAATAGTATGAGGCCTATACCGCAGATAGAAATGATTGCTTCTTTTTTAATCCTCGCTTCTTTAGAAATTTCGTTAATCTTATTTAATTTGGCGATATAAGTTTTGGTGATTCGTCCGCCTTTCCCAATGATTAACTCTCCTCTTTTGACCTCAACCTGTTTATATTGTAGAGGCACTCTTTTTGCGGCTTCTATTTTTCTTAATTCTGTTGCTTCTCGATCAAACTTGAGATTGGGCTGGATCTTGGGAAGAAGCAAATCCACAACCTGATTTCTCATTTTACTTGATTCAAAAATCTTGGCCGCTTCTGTCTCAAGTATTTTGGGTATATCCTTCTGTATTAATAAATCGGATAACAAGACCAGCCTCTCCGTGCCTTTAGTCTTGCCTATAATAGTAATCTTGTCCTTTTTCTCTTTTAAAAGGCTCGCCTCGTCGTCATTTGATAAAATAGCTTTAGCGGCTAATATCTCGTATAGGGGATAAATTTTAGGGAGTGAGTCTTTCAGTTCTTCGGGAATTGCCTCAGGAGCTAGAGTAAGCGCCGGCTGGCCATTCATAATATAAGTCTCTGGAACTGCCCGTATCGCCTCCGTCTGAAACTTTTTAGTCTTTTCTTCATCGACATCACCCTGATAAATAAAATCAAATGGCGAATAGATTGATATTAGCGAAACGTCTCCTTCAGGAAGCTCTTCGATGTATATCTTTTTTCCTAGGCCAAAAATTAATAATAGACCAAGGAATGTGGCGATTAATATAAATGCCCTGAATGCAATGTGGCCGAATTTTTTATTTTTCATTATTTCTTTCATAGGCCTGGATAATCTTTTGTACTAATTCGTGCCTTACAATATCTTCACCGGAGAAAAATATAAATTTAATCCCTTCGATATTACTAAGTATCTCTTTGGCCTCAAGTAAGCCTTGAGGTTTGCCTCCCGGTAAATCGCTTTGCGTAATGTCTCCGGTTATGACGGTCTTGGAATCAAAACCAAGGCGCGTCAAGAACATCTTCATTTGTTCGCCGGTACAGTTCTGAGCCTCGTCAAGAATAACAAATGCATCATTAAGTGTCCTTCCCCGCATATAGGCAAGAGGCGCAACTTCGATTATACCCATCTCCAAAAACTTCTCAATTTTTTCAGCATCAATCATATCATATAAGGCATCGTATAATGGTCTCAGATAAGGGGATATCTTATCATACATATCACCCGGTAAATACCCGAGGCTCTCTCCTGCCTCAATTGCCGGACGGGTAAGGATTATGCGCCTGACATCTGCCTTTTTTAAGGCCGAAACTGCCATGGCCATGGCTAAATAAGTTTTACCGGTACCGGCGGGGCCAATCCCAAAGACGATATCATAATCCCTCATTGCCTCAACATATTCACTCTGGCCTTTGGTCTTTGGTCCGATGCGCCTGCCTTTTATAGTAACATCAATAAATTCCTCTCCCTTGGCGGATAAATTCATAGGGCTTCCCTTTTTGATTGCATCAAGGTATAAAGAAATATCTCTTTGGGCGAGGTCATGGCCGCTTCTAATAACTTCTAAAAAATGCTGAAAAATCTTCTTGGTATTTTCAATGGCCTCTTGACCGCCAGAAATCTTAAGACCGTTCTCCTTGACCGCGATATTTACTTGTAATCTATCCTCAATGAGTTTAAGGTTTTCATCGCGATTTCCGAAAAGAAGCTTTAGATCGCCGGGTTTCGGAAGATTGATTGTTTCTTGCATTAGTGAGTTAATCCTTGGGTATTATTAAAACCTGTCCTGGATAAATCTTTGAAGGATTGCTAAGCTTATCGCGATTAGCATTATAAATTTTGGTCCATTTTTTGGTGGTACCAAATAATTTCTGGGATATCTTTTGCAATGTGTCATTCTTTTGTACTTTGTAGGTACGGACTGCTTTAGAAACAACTGCTGGTGCCTCTTCTGTGACTGCCTCTATTCCCATGGTCTCTATTGGCGTTATGGCTGGACTTACAGTTGTAGGTTTATTTTTGTCGAACTTTAAAGGCGAATGCAATTCTATTTCGACTACCCTGGTAGTACGGGTTGTTGGTCTTTGAGCTGTCGTTTCTTGTGCAGGAACTTTTCCCTGAATATAACCCTGGTTGCCGCTTAAATCTTGATCAATTCTGTCTCTTACCTGGTTATAAGTACGCACAACGCAGCCGCTCAGCACGAAAAGCAAAAAACTTAGGGCACAAATTAGTCTCAACGTTTTCATCTGTCTGCCTCCTTTTTAATCGCAAAACCGCAAAATCAGCCTTTAGATACTCACACCGCTTCCCGCCGTAGCGGGATCCCGTCTCGGTGTAAAATGCAGAACGGGAAAACCGCCAAAATTATTCTTTGTGACCTTTGCGGTGTCTTTAACAATTATCTTACTTTGCGTTCTTTGCGGTTCTCCTTTTAGATTTTTTTAATCCCTAATTCTTTTAATTGTTTATCACTGACCGTAGATGGCGCATCAGTTAAAGGACAACTCGCCTTCTGGGTTTTGGGAAAGGCGATCACCTCTCGAATCGAATTTACGCCGCTTAAGATTGCAATCAATCTGTCTAAACCAAAGGCGATTCCGCCGTGAGGCGGGGCGCCGTATTTAAATGCCTCTAACAAAAAACCAAATCTTTCTTTTGACTCTTCTTGACCCAGGCCGATTGTCTTAAATATTTTCTCCTGGATTTTACTATCGTGAATTCTGATCGAGCCGCTTGCAATCTCGTTTCCGTTTAAGACTAAATCATAAGACCTTGACCTTACTTTTCCGGGGTCGGTTTCAAGAAACGGAAAGTCATCGCTATTAGGTGCAGTAAAAGGATGATGTTCGCTCTCCCAGCGCTTCTCTTCTTCGTTGTATTTAAAAAGAGGGAATTCATTTACCCAAACAAAATAAAATTCTGCCTTTCCTACATTAGGCTTGTCGCTGTTATATTTTCCATCGCCTCTTTGTAGGATATCCTCTTAAAAGGAATTTTAAGCTCGATATCTTTTGCAATCCTGAATATATTATACATCAATTTTTCAGAAATTCGAAAAATATCTTCCTCATCCACAAACGACATCTCTAAATCAAGTTGAGTAAACTCTGGCTGGCGGTCAGCGCGCAGGTCTTCATCGCGAAAACACTTGGCAATCTGAAAATATTTATCCAGGCCCGCTACCATAAGTATCTGCTTAAAAAGCTGGGGCGATTGGGGAAGGGCAAAAAACTTTCCCGGGCTAAGCCTTGAAGGAACAAGATAGTCTCTTGCGCCTTCAGGCGTAGATTTAGTGAGAATTGGGGTTTCGACCTCAACAAATCCCTCTTCATTCAAGGTCTGGCGTATTGCCTTGTATATGTTATGGCGCAACAGGAGATTATTTAACATCCTAGGTCTTCTCAGATCCAGGTAGCGATAGGCGAGCCTGACTTCTTCAGAGACGTCGCTGTCGTCTTCTATTTCAAAAGGCAGGTCCTGACAAGGATTTAATACGGACAGCTCTTGGGCGTAAAGCTCAATTTTTCCGGTAGGGATCTTCGGATTTTCGGTTTTTTCAGGCCGGCTCTCGATTTTTCCTTTTACTAAGATGACGTATTCATTGCGTAATTCGTTTGCCTTTTCATGAATTGAATGCGACTCTTTTGGATTGAAAACTACTTGAATTAAACCAGTCCTATCCCTTAGATCAATAAAAATAAGTTTTCCGTGGTCGCGCCTGCGATGGACCCAACCCACTAAGACAACATTCTGACCGATATCTTTTTCTCTTATTTCTGCGCAATAATGCGTTCTCGTCATCGTTTTTCTAACTTCTTATACAATTCTTCGAGACTAATTTTTGATTGCTCTCCAAAGCGCATATCCTTCAGAGTAACTAGATTTTGACTAACCTCTTCGTCTCCCAACAGGATTACAAAATCTGTCTTCAGTTTATCCGCAGCGCGCATCTGGGCCTTTAATGACTTTGCCTCATAATCAATCTCTGCAGAAATTCCGCGCCTTCTTAAATTATTTAGAATCACAAAGGCCTGATTATAACAATTCTGACCGATCGAGACAATATAGGTATCCAGTTTATCTGGCCTTGAGATCTTTTTCTTTTTATCTGCGCCAAGACTTAAAATTAATCTCTCAAGGCCAATGGCGAACCCTACTGCGGGCACGCAAATTCCGCCTAGTTCCTCTGCCAGATTATCGTAACGGCCACCAGCAGCAACGGCATCTTGACTGCCTAAATTATGGTGAGTAATTTCAAAAACTGTGCGGGTGTAATAATCAAGGCCTCTTACAAGATGAGGCGATATCAAATATTGGATTTTTTGTAATTGTAAGGCCTCTTTTACTTTTTCAAAATGCGTTTTACAATCCTGGCAGAGATACTCGGGGCCTAAATCTAACTCACCGATAATTTCCCGGCAGGACTTGTTTTTACAATCCAAGATTCTTAAGACATTGCGTTTAAATCTATCTTTACAAAGTGCACATAAATGGTTTAGTCTGGGTTTTAGCTTTTCTCTTAAAACCTCAGAAAAATTTTTCGTATCATTTTTGCAACCGAGATTATTTATAAATAATTTGTAGTCATTTATACCCAAACCTTCTAAGATATTTAGACAAAGAGAAATAACTTCGCTATCTAAGTAAGGGCTGGTTGAACCGAGTGCCTCACAACCGATATGGTTAAATTGGCGCAGTCTTCCTTTTTGCGGTCTTTCTGCCCTAAACATCGGTCCGATATAATAAAATTTGTTAAACCCTGATTTTTGATACAAACCGTGTTCTAAATAGGCCCGTATAATCGAAGCGGTTGCTTCAGGCCGTAATACCAAAGAGGCGTCTCCTTTAGAAACTACTGAAAACATCTGCTTCTGAACTACTTCACTGGCCTTGCCTAAAGAACGCACAAAAAGCTGAGCTTCCTCAAACAAGGGAGTACGGATCTCTTTGTATGCGTAAAGGTTAAAGATACGAGAAACTGATCCTTCAATTTCCTGGTATAATCCAACCTCTTCAGGCAGGATATCTTTTGTACCGCGGGGAGATTTGATTATCATTTGGCAAACGAGGGCGGTGAGAAAACCTCTAAATAACCGCCCTCGTTAATTGACTTTTATTGGTTATGTCTATAACTTAAATTATCTTACTTTCTTTTTCATTTCCAGACCAGGTTTAAATACCGCTACTTTCCTGGGAGGAACAGGAACAACCTGACCTGTACGTGGGTTTCTACCGGTTCGGCTACGTCTTTCTTTTACCTTAAAGATGCCAAAATTACGCAGTTCTACCTTCTCGCCTCGACTTAAGGCCTCGACAATACAATCAAAGGTCTTCTGAACAATTGCCTTAACCTCAATCTGCTTTATCCCGGTATTATCAGAAACTTTCAAAACAATATCTTTCTTGGTCATCAAAAACACCTCCTTTGAAATATGTAACTATAGTATCAACAAAAACTTACGAAGTCAAGGAAAATCGTTTTCGGGAAAGATTCTTGCGATTTTCCTTGATCCTGAGGATCTTTAATTTGTTTTAAAATCATCGCAATTTTAGTATATCTTGAGCCTAAAAAGGCCGATATAATTTCTTATTTCAGTTTGAAGTTATAAGCTACGACGGGATCTAGCTTGTCCCCCTTCGGGGGATGTCGCTAAATGGGCAAGTTGCTTATTTAGTAGGGGGATAACCCGCCGAAGCTGAAGACGAAAGTTCTTCAGCGAAGGAGGGTAAATTTAGGTACCACGCCTGCGTGCCGTAACGCCGCACTTCGGCGTGCAGGCGTGGGATATTCCATCACCATTTAAAAGTAAGGACGCTTCCCCCCAGCAAATCTTCTAAGCTGGTGATAAGCTCTTTGGTTGGCTGGATATAAAAATCCTCTCCCACAATGATTTGAATTCTACGGCTAGTCGCCGAAGGGATATGCAGATACACCGGGACCTTGCCCGGCGAGGTAAGAAGTTTATCCTTGAGCATCATCAGCAGGCTGTCTTTAGGATTAGGCATATCTATATATATGGAAGATATAGACTTAAATGCATATTCGATGGGCAAAAGATTATTGCTGATGATTTTAGGGCTTTCTTCTTTTAGGCTCAGTTTTCCTTTAATCAAAACTACACTATGTGGCTTTAGATAATGCGAGACCTTCTGAAAAACCTTGGGAAAAACTAAGACCTCTGTCGATCCGCCAAGATCCTCGAGTTTTAAAATGGCCATGCGTTCATTTTTATCACGGGTGGTTACTTGTTTTATTGCACTTAGTAGACCTCCGATACTTATTTCTTCTCCTTCTTTATGGTTAACCAAATCCACTACCGAAGCATTGGTAAATCTCTTAATTTCAACCTCGTAGCGCGCCAAGGGATGTCCAGTAACATAAAAACCAAGAATCTCTTTTTCAAAACTTAATACCTGTAGCTTTGGCCATTCGTTAATCTTAGGGATTTCCTGTAGCCGATTCACAAATGTTTGATTGGCTCCTCGCTGGTCGAAAAAGGAAAGCTGGCCACTGCTTCTTTCCTTCTGGATACTCGCGGCCATATCTAGGGCACTATCTAAGATAGACATTAATTGTGCCCGATATAAGCCAAAACTATCAAAGGCCCCGCATTTAATTAAACTTTCGAGCACCTTGTGGTTTACTAACCTTAAATCAACTCTTTCGCAGAAATCATAAAGCGACTTAAACTTTTCCGAAGCCCTCTCCTTCAAAATTGATTCAATAGCGCCCCTGCCCACATTTTTAATAGCAATCAATCCAAAACGAATGACCTTATCTTTGACAATCGAGAAATTCGCCATGCTCTCATTTATGTCCGGAGGAAGTATCTTTATCCCCATGCGGTTTGCTTCATTGACATATTCCACGATTTTATCGGTATTATCTTTTTCGCTGGTGAGTAATGCGCTCATAAATTCAGTGGGATAGTTTGCCTTTAAGTAGGCAGTCCGATACGATATCACCGCATAGGCGGCAGAATGAGACTTGTTAAATCCGTAGCCAGAGAAAAACTCTACTAAAGCAAAGATTTTCTCAGCGATCCTGCGGTCGATCTTTTTATTAAGACACCCGATTATAAACTCTTTTCTCTGGGTCTCCATAACTTCAGGAGTCTTTTTGCTCATCGCCCGTCTTAATAAATCAGCCTGGGAGAGCGAAAAACCCGCAAGTTCCGAGGCAATCCTCATGACTTGCTCCTGAAAAACAAGGATTCCGTAGGTCTCTTTTAAAATTGGCTCTAAACTTGGATGGTCATAGATAATCGGCACCTGTGCGTGCTTTCGTTTCATAAAATCATCAAGCATGCCGCTACCTATGGGGCCAGGACGGTAAAGCGCTAATAATGCAATCAGATCCTCAAATTTTGAAGGCACCAGTTTTTTCAATAAATCGCGCATTCCCGAACTCTCAAGCTGAAACACCCCCATTGTCTCTGCCTTGGCAAGGAGTTTATAAGTCTTGGCGTCATCAAGAGGGATATTTCTGATATCTAAATCCACACCGTGTATTTTTTTTATTAGTTTGACGGTCTCACTGATAACCGT
Organism: Candidatus Omnitrophota bacterium; assembly: GCA_043808095.1. Lineage (GTDB taxonomy): Bacteria > Omnitrophota > Gorgyraeia > JAZDFF01 > JAZDFF01 > JAZDFF01. The sequence continues at coordinate 163,446 of JAZDFF010000031.1, forward strand.
GAGAGTCCTTAGACCCAAAAAATCCATTTTCAATAAACCGATTTTCTCCAAGGCCTCCATAGGATAACCGGTAGTAATCTGCCCCTCTCCTACCTTACACAGTGGCACATAATTTGTCAGAGGTATATCTGCAATAACGACACCTGCGGCATGGACCGAGGCATGGCGGGTCAAACCTTCCAGACTTAAGGCGGTGTCAATAAGTTCTTTTATCCTTTCGTCGTTATCATAAAGGTTGCGTAATTCCGATTCACTGCGCAGCGCATCCCTAAGCCGGATATTGGAATCAAAAGGAACGAGTTTGGCAATCCTGTCTACCTCAGGATAACTAATACCCATAACCCTACCCACATCCCTTATTGCCGCCCGGGCCTGCATCGTCCCAAAGGTAATAATTTGGGCAACGCTGTCTTTGCCGTATTTTTCTGTTACATATTCAATGACCTCTGGCCGGCGTTCATAGCAAAAATCAATATCAATATCAGGCATACTAATTCGCTCGGGATTAAGAAATCTTTCAAAGATTAAATTATATCTTAGGGGGTCAATATCAGTTATGCCTAAGATATAGCTTACCAGGCTCCCTGCAGCCGAGCCTCTTCCCGGACCAACGGGAATAGAATTTTCCTTGGCATAACGGATAAAATCCCAGACAATCAAAAAATAACTGCTAAAACCGGTTTTCTCGATAATCTTTAATTCATGATTAAGCCTACTTTCTATTAAAGGTGTCACCTCTTTATATCTTTTGGTTATTCCTAGAAGACAGAGCTTTTTTAAATATTCCTCTTTGGACAGATTGTCAGGCGGATCATAACGCGGCAAATGCGATTTGGTAAAATCTAATTCCAGGTTACATTTTTTGGCAATCTCAAGGGTATTAGTTATGGCCTGGGGCACATCTTTAAAGAGATGCTTCATTTCCTCGGGGCTTTTAAAATAAAATTCATCGGTCTGAAAACGCATATGGTTGGGATCATCAAGCGTAGACTGGGTCTGGATACACAGAAGCGCTTCATGGGCCTTGGCCTCATTTTTGTATAAATAATGGATGTCATTAGTGGCAACCAGAGGAAGATTCAAATCCTTGGAAGCCTTAATCAAGGCCTCATTGACTAATTTTTGTTCCGGGATCATATTTTCCTGTAGTTCAAGATAAAAATTGCCTTTTCCTAAAGTCTTAGAAAACTCATCAGCGACTTTGTACGCCTCTTTAATCTGGTTTTGTTGAATCAGACAAGGGATCTCGCCCTTTAAACAGGAGGATAAACCAATAAGCCCTTTTGAATATGCAGCTAATATTTCTTTATCAATCCTGGGCCGGTAATAAAATCCCTCTAGATAACCAAATGAAACCAATTTCATCAAATTACCGTATCCTTCTTCGTTTTTAGCTAAAAGTATAAAATGGTGAGATGCCTCCTGGATACTGATTGAAGTCTTTTTAAATCTGCTTTCAGGGGCAATATAGACTTCGCATCCGATTATCGGTTTTATGCCTTGGTTTAAGGCCTCGTTGTAAAACTCTACGGCACCAAAAAGATTGCCATGGTCGGTAATGGACAATGCGTCCATCCCATTTTTTTTAGCAAGTGAGACGATGTCGCTGATTTTACAGGCGCCGTCAAGGAGACTGTATTGGGTATGATTATGTAGGTGGATAAAATCAGAATGCGGCATTTTAAAACACGAATTAGCACGAATCTCTTAGGCGACTTGCGCCTTACGATTCATGCTACCTTTTCTACTACTTGGTAAACTTAGCTAGTCTAAAATTACCTGGTAGGCCAGAAGCCAATGAGGAATGAGTTAGAAACAAATATTCACGAATTAAATTCGTGTAAATTAGTGTATTTTAAAAAATTTGTGTTAATTGGTATCACTTACCCATTCCCACGCGTTGAAAAACCTGAAAAATTTTACCTTCTGTTTGTATGGACGACGCGATAATAACTTCTACATCATGCATGGATTTAATATCTTTTGCGCCTAATGAACCCATAGACGTAGTCAATGCACCCATAAGATTCTGCGAGCCGTCATCAACTCTAGCCGGTCCAAATAATATCTCTGCTAATGTGCCGCTTGTTCCCATATGTATCCTCGTACCGCGGGGTAGATTTGCATGAGAGGTAGCCATGCCCCAATGATAACCTCTTCCCGGGGCCTCTTTTGCCCGGGCAAATGCCGAACCAATCATTACTGCGTCCGCGCCACAGGCGAATGCCTTACAGATATCCCCTCCGGTTGACATCCCTCCGTCGGTAATAATGGTTATGTATTTTTCTTTTTTCTTAAAATAATAATCCCGAGCAGCCGCGGCATCTACTGTCGACGTAACCTGAGGAACGCCTATACCTAAAACACCTCTGGTTGTACAGGCAGCGCCTGGTCCGATTCCAACCAAAATTCCACAGATTCCGGTGTCCATTAACTCTAAAGTCACTTCATAGGTAACGCAATTGCCTACGATTACCGGGATCTTCATGGATTTGCAGAATTTGTACAGGTCTAGTGCCTTATACTGGCGGGAGATATGCCTTACGGTGGTAACTGTGGACTGGACAACAAAAATATCTGCACCGCTTTTTGCAGCGATTTTGCCAAATTTGACGGCATTTTGCGGAGTACAACTGACAATTGCCGGAACCCTTTTTTGCTTAATCTGATTGATACGCTTGGCAATAAGTTTCTCTTTTATGGATTTCGCATAAATCCCTTGGACTAATTCTGTGGCCTCATTATTTGTCGCCTTGGCAATTCTCTCTAAAACCTCATCAGGATTATCATAACGGGTTTGAACTCCTTCAAGATTTAACACTGCCAGGCCGCCAAGTTGTCCCATCCTTACGGCAAAGCGCACGTCAACCACACCATCCATAGCCGCAGCCAAAATCGGGACCTTAAATCTCCTGCCATCCAACTCGAAACTCGGGTCTATTTCAGCCGGGTTTATAGTGACCATTCCGGGCACCAGGGCAATTTCATCAAATCCATAACAGCGCCTTGCGCGCTTACCTATACCTATCCATTCTGCCATATTGACTCCTTAAATGAACCCCGAAGTATCTTCGGGGTGAATTTAATCCCGAAGCTTGTCCGCCATTGCTTCAGTGGCGGACGTTTAAGCGAGGGATCTATACATGCCTGCCTTCAAACAGGTAATAGATAACTAATAAGTTTTAAAAATCTATTTAACTTATTATAATACAAATAAAAGAAGTTTTTGTCAATCCCTTTATCCGGGCTTCTACTCCGCGGCCTGAAAACCGCGCCCATGCCCCCTTCGGGGGCTAGGGCGCGGATAAGATGTGGCCGCTTGAGTATTCCGCCTTTGGAACCCCGGGCTTTAGCCTAAGGTAGGCTCCATAAAACACGAAGGGCAGGAATTTATTCCTGCCCCACTTTTACCTTTTTACTTTTACCTTTTTACTTTGTTTAATACATCCCTCCGCCATAACCGCCTCCTGGAGGCATTGCCGGAGCAGCTCCCTTCTCAGGCTCGGGTTTATCGGTTATCAATGCCTCAGTGGTCAAAAGTAATGCCGCAATACTTGCAGCATTCTGAAGAGCAGTCCTTGAGACCTTAGTAGGGTCAATAACCCCGGCATTAATCATATCTACATAGGCGTCTTGATTAACATCATAACCGATATTGCCTTTTTCTGTCTTAACTCTCTGCACAACTACAGAGCCCTCGAGGCCTGCATTTGCGGCTAATTGTCTAATTGGCTCTTCTAAGGCACGCTTAATTATATCCACGCCGATCTTTTCATCACCTTCTAATTTCAGTTTATCTAAGGCCGGTATGGTCCTAAGTAGCCCCACTCCGCCGCCTGGTATAATCCCTTCCTCAACCGCTGCCCTGGTGGCATGAAGCGCGTCTTCTACGCGGGCCTTCTTTTCCTTCATCTCGGTCTCTGTGGCCGCTCCGACATTGATTACAGCCACGCCGCCGGCTATCTTTGCCAGTCTTTCCTGTAATTTCTCGCGGTCATAGTCAGAATCACTGTTCTCAATCTGTTTCTTAATCTGAGCAATACGGCCATTGATATTGTTGGTTTTTCCCGCGCCTTCTACGATGGTGGTATTTTCCTTATCAATCTTTATGCGTTTGGCCCTGCCTAAATCTTCAAGGTTGACGTTTTCTAATTTTATACCGAGGTCTTCAGTTAATGCCTTGCCGCCGGTAAGAATCGCAATATCTTCAAGCATTTCCTTTCTGCGGTCTCCGTAACCCGGGGCCTTGACTGAGCAGCAATTGAGTATGCCGCGGATCTTATTCACTACTAATGTAGCCAGCGCCTCTCCTTCAACCTCTTCGGCAATAATCAGTATGGGTTTACCAGTCTTGGAAACTTTTTCCAAAAGCGGCAATATATCTTTAATTGATGAAATTTTCTTTTCGTGGATTAGGATATAAGGCTCTTCTAAAAGAACCTCCATTCTCTCGGCATCTGTGACGAAATAGGGCGATAAATAACCCTGGTCAAATTGCATACCCTCAACAACCTCTAAGGTAGTAGCCGTAGACTTTGCTTCTTCAACAGTGATGACACCGTCTTTACCGACTTTATCCATGGCATCAGCAATCAAATTACCGATCGTGGTATCGCAGTTTGCCGCAATTGAGGCAACCTGTGCTATTACTTCTTTTTTATCTTTGATGGGCGTGGAAAGCTTTTTTAATTCTTCAAAGACTTTTTCTACCGCCTTTTCAATGCCTCTTTTTAAAGCCATGGGGTTTGAACCGGCAGTAACGTTCTTTAGGCCTTCTTTGTATATGGACTCGGCTAAAATGGTGGCGGTAGTGGTGCCGTCGCCGGCATTGTCAGAGGTTTTTTCAGCTACTTCTTTGACCATCTGGGCGCCCATATTCTCATAAGGATCTTCAAGGTCTATTTCTTTGGCTACGGTAACTCCGTCTTTGGTAATTGTTGGTGAGCCGAATTTTTTATCCAAGACTACGTTTCTTCCTTTGGGCCCCAGAGTAACCTTTACTGCCCGAGCAAGCTGCTCTACGCCTTTTAGTATCGCCCTGCGCGCCTCCTCATTAAATAATAATTGTTTTGCCATATCACTTACCTCCCCTTTTTTAGTTTTTGTAAAGTTAAGAGTTAAAATCCGAAACACGAAATTCGTCCCGCACCAAAATATAAAACAAATCTAGCGGGATCCCGCAAAGCGGGAAAATTCCTGCCTGCCGGCAGGCAGACGAAACAAATTCAAATTTACTAATATTCCAATTTTCAAAACTTAGGTTTTGGGCATTGGGATTTCGGTCATTAGAAAATTGTTTCGATATTCGATATTCGGCACTTCGACTTTGCTCAGTGCCGATGGTGAGCGAAGTCGAACCATCGGATTTCGAATTTAAACAAATAATTTTCATTTTAAGTTAGCAATGTCTTTTTAAGGTAAAAATTACTTTTTGCCGATGATCGCCAAGATATCTTCTTCGCGCATGATTAAGTACTCTTCGCCTTCTTTTGTAGTGACTTCGCTTCCAGAATATTTGCCATATAGAACCTTGTCTCCGGGCTTAACTTCCAAGGCAGCGATGCTACCATTGTCTAAGACCTTGCCTTTGCCTACTGCAATTACCTCGCCTTCCTGAGGCTTTTCTTTAGCAGTATCCGGTAATACAATGCCGCCTTTAGTCTTATCTTCTGCCTCTAAAGGCCTGACTAATACACGATCTCCTAATGGTTTGATCGCCATAACTCCACCTCCTTAAATGAGTCCGCCATCGATTCAGTGGCGGACGAATTTAACCCCGAAACTTAAGCTAAAATTATCGAACTCTCTGGAATTTCACTTCCTGAAATTCCGAGGACTAAATTCCCGGGAATCCCCTGAATTCCTCGGGGGAGAATTTTGGCTTGTTTAAGTAAGGGGTAAGTTCAGCCAAGAATTTATGCCGCTCTTCCTCATAAATTCAGGCTTCACTAATTTAGCACTCTGGATATCAGAGTGCTAATTATATGATAAAAAAAAAGAAAGTCAAGAAAAATTTGCCAGCTGGCGCTTAAATTTTTCCCCGAATGTTGTTTTTCTTCGAAGCGATTCTTCGGGATCCCGATGAATCGCTAAATAAATTTACTTCATTCGGGGCTTGATACCCCTGCCTTCCGGCAGGCAGGGAAAATACTTTTTCGGCCCGAGTATTTTTTACATAGTTCTCATAAACTAGACGTATGCCTTTCAAGGTCAGGTCCTTATCCGCTTTATCAAGACGCTTACAGTAGCCCTCAATCAGGCTTATGTTACCTCCGGTTGCGATGACTTTTGCAAAGCGGCCAATTTTTTCTTTTATGCGCATGACTAAATCATCGGTCACTGCTGCAAAGCCATAGACAATGCCGCTCAGCATGCTGTTTTTAGTATCGCCTCCGATCAACTCTCTGGGGATGCCTAACTTTATCCGGGGAAGCAAAGCCGTCCTTTCAAAAAGAGCATCCAAAGAAATCTCAAGGCCGGGAAAGATCATCCCTCCCAGATACTCTCGTTTTTTAGAAACAATATCAAAGGTTACAGCAGTGCCAAAATCTACCACTACTAGCGGAGCGCCGTAAAGCATTGTCCCGGCATAAGCATTTACCAATCTATCCTGCCCTACTTGAGCAGGTCTTAAGTAGCGATTTTTAATGGGTACCTTAATCTTCTTACCTATTATATAAGGCGCCTTTCCCAATAAGCTTTTTGTCTCTTTCGTTAAAATCTTAAGCGCATTTGGCACTACACTGCAGATTAGTACGTCATCAACCTCAAATTTTTCTAATATCCGCTTAAGCGACCTTAAATAAGATTTCTCTTTAGTAGGTATTTTAAATACCCCAGCTAACCGCCTGCCTTTAAAGACGCCCAGGCTTATATTGGTATTGCCGATATCAATGGCTAGTAACATCTTTTATGTTCCCCAAATAATAGATATAAAGAATCAAAAGTCATAATGTCAAATTCCTAATGCTGAATGACGAATTATATACTGCTCCCCGTTAAGCAATTGATGCATTTTAGGAGAAAATCTCCTATAATAGCATCATGGAAAGGGGGAGCCAATGAAATACCGCAAATGGGATCCAAAGACCAAGATGCAAATTGTACTCGAAGGCCTGGAAGG